>JAFQJL010000021.1 GCA_017414965.1 Clostridia bacterium
CACAGCCTTGAAAAGAAAATAGTTGGTGTCGATGGCGGTGAGGGTACACCCGTTCCCATCCCGAACACGGAAGTTAAGCTCACTTGCGCTGACAATACTTGGCTGGCGACGGCCCGGGAAGATAAGTAGATGCCAACACAACAAACTCCCTCGGAAAAATCCGAGGGAGTTTTACTATTGTCTCCCCCTCCCTCTAGGCGAGGGAGGCTTTGGTGCGTCGGAAACCGCCGCGCCCTACGCGCCTAAAACTCCGTGTTTCTCTATCTGTTTCCGCGCTTCTGCGCGAACCTCTCCTGGGTGTATCACATTGAACTCCTCCTTATTACCCATATTATAACGTTATGTTATATTTTAACCAAAAGAAAAGCACCCCAACAAGGGGTGCTTTCGTTTTTACTGTTTCAACGACCACCATTAAGACCGTGGTGTCGCCTGGCATAAATGATCTGCGCTTCAAGTGGCAGGGCACTTTTCATTAGTATTATACCACAAAACACCGATCAATCAAAAGGTACGAACGGTAGTCCGTCTGAGCCGCGCTGACTCGTTCGAGCAGTGGTGGTAGTAGTACCTCTACCCGTCACTACATCACCATCCCAATATACCGAGGGCAACGTAACCTCTTTGTCTTTATCTTTAGATGTACCCGACGACTCCGTACCAGTATAACTGGTCGTCGTAGTGGTCAACTCGTCGAGAGCACTCGACACAGCTTTATCGACCGCGCTCTGAACGATAGAGGCGATGTTCTCCGTAGTGGTAGTAGTGGTTTTCTTACGTGTGGTGGTAGTGGTGGTCGTCGTTGTAACACTCTCGGTCGACGTGCTACTCGTGGTGGTAGCGCTACTACTCGTCGCGCTACTGCTCGTCGTGCTACTGCTCTCGCCTGTTTCCGTCACCGGATCCGGAGTGCAGCCACATAACAGTACGAGGACTAATAATAAGATTATTACCTTATTCATAATAGGTTCCTTTCTTTATCTCTTGCATCCATAGGGGTATTAAAATTATATACCATTCAAAGATGATTGTCAAAATATTTCCCCACAAAATCAAGGTTTTCTGTCGAATGCCGGTTTTTCAAAATTTTTTCACTTTTTCTGCTCTTTTCCATTGAAAAGAGGACGGGTTTTTGATATAATATAAAAGATTATAGTAGGGGGATTGTTCCTATGTCGCAGACACGGATTATCGGGCCGGAGGAGATGGCCAAACAGCGCCCGTTTACCGATTGGGTGCGCGCGCATTACGAAGCGCAAGGCGTATCGCCGTTGGCGTATATTCGCACGTTCGGCTGTCAGCAAAACGTCGCCGACGCCGAGCATATCAAGGGTATGCTCGCCGAAATGGGCTTCGGTTTCACCGAGGAACCGGGCGAGGCGGATTTTATTCTGTTTAACACCTGCGCCGTCCGCGAACACGCGGAGGACCGCGTATTCGGGAACGTCGGTGCGCTCAAAACCTTTAAAACGCGTAAGCCCTCGCTGTTGATCGCGGTGTGCGGTTGTATGGTCCAGCAGGAGCATATTGCCGAGAAACTCAAAAAGAGCTATCCGTTTGTGGGGCTGGTGTTCGGCACCCACGTGCTGTATAAATTCCCCGAACTGCTGGCGAACACGCTCCGCAAAGGCAAGCGTGTGATCGAGACGCCCACCGAGGACGGTAACATCGCCGAGGGCATCCCCGTCTGCCGCGATCGCGGCGCCAAGGCGTGGCTTCCGATTATGTATGGGTGCAACAATTTCTGCACCTACTGTGTGGTGCCGTACGTTCGCGGTCGCGAACGGAGTCGGTTGCCGGAGGACGTGCTCGCCGAAGCCAAAGAACTGGTGGCCGCCGGCTACAAGGAGATCACGCTTCTGGGGCAAAACGTCAATTCGTATGGGAAAAGCGAAGGATTTGAGGTTGATTTTCCGGAGCTTTTGCGTCGGATCAACGACATTCCGGGCGATTTCATCATTCGTTTTATGACCTCACATCCGAAAGACGCCACGCCGCGTCTGTTTGATACCATCGCGGCCTGCGAAAAGGTCTCGCGGCACTTTCATCTGCCGGTGCAATCGGGCAGCAGTCGCATTCTCAAGGCGATGAATCGCCACTACACGCGCGAGGAATACTTGAATTTGGTGGCGTATGCGCGGAAAGTGGTGCCGGACATTTCGTTTACCAGCGACATCATCGTCGGATTCCCCGGTGAGACTCGCGAGGATTTCGAGGAGACGCTGTCGCTGATCGACGAGGTTGGCTACACCTCGTTGTTTACGTTTATCTACTCCCCGCGTGTGGGCACCCCGGCGGCTTCGATGCCGGATCCGATCTCGGCAGAGGAAAAGAGCCGCTGGTTCCAGGAATTGACGGCAAAGCAAGAGAAGATCGCTGCCAAACGCTTGGCCGGTATGCTCGGCAAACGCTTCCGCGCACTGCTGGAAACGGACGCTGGTGGGTTTATCGAGGCTCGGCTGCCGGACAACGTGATCGTGCGGGTGCAAGGGGATAACGCTTTACTCGGTCGCCGCGCGATCGTGGAGATCACCGAAACAAAGAGTTGGATACTCATTGGAAAAATTGTTGAACTTGAAGATTAAAGGAGACTTAGAAAATGGATCGTATTGTGGAATTGGCGCGCGAACTGGGCGCCGCTTTGCAGGAAGATGAACGCTATATCCGCGTGCAGATGGCGCAGGCCGCCGCTGATGAGGACAAGGCATTGCAGGAACTGATCGGCGAATTCAATCTGAAGCGTATCGCGGCGCAGAACGAAGCGTCCCGCGAAACGCCGGATACCGACAAGGTGACTGCCTTGACAGACGAAGTGTCTGCCGTGTATGAGAAAATCATGGAAAATCCGTCGATGGTGGCGTACAACACCGCCAAGCCGGAGCTGGATCGCGTTATGGAAGCGGTGGCACGCATCATCACGCTGTCGGCGCAGGGCGAAGATCCCTATGCCATTCCGGAGTCGGCGGAAAGCTGCGGCGGCAACTGCGCTTCTTGCGGCGGCTGCCACTAATTGGATTGAGTAATTTCCGAGGAGGTGAGGACAGATGGCGGGACTTTCGCCGATGATGCAACAGTATTTGGACATCAAAGAGCAAAATCCGGATAGCGTGATATTTTTTCGCGTCGGTGACTTTTACGAAATGTTTTTTGACGATGCCAAACAGGTGTCGCAGGAACTGGATCTGGTGTTGACCGGCAAAGAGTGCGGATTGCCGGAGCGCGCGCCGATGTGCGGCGTGCCGTTCCACAGCTGTGACGGATATATTGCGCGACTAGTACAGCGCGGCTACAAGGTCGCTATCTGCGAACAGACGGAGGATCCGGCGCAGGCCAAGGGTTTGGTCAAGCGTGAGATCATTCGCGTTGTCACTCCCGGTACGGTCATCGAGGGCAGTATGCTCGACGAAGGCCGAAACAACTACCTTTGCGTGATCTATTTGTCCGATCCGCGCACAGCGGGCGTCTGCTTTGCGGATTGCTCGACCGGTGAGGTCAGTCTGACCTCGGTGGACGGAGACGACGTGGCCGTGCGCCTGATGAGCGAGCTCGGCCGTTTTTCGCCGCGTGAGATTTTGGTGAACACCACCGCGGCGATCCAAGAAGACGTGATGCGGTTTTGTGCCGATCGTCTGGGTGTCACGCCGCAGGTGATGGGGGACGAAGCCTTTGATTACGATACCTGTACCGCGCGATTGCTGGCGCAGTTCCACGCCGAAAGTTTGGATCGTTGGAAACTGACCGATGCGTTTGCGGCGGTGCGGGCAGCCGGCTGTCTGCTGGGGTATTTGCAAGAAACCCAGATGGGTGGCTTGGAGCGTCTGAATACGCTGGAAATTTATAACGATGCGCAGTTTATGCGGTTGGATCTGACGGCTCGTCGCAATCTGGAACTGACCGAAACGATGCGCAATAAGGAAAAGCGCGGCTCGCTTTTGGGCGTGCTGGACCGCACGCGCACGGCAATGGGCAAGCGCCTCATCCGTCAATGGATTGAGAAGCCGCTGATCAATCCCGACCAGATCGAGCGCCGTCAGGAAGCGGTCGGCGAACTGGCGGAGAACACGGTACTGCGCGGCGACGTGACCGATTTGCTCGGTAACGTGCGCGACTTGGAGCGCATTATGACGCGTGTGGTCTACGGCAGCGCCAACGCCAAGGAACTTCGTTCGCTTTCGCAGACGCTGGAGGCGACCGCGGCTCTGAGGGACAAGCTGGCACCGGTGAGCACGTCGCTGTTAAGCGAACTGCGCGATGCGATCGATCCGCTGCAGGATATCTGTCAGCTGATCAACGCCGCGATCGTGGACGATCCGCCGTTTTCGGTGCGTGAGGGTGGTATGATCCGCGCCGGCTACAACGCCGAGCTGGACGAGCTCAACTTCGAGCAGAACGACGGCAAGGGCGTCATCACGCGGGTGGAAACCGCGGAGAAAGAGCGCACCGGCATCGCCAAATTGAAGGTTGGCTACAACCGCGTATTTGGCTATTACATCGAGATTCCGCGGTCGTACGAGGGGGAGATCCCGCCGGAATACGTCCGCAAACAGACCACCTCCACCGCCGAGCGTTTTATCACGCAGGAGCTAAAAGAGCTGGAAACACGCGTGCTGGGCGCGCGCGAACGGTCGGTGGCGCTGGAATATAAATTGTTTACCGACGTTCGTTTGGCGGTTGCCGGCGAACTGACACGCATCCAACAGACCGCCGAGTCGGTGGCACGCTTGGATGTGCTGCGCTCGTTTGCCGAGGTGGCGGTGCGCAACCGCTATTGCCGTCCCATTGTGGAAACCTCCGGCGAACTGGTGATTAAGGGCGGTCGTCATCCGGTGGTGGAGAGCTTGCAGTCGGCACCGTTTGTGCCTAACGACACCACTTTGAATAAGGGCGCCGAGCGCGTGATGGTCATCACCGGCCCGAATATGGCGGGTAAATCCACCTATATGCGCCAGACGGCGCTGATCGTGCTGATGGCGCAGATCGGCAGCTTTGTACCGGCGGATAGCGCCCGCGTCGGCGTGGTGGACAGCATTTACACGCGCGTCGGCGCGTCGGACGATCTGGCCTCCGGCCAATCCACGTTTATGGTGGAGATGAACGAGGTGGCCGCGATCTTGAACAAGGCGACGGCGGATAGCCTGATCATCTTTGACGAGATCGGCCGCGGCACCGCTACATACGACGGCATGAGCATCGCGCGTGCGGTGCTGGAATACGTGGCATCCACCAAGCGCATCGGCGCCAAAACGCTGTTTGCCACCCACTATCACGAGCTGACCGCGCTGGAAGGCGAGGTCGAGGGCGTGTGCAACTACTCGATCGCGGTGAAAAAGCGCGGCGACGATATCACATTTTTACGTCGTATCATTCGCGGTCCGGCCGACGACAGCTACGGCATCGAGGTTGCCAAGCTCGCCGGTGTGCCGGAGGAAGTGGTGCGCCGTGCCAAGGCGATTCTCGCCGATCTGTTGGAGGAACACACCGGCGATGCGCCGCGTCGCGTTCGGGCCGAACAGCCGGAGGACACCCAGCTTTCGCTGACCGGAGCAATCGAGCAACCGGTCGTGCAAAAACTGCGCGAGCTGGACGTTCACACTATGACGCCCATCGAGGCGTTGCAAAAACTATACGAACTGTGCGAGGAAGCACGGTCTTGCTAAACGAAAAGAGGGGAGGGAGTTTCCGTGGGAAAGATTCAATTGCTGGATAAGCATACCGCCGAATTGATCGCCGCCGGTGAGGTGGTAGAACGGCCGGCATCGGTCGTAAAGGAGCTGGTGGAAAACGCCATTGACGCCGGTGCTACTAATGTAACGGTCGAAATCGAACGCGGCGGCGTTGGCTTGATCCGCGTGACCGATAACGGCTCCGGTATGGAGCACGAGGACGTGCCGATGGCGTTTCTGCGCCACGCGACCAGCAAAGTGCGCACAGCCGACGATCTGGAAGCCATCGGAACTCTCGGTTTCCGCGGCGAGGCACTGGCCTCGGTAGCGGAGGTCGCCCGCGTGGAGCTTCGCACCTGTCGTGCCGAAGATATGGTCGGCACCCACTACGTCATCGAGGGCGGCGTGGAATTGGTGTACGAGGACGACGGCTGTGCGGTCGGCACCACCATTTACGTGCGCGATTTGTTTTACAACATTCCCGCCCGTATGAAATTTTTGAAAAAAGACGTCAGCGAAGGCAACGCCGTCAGTGCGCTGGTCAGCAAATTGGCACTCTCTCATCCGGAGATCGCGATGCGCCTGATCCGAGACGGCAAGGAAGTCCTGCTCACGCCCGGCAACGGCGACTTAAACGGTTGCGTATACGCGGTTTTGGGCAAGGAATTTGCTTCCACTCAGATTCCGGTGGAATATTCACTGGGCGGCGTGCACGTGTACGGCAGCGTATGTAAGGTGGAAAGCGGCCGTCCAAGCCGTTCGTTGCAGCACGCGTTTCTTAACGGACGTTACGTCCGTTCCATGACGGTGCAAGCGGCATTGGAGCGCGCTTATCACGGACTGATGATGTCCGGTCGTTATCCCACCTGCGTGTTGTTTGTGGATCTGCCGGCGGAAACGGTGGACGTCAACGTACATCCCACCAAACTGGAAGTGCGCTTTGTCAACGAGCGTCCGGTGTTTGAGGCGGTGTACCACGGCGTCCGTGCCGCCATTGACAGTAGCCACACTCGCAAACAGGCGGTGCTGGATTCTCGTCCGTCGGCGGAGCAAATCCGCTTGGGCTTTGCTGCTTTGGAAACAGCGGCGACACCCAAAACAACGCCGCTTCAGGACAAGATAAAAGCCTTTACACAACAACCGAAACCGTCGCCCGCCAAACCGTTGGCGTCGGTCGTGACCGTTCACGACGACGGCGCTTATGCGGCGAAATGGCCGACCGAACCGCCCAAAAGGCCATTTACACCGGATGTGCCTTATAGCGAGTCGGTCAAGCCGGCGGTCTCTGAACAGGTTTCTACCTTTACATCAAAACCGAATCCGCCGCAGTCGACACCGATTGCGCCGGCGGAAAAACCGCCGATCCGCGTCGTGGGCGAGGCGTTTGCTACCTACATTTTGGCGGAGATGGAAAATAGTTTGTACTTGATTGACAAGCATGCGGCTCACGAGCGTGTGTTGTATGAGAAATTCAAGAACGCCGCCCGCGCAGATTCCCAGCAATTGCTGACGCCGATTCCGGTCACGCTGACCGGTGAGGAGCAAACGGCATTGCTGGATGCGCAGACCGAGCTGTCCGCTGCCGGTTACGAGGTAGAGGAATTCGGCAACACCGAAGTGCTGGTGCGCGCCGTACCGCTGTTGCTCGCCGGTGACGACGTGGTCGCCACCGTCCGTGAGATTGCCGGTGGTCTGCTGGCCGGACGGCACGACGTGACCACCGATCGTCTGGATTGGCTGTTCCATAATACCGCTTGCCGTGCCGCCACCAAGGGCGGCGACAGCAGTACGCCGGCCGAGCGTCAAGCGCTGGCTGAGCGCGTGCTGTGGGATCCGTCCATCCGCACCTGTCCGCACGGACGCCCGGTGTGCGTGGAACTGACGCGACGGGAACTGGAAAAGCAGTTTGGGCGGATCGTATGAGGAACGAGATGAACACACAAGAACGCATCCGGCTGATTACGGTTGCCGGACCGACCGCATCGGGCAAGACCGCCCTTGCCATTGCGCTGGCAAAAGCGCAAAACGGCGAGGTGATCTCGGCGGATTCCATGCAGGTGTACGCCGAGCCGTTTATCGGCACCGCGCGTCCGTCGGAGGAGGAAATGGCGGGGATTCCCCATCATCTGTTGGGGTTTCTTCCGCTGACAGAGTCGTATAGCGTGGCGCGGTACGCGGCCGACGCCAAAGCGGCGATCGCCGACGTTCACGCGCGCGGCAAGCAACCGATCCTTTGCGGTGGCACCGGTCTGTACATTCAGGCGGTGACCGAAAATCTCACCTTCTCGCCCGAGGATTCGCACGACGACTGCCGCCGGCGGCTGAAAGCCCGCGCGGCGAGCGAGGGGAGTGCGGCGCTGCTTTCGGAACTGCGGCAGATCGATCCCGAAACCGCCGCCCGTTTGCACCCCAACGACGAGAATCGCATTCTTCGTGCGTTGGAGGTATACGAAACCACCGGTCGCACAATGACCGAGCAACGAAAGCTTTCCCGCCAACAGCCGACACCGTATGACGGCGCGCTGTTGTTTTTGGATTTCCGTGATCGTGCGGTTCTGTACGATCGCATCGACCGCCGCGTCGATCGGATGCTGGAAGCCGGTCTGCTGGAGGAGGCGCGCCGTTTGCTGGCGGCGCCGACTGCCGCCACGGCAATGCAGGCGATCGGCTATAAAGAATTGGCGCCGTATTTTGACGGTGCGTTGTCCTTAGAGGAGGCGGTGGCGAACTTAAAGCAAGCCACCCGCCGCTACGCGAAGCGCCAGCTTTCGTGGTTTCGGCGCTTGGAAGCCCACACGCTGTACGTGGACGATTACGCGACCGCCGATGAATTGACGGCGGCGGCGCTGGAGAGTATCTCATTTTAACGGAAAGGAGGCGGTTGCTGTGAGCCCGACTGCCAAACGCGTGATCTCGCTGATCGTCGGCTTGTTTTTGCTGGCGTACGTCGGCTATCAGGCGTATTTGATGCTGTATACGTCGGTGGAACTGGAAACCGTAGAATCCTATACGGTCTACGAAACGCTGGACGTACAGGGCATCGCGATCCGCGATGAAAAGGTCATCAACGAAACCGCCTCCGGCTATGTGTATTACGAAATCACCAACGGCGACCGCGTGGCCAAAGGCGGCACGATCGCCGAGGTCTATTCCTCCGAAGAGGTCGCCTTGATCCAGAAAGAGATCGAGCAGATCGACGCGGAGATCGCCTCGCTGCAATCGATGCAGCTGCAAGGCGTATCCGGCACATCCGACTTGGAGGCACTCAACAAACAGATCAAACTGGTGCAGGCGAGCCTTCTCGAAAGCGTCCGCGCGGGCGAGTGGGAGAAAACCGAACAGCTCCGCACCAATTTGCAGCAGCTTTTAAACCGCAAACAAATCGTGGTGGGCACGGTGCCGGATTTTGCCGATCGCTTGTCGGAACTGAAATCCGAGCGCAAAACTCTGGCCGCCAAACTGGAAAAAAGTCAGCGCACCATTACCTCGCCGGCGGCCGGCTATTTTGTGGCGGCAACCGACGGTTATGAATCGGTACTGTCGTATGCCGATGTCACCGACCTGACGGTCACCGACGTGGAGACGGCATTAGACGGCGAGGTCACCACCGATCATGCCGGCATCGGCAAGGTGGTCGGCGACTACGTGTGGTATCTCGCGTGCGTGGTGCCGCAGGATAAACTGGCGCTGATCAGCGAAGGTCAGGATCTGGAGATCCGCCTGCCGTTTGTCACCGAGGAGATCGTGCCGGTCACGGTGAAAAAGGTAAACACCGACGTCGGCGCCGGCAAAGCGATGGTTTTGCTGGAATGCTCGTATATGTCGGAGGAATTGTCCTCGGTGCGATGCGAGGAAGTCCGTATTTTGCTGAAGGAATACACCGGCTTGTATGTGCCGGATCGCGCCCTGCATTTTGCCGGAAACAACGATTCCGGCGTGTACGTACGGGTGGGCAACGTGTTGGCGTTCCGCCACATTCGCGTGCTGTACTACGACGAAACCGGTCGTTTTTCCATCTGCGAAGCGGACGTCCGGCCGGAGGAAGGCGACGCTCGCACGTATTTGAAGCTGTACGACGATATGGTCATCGAAGGAAAGGGATTGTACGATGGAAAAGTGGTCGCTTGAGCAAATCGCGGATAACGTACACCGCGTCGAAGAAGCGGTTGCCGAGGCTTGCGTAAAGGCCGGCCGTCGGCGGGAGGAGGTCACGCTGGTCGGTGTCACCAAAACGGTGGAGGCCGCGCGCGTGAACGCCGCCATTGCCGCCGGTTTGACGCACATCGGCGAAAATTATGTGCAGGAACTGCTGGCCAAGAAGCCGGAACTGCATTTGGACGGCGTCCGTTTGGATTTGATTGGGCATTTGCAGACCAACAAGGTCAAGCAGGTGCTGAGTGAGGTGGACGTCATTCAGTCGGTGGACAGTCTCAAGCTGGCGCAGACGGTGTCCAAGGTGGCCGCCAATAAGGGGCTGACCGGTCGTGTGCTGGTAGAGGTCAACATCGGTGACGAGGCGAGTAAGACCGGCCTGCCGCGTGAGCAGCTGACCGAGCTGCTGTCGCAGATTGCCGAATTGCCGCACATTTGTGTCGAAGGCTTGATGTGCATTCCTCCGATTTTGGAGACCGAAGCGGCTCGCCGCAAGGTTTTTTCGGAAATGTACGAGATGTTTCTTGACATCAAGGGCAAAAAGTTAGATAATATAGATATGAATACTCTCTCAATGGGAATGTCCGCGGATTTTACGGAAGCCATTTTAGAGGGAAGTACAATGGTGCGAGTGGGCACGGCGTTGTTCGGCCACCGCGTATATCCGGCGAAATAATCACTGAACAATAAATATGGAGGACGTACATTATGAAAATCTGGGAAAAGATTGCCGAAGCATTCAACGATCCGAAGGATGAGATGGACGAGGAAGTCTACGAAGGCGAAGAAACGCTCGAAACCGAAATTGCGGGTGCGGCTCCGGTTATGCCGACCGATACCGGCAAGCGCGGCAACAAGGTGCTCAACATCAACGCGACGGCGCAGTTGCAGGTTGTGCTGGTCAAGCCGGAGCGCTTTGACGATGCCAGCGCGGTGGCGGATCATCTCAATGCCAAGCGCACGGTCGTGCTCAATTTGGAATCGGCGAACAAGGACGTTTCCCGCCGTATTCTGGATTTCCTCAGCGGCGTCGCTTACGCCAACGACGGCCAGATCAAGAAGGTGGCCAACTGCACCTTTATCATCACGCCCTATAACGTCGGTGTGATGGGCGATCTGCTGGATGAACTGGAGAACAATGGCTTCTATTTCTGAAACCGATGACAATTTGCTCCGCGCCCGTGTAACGGATGCGGAGCGTCTGTCGGAAAAGACCGGTCAACCGCGCTTCGTCGGATTTTTGGACGAGCGTGAGCGCGCATTGTGCGAAAGCTGGTTGTCGCGTTCTCGTGATCGCCTTTGTTTCTGGGGCGGACATGAGCAAGCCGAGCGCACGGTTTTGGGGGTGTTTCCCGTAGGGGAAGAGCCGCAACCGCTGTGGACACCGCTGACGGCGCTGGGATTTGCCTATCGCGCCGAAAAGGTGCTTTCTCATCGGGATTTTCTCGGCACGCTGATGTCTGCCGGCGTCAAACGATCGGCGATCGGCGACATTCTGTGCGGCACCGGCTTGACGGTGGTATTCGTACTAAACGACATTCTGCCGTTTTTGCAAAATGAGATCACGTGCGTGGGCGGCGAGGGCGTTCGCTTGTTGCCCGATTATGCCGGTCCGTTGCCGGAGGCACATCGCTTCCGCGATGTCAGCGACACAGTCGCTTCGGCGCGATTGGATTGCGTGGTGGCGGCACTTTGTCGGTTGTCGCGCGGCGATGCGACAGCGGCCATTCAAGCCGGTCGCGTCACCTTGCGCTTCTTGCCGTGTGAGTCGCCCAGTGCGACCGTACACGACGGCGACACGCTGTCGGTGCGCGGATGCGGCAAATTTCGCATTGTGGAACTAAATACGCCGACGCGAAAAGGTCGGTTGATTTTAAAAGCCCAACAATATATGTAAGGAGGAACGATCCCTATGTACTCTCTCGATGATATTCGTAACATTACCTTTACCCAAGCCGGTCGCAATAAATATAGCGCCGACGAGGTGGATGATTTTGTGGATGGCTGTGTCGAAACGGTGGAGCGTTTGATGCAGGAAAAGCGCGCCTTGGAGCAGGAAAAAGCCGAGATGGCGGGCAAAATGGAGATTCTGGCGAACAAACTGCTGGAATACCGTCAGAACGAGGAAAGCATCAGCGAAGCGTTGCTGAGCGCCCAACAGGCCGGTCGCACCATCATCCGTGAAGCCAATCAGAAGGCGGAGCTGATCTTGAGCGATGCCAAGATCAAGGCGGAAAAGGTGCAGGAGCTCGCCGAGCGCGATATCGAGGAAGAGAAACGGGCTCTGGCGGCCATTCAGCAGCAGGTGTCCGATTTCAAGGCACAGTTGTTGGAGACCTATCGTGAACATTTGAAGCAGATCGATCTGTTGCCGGATGTGCCGGAGGAAGAGGTCGAGGAGGCAGAGTCCGAGGAGATCGTCGAAGCGGTCGAGGACGTTGCCGAGGAACCGACGGTTGTCGAAGAGACGGTTGAAGAAACGGTCGAGGAGCCGGTAATCGAAGAAGCGGTTGTCGAAGCCGAGGAAGAAGTGGCGGAGCCTATCGTGGCGGTCTCGCAGGAGATTGAGCCGGAAGAGACGGTTGACAGCAACGCAAGCTCCCGTTTTGCCAATCTGCAATTTGGTGAGGATTACGAAGCACTCGACGAGCCGAAAAGAGGCTTCTTCGGTCGCAGAAAGTAAGATTAAAGCGTCGCACCGATTTCGGCGCGGCGCTTTTTGCGAAAGGAAATCCATATGAGCATCAAATGGATCGTGCCGGTGATCGCCGCGTTGGTGGGCTTGGATCAGCTTACCAAATGGTGGGCGGTTACCGCATTGGCTGACGGCACGGTGATCCCCGTGTGGCCGTCGGTATTCGAACTCCGCTATACCGAAAATCGCGGAGCGGCATTCGGTATGCTGCAAAATCAGCAATGGCTGTTTATCGTTATGACGCTTTTGTTGATCGTGGTGATCGGCTACCTGTTATTTTCCAAAAAACTGCCGCAGCACCCGCTGGTCTGGACCGCGTGCCTGTTGATCGTGGCGGGCGGCATCGGCAATTTGATCGACCGTATCGCGCGTGAGTTTGTGGTGGATTTTCTGTATTTCCGCTTGATCAATTTTCCGATTTTCAACGTCGCCGATATTTTTGTCACCGTAGGCGCGGCGGCCGGAATCGTGTATCTGCTGTTTTTCGACAGCCAAAAACCGACGGAGGAATTCGATGGAAGTAAAGACGCTCTGCTGGACAGCGGAAATGATGGGGCAACGGCCGGACAAGGCGCTGGCGGAAGCACTGGAAGTGACGCGGTCGACGGTGCAGAAATGGATGGAGCAGGGGCTGGTGACGGTCGGCGGCACACCGCTGACTAAAAACGCCCACCCCAAAGCGGGCGACGAGCTTGAGATCGTCGTGCCGGACGCTGTATCCTGCGATGTACTGCCGCAGGACATTCCGTTGGATATTGTGTATGAGGACGACGATCTGCTGGTGGTCAACAAGCCGAAAGGGATGGTCGTTCATCCGGCTGCCGGACACGCAGATGGCACGCTTGTCAATGCCCTGCTGGCGCATTGTGGCGACAGCCTTTCGGGAATTGGTGGCGTTACGCGACCTGGCATTGTTCACCGCATCGATAAGGATACCAGCGGCTTGCTGATGGTCGCCAAAAACGATCTGGCGCACACCTCGCTGGCGGCGCAGATCAAAGAGCATAGCTTCACGCGCGTGTACGAAGCGGTGGTTGTCGGACACTTGCGCGAGTCCAGTGGCACGGTCGACCGCCCGATTGGTCGGCATCCCACCGACCGCAAGAAGATGGCGGTCACCGCCAAACAGGCGCGGAACGCGGTCTCGCATTACGAGGTGATCCAATCGGTCGGCGGTTACGATCACGTCCGCGTGCGATTGGAAACCGGTCGCACCCACCAGATCCGTGTGCATATGGCTTCACTCGGGCATCCCGTGGCGGGCGATACTGTCTACGGAAGCAGCAAGCCGACCGCCGGATTGGCGGGACAATGCCTGCACGCTCGTATGCTGGGCTTCGTGCATCCGCGCACCGGCGAATATATGGAATTTACCAGTGAACTACCGCCGTATTTCACGGCGTTTTTAGAAAACATCCGTTGAGAGGACCTACGCACATGAACTACCGCTTTTCCGAGGCAATGGCCGGCATCAGCCCATCGGCCATCCGTGAGATCTTGAAATACTCCACCGATCCGGAGGTCGTGCCGTTTTCGGCCGGCAATCCGGCGCCGGAGGCGTTTCCGGTATCGCGCATTGCGGCGATCTCCGCCCGTATTTTTCAGGAAAACCCCATCACAGCCCTGCAATACGGCGCGACCGAAGGCTACCAGCCGCTGCGAGATTATTTGAAGCAATATCTGAAAACCAAGCATGCCATCGGATTAGACGGCGATGACCTGATTATCACCTCCGGCGCCCAGCAAGTGATGGAGTTGGCCGCCAAGAGTCTGTGCAACGCCGGCGACGTGATCATCACAGAGGACCCCAGCTTTATCGGCTCGCTCAACTCGTTCCGATCGCTTGGAGCGAAACTGGTCGGCGTGCCGGTGCAGCCGGATGGAATGGATCTGGAAGCGCTGGAATCGGCGCTGAAAGCGCATCCGAATGCCAAGCTGATCTACACCATCCCGAATTTCCAAAACCCCACCGGCGTGACGATGTCGTGGAAAAAACGGCAGGGGTTGTACGCGCTGGCCAAGCAGTACGGCGTGCTGATCGTGGAGGATAACCCGTACGGCGATCTCCGTTTCGCCGGTGAGGAGATTCCGGCGATCAAAACGCTGGATACCGACGGTCTGGTGATCTATGCCGGCAGTTTTTCCAAGGTACTCGCACCCGGTATGCGTGTGGCGTACGCTTGCGGTCCCGATCCGGTCATCCGCAAAATGACCGTTGCCAAGCAAGGGGAGGATGTCCACACCGGTCTGTGGCAGCAAATGGTGGCGTACGAATTTATGCAGGAAGGCTTTGAGGAGCACCTGCAATCCCTTCGTGCGATCTATCGCGGCAAAGCCGAACGGATGATGGCGCTGTGCGAGGAATATCTGGTGCCGCACGGCATTACCTATCTGCCGATCGAAGGCGGCCTGTTTTTGTGGGCGACGCTTCCGGAAGGCGCGGATATGCCGCGCTTTTGCACCGAGGCGGTGCGCGACCATAAAGTCGCGTTTGTTCCCGGCAGCGCGTTTCTCACCGATCCGACGGCGCCCTGTCAATCGTTCCGCCTGAATTTCTCCACGCCGACCGACGAGGCGATGCTTCGCGGTATGGAGAAGCTGGGCGCGTTTGCATCAAAATTTTTAAAATAATTTCCGAAAGGATGTTTCGTAATATGTCTGAAACCGTCACTCCCGAGCGCAAGAAACGCGCTCTCAGTATGATCCAGCCCTCCGGCATTCCGACGCTGGGCAACTACCTCGGCGCACTTCGCAACTGGGTGGATCTGCAAGACGAGCTGGATTGCTTCTTTGCGGTTGCCGATCTGCACGCGATCACCGTCCGACAGGAGCCGGCCAAACTCCGCCAGCAGATCTACCAAACCTTTGCACTGTTGCTGGCGATCGGATTGGATCCGAAAAAGAGTTTGGTGTTTGTGCAGTCGCAGGTGGCAGCGCACGCAGAACTGGCGTGGTTACTCGCGTGTAATACGCAGTTCGGCGAGCTGTCGCGTATGACGCAGTTTAAGGATAAATCCGCCAAGCATGCGGATAACATCAACCTCGGTCTGTTCGCGTATCCGACGCTGATGGCGGCCGATATTCTGCTGTATCAGCCGGAGTTTGTGCCGGTCGGCGCCGACCAGAAGCAGCATTGCGAGCTGGCGCGCGATCTCGCAATGCGCTTTAATAATACTTACGGCAACACGTTTGTGATGCCGGAGCCGTATATTATGAAGACCGGCGCGCGTGTGCGTTCGTTGCAGGAACCGACTAAGAAGATGTCCAAATCGGATGAAAACCAGAACGCGTTTATTTCGATGCTGGACGATAAGGATACCATCATCCGTAAGTTCAAGCGCGCCGTGACCGACAGCGAAGCCTGTGTGCGCTATGCGGACGGCAAGGACGGCATTAACAACCTGATGGAGATTTACAGCGCCGTAACCGGAAAATCGCTTCCGGAGATTGAGCAGGAATTTGCCGGTCGCGGATACGGCGATTTCAAGCTGGCGGTGGGAGAAGCGGTGGCTGAAACGCTGCTGCCCATCCAGACCAAACTGACCGAACTGATGGGCGATAAGGCTCAGCTGGAGGCGCTGATGAAGGAGAGCGCCGGTCACGCCGCCTACGTGGCGTCGCGGACGCTTTCCAAGGCACGCAAACGCTTGGGTTATATCAATCTGTAAGAGAAAGGCAGGGGAACCTGCCTTTCTTCTTTTTTTAGCCAAAACAGCCGTTTTCCGACAACGGCAACCGACAACCCCCGACACAACAGAACCGCTATCCTTGTAGAAGGATAGCGGTTCTTGTGTTTTATAGAAAGGAAGGAATGAAATGGAAATCAAATCGTGGTTGGAGGACGATACGCTGACCGTTTGTATCACCGGCGAGATTGACCACCACTCCGCTGCGGGATGGCGGACAAGCATTGATCGCGAAGCGGTCTGTGCGCATCCGGCCGTGCTGGTGATGGATTTTTCCGGCGTCACGTTTATGGATAGCTCCGGCATCGGCTTGGTGATGGGTCGGTATCGGTTGGTGCGCTCGTGGGAGGGAGAACTGCTTTTGACAGGGCTTTCCGATCGCTTACGCAAAATGATGACTCTGGCCGGTCTGGACCGGCTTCCCGTATGGGGAAAGAAAGGAGAAAAGAAGTATGAAACCTGTTAATGAGATGCGTGTGCAGTTTCCCAGCCGGTCGATCAACGAGCGACTGGCGCGGAGCGTGGTGTCGTCGTTTGCGGCAGGGCTGGATCCCACGCTGGACGAATTGGCGGATCTGCGCCCCGCGGTATCCGAGGCGGTCACCAATTGCATTGTGCACGCCTATCCGGATTGTATTGGTAAGATCGGCTTGCAGATGCGGATGTACGCAAACGGTCGCCTGTCGGTCAAGATCAGCGACTGGGGTGTGGGCATTCCGGACGTACAGCAGGCGATGACGCCGCTGTACACCACCGGCGGCGAGGATCGTGCCGGTCTGGGATTTTCGGTGATGGAGAGCTTCTGCGATAAGGTGCGCGTGCGCTCGAAAGCCGGCAGCGGCACCGTGGTCACGCTGGATAAGTACATACGCTCGCGTGTCACGGAGGAGGTATGACGGTACTGGAACGCAATCGGCGTGTAGAGGAGAATATGGGGCTGGTGCACACCTGCGCCAAGCGTTTTGTCGGGCGCGGGATCGAATACGACGATCTCTGTCAGGCGGGTAGCATCGGACTCATCAAAGCGGTAGAAGGTTTTGATGAGGAGCGAGGCCTGTGCTTTTCCACTTACGCCGTGCCGGTCATATTGGGGGAGATGCGGCGTCTGTTCCGCGACGGTGGAACGGTCAAGGTCAGCCGCACACTGAAAGATCTCTCGATGCGCGCGAATCGCGTTTCCGCGCAATTTGCGGCGGAAAACGATCGCGAGCCCACCGTCACCGAGCTGGCGGCGCTTTTGGAGGTCGAGCCGGAACTGCTCGCCGAAGCGCTGGGAGCATCCTTGCCGCCGCTGTCGCTGACGTTTGCGTCAGGCGACGACGAGGGAGAGGAGTGGGACTTGCCGGTCGCGGCACCGGACACGGCGCTGATCGACCGATTGGCGCTCAAGCAGGTGCTCGACAGCTTGCAGGAACGCGATCGCACGCTGATTATGATGCGGTATATGGGCGGACGTACGCAACAGAGTACCGCCGAAACGCTCGGAATGACACAGGTGCAGGTATCGCGACGGGAGCGAGTGATTTTGGCGGAACTCCGCAAAAAATTGACCGGATAAAATAAGCGAAAAAATTTCGGAAAAACCCTTGACAATTCCGCCCAAACCCAGTATAATGACTACTGTTGCCGCCAGTTATATATGCGGGTGTGGCGGAATTGGCAGACGCGTTAGATTCAGGTTCTAATGGTCGCAAGGCTGTGCAGGTTCAAGTCCTGTCACCCGCACCAAAAAAGAAGTAACTTTTGTCTACCAAAAGTTACTTCTTTTTTTTATCCAAGCCGCAGGCTTGGCATATCATCAGCCCCAACGGGGCTGTATATCATCCATCGCTTTGCGATGGTATATCATCACGGCATAGCCGTGCGTAAACCCTCCTGCGGCTTGATGAGATACAATGCTTCGCATTGATGATATACCGCAGACAAGTTGCGGATGATATACAAGGCTTCGCCTTGATTAAAAACCCAGTATTTATGCGGGTTTCCGCCTGATTACTATAACGCTACTCCGACCATTGAATGTTTATTTCAAAAATTTGTTGACATTTCAAAAGCCTTGCGCTATAATGAGCACATAAATCTTTTCCAAAAGCGTTTGAGCGGAAATCAGTACCCGTTTGTCGCTATTTAAGAGAGCTGCTGGCTGGTGTGAAGCAGTATGGCAAAAACGGCGAATTCCTTCCGCAAGCTGTATACTGAAGGCTAGTCGGCTGAGTAGGTTGTCCGGGTTCGACCGTTACATCGAGGCGGGTGTGTTTGCACCTTATGAGGCTCTTTTTGTGAAAAAAGGGCGAAGCAGAGTGGTACCACGGTCATTGACTGTCCCTGTTTATTCCTTCGGGAATGAACAGGGATTTTTTATTTTGGTTTTTACGGCCCTTGCGACCGTATAAATAAAAATACGCAAAGGGGATATTATCATGAAAAAAGTACTTTCTCTTGTTTTGGCGCTGACTTTGTGCGTGGGGCTGTGCCTCTCGCTGACCGGCTGCGGAAAAACGGCGGATTTCACGGTTGGCATCTGTCAGCTGATGGAGCACGAGTCGCTGGATAAGGCCACGCAGGGCTTTACCGACGCGCTGACCGCTGAGCTCGAAAAAGCGGGCAAGACCGTAGAGTTTGACACGCAGGTGGCCGGTGAGCCGAATCTGTGCTCCACCGTTGTCAACACGTTGACGGCCAAGAATGTGGATCTGCTGATGGCCAACGCCACGCCGGCGTTGCTGGCTGCCGCTAACGCGACCACCAACAGCCAGATTCCGGTTTTGGGTACCTCTGTGACCGATTACAACGACACCTTCGCCGGCAACATTCCGGCAAACGTCAGCGGCACCTCGGATGCTGTGCCGTTCGACGAGCAGGCCAAGATGATGATCCAGTCGCTGGGTCTGGTTAAGGGTGATCAGGTGGGCGTTCTCTACTGCTCCAACGAATCCAACTCGGTGATCCAGTACAACGCCGTCAAAGCGCTGTTCGAAGCCGAGGGCATCGTTGTCAAGGCCTACACCTTCTCCGATACCACCGAACTGCAGGGCCTTGTGACCACGGCTGCGACCGAGAGCAAGGCAATCTACGTGCCGTCCGACAACACCGTTGCCGATAACGACAGCGTGGTAGGCACGATCTGCAACGAGAAGAAGGTGCCGGTCTACACCAGCTACGGCGGCGCGATCTGCTACGCCAGCTTGGCGATCGACTACTACGAACTCGGTCAGGAGACCGGTAAAATGGCGGCGGAGATCCTTTTGGGTAACAAGAAACCCGCCGACATCGAGATCAAGACGCTGACGCCGTCGGTGAGCTATAACAACGATCTCTGCGCCCAACTGGGCATCACGGTTCCCGAAAACTAATTGACGAGGTAAACCATGGCTTTTCTTAACGCTTTACCCGGCGCGATTGCCGAGGGGCTCATTTGGGGCTTGATGGCAATCGGTGTGTACATATCCTATAAAATACTGGATATTGCCGACTTGACGGTCGACGGCTCCATTTGCACCGGCGCTTGTGTTTGTGCGGTGCTCATCGGCGCCGGATGTCCGGTTATTCCGGCGGTGATCGCTGCCTTTTTGGCGGGCGTTATCACCGGCATTGTTACCGGATTGTTTCATACTGCCTTGGGCATTCCGGCCATTCTGGCGGGTATTTTGACACAGCTGATTCTGTACTCGGTCAATCTGACCATTTTGGGCAGCAAAAGCTTAGCGACGATCGATCCGCGTACCAACCACTTGCTTTTGAATATGAGCGACAATCCGATGGCGATCGTGGTGATGGTTGTCATTATTGCGGCGGTGATTGTGGGTCTGTGGCTGTTTTTCTACACCGAGATCGGCTTAACGCTCAAATCCACGGGTGATAACCCCGATATGAGCCGTGCGCAAGGTGTCAACGTCAAGCTGAACAAGGTGGTTGGTTTGGCGATTTCCAACGGCATTGTGGCGCTCGCCGGTGCTTTGCTGGCGCAGTATAAAGGCTCGGCCAACATCAACGACGGTCGCGGCGCGATCGTCATCGGTCTGGCGGCGATTTTCATCGGCCTGTCGGTCTCGTTGAAGATCAAACCCAACTTCGTGGTGAGCTTGATCGGCGTCGTGGGCGGCGGTGTGATCTATTATATCGTCTATAACTTTGTGATTTTGCTGGGCTTGAAAACCGATTTTCTCAAAATGCTTTCGGCGGTCATCGTGGCGATCTTCTTGGCGGTGCCGTACTTAAAAACGGCGTATTTTACCAGCCAAAAAGAAGTGCCGCCGATGATTGACGAGCCGATGGGAGGTGACGCCGATGCTTAAGATCACCAACCTGCAAAAAACCTTTAACCCCGGTACTGTCAATGCCAAAACGGCGCTCCGAGGGTTGAATTTGGAACTGCAAGACGGCGATTTTGTTACGGTGATCGGTGGCAACGGTGCGGGCAAATCCACGCTTCTCAACGCCATTGCCGGTGTGTGGAAGCCGGACTACGGCACCATCGAACTGGATGGCATCGACGTGACGAATTTGCCCGAGCACAAGCGAGCGAAGTTCTTGGGACGCGTATTCCAAGATCCGATGAAGGGAACGGCGCCGGATATGGAGATTGCCGAAAATCTGGCGATCGCCTCCAAGCGCGGTATCAAGCGGCGGTTCAAGTGGGGCGTCAAGAAATCGGATCGCGTTCAGTACAAAGAACTGCTTTCCACGCTGGAATTGGGGCTGGAATCGCGTCTGTCCACAAAGGTGGGACTCCTTTCGGGCGGTCAGCGACAGGCGGTAACGCTGCTGATGGCTACGCTGAATCGTCCGAAACTGCTGTTGCTCGACGAGCATACGGCGGCGCTGGATCCCAAAACGGCGTCTAAAGTGCTGTATCTGACCAATAAGATCGTGTCGGAAAACAACCTGACCACGTTGATGATCACGCACAACATGCACGATGCCATTCAATACGGCAATCGTCTGATTATGATGCACGAGGGTCAAATTGTGGTAGACGTCTGTGGGGAAGAGAAGCAAAAGCTGACGATCGAGCAGCTGCTTCAGTTGTTCGAAGCTTCCAGCGGCAGCAAATTTGGCAGCGATAAGGCCATTCTATCCAAATAAAAAAGAGGGCGATCTCGCCCTCTTTTTTATTTTAGTCAGGGGGAATTGCTTAAAAAGCAACGCGTTTGTGCAGGAGAAAGTGATTTCCTCTTGAAAAGGCGATTTTCCCTTGTTATAATGAGGGAAAGAACGATGCAGAGGAAGTGTGGAAATGAAAGATAGTTTTGCACCGATTCCGTTTTGGTTTCTCAATCATCGGTTGGAGGAGAGCGAACTTCTCCGCCAATTAAAATTAATGAAAGAAAGCGGCGTAGCCGGTTTCTTTATTCATCCGCGCGCCGGATTGCTGACGCCTTATGCGTCGTCGGCGTGGTTTGAGCGTGTCCGTTTCATCGTGCAGGAAGCGGCTAAACTGGGGCTGGACGCGTGGCTGTACGATGAGGATCCGTACCCAAGCGGCGCGGCCGGTGGTCGTCTGACGATGGAAAATCCGGAGTTTATCGCGCGATCGATCTGTTGCCAAATCGTCGAGCCGAACGAGAACGGGATGTTTCGTGCCGATCTGGGCGAAACCGCACGACTGCTGAAGGCTTTTACGTACGTGCCGGCGGCAGACGGCTCGGTGACAGATCCGATAGACGTTTCCGAAAGCGTGGGTATTCTGCGGGAAATGTATCACAAATCCAAGTGGCCGAGTTCCTACTACTGCGACTGGATCAAAGAGGTCAAATATCCGCACGAGCGTGCCGAGTCCTTTATTCCGAAGCTGATTTTTGAACATCCGGCCGAAAGCGGTCGTAAAGCGGTTGTACTTTACACCAAGCTGACAGCGTTCGACGACAAGTACGATTGGGTGCCGGATTGCTTAAACCGTGCCTGCGTCAAACGTTTCATTGAACTGACCCATGAGAAGTACAAAAAGTGGATGGGGGAGTTTTTTGGAAATGCCATTCCGGGCATTTTTACCGACGAATCGTTTGTCGGCGGTTATCCGCCGTGGACCGGCGAATTGGAAGCGGCGTTTGCGCGTTTGCACGGCTATTCTTTAATGGATCGCCTGCATTTGCTGTGGTTTGCCGGAGAGGAAGCACAGCGGTTTAAGCGCGATTACTGGCGCACGATTCGCCATCTATACCGTGAAAATTTCTTTGGACAGATCACCGACTGGTGCAAGCAAAACAATCTGATGCTGGTCGGACATTTGGCAGCGGAAGAAGATCCGTTTGCACATGCGAGCTGCGGTGGCGGCGCCTATGCGCTTATGGCTCATCTGGACGTTCCTGGTTTTGATATTTTGGGGCAGACGCTGGGAAATCGCGAGCGTCCGGCGCTGTTGTTTGGCGCGCATAGCGTCTGTTCGGCGGCCCGTCAGCAGGGTAAGAAGCGGGTGCTCTGCGAAAATATGGCGTGCAATCCGTTTTCGTTTGGTCCGCGCGATATGCTTCGTACGACCAACTGGTTGTACTCGCAGGGTATCAACTGGCTGTCGCCGCACGGCTTCCATTATTCCTACGACGGCTTCCGCAAGCACGATGCGGGCAAATCCTTCTTTTTCCAAGACGAGTATTTTGCCGAATTTCCGCGCTATGCGGCGTACGCCGATAAGATGGGACGCCGCTTGTCGGAGGGCGAAGCGATCGGCACCACTGCCTTGTTGCTGCCGTCTGCGTTGATTGCCGGCTACAAGCCGGTAGAAACGGAAGCGGCTCTGGCGGTACGCACCAGTGTGTTCCGCGCGGTGGCCGAACTGGTTGGTCGCCATATCGAATACGAGGTTATTGACGACGAAAAGTTGGAAGAGGCCGTGGCCGCAGACGGCGGTGTAACCGTCGGTTGCCGCCGGTATACGCAAGTACTCATTCCGTGCGAAACGGCGGATGCGCCGTTGGTCGAGCGCTTGACCGCCGCCGGCGTGCAGGTGTTGTTCGGTGTGGATGGTGCGTTTGATTGGTCGGCGGTTGCTAAGTGTGCGGTCTGCACGCCGATTACCGGCGAGGGTGCTGTAGATATTCTGGTCAACCGTACTGCACACGAAGGCGGGGACGAGATGTTCTTGTTTAATAACGCAGCGACGGTTGCCAACATCGATTTTGACGGTACGTGGGCACTTTGGGATACGGAGGCGGATGCGTGGTATCGCGTCTCCCTGCCGCTTGCCATGTCCGGCTACGGCGCGTGTTACTTAAAGGCGGTTTCTGCCGCAGAAGCGGCGGCATTGCCACTCGCTCCGGAGACCGAGGCGGTGCCGTACGCGCCGCCGGTGCAGGAGTGGACCTATCGTCCGGCGGGTGCGCTGGCTGTACTGTCCGAATGGGCGGTGGAGGCGCAAACGGCGGATGGCCGTGCGATCCAGACGACGCACGAGTTCTGCCGTATCCGCGACGTTGTGGGCACCGAGCTGACGTATATGAAGGAGCGTTTGGTGCGGCCGATCTTTGATGCTGCTCCGCTGACGCCTTCGCCGTATCCGGCGGCCGTGCGTTATACGACGACCTTCTGCTTGCCGGAGGGGACGACCGGTCGTCGTCGGTTGGTCATCGAAGGCTCGACTTTGCAGGGGGATTGCCGGCTGACCGTCAACGGACACGCGATCACCGAGTCTGATTTCACACAGACCTTTGTTTACGACGTTACCAATCGCGTTGCGGATATCACCCCGTGGTTGCAGGAGGGTGACAACGAGGTGTGCGTCGCCTTTGCGGCCGGCGGCGAATTCGACGGCTTGGAAAGTGCCCTGTATATTATGTAATCAAAAACCGTCTTTGCCGTATATGCAAGGACGGTTTTTGTTGCTTTTTGGCAGGGGATGTGGTAAGATACAAACAGAAACGAGGTGTCGTCTATGGATATTTCTTTACATGCAGAAAAACTGGCGATCCGCACGCCGTTTACGCCGGCGCACAATTTGGTGCAGTGCTTCCGCGGCGTCAAGGCGGGACAGTTGGATTATAACTGTCCGGTCGATTTCTTAAGCGCCGGTCTGCAACGCGCGACCGAGCCGGATATCTGGCATATGGATATCGTGCTGGCGCTGTGTACCGATGAATCGGCACCGCTTCGCGTCAATAACGCCTACATCGGCAGCAATCACGGCGAGCCGTGCGGCGTGGCGGTGACGGCGTCTGCTCACGGCAAAACGGTGGCGGACGTTGGCTCGTTGTGGCAGGATGCGCTTGGTGTCAAATGGACGCTGATGCGTGTGATGTCGCCCGATCGTCTGCTGTTTGTGTCGGAGAATATCGGCGTCAGCGAGACCGACTACGCCTTTGCGGATAAGATCCACGGCGAACTGGTCTATATCAGCCACGGCGTGCATACGGATGCGGTGACGGTGGAATCGCAGGGGGGATCGGTACAGCTGTACCGTGCCGCCCGTTTCTTGAGCCGTGATCTGTATTACTACAAAGAGGGCGTCCGCTATCCCGTTACCGGCTATCACACCGATTGTGACAGCGCGGAGTTGGTGGAGGAATACGATGTCATCAATCCGGCGACGGTTGCCGAGGCGTTGCGCGCGGCGCGTCCAGAGGACGGATATGCCGCCGAGCCGGATCTGGCGATCGGTACGCCGATGCTTCGATATCGGATGATCTATCATGTGTTGGGCGACGGCACGGTGCTGTGCGATTTTGAACACACACGCCTGCAAGACGTTACTTGGACCGAGCATATGGGCTTGATGTATCAGAGCAAATGCGATGTTTACGGAGGCGGTATTTGGCGGTATATCCCTAAAACCAAGCCGTTTGCGCTGGACGGCGAATCGTACGACTTCTCCGTGCCGCGCGATACGACGGTGGAGCCGTTCCCGAAATCGCTGAATATGACTGCGGAGCATTGGACCGATCCGGCGTTTCCGCCGGATCGACAGATCGACTTTATTCGTCGACCGGACGGTAGCGCCGTGGCGGCGTTTGCCGGCGGCTTCTTGCCGTTGTACGACGGCGATCCGGCGGTGCGCCGCGAGCATTTGAGCAAATCCTTGTTGCTGATCCGCACGCGCAAAACCTATCCTTACAT
Organism: Clostridia bacterium; assembly: GCA_017414965.1. Lineage (GTDB taxonomy): Bacteria > Bacillota > Clostridia > Oscillospirales > Acutalibacteraceae > RGIG426. The sequence goes on from JAFQJL010000021.1 coordinate 25,242, forward strand.
CGCCAGTGGCGATTATTCGATGGATCGGGTGCGCGGCATCGGTTACAAGAAGTATTTTCCGCAGGCCGATCCGCGACATTCGCTGTATAGCGTGGCATGCGACGGCAAGACGTATGTGTACGCGGACTTTTTCGGCAAATCGAAATCCGAGGTGGTCTACGATCTGCCGACGGACGTGGAGCCGGAACAGTTGGAACTGGGCGGCGACGTTTCGTGGAAGGTGCGCAAAGGACAGCTTGTCGCCAGCGGCAAGCGCGGTTATGCGGTGTTTTGCGTAAAATCGTAACCGTCGGGCACACTATTTACCATAAGAGAACCGAACCCCGCATCGCCGCAGAGACGTCTTTTGGGCGCTTTTTCCGTTTCTTCATTGGGTGGGCGTTAGCCCATCGGCAATCGGAAACGAAAAAATCACACCAAAATCCATTCTCCGCGGCGTTGCGAGTTCGGCTTTCTTATGGTATACCAAAGGAGTGTTTCGATGTTTTTTGATTGGACGTATTTATGGCTGGTAATGCCGGCGGTTTTGTTTGCTATGTGGGCGAGCGCGCAGGTCAATAGTACCTTTGCGCGGTACGAGAAACAGTTTTCCATCCGTGCCATTTCCGGTGCACAGGCGGCGCGGATGGTGTTGGATTCCAACGGACTCAATCACGTGCCGATCGAGATGGTCGCCGGTAAATTGTCCGATCACTACGATCCCAAAGCAAACGTCATTCGGCTGTCGGAAGCGGTGTATCACGGCACGTCGACAGCGGCTATCGGGGTGGCGTGCCACGAGGTCGGTCACGCGATCCAGCACGCGACCGGCTACACGCCGATCAAGATCCGTACTGCGATCGTACCGATCACCAATATCGGCTCGCGGCTGGCATTTCCGCTTTTGCTGATGGGGTTGCTGTTTGGTGCGGTATCCGAATGGGCGTTTGTGCTGGCGTACGTGGGAATTGCGTGCTTTGCGCTCAGTACCGTGTTTCAGTTGGTGACCTTGCCGACGGAGTTTAACGCCAGTCGGCGCGCGATGGAATCCATCCGAAGCCACCAGATCCTCTCCGAGGAGGAACTGCAGGGTACGCGCAGGTGCTGTCTGCGGCGGCGCTGACCTACGTGGCGGCGTTGGCGGTTTCGCTCACGCAATTGCTGCGATTGTTTTTGCTGGTCAACCGCCGCCGTCGATAATATAACAAGAAATGAGGGAGGAACGACAGTTTCTCCCTTTTGTTTATGTTCGATTTGTCCAAAATGTTTCAATCGTCCCTTGTGCCCACAAATAGCAGGTGATATGATAGGGGTTGTGCGAAAGGGGTTGTTACTGTGAAAAGGAAACCGGATTATAAATGGTTTGTCATCGCGATTTGCGTGATGATGATGTTTTTCGGTCTTGGATTTTGCAGTTCCAATAAAGCGATCTATCTATCGGCGATTACCGACGCGCTCGGCTTTAGCCGCGGCGCCTATTCCATCGGCGATAGTTTTCGCTATCTAACAACGGCGATTCTCAATTTGTTTTTTGGCGCCTTGGTGCATCGGTTCGGCACCAAAAAGTTGATAGTCGCCGGTATGATATGCTTGGTGGGCTCTTGCGTGTTGGCTGCCGTAGCCAAGCAACTGCCGCTGTTTTATCTCAGCGGTGTTCTGCTGGGCGCCGGACTTTCGTGGACCACCACCACGATGGTCGGATTGATCGTGCCGCGCTGGGTGAAGAAGAACACCGGCACGGTGATGGGCGTGGTGTTTTGCTCCAACGCCGTCGGCGGTGCGGTTGCCGCGCAGATTATGACGCCGATCATTTATCAGGAGAGCACGGCGTTCGGCTATCGCTATTCGTATTGGCTGATTGCGGCGATTTTGGTGCTGGTTACGCTCTTAATTGTGCTTTTCTACCGCGAAAATCCGCCGCAAAGCACCGATGATCAACCGATGGCCCACAAAAAGAAAACCACGGCGCTCTGGGTGGGTCTGGACGGACACACCATTCGTAAACGGCCGTACTTTTACATCGTTCTGGCGTGCGTGACCGTCGTCGGTATGATTCTGCAAAACATCGGTAGCGCTGTGGTGGCGGATCTGCAGGATATGGGAATTGCCGATGGAATGGTGGCGACGATGGTGAGCATCGGATCGATCGCCTTGGCGCTTGCGAAACTGGTGGTTGGTCGCCTGTACGATGTCCGCGGACTTCGCACCAGCGTCAATTTCTGTATGATCTGCGGCGTTTTGGGCATTGCGGTGCTGTTTTTTGTGAACAACTCGCCGTTTGGTATCGCGATGGGTATTCTTTATAAGATCCTGATCGCCATTGCCTTGCCTATGGATACCATTATGCTGCCGCTGTTGGCCGGTGGCTTGTTTGGCGACAGATGTTATGTGAAAATACTCGGTTATTTTTCGGCGGTGTACGTGGGTGGCTGCGCGGTCGGTGCGCCGCTTATTCACTGGGTCTACGATGCGTTTGGCACCTATATGCCGGCGTATATCGTAGCCGGTGTGTTGCTTCTGGTGGTGCTGTGCATCTATCAATATGTATTCGCGGCCGCCAAAAAGGATCGTCTCGCTGTTGAAGAGAAGCTGAAGGAAGCGGAAACGACCGTATAAACAAAAATCCCGTGGCGGTTGCCACGGGATTTTTTTACGGCTGAAACAGCTTGCGATATTCCGACGGCGTGTAGCCGGTCTTTTGCTTGAACAGGCGGCTGAAATAGCCTTGATCCGCAAATCCGGCAAGCTCGGCGATCTCGCCGACCGACTCCTGTCCGTAGAGCAGCAATTCCTCGGCTAAGGTGATCCGCCTTGCTACGATAAACTCCTGCGGCGATGCGTTGTAGAGCTTACGGAAACAGCGGCGAAAATGCACCTCGCTCATACCGGCTTGTGCGGCCAGTGCCGCGACGTTTACCTCGGTGCTGCTGAGATTCTCGGCAATCGAATGCACCAGTTCCTCGAAGATTTGTCGACGTTTTTGGGGGAGATAGCCGGATACGGTTGATTGCACCAGTTGGGCATACAACTGATACAATAACCCCGTGCACTCGCTTTGATAGGCGATACCGCGTGCCGACCATTTCCGGTACAATTTCAAAAACGTTCCTTCCAAGGCGTCGACAGCGGGGAATCGCTGATAAAACGCCGGTTCATCCTCGTCGCGCTCGAAATGGAAGTAGACGAATATTGTGAGAAAATCCTCGCTGGCGCTTGTTCGGCGGTATACGCTGTTTTTGGAGAGAAAGATGACACCGCCTTTTTGCAAGGAGACTTCCTTACCGTCAATGTCGTACGTGCATTCGCCACTTAAGACGTACACGAGGAAATCCTCCTTGCGATGAAGCGGGGTGGTGGGGGCGGCCAGTTCTTCGCGCGTGTAATGGCGCAGAACGACCGACAACAGTTCCCGAATGCGTCGTTCCGGTTGTGTGAGATTTTGTTCGTTCATACGATTCACCCCCTAAATTCAGTATATCACGAATAAGGAAAAGGCGCAAGAATTTTGTTCGAATTGTTCAAAAGAAAAAGGGACGGATACCGTTGTATCCGTCCCTTTTTAAAATATGGTCGATGATTAGCGCTGAACACGACCGGAGCCGTCGCCGCCGGCGAGCTTTTCTACTTCCGCCACCGAAACGCGGTTGTAGTCGCCTTCGATCGAATGCTTGAGCGCCGAGGCCGCCACCGCGAACTCGATCGCATCCTGCGTGGATTTGCCCGACAGCAGCGAGTAGATCAGACCGCCGCCGAACGAGTCGCCACCGCCGACGCGGTCGACAATGTGCAGGTGATAGCTCTTGGAGAAGCAGTAGTTTTCGCCGTCGTACAGCATACCCGCCCAGTCGTTGTCGCTGGCCGAGATGGAGGAACGAAGCGTGATCGCCACTTTCTCAAAACCGAATTTGTCCGCCAACTGCTTGGCAACCGACTTGTAACCCTCGTGGTTGAGCTTGCCGCCGTAGATATCGGTGCCTTCGGCTTCGATGCCGAACACATCCTTGGCATCCTCTTCGTTGGAGATGCAGACGTCAACGTACTGGCACAGATCGGTCATCGCCGCGCGCGCTTCGGCACGCGTCCACAGCTTGCCGCGGTAGTTGAGGTCACAGGAGATCTTCACGCCGCGCGCTTTGGCCGCTTTGCAGGCCTCACGGCAGATCTCGACGAGGTTGGCACCCAGCGCCGGCGTGATACCGGTGAAGTGGAACCAATCCGCGCCCTCAAAGATCGCATCCCAATCAAAATCCGCCGGGTTGGCTTCCTGAATCGCGGAATGCGCACGGTCGTAGATGCAGACCGATCCGCGCTGAGAAGCACCTTTCTCGAGGTAGTAGATACCCACGCGGTCGCCGCCACGGACGATTTTGGAGGTGTCTACGCCAAACGCGCGCAGCGAATCCACCGCGCCCTGACCGATCGCGTGCTTGGGAAGCTTGGTCACGTACACGCTGTCGAAACCGTAGTTGGCAAGCGATACTGCCACGTTAGCCTCGCCGCCGCCAAAGGTGGCGACAAACTGATCGTTCTGGAAGAAACGATAGTAGCCGGGAGGGGCCAGACGAAGCATCAACTCACCGAATGTAATTACCTTAGCCATTGTTACGAGCCTCCTTCACAATTTCAACCGACTGCTTGCACAGTTCGGTAATCTCGTCCCATTTCTGGTTGTCGATCAAATCAGCGGTCACCATATACGAGCCGCCGCAGGCGCAGATCACCTTGTTGGAGATGTACTCCTTGAGGTTTTTGAGCGAAATACCGCCGGTGGGCATCACCTTAAACATCGGGAACGGTGCGCTCATCGCCTTGATCTTGGAAAGGCCGCCGGACTGCTCCGCTGGGAAGAACTTGAGCACTTCCAAACCGAGCTTGTAAGCGGTGTGATAATCGGTGGGGGTGGTGCAACCCGGATAGATCGGCAGACCTTTCTGCTGGCAATAGACCACCAGATCGGGATCCAAGCCGGGGGTGACGATAAACTCGGCACCGGCGGCCTGCGCCTTGTCGACCTGCTCAGTGGTCAGCACCGTGCCGGCGCCGACGAGCATTTCGGGGCACGCTTCTTTCATTAGGCGGATAGCCTCGTCCGCACCGGCGGCACGGAAGGTTACCTCGGCGATCGGCACGCCACCGGCGCACAGCGCCTTGGCAAGCGGAGCCGCGTCGCGCGCGGGATTGTTCAGCTTGATGACCGGCACAACGCCGATCGCGGATACGCGGTTGTTAATATCAGACATAGGGAAAACTCCTTTCAGAAATTACACGCCGGAATACGCGGAGAAGCCGCCGTCGATCGGCAGGACAACGCCGGTGATAAAGCTGGCGGCTTGTTCGTTCAAGAGGAACAGCAGACCGCCTTCCAGTTCTTCGCTTTCGCCGAAGCGACCCATCGGGGTAGCGGCAAGGATCTTGCCGGTACGCGCGGTGGGGGTGCCGTCTTCGTTAAACAGCAGCTTGGCGTTTTGCTTGGTGGAGAAGAAGCCCGGCGCGATCGCGTTGACGCGGATGCCGACCTTCGAGAAATGCACCGCCAGCCACTGAGTGAAATTGGAGATAGCGGCCTTGGCGCCGGAATACGCCGGAATTTTGGTAAGCGGCGTATACGCGTTCATCGAGGAAATGTTTAAGATGTTGCAGCCTTTGCGACCGACCATCTGACGGGCAAACGCCTGTGTCGGAATCAAGGTACCGAGGAAGTTTAGGTTAAAGACAAAACCCACGCCGGACGCATCCAGATCAAAGAAACTCTTGGTATCGGCGTCGATGTCGCCCATCTCAAAATACTCTTTGTCGGTGGTGGCTTTCGGGTTGTTGCCGCCGGCGCCGTTGACCAGAATGTCGCAGTTGCCAAGATCCGCCTGCACGCGATCGGCGACCGCGTAGCAGATGTCCTTGTCCAACACGTTGCAAGCGTAAGCCTTGGCGACGCCGCCCTCGGCGACGATCTCCGCCGCATACGCGGCTGCGGCTTCCTCGTTGAGGTCAAGCAGCGCTACCTTGGCGCCGGCACGAGCCAGCACCTTAGCGAAGTGACTGCACAAAACGCCGCCGGCGCCGGTTACAACGGCAACCTTGCCGGACAGATCGGTGTTAATTACGTTTTGAATCATAGCCAATCCTCCTTATTTCGCGGCGGCTTTTTCGCACGCCTCAAACAGACCGTTGATATAGGTGGCTCCGAGTGCGCGGTCGAACAGACCGTAGCCCGGTTTGCCGGTCTCGCCCCAGATCATACGACCGTGGTCGGGGCGGACGTAGCCATCGTAGCCGTTGTCCACCAGCGCCTTGACGATGTCGTAGATGTCCAGCGTGCCGCAGGAGGAGAGATGTGCGCGCTCCTCAAACGAGCCGTCCGCCATGATTTTGACGTTGCGGATGTGCATAAACGCGATGCGATCCATCGCAGCATACTTGCGGATCATTGCCGGAATGTCGTTGGAGGCAGCGCAGCCCAAGCTACCGGTGCACAGGCACAGGCTGTTGGCGGGGCTGTCAACCAGCGACAAGAAACGGTCTAGGTTTTTCTCGCAGGTGATAATGCGGGGCAGACCAAAGATCGGATACGGCGGATCGTCGGGGTGGATCGCCATGCGGACGCCGCATTCCTCCGCCACCGGAATAACTTTCTTGAGGAAGCGCTCCAGATTGCTCCACAGACCTTCCTCGCCGAGCTCGCCGTAGGCACCGATCAGCTCGCGGACTTCTTCCTGCGTATAGCTGGAATCCCAGCCCGGCAGATGAATGTCGTCCCTCAGCGGATCTAAGCCCTTCATCTGTTCCCAATACATCACCAGACTGGTCGAGCCGTCCGGCGCCTTCTTATCCAGCTGTGTGCGCGTCCAGTCAAACACCGGCATAAAGTTATAGGTGACGCATTTGATGCCGTATTTCGCGCAACGGCGGATGTTTTCGCAGTAGACATCCAGCAAATGCTCTACGTCACCGCGGCCGAGCTTGATGTCCTCGTGGACCGGAATGGATTCGACCACGTCGAACACCAGACCGTTTTGCTCGCACTGCGCTTTCATCTTAGCCAGACTTTCCTCCGGCCAGACCTCGCCCGGCTTGACGTCATAGACTGCCGAGACGATCGATCGCATACCGGGGATCTGCGAGATATATTCCAGCGAGATCGGATCGCTCTCGCCGTACCAACGAAATGACATTTTCATATTCATATCATTTATCTCCTAAGCAGAAGTATTCTTTGGCGTTGTTGTAGCAGATATCCTGCACCATAGCGCCCAGCGCCGGAATGTCAGCCGGATACTCGCCGTTTTCCACCCAATCGCCGATCAGGTTGCACAGAATCCGGCGGAAATACTCGTGACGGGTATAGCTCAGGAAGCTGCGGGAGTCGGTCAGCATGCCGATGAAGTTGCCCAGCAGACCGAGGTTGGCCAGACTGGTCATCTGATCCTGCATACCTACCTTGTTGTCGTTAAACCACCAGCCGCTGCCGTGCTGGATCTTGCCGCGCACGCCTTCGCCCTGGAAGCAGCCGATCAGGGTGCCGATAAACTCGTTGTCGCCCGGATCCAAGCTGTAGAGGATCGTCTTGGGGAGGTTGCCGGTGACGTTCATTGCATCCAGCAGTTTGGCCAGACCGGCCGCACCGTTGTAAGGGCCGATGGAATCGAATCCGGTGTCCGGACCGAGCTGCTCAAACATCGCCGAGTTGTTGTTGCGCAGGCAGTTGTAGTGGAGCTGCATTGCCCAACCCAAACGCGTGTATTCCGCGGCACAGAAGAGGAGAAGCGCCGTTTTCAGCGCATCCGCTTCGTCCTGCGTGACTGGCTCGTCCGCCAAGCCCTTGCGGATGATTTCGTTGATCTCGTCGTCGGTCGCCGGCACATACAGCGTGTAATCCAGCGCGTGATCGCTGGCGCGGCAGCCGTGCGCGTCAAAGTGCTCGATGCGCAGACGGAGCGCTGCTTTGAGCGACTCCAGATCGACGATCTCCACACCGGAGACTTCGGACAACTTGGCGATATACGCTTTCCAGCCGGCCTTGTCGATGTTGAGGGCTTTGTCCGGACGGAACGAGGGCGCGACCACCGTTTTCATCGTGGGATCCTCGGCCAGTTTCTTGTGCCATTCCAGCGAATCCACCGGATCGTCGGTCGTGCCGACAAACGCCACGTTGCTCTGCGCGATCAAACCGCGCACGCCCATGTTCGGCTCTTTGAGCTTTTCGGCGGTCAAATTCCACACTTCCTCGGCGGTGTCGCCGTTGAGGATGCCTTCATAACCAAAAAACCGCTTAAGCTCCAGATGGCACCAATGGTACATCGGGTTGCCGATCGCGCGGGGGAGCGCCTCCGCGAATTTCTGGAACTTGTCCCGATCGCTCGGATTGCCGGTAATATCTTTTTCCGCCACACCGTTGGAACGCATCACGCGCCACTTGTAGTGGTCGCCGCCGAGCCAGACCTGCGCGATGTTTTCAAAGCGCTTGTCCTCGTAGATTTCCTGCGGACTGACGTGGCAGTGATAGTCTACGATGGGGCAGGAGGCTGCGTAGTCGTGATACAGCGTTTTCGCCGTGGGGGTTGACAGCAAAAAATCCTTGTCCATAAACGGTTTCACAGTTTATCATCCTCTTTCGGAATAGTATAACCTTATTTGTATTTATATATAATATAAATATCGCCATAATATATAATATTGAATTCCTAGGAGATTGTCAAGCGAAAAGCACAACAAAAATGCACAAAAATACAAAAAAGCGCAGAGGAACGCAGACGGCAGAATTAAGGGGAAAAACTTTCGGAAATGGCTTGACATCGGTTTCGAAAAATGGTATGATAAGTGCGTTCTCGCAACGGAGAGGTGTCCGAGCGGTTTAAGGAGCCGGTCTTGAAAACCGGTGACCCCAAAAGGGCCGTGGGTTCGAATCCCACCCTCTCCGCCAACCTTTCCGAAAATCGAATAACTGATCTGTCCTCACTGCCGACGGATCGGAACAATACGGAGAAGTACTCAAGTGGTGACGAGGCGCCCCTGCTAAGGGCGTAGGTCGGGTAACCGGCGCGAGGGTTCAAGTCCCTCCTTCTCCGCCAATCAAAAAGCCACCCCGTTCGGAGTGGCTTTTTGATTTGTTGATACAGCGAAGCCTTGAGCCCGAGCGCCGGGGACCGGCGTGGGCAAAACCTGTGAGCGCCGCCGGTGGCGGATACTCTGTTTGTATAGCAAGGATTGGAACAAAAAGCACCGAGCGATTGCTCAATGTCATTAAGTTAAGTGGGTTTTTATATTTTAGTTAAAAAGACCTCCCCGGTTTTTAAAATCGGGGGGTCCTTTTTTATTGAAATTGCGTCTTAAAACAAGTAAAGCAAAACGAACACAATAAGCTATTGGTTTTTACAAATCCATCTAATTACGCTGAAGGCGCGTGCGTATCGCCGAACTCACCAAGACACATAAGAAATAATGTCAAATAAAAGAAAACAGCCGCACCGAAACCGGTGCGGCTGAAGCTTTATGGGTTTTTAATTACAAGCATCGCGTTTGTTGCCTAAACACAAACTTGTCAGGAATATTACTGTGACCTTTTTATGCAAATTCTTTCATATATCCCGAATTTGTGGTTCGCTGTGTTTGTAACCCTGTTTCCTTATTTCACCCAAGTGCTGGATTCCCGGTTGATACCAACACAGGGATCTTTGGTGGAATTGCCATAAAATTCAGGCCATCCAGTGGAATAAAAACAGTTTGAGCCGCCATTTTTATCCACAAAACAGATACTGGAATCAGACACAAACACATCCGTTGCATTTTCCGCCAAGCAAAACTTTTCACAATATGTAAATTCCGGCACATCGGTGTTTTGCGAATCATTTGAAACGCACTTTCCCCAAAGCCATACATTTGCCTTGTTGTCCAACGCAGCGATAGTCTTTCTCGAACTTGAAACGTTGCTCATTCCGCTGCCAAGTTGCATTAAACCGTTTATCTTGGACTCGTTACCGCTAACCAACTTTTGATAATCACCGTAGTACCACAAGTCGTTATTGCTTAAAACGACAACAAACGCCTCTTCCATATGTACTTCTGTTACGCAAGTACCCATAAACTGTGCATTGAGTTCTGCCATCATAGTAGAGGTTACTTGCCCGTATGAGTCAATACTACCGTCATCTTTTGCCCACAAAATCATTTCATCGTTCACATCTGCGCAAACAACATCTTCTGCTAAAAGCTTTGGACTGTCTATACCGTAGGTTTCGCCATTAAATGTACCGACCAAGTAGAGTGTTGCACTATTATCAGCATAAAGTAAATAATTAGATTCTGCAACGGCAAAAACAACATTCTCTAAAACCTGCATGAGTTTTGTTTTGTCGTTATACTTGTAAAGCGGCAACGACTGCTTATTCCAAATATACAAGTTTTGATCCTTATCTATGTAGTATCCGCCCCCGGGCAGTTCACCAAAACTGCACACATTTTCGGCTACGATACCTCTTTTTGCATCTTGATAAACAGCATAAGACGAAGTATCTGAATCTGCGCCAGTACAGTACAGCGTCCCATCTTCGCTCAAGAAATACGCCGCACTGCTATGGGCACGAGCTTTGGATAACTTAACTTCACACAAGGATAAATTAGAGGTTTGGAAATTATTTGAACAGGCAATCGGCAAAAATAATGTACTGGTTAGCATAAACAATAACAATACTTTTCGAATTATTCCCATTCAAAAACCCCCTCCATCAAATTAAAAATTTTAATTCTACCTTTTAAGGGGGTTGGGAATGTCCCAACAACTGCCTTTTATCCCCAAAAGGCGATGCTTGCTGGTATAGTGTATATTCAATCTCACACGGCGGAATGATAAAATTCTTTATTTCCCATATGATTCTCAATGGAACGCCATCTAAGCCCCGAAGCACAAATCAAAGTACCTGCATAATTATCTAGATCGGGTTCTGACAAATTACCGCAGTCACACCAATAAATATTTTCATCTTTCATAATCATTGTAGAATCTAATATTTCGCAGGTATAACTTTCATTAACAGGAAAAAGTTTTAAGTGTTTTAATCCTTGAAATTCCATCTCTATCATAGAGTTCTTTTCGTATTGTCGTTGAATTACAACTCGTAGAACCCTACGATCATTCAAGGGATGCATTGAAAGGTTTTCACTAACATATGCTCCACTTATATAACTTATTTCTTTTATGCAACTATCGTGAAAATAGCATACATTTTCCATAAACTTCAACATTTCGTCGTTAGTACGAATTATCTCCCACATAGATGTTTCCTTTCTTAAACTAACCAAATATCAAAATCAAACCTTCTCCAACACCTGTGCCTAACGGTCCAAACAAGAAATCATCAGCAACACCAATTCCTGTGGCATCATCTGCAGCTACAACAACAATTCCAACAACACATATGGTAACAAGCCCAACACCTAAAACAGGATCTAGTGAAAATTCATAATCTGGCGACGGTGGCAGATGGTCTTTTTGTCTTTGTCCATTTTTCCATTCGTGATCGTGTGGGAATGGAATGTCTTTTCCTGGATGATTGTAATCTCTATCTCTAACCGCATTACCGTCTGGACCATACCATCGTTTCTGTTTAGGAGTTCCGTCAGGATTCGGTAAAGTTTGACTTGAACCTGGTTCCCCTGTTGGTGGCAAATTATTTGCAGTAGACACAACAACTGAAGAAGAAGGAAAAAAGAAATTCTTTACTGGCTGAATAATATTTTTATTTACCCAATTTGCTGCTGTTTCTATCCACTTAGGCCAGTTACCTGTCGGATCAGACATATTTACAGGATTGTTCATACAATATGTAAACATATTGTTGCCTAAAATACTTCCACCGACACCGGATATTTGATTATCCGCATTAATAAATCGGCCAATTTGCGGATCATAGTAACGGCTGGATGCGTAGTAGAGTCCTGTTTCGGCATCGTAGAAATAGCCGCGATAGCGGATGGGGTTGACGGTGCCGATGCCAACGGAGGTGGTATCCGTCATATTGATGAGGTTGCCCCAGGCATCGTATTCGTACGAAACCACCATCGCTCCTTCGGGGTTGTAGATCCCCACGACGTCGCCGCGCGCATTGGTCGCCACGTAATAACCGACATATCTTGTGTCGTCGTCCGCGTTATAATAATACTTGATCGCCGAGAGATTGCCGTAGCTGTCATAAGAATAATGAATGTGCCGTCCGTCGCGGATTTCGCCGTGAAGCTGCCCGTCAATATACAGGTATTCGCTCTTGACGCCGTTGACCGTCTTGGAGGTACGCATACCGTTGTCGTCATAGGTATAGGCAACGGCCGTATTCCCTTTGCTATAACTGCTCAGTTGCCGTCCGTTTTGCCAGCCAAGCGTGGCGCCCAGATAAGAAACCGGATTGCCGATCTCGTCGTACGTGATTGTGCCGGTCGGAGAAGAAAGCGTCGAGCCCGCTTCGGTAGAAACAGAGCGCAGCGGTTTTGCCCACGGAGCATCACCGGCACTGCCGTAACCGTAATTATCACAATGGATATGGGTCAACGTGCTCAAGTTCTCCGTAGCGAGATCGGTGTAGTTATATACCTTGCGACTCAAGCGGTTGCCATATCCGTCGTACGTATAATGGGTGGTTTGGTTTGTTGAAACGAAATTTTCGCGAATGAGCTGGCCGAGGGCATCGTATTCGTAGGAAGCGTAATCGACAAAGTTTCCGGTTGTGCCGTTTGCCAAGACCTCGCCCTTTTCGATTTCGATGATATTGCCGGCCTCATCGTACGTATACCGATACGCCGCGTCGTTAATGGTTTCGACCTCTAACAGCGTTGTTTGATAGAGAGTCTGACTTCCTGTGTTACGGTCAGAACGGTAATAGGAGTAGGTGTTGGTCAGCGGTGTTTCGGTCGAGAAGGTACGGGCAGTCAGGCGGTTGAGCCCGTCATACGAATAGTCCGCATAGCGAACGCTGGTATACAGGTATCGCGTCGGCAGATTGTCGGCCGCATAGCGTTCGGTGGCGGTTTTGCCCGAAATAGCGGAGTAAAGGTATTTTGCCGAATGGGTATGACCGGCATACTCGACAGCCAACTTGGTGAGGTTGTTGCGGCCGTCGTAACCGAACTCTACCATACCGATATGCGTGCCGGTGGTGGATTGAATTAAGGTTTGAATGGGACGGTTAATAGAGTCGTACGAATAGGAGAATTTTCGACCCGCAACCAAATCTGTGAACGATTGCAAGGTGCCGCCGGAATCGTACGTGTAATTAAACAGGGTGTTGGTACCGTTGCCGATAGTGGCGATTTGCCCGAGCCAGCTATAGGAATAGGTCCGAACGTCGCCATTTCCATAGGTGGCGGTTTTCAGTTTGCCGTTGTTGGCGGCGTAGGTATTTGAGGAAAGCAGATGGCCGTTTACCGACGTGGAAAGCGTGTTTCCAAACCGATCCACTTCAAACGAATACGTATCGGAGCCGTAGCTCAGCGTATCCAGTCGGTCTCCGTCGTAGGTGTAGGAAACGGTGCCAAGAGAGTGATTGGCGGCATCGGTAACGGTGACGGAGGATAGGCGATCGTTTGTACTCGAAACGTAGGTGTTGGTGGTCTTGTTGCCGGACGGGGATGTAATGGTAGAAGTGCGGGCATATCCATCGTAGGTATATGTCGTTTTTTTGTTGTCGGCGTCAACCACAGAAGCGATCTGGGCGCCGGCTTGGATATTCCCTTTAGCTCCAGTATATGTCACATCGGATTTAAATGCAAGTGTTTCATCCTCACTTTTTACAACACTCGAAGTGGCCTGACCTCTGGTATTGTAGGTAAAGGTGGTGGTGACGTCACCGGCGGAGGTGGCACTTAATAAGTTGTGCTTGGCATCGTAGGTATAGTTATAGTCATAGCCAAGCGCATCCGTGGCGGACGTCATATCCGGTCCGTCGTATTCCATCGTGGATTTTTGCTCTGCGTTGGCAGCGGTGGAGATCAAATTGCCTTCGTCGTCGTACGTATAGGTGTTCGCATTGTCCCGTATCAACTGGATCCAGTCAAAATACAGAAAATTGGCTTGATTTCTGCTCCGCGGTCGCACCAGAATGCTTGTCGGTGTGTCGCTGGCATTTTGCGAAGAAACGAGACTGATCACCTGTGAGGCATACTGCCAACCGGTGATGGCGGTATTAAACTTTACTGCCGGCTTCGTTTCGGAATAAGTCGTGCCGTCGGCCTTCTTATAATTGACCGCCACATAAATCTCTGCCAAGCAGTTTTCGTGATTGGTTCCCTGAGTCGGCGTGCCACACATCCAACCACTCAGAATGTACGTTTCGTTTGGATCTCCGGAGACTGCAACCGATTGCGACAGATACTTATTGCTGTTAACGCTGGTTCCCATGCGAATGCTGGCGGTGCCCTGAATCTGATTGGAATGGGTGATGCCTTGGGTTACGATAGAGTCATAAGTGGAATACGTAATGTTGGTAGCCGTCCAATTGCTCGGGAGATGCTCGGAGGTCTCTTTCTCAAAGCTGCAGTTTTGGATGAGGTTGACCGGATGAGCGGTAGTATTCTGCTCCAATTGAATGCCGTCTACATAGGCGGTACCGGTCATATTGCGGAGAGCGATAGCCGTTCGAACCGATGTGGAATCGGACGGCAGATCGAACGTGACCGATAAACGGCGCCAGCCGTTGTCAATAGCGGTATCATTGACCGTATCAATGCACTTGGAGCGAACGGTATGTGCGATTCCGCCACTGTCATAACTAACCGAAAGATATACGCCGTTTAATGCATCGCTGTAAACAGAGGTCAGGGTTGTCGTCTTCACATACGCAGAAAACGTATAGGTATTTCCGGCGTTGAGACCCGTTACCGTTTGTCGGAAATCGGCACGGCCGGCAAGAGCCCCGATGGCAGTGTTGTTGATTTTAATGGATTTCTTTCCGAAATACGCATAGGTAGAGGATGCCGCAACCGTGGAAGTGGCATTGGTGATAACGGGCGTCCATCCGGTCATACTCTCAACGTTGCCGTTATCTGTGAAATTAACGACGTTTCGACCAAAAGCAGAGGAGATCACCACGCGGTTTTGATTTTTCAGTGCGGCGGTGCTTTCCGTGGAATAATCGGTATAGCGGGCGGAAGAGGCGCCGGTGCTCGTCCCCGACATATATCTTGTCATAGTAGAGGTCAACCGACCAAGGTTATCGAACTGGCAGATGGTCTGCATATCGTCCGAATTGCCGTACACATCGTCTTTGCCGGAGACACGAATGACGGTGGTGTTATACTTGGAACGATCAAAACTGACGATTTGCCCAGTCAAACGATTACCTGCGGAATCCGCCGCGCTGTACTCGGTAATTCTGCTGACGCGTTTGCCGGTAGCCAACGTCGTATACGTAAAGCCAAGCCGATAGTCGGCGTCATCGGTTACGGTCAGCATCGAAAGCGGAGAGGTCGTTTCATAGGTGAAGTTTGCAACGGTGCCGCCGTAATAGGAGATCTGGCGAACAGTACCGTTGGAATTGCGGTAGAAGTACATCTTTCTACCGAACGGGTCGGTGATGGATTGGACGTTGTTGGAGTTGCTGTAATTGAAGGTATACTTATAGCCGGAGCCATCGACGATATAATCAATCTTTTCTCCCTCGCCGATATCAGTCATGTTGCCGGTCTCCTCAGCGGTGCCCGCCGGCAGAAATGCGATGTCGATCGTTTGGCCGTTGGCGTTGACCATTTGTTTTAGGTTTCCAGCGGAATTAAAGCGGAGTTTATTTCCTTCTTTATCACTGATTGTGTAATAAGAAACACTGGTTTTGGGAATGGTGAGTTTCAGGCCGAGACCATCTTCGTCCAAAAACGTAGTCGTTCCGTTTTCAACCTTTCTTACAAAATAATGATCGGTGCCGTCGGCATCGGTATAGACATACGGGTACTTTTCTTGCATTTCTCCCGTTAAATTGAATTTTGTTGATGAAAGTACGGTCTGGTGAACGCTTAAACGCCAACCAGTACCTATGATGGATTTAGAGGAATGGTTGTGGCCGATGTTGTAGTTTATATTGGAGATATAGCCGTTATATACTAGGTTCATTGACAGAGGCATATTCTGGCTCGGCGAGGTAAACAACGGCGCGACAAAAACCGGGTTGCCGGTGTAGTCGTTTACGTACATCGTACCCGCCGTTCCTGCCGGGGCTGCCGTATAGGTCCAATAATCCTCTAAACCCCGATTATTGCGATAGTCAATGATGATAACCGGATACTTGGCGGCAATGTCTTCGTCGCTCGTATAGATTTCAGAGCCAAACCAACAAACTGCCAGGTCGGTTTCGGTTTTTGTCTTCAGCATAATGCCATTATTGGCAATTGAGCCTTCATACCATTGCTTCACAGAACGGGTAATATCGAAATACCGCCATTCCGGTGCAGCAGACACATCTGTGATGAAACAATAATCGTTAACAAGCGAGTCTGCCAACGAGGGCTGATTGTTCCATGTGACAGACGACGCCGACCAACTACTCCCGATGGTATGTGCGTTGACCTGCATATTTGCCCCGTCTACAAAGCTACTGTGCCACATCCGCATAGCGAGATTGGCACCTACAACCATATCGCCTTTGTTCAGTGCCGGCAGATTGAATTTTACCAAGGTGCGCGTTTTGCCATAGGCATAGGAATCATATCCCACCGAACGAAAGCTTTGTCCGGTGCTGAAATTGGTGCTTGCGTACTCGCTGTCGGAGGCGATAAATGCCGAATCAATTTCTTCGCGATCTTGCTCAGTGGTAATTATTGGGTCGATTATAACCGGGAAAGTCGTTTCTTCGCTGTTGACCCACGCCGGATCTGCCGTTATTGTAAGAATGGCTTTATTTTTCGCGCTGCTCAACTCATAAGAAACGGCGGTGGAAATCCGGCCGGCAGAATCGATCATATAAGGAGCGGGAATAACAAATACCACTTCTCCCGTATCGTTGGCCATCGCCTTGATTCCGCCGTCATCACCGGCGACAAGAGAAACACCCTTGGTTTTGAATTCAAAGGTGTAGGAATATGTATCTGCCGCAGAATGGAGGATGATGTTTTCTTTGATTCCTGTTGGAGAGACCTCGTAGTTCAGCGAGGCGTTTTCCTCGAAATAATCATAGGTAATGGACGAGGAAATGGCGGAAACCGCCTCCATAACTGGATCGGTTCCCTCAACTCGGGCCTTCACGTTACCGGTGACGTTTCGTTTTGTTTTAGAAACGTAATTCCAAGATAGCCGATAGTTTTCTTTATCGATGCGAACAAGCTTGCTACTATTTAGGTTGTTAGCAAATTTAACAGTAAACGGACCACCAGTGGCGATTTGACCGTTCACGTCGTCCTCTGCCGTTGCCGCTTGGGCGATCAAGGTGTTATCAATGTCCGTCCACTCTCCCTCTTTCAGATAATGGACGGGTGTTGAATAAATAACCGCGCGAGAAGTGTGATCGCTCATAAAAAAATGCTTTATATTTTCTTCGCGCCGTGAGGTGTCTTCACCTAAAACAACGGGGGCGTTTTCGGTTTCCTCAACCGCAGAGGTTGTACTTTCTGCAGGAGAGGTGTCGGCAAGAGCCGGAAGCCCTTGCAAAGGGATAAAAAATACAAGCAAAACAAAAGACATGACGAAAGCAATGATACGACACATTCGTTTGATAGTTTGGCTCATAACACTCTCTCCTTTTTAATTATTAGTAAAAAGACAAAAAGACCTCCGGGAATGCCGGAGGTCGTGTGTAGAGGGTTCTCTATGCAGTTATCAGACGCCGCAGGGGTTTCACATCAAAACTCACGAAAACTCCGGCTACTTCCTATTTCAAATATACATTAATTGGAAATAAATGTCAAGAGTTGTATGCTGCACCAAGTCCGAAAGTGGGACTAATAACGCCCTCACGCTCGTGATTCGGCAAACATAGTATTTATATAATATTTTTCGTTCTTGACATTCGCAACCGTGTGCGGTATAATACCGTTAGTGATATAGTGAATACAAATCCCAAGCATCAACCGCCGAACAGAATAGTCTGACGGAGACCGGAACGGGGATGCGCTATAAAGGGCATAAGTGGAAGCCGTTTTGATTGCACGGAGTAGTTTTCTTCTCTTTGTCTTGCCGGACGGATGGAGCCGGCCTTTGCTGTTAACGTGACAGGACGCTTTTTGTAGAAGAAAACAGCAATCACCAGGATCGGATGCAGATTGGTCTTTCCAGCCATTCTGTTAAGTACAAACATTAAGACGTACTTTACCGCCTTTCTTAATTGAAAGGGGTAAGTGCGTCTTTTTTATTTTTTCAAGAGGTAGCGTAAATGTATAAAAACAAAGAAGCAGCATATCAGAAAATGCTCCAAGCCTATTCGGAGTACAAAGTGCAATATGAACAGTGGGCGCAGCAACGGAAATCATTTCAACAAAGATACCTTGAACGTAGATATTGGTATCAAGGTTCGAATGTAGCGAAAAAACGAACAATGGCAGGAAGGTTGTTATTAGATTTCCCCCACGTTTCCTATCCAGAAGCGTGCGAACAAATTGGCGGCAAGAAAGAACTAATTTGGCAGCTTGGGTTATGGAGCACGCCTCATGACACTTATTGGATTGAGAGCGTGGAAAAATGGCGCATTTACGACCGTCTGCGCCACTTCCCGAATGAAATCTATGATGCGATCAAAGAAACTTATAAGTGGTCTAAAAAGCTGTGCATCCGCACAACTTTAATTGAACAATATATTCCCGAAATCATTGAGGATATCGGCCGCGGACTTATTTTTTAAAGGAGAACTAATATGATTATCTGTTCTGCCGTTAAGGTTGTGTTTTATCGTTTGCCTGAGCCCGTCGAAGCTGTTATTCCCGGACTTCGCCACAGCGATTGTTGGAATTTGATGTCCACCTTGGGTGTGTCCGCTGTGCAACAAGAGTCGACGGAAGGATTTGTTGATCACATCGGCGCTTTTCTGGACCGTGCGGATGCGTTGGCACACGCAATGTCGTGTGGTCAACTATCGGACACTACCCGAACGCAGAAATTCGAGAAACAGGAGCGCGTGCTATACAGCGAGGATCTATATTAATCCTCTCAAGGTCGATAGGTAAAAGGAGGCGTAAACATGGAATTTCATATTCCGGCAATTTATGAGCTGGATAAATATATGCAGAGACAAGAATTAACCGATGCTGGATTTGTGTATTATGAATTACGCAAGGGCGATATCACTCGGTTTTGGGATGATCCATATAACGCCGATATTGCAGCATATACGTTGGCTTTAGTTGATCAAATATCAGACCGTTTGGGAATTGCTCGTGCGGAGAAGTACGCCGCCTTTCGTGCAAGTGCCCGATATGCGGCGGCCGTGGCGTTTTTGGAGAAAAAATAAGGATGAATTTTTTAACAGTGGCGGCAGATCGCTGGGTAAAGGAGCACGATACAAGGAGTTGATTTGAAATGATTTATATTACCGGTGATATTCACGGTAATCCTACGCGAATCGTTCGGTTCTGCGAAGAAATGCAGCTTACCGACAAAGATATCGTTGTCCTTTTGGGGGATGTTGGTGCCAACTATTACGGCGGCAAGAAAGATCGATTCGTAAAGCGTGTTCTTTCGTCTTTGCCGGTTACCTTTTTGTGTGTCCACGGAAACCACGAGATTCGCCCACAAAACATCCCCACGTACAAAACAACCCTCTGGAACGACGGTTGCGTGTTTGTAGAGGACGACTACCCCAATATCCTCTTTGCCGAAGACGGAGAAATTTATAATCTTGATGGCAAAAAAGCACTCGCCATTGGTGGCGCCTACAGCGTAGACAAGTTCTACCGTTTGCAAAGGGGTTTTGGATGGTGGGCGGACGAGCAACCGTCCGATATCATTAAACAAAAAGTAGAAAGCGTTATGGAGGACAATAAACATATTGACCTTATCCTGTCCCACACCTGTCCCAAAAAGTATGTTCCCACCGAAATGTTCCTTCCGATGATTGACCAAAGCACGGTTGATCACTCCACCGAGGAGTGGCTGGATACTATTGAAGAGAAGGTGCTTTATAGCGCGTGGTACTGTGGTCATTGGCACACAGACAAGCGTATTGATCGACTTCACTTTCTGTTCAAAACATTCGAAACATTATAACTACCGAACATCAAAAAAGTATGGAGGTGTCACTATGCATCCGCAAGTCAAACAAGCGCGCAAAGCCGTTTATAAGGGTTGGTGGCCTTTGTTGGATAAGTATATCCCTATGATGCTGGAATTGGACCCCGATTGCGAGATTATGTGCAAAGAAAAGTTCGGGTTGTTGCGGTTGCGGCCGTACAACATCCGTAACGGACGGTCTTGGATGGATTTCAACAACATCCAAGAGGAAGCAGAAAAAGAATCAGCGACAATCTGTGAGGTTTGCGGAGCGCCCGGGCGCTTGCGTATGGACGGTTGCTGGCGTTCGACTCTGTGTGACCACTGCGCCGTTATGGACCGGACGGAAAGAATCCGGATGGCAGACTCCGACTCGGTGCAGGAGCTTGAAACGCTGGTGAGTGATATATTGTGTTTAAGAAAGGGATATCCAATGAAAAAACAGGAGTTTAACAGTCGCATCCAGCCGTTGTGCCGTAAACACAAAGAGATGTTTGGTTATATCCCTGACATTCATAATTACGTTTGTACGCCCGAGGAGTTTGTTGTGGCGCTGGCTCGTTCGGTGATAGAACAACGAGAAATAGGCGTTTTTTTAAAGGAGGGCAGCAAATGAATCGGATGGAGTTTGTTTTTAACAATGAAAAAGCCCGTGCGTTAGGATACACCGCGGTCTCCTGCTATGACGCGGTAGACCGCCTTTTTTCACGGCACGGCATTTATCCAACCTCGCAAGGTGTATATGAGGGACCAGACGATCAAAATACATTTAATGCCTTTGGCGCAGCGCAACGATTACCCGATGATACGGATTGGTTTCTCAAAACAATCGAAACATGGCGGTCCTTTGAAGAAGGCGAATGGGGCGATTGCCTGGCCGTTCATTATTATTACGAAAAGCTTAATAGCTAAAAGGCTGTAAACAAACCCCGGTGGAGGAATCTGTAAATGGTTTATGTTATGTCGGACATCCACGGTTGCGGTTCGAGGTTTGAAAATGTTCTGCAAAAGATTAATCTACAATCGGAGGATGCCTTATATATTCTGGGTGATGTGATTGACCGCGGCCCCGACGGTATTCGGGTGCTGCGCCGTATTATGAATACACCAAATATGAAGATGCTCTTGGGCAACCACGAATATATGATGTTGGAGTCCTTGTATTATCCTTCTCTTGAGAAAAACAAACACATTTCAAAGGATTGGATTCAAAAAACCAAAGTGGACGTGTGGTATCGAAACGGTGGTCGTGTTACGCATGATTATCTGAAACACATTCAAAAATCTGTTCGGCAAGAGGTATTTGAGTATGTGGCCGATTTGCCGTTAAACATTCCTATTGAAGTCAACAGCCAAAAATATCTACTTGTCCACGCGGCTGTGGTTGATAATTTTGAGAAATATGGCTATGAATATGCCGATCGTACTGAGTATGCGGTTTTTTCAAGGGATGTTTATCGTGAACCGGTTCCGGAGGATACGGTAGTTGTTTTTGGTCATACCCCAACAATGTATTTTGAGTATGATAATCCTTTGCAGATTTGGAAGACCGAGAATCGAATTGGTATTGACTGCGGTTGCGCCATCAAACAGTCATTTAGCCGTCTTGGATGTCTGCGGTTGGATGATCTGCAAGAGTTCTATTCCGACGATTAATCCATAATGCTGCGTCGATTTTCGCCCTGACGCCATAAAAGGCGAAGCTGCTACGACCGCGTATAGGCAGCATAAACAAGCGGAGGTGCCCTGTTACCTCAAGTGCAGATGATAATGAAAAAGCGGTCGTCCGACAACCGGACAACCGCAAAAACCCACGAATTTCTATCACAGAAGAGATTAATAAGCGCAAAAAGAAACGCGCCCCCTTATAAGGAGCGCGTCTTCGCAAGAACAGTGATATTAAATTACCACAAACACAAGCTTTTTAAATTGCATTCGGTAGATTTGGCTGAGGCAAATTGTTAATACATTGCCGTTTGAATTCCAGCGAGGGGTGCAGATAGATGTCGGATGTGATTCGCGTACTGGAGTGCCCTAGAAGTTCAGATAAAGATTTAAGTTCAACGTTGTTTTCCGCACAACGGGTGGCAAACGTATGGCGCAAACCATGAAACGAAACGTCTGTTACGCCGATGGCGGCGAGATACTTCTTAGCGCGATAATGCATCACTCGCGGCTCAACGATGCTCTGTGTTGGAGTGCTGAGGAAATAGCAATGCTCCTCTCGCCGAAAACGCTCAACTGACCCTTGTAGAAAATCCGGAATGGGCACGATGCGAGTGGAGGTATTTGTTTTGGGAGGGCCGATATATATTTCTGTGCCGACTCCATTAGCTTTTTTCAAGCGTTGCATGGTTTTTGAGACATAGATGCACCCATTTGATATATCGCCCCAAGTGAGCGCACAGATCTCGCCAATTCGCAGACCGCTATATAGAGTTAACAGAACACCTAATTTGGATATATCCATATCTTCTACCAAGTATGCCAACAATCGTTGTTGCTCCTCGGCGGTAAGGGCCCGGCGGCGCTTTTTTGATTCCGGCAAATACGATATTTCCGGAACTGGAAGCCGATACTGCCGGTATCCGTATTGAAAACAAGTGTGGAGAAATACCAAAATGGTATTTACAGTTTGAGGGGACAACCCGCCACTCAAGCGGTCGAGAGAAAATTCGTGAATTTTAAGCGGTGTGAGGAAAAGAATTGGCAGATCTCCGATATGCGGTTCAATATGATTCCGAAAGAAGCCGTCGTATTTTTGATAAGAAGATCGTCTTAGTCGTGAAGTATTGATATGAAGCCATTCGCTTGCCAACATGGATACTGTAATTTTTCTGGAGCAGAGTTCCCGTTGGTATAAACGAATTTGATCTTCTTTTTCTTGGCGCTTCTCTTTTGCCTCTTTACAGGTGTGGGCATATACAGAGCCATATTGTTTTCTGCCGGCTTGATCGTATCCTCTTACATAGCGTGCTTCCCACAATCCATTCTTGCGATGGTAAACTCCGGTTCCTTTTTTAGGCATCTTAAATCATCCTTTCTGTTGTTTACCACGTCCGGTACCACATTTATTTACCTAAAAGCACAATCACCTCGTTTCTGTAGTCTATTTTCCGAAAAATTATTGAATTTTTTGGAAAAATGTGTCATACTGGAAGCGGTATAAGATGATTGTAACAGTATTTTATGCGTTATAGAGTAATCTCATCCACGAAAATTTATTTTGGGAGGAAAAATTGATGGCAAAGTTTTGTACGAAATGCGGGAACCCCGTAGAAGACGGACAGGTGTGCTTGTGCACAGAAACGCCGCCTATGCAAGGGGTTAAAGACCGTCTGTCCGATATTCTGGGAAAGGTGGCAAATCTCATCGGCTTGGATCTGGGCAGCAACCACGTTCTGAATCCGTATGAACGCGGCCAACAGATCGTACCGGACAACATCCGTGCCGATGAGGGCGAACAGCCCATCAAGCAATATAACTTAGCACTGTTGCGGTCTCGCATCCTCTTTAAGCGTGCGGAAGGCCGTCTGCAGGTCACCAACAAACGACTGATCTTCCGCGCGACCGGGATTTCCCTCACCGGCAACACCGTCTTGCAACACGAGTTTGCTATTCCGGAGATTGCCGGCGTGGAAATCCGCAAATCCAACCGATTCAGCTTCTTGAGCTTGTTTGCGGCCGTTATCGGATCTTTGATCGTATGCGGCGCGGCCAACAGCATTTTTTCCTCAATCCTGACAACTTCGGCTTTTTCCTCGCTGGTTGCCTACCTGATCGCTTTTGTAAGCGGCGCGTCCTTTTTCCTCTTCAAGAAGAAGTTTTGGCTGAAATTGCTCCTGTTATCCATCGGAATGAGCGTGATGCCGGTCTTGACCAACTCGATCACGCTTTCTGCAGTGATGCTGGGTGGTGAGCATATTGTAAAAAGTCTGCTGACCTTCCCAAACCTTGTAGCTTCGTTACTGGATATTCTGTGGATCTTAGGCGTGATTTTGGTGTGTATGGTGCCGGACTTAAAAGTGTGCATTAAAACGAAATCGGCCGGCGATGCTATCCAAATCCGCAGAAAAATCTGGGGCTTCGGATTGAAACAGCACGACGAGTTCAGTGGATTCTCAGAAGTGCTCCCCGCCGCCGATACCGACTGCGCCGCCAAAGAACTTGGTGCGATGATTGACGATTTGCAAACACTTGGCGATATGGCGATTGAGAAATGGAAGGAGAATTAATTGTGATTATAAAATTCGCATCAGATCTCATTAAAATAACCTTTGAGAAAAACGAGCCCTTTGAGGATCGTTCCTTGGTTGTTTATGGTGAAGTAATAACCTGCGGATTTGCGGCTATTGTTCCCACAATGAGTTGGTTGTCTCCCTATAAAAAAGATGTTTCTAACAACGAATTGCCCTTAATTCGCGATTTAATTCAAAATTATAATAAAGAAAGCAAGTTTTTTATTGACTTGGTTGAGGGTTAACCATGTTTGATATTGATTCTTGCTATAGCTGTTTTGCAACAGAGCCCAATTCAGCATATTTCTGGTCTGGTTTGGGGGAAAAAGGAGAGGATATTGCTGCCAATATAGCAAAAGAGAACAATGGTGTAACCCTTGAAACATTAATGCGCGAACATAAGGATGAACTGATAAACGCCGGATTTGAATATGATAAAGAACTGGACCGTTTTCTTTTTTCTCCAGACAATTACTCTGATTGGGAGGCAATCTCTAAAGCTTACGCGGAACAAGCATCTGGCGAGGTGCGCGCTATTTTGGGAGATAATATACGCCAAGATAGCGTATGGAATACCAAAGAACAACCGGCATTATCAAACAACAATACTGTCAGCAAAATAATTTCTGTTGATCCTAAAACAGGTCAAGAGAAAGATGTTTTGTTGGATAAATCCGCAATACAAGAATCTGCATATTCTCAAAACGCCCCCCTGAGCATATCATCAACCAATATTAAATCCATTGGCGGTGGCGGTTCTCGCGCGCCAGATCAATTAATAGCCGGCAAATCACCACCTCAAACCGTCTCCCAGGAGTCCGGTTCGACCGCAGAAACCGCGGGACGGTTGCCTCAACAAACTCAAACTCCGGTGACGGCCACAGATACACAACAATCGGGCACCACGCCGGACAAAAAGCAAAACATTGATATTCCATCAAAACAATCCAACTTTGCAGTTTCAAACGATCTTGCGCAAACAGCAGATGAAAAACCTATCAAAGGTGTGGATGTTGCATCTGGTGTTACCTAAGGAGGTTTTATGAACACAAATAAAAAACAACAATCCTCCGTGTTGTTTGGCGAAGAATTACATAGGGCTTGTCCCAACATTACAGAAAATAATGCCAGTTGCTATTTGCAAGGAGTCGATTCGTCCGGACAAGCTGTCACGTTTCCTATGAGTGTAGATCTGCTGAGCAAACACATTCTGCTTTTGGGCGGTATCGGAACGGGTAAGACCAATACGTTTAATCAAATGATCGCGCAGTTGAATCAAACCATTACCAGCGATGACATTGTGATCATTTTTGATGCCAAAGGTGATTTTTACCGCGAGTTTTATCGCCCGGGCGACGTGGTGATCAGCAACGATTCTACTGCCATCGGCAAAGGTGTATTGGATTACTGGAACATTTTTAATGAAATCGACCGCGGGGAGCGCTTGACAGAGAGTGTCGTAGAGATATCGAAAGCATTGTTTGCGGAAGCGTGCGAGAAAACCAACCAAATCTTCTTCCCAAACGCTGCTAAGGATATCTTTATGGCGTGCCTATTGCATTTTATTCGCCACTATTCGCTGGAACAGCAGACAAACGAAAATCTGGTGTATTACATTAACGCCAGTAGTTCGGCAGACATTCGCGCTATGTTGGAGTCGTATGACGATCTGCGTGCGATGAGCAGCTACATTTCCAATGACGAATCCCCGCAAACGCAGGGCGTGTTGTCGGAATTGCAACAGGTCGTTCGTGAGATCTTTCTTGGAAACTTTGCCAAGACGGGAACTCTTTCGCTAAAACATCTGGTGAATGCAAAAGGTGGCATTCGGGTGTTTATCGAATACGATTTGAGCATCGGAAAAATGCTGTCCCCGGTATACAGTTTGATGTTTGATATGGCGATCAAAGCCGCCCTCAGCCGAAACCGTAGTGCCGGCAACGTGTATTTCATCACCGATGAATTCAAGTTGCTGCCGCACCTTAATCACATTGATGATGCGGTAAATTTCGGCCGAAGTCTTGGCATCAAATTTATGGTCGGCGTGCAAAACGTGGAACAGATCTACGACAACTACGGTGAGGACCGCGCCCGAAGCATTATGTCGGGTTTTTCCACCAATATCTGTTTTCGCGTCAACGATGCAAAATCCCGTGAATATATCCAAGGATTGTTTGGCAAAAACCAAAAAATCGAAACATATATGCCGACTATCCAAAATAAAGGAATGATTGAGGCCCAGCGTGAAGCCAACGTGGTGGAGGACTGGGATATTACGCGGTTAAATATCGGCGAGGCCATAGTCGGTCTGCCGGGATACGAACCGTTCGTGTTTCAATTTGAACGTTACAAGGAGAAATGAAAATGAAATATTGCGAAAATTGTGGCGCTCCTATTAAATTTATGGAGAAGCACGTTTGTCCAAACGAGGATGGAAATCCTACTGTTTTGGCCACCGAAAAACCGCCGTTTCCAAAAAAATATAAGATTTTGATTGGTTGCGTCTGTCTGGCGGTATTTATTGGCCTGATAATTGCCTCATCCGTAGGGGTTGGAAAAATTGATCCATTTGATTATACCAGCGTTTCTTTTGAGGGATACGATTCCGCCGGTCGTGTTTCTGTTTTCTTTGATGAGGATGCACTGATCCAAGAAATCATTGGGCCGGAACCGAGCGATTTAGGGGAAGAATACGCTGAATGGTTTATGAAGTACGATACATATTCGACATGTGTCAAATGTCAATATGAGCCCGAGGAAGGGCTCTCCAATGGTGATACAGTTACGGTTACGTTCACGGTCGATGATACCGTAACGAGCCGGATCAAAGCAGGTAAAAAGGAATTTACGGTTGAGGGTTTGCCGGAATTAGAAAAAATTGATGTGTTTAGTAATGTGGTGCTCAAGTATGAAGGCGTTGAAGGTCAAGCACACGCGATGGCAACCATCGGTTTGGATGTCAGTTTTTTTAACGATATTCGTATGAATATTGAGCCAAACGAAAATTTGAAAAACGGAGACATTATTACCGTTTCGGTTTCGAACGTCGATGACTTAGCCGAAACTTATCAACAAATTCCGGCCGAGATCTCACGACAATATACCGTAGAGGGATTACCGTCGTATATTACGGAAGCTTCTCAGGTCCCGGTAGACGAGGTGAAATCGTTGGCGGCGGACTTTTTAAAGGAGAAGCAAGCGAATATAAAGGATGAAGCATTCTTTTCCTATTCCGATGTCAAATTGTATGGCATATATTTTATGGAGCCCAAAGAAGGAACTTATGAAGATCCTTCTCTTTGGATTGTTGTTTCCTGCAAAGAATATATGGATGGGAGTTTTAGAGACAACCTGTACTTCCCTTTAAAATTCGATGACCCTATCATTCAGCCGGATGGCACGATGGGATATAAGTGGGACGATGGAGAACACGCAACTTTTCTCACAGGCGATTCATTCCCAATGGAGTATGTTACAGCGAAATACAATGTGACGAAGATATTATAAAATAAAACGCCTCGGATTTTTAATCCGAGGCGTTTTTTGTTTTGTGCTTGCTAGAATCAAAGAATACCTTGACATTATGAATCGGTTATGGTAAAATACACTCACAAAAACACTGGGTGCGTTGGATAAGAGGGAAGAGCGAATCGATCGCGAACCCCACGTGCTGCTCGCCGGAACGGCTGGCCGAGAGCCAGGGACCGACCATGAGCAACGGTCATTTGCTGACGGATGGCAAACGGACAACCGGGCGAAACAACCCGGGAACAGGCCACAAGCTAAGTATACTACTGCTGGAGCAAGGCAGTAGCGAATGTGTAAACAAAGCGCATTCACTTACTTTTAATGTAAGTGAATGCGCTTTTTATTTTTTAAAATTTTCATATAAAAGCCAAAAAGTCCCGCTGCAACGGGACTCTTCGGCTATGAAGCGAAGTATCCTCGAACGATACTCCAAACTACAGTGGCATTATATAGTACTTTACTTAATTTGTCAAGAGTTTACATGTTTCGAGGATGCTTTGAAAAGCATCCTCCTTTTTTACGGAGGAAATACCAAAACAGAAAGGATAACAAAATGTACTTCGTAAAAAAGATCGACGAAAGCTTTTCCCAGGCGTTAAAAGATATTGTCTCTAACCGAAAGCAATATGTAAGAAATCCTCTAACGGATTTTACTCGAAAACGAAAAATGAATATGCGGGATGTTATATCTCAAATTCATTCTATGACTGGTGGTTCGCTTCAAAAAGAGTTATATGATTGGTCGAAAATCAAGAAGATTTCTCTTACGGCTTCGGCGTTTGTACAACAAAGGTCCAAAATTCTTAGCGATGCATTTAAAGATATTTTCTATCACTTTAACTCCTACTGTAATGACTCTAAAAAATATCGAGGTTATCGATTGATTGGAGTAGATGGAACAGATGTAAGTTGCCCGCGCAATCCCGATTCTCCCAACTTTATAACAACATCACAATCTCCGGAAGGAGTTAATCGCATACATGTTAACGCCCTTTATGATTTATGCAATCACACATATGTTGATATCCTATGTCAACCCCCAAAGCAGGCAGACGAAAGAGCTGCATTAATCGAGATGTTACACCGAAAAGCGCTTAAAGAAAAGACGCTTTTTGTGTTTGACCGTGGATATGAGAGTTACAATTTATTTGCGCACATAATTAATACGGAGAATGCAGATTTCGTATGTCGAGTGAGACAGAGCAATAGCGGAATGAGTAAAATCAAAACACTTCCTATGAAAGAATTTGATATAGATATTACTTTTGATATTACAACCACACAAACGAACGAGGATAAACTTCAAGGGCGCATATGGATTCAAACCGGAAGCAAAAAGGGCAAGATCAACAGCCCTAAGACAAGAGTTAGACAGTGGGATTTCCCTTCGCCGTATTCATTAAAACTAAGAGTGGTGCGCTTTTTGTTGGATAGTGGAGAATATGAAACTTTAATTACATCGTTAAGTAGAGAGGAGTTTTCGCTTCAAGATCTCAAAAAACTTTACCATGAGCGGTGGAATATTGAGATATCTTTCCGTGACTTAAAATATCCTATCGGATTGACTTATTTGCATAGCAAAAAAGATGATTTGATTCTGCAGGAAATCTATGCTGCGGTTACCATGTACAATTATTGTAGCAGAATTGCCAGTAGTGTGGATATAAGTCGCTATAATGGCCGAAAACATGCATATAAGGTGAATTTAGCTATGGCTATACATATATGCAAACGCTTTTGTCTTTCTAATACTAAAAAATACAAAAGCTTACTTAATGACATAAATAGGTATGTAATTCCCCTTCGTCCCGGACGAAGGGATGAGCGAAAAATGCGACCAAAACGATTTGTCGGATTTATATATCGTGTGGCCGCGTAAGAAAAGCAAGTTTATACTTGCTTTTCTCGTCATACCAAAAATCGAAGAATTTCTTCATTTTTCGCCTTAATTATAAGTGCAAAACTCATTTTAAACGCAATTTTATGCTTTTTATTTTTAAATTTCTTAACTTAATGCACGTTTCACAAAAAGAAAAAGATAGAGAGCGAAAAATTTCTTTTCACACTCTATCTTAATGACATTGAGCGATTGCTCGGTGCTTTTTCGTTACTCGTGTAAGCACGGATAGCCGGCGGCCTCGTGTGCGTCGAGCAGCTCGTCGCACAGCGACACGATCTCGTCGGTCGAGAGCGTTGCGGCGGTGTGCGGATCGGCCATGGCCGCTTGGTACACGGTATGTCGGTTGCCGGAAACCGCCGCCTCAATGGTCAGCAGCTGCACGTAAACGTTGGAGGAGTTCATTGCCGCCAGCTGCGTCGGCAACGCCCCGACATACGTGGGGTGGACGCCGGCGTTATCGATCATACACGGCACTTCCACGCACGCTTCCGACGGCAGATTGGCGATCAAGCCGTGGTTGATGACGTTGCCGCCGATCTTGTACGGCACGCCGGTGACCATCGCCTCCATAATATGCGAGGCGTACTCGGCCGAGCGCGTATGCTCCACGCGACCGCCGTTTAAGATGCTTTCCTTTTGCTCTTGCCAGTTGTTGATCTGCAAAACACAACGGCGTGGATATTCGTCCAGCGGAATGTTGAATTTCTCAATCAGATCCTCACGATTCGGCTTGATGTAAAACGCGTTGTACTCGGCGTTGTGTTCGCTGGATTCGGTGCAATAATACCCCAATTTATCGATGTAGTCGTAGCGCACCATATTGGTGTGCTTCTCGTCGGCGTTTTTCTGCTTGGCACGGCGGCGGATCTCGGGGTACAGGTCGTTCCCGTCTTTGTCGCGAATGTCCAGCAACCACGCCATATGATTGATGCCGGCAATGGTCTCAATGCGTCCGTCGAGCTTATCGTTCATACCAAGCTCTGCCAGCAGCACTTCCGAGCACACCTGCACGCTGTGGCATAAACCGATGGTTTTCACGCCGGTGTGCCGCTGCATAAATCCGGTGATGATGGCCATCGGATTGGTATAGTTGAGCAGCCACGCATCGGGGCAGACCTCCTCGATGTCGCGCGCCAAACCTTTCATCACCTGAATGGTGCGGAGACCGCGCATAATGCCGCCAATACCGAGCGTGTCGCCAATGGTTTGGCGCAGA
This sequence comes from Clostridia bacterium, assembly GCA_017414965.1. Lineage (GTDB taxonomy): Bacteria > Bacillota > Clostridia > Oscillospirales > Acutalibacteraceae > RGIG426. The sequence goes on from JAFQJL010000021.1 coordinate 56,267, forward strand.
CCGTATTTTTTCGGAATCTCAAAATCGATGACGGTACACGGCTCGTACAAGCCCACCTGAATGGCGTTGACGACGAAATCGGCGCCGCGAAGCGCCTCCTTGCGATTTTCGACACCGCAATAGGTGCGGATATCGGCGCGCCCTTTGTTGATGGTGGTGTTCATCGCATCGATGAGCATAAACGACTCTTCCAATCGGGTTTTATCGATGTCGTATAACGCGATGGTGACGTCGTGGAACTGTTCGCTGAGCATGGTGTCGCCGAGTACGTTTTTCGCAAATACCGTACTGCCGGCGCCCACAAAGGTGATTTTCATAACAAACCCTCCTCGGTCGGTTTTTTTCATTGTATCACGAATACGGAAAAAAGCCTATTGCAATAGGTGCTGATTATGTGGTAAAATGTAACTTATAGAGGAGGGGATAAAATGCGTTTAAAGATCAACGCTACCCTGCGAGATCGTGGGTTTTCAGATATAAATCCGCTGGATTGCGGCGTGGAACAATGCGAAGCGGGACACCGCTTCGGTCCGTTTGTTCGGCGGTACTATTTGTTGCATTATGTGCTTTCCGGAAAGGGGATATATCGCCGCGGCGACACCACCTATCGGTTGTCGGCGGGTCAGTTTTTTCTCATACGACCGGATGAGGTCACCACGTATATGGCGGATCGGCAAGAGCCGTGGACGTATGTCTGGATCGGCGTGACCGGTCGTTTGGCGGCGCGATTTGACGCGCTTGACTCGCCGGTGGGGGAATTGTCCGATCTGCCGTTTCGTGAACTGCTGGGGATGCTGCAGGAGGATTTCCCCGGTTGGCGCGATATGCGCGAGGAATACATTGTCACGGTGGTGCATCGTGTGATGGCGGCGCTGTTTGCGAGCGTACCGGCTCACCGTCATTACGTCAGCCGTGTGGCGACGTTCATTCGCGCGTCGTATATGAAGGACATTTCCGTTCAGCAGATCGCCGACGAGATGTCGGTCGATCGGCGGCATCTGTCTCGTCAATTCAAAAAGCGGACCGGCGTGGGCATTCAGGAGTATCTGGTATCCGTGCGTATGGAGAACGCCGCCAAATTTTTGCTGGATGGTTACTCGGTATCCGAAACCTGTGATCTGTGCGGGTACAAGGATCGATCGAATTTTTCCAAAATGTTTTATGCGCGCTACGGTGTGTGGCCGAGCGCTTATGCCCGTTCATAAAAACACCCCGCGGACAGTTGTCCGTGGGGTGTTTGGTTATGAGGGATCGCTCGCCGTTTGTTTGTCGGCTTTTCGGATGTCCAGTGCTACGATCAGAATGCTGGCGGCTACGACCAAAACGGCACCGATTGCCGTCTGTGCGGTGAGGGCTTCGCGGAATGCCAGTACGCCGACGATCATGCTGACGATCGGCTCGGCGGTGCTGAGGATCGAGGCGAGTTGCCCGCCGATGATCAGCGTTCCCTGCTGGAACAGCACGGCGGCGCCGACGTTGAGCATCAAGGCGAACAACAGCGCCAGCAACCACCCGCCGAGTGAGGTGGGGAGCGCCAGTTGTCCGGTCGCCAGACAGACGATCAACATCACCACGCTGCAGACAAGCGAGATGTAAAAACTCAACGTAAAGGCGGGAACTTTATGCTTGAAGGCAGAAAGCAGCAGGATGTACACGGCGTATGCCACACCGGATAACAGCGCCAAGGCCGCGCCGCGCCAATCCAGCGGTTTGCCGGGGGTATAGAACAACCCTACGCCCAATGCGCAAAGCAGAACGCAGAGCAGGCTTTGCCTGTCGATTCGTCGATTTTTGATAAAAGCGGCGACCAGTACGACCGACGGATAGATGAAATGAAAGACAGTCGCCGTTCCGGAATCGATATATTGGTAGGACGGAAACAACAACAGCGGTGTTAAGCAATAGCCGACAAGCGCGATACCGGAAATAGAGGGCAGAGCCTTTGGCGATACCTTGAGCGTGCGGTCAGTCGCGAGGGCCAGTATGGCCAACACCGGCAACGCCAGTGCGTTGCGAAGAAAGATCAAGCTGAGGGGATTGACTCCCTCGGCGTAAAGAAATTTTGCCACCAACGGCATAAATCCGTAAATGGCGGCGCTCAGTAGAATGCTGGTGTAGCCTTTGATCTTTTGAATATGATTCATAGCTCCTGATCCTCGATGAGATTTCCCTTGCGGAACAGCGTTTCGGTGTCTTTCATGTGTTGCAGGCTGTGCTCGCCATTGGCCAATGCGACAGCGGTGCAGAGGTAATCGCACAGTACAATGGGGGCTACTGCCGTGTTTTTGATGCCCATAGCGTCCACGCGACAGGGAAGGAGTTGTGTGTGCGGCTTTTCGAAATGCGCCGATTGCTCATCGGTCACCAACAGAACGGGGATACCGCGTTCTTGCAACGCATCCAGAATGTGAAGTGACTGGTTGGTGTAACGATGGAACAGAAAAACGATACACACATCCATCGGCGTGAGATTGAGAAGCGATTCGATCTCGCCGTTGTAACCGGCCTGTAGCACCGATACATCCGGACGGACGGTCGCCAGTCGCGTGTACGCATAATGCGCGAGCGCATACGATTCTTTCATGCCGAAGGTATACACGCGGCGTGCGTGGCAGACAGCATCCACGGCAGAGGTGAGAACGTCGTCCGACAGACGCGCGAATGTATCTTTGATACAAGCCATATCTTGTGTCAGCGTTTTGACAAGCACCGAATCGCCGTCCGCGTGGGCGGTGCGGCGGAATTTATCCGGGAGTTCGGCGTGCAGGCGGCCGTTCTGCCGAATGGCGTGCTGCATATCCTTAAATCCGGCAAAACCGAGTTTACGGCAAAACCGGAGGACCGAGGTGGTGCTGACGCCGATCTCGGCGGCCACGCTGTCCAGCGTGCCAAACATCACCGACTCTTGATTGGTTAAAACCGACGTGGCGACGGCTCGCTCGGATTTGGTGAATTCATTCAGTTTTTCTTTGATCGTTTCCGTAACAGTCATAAAACGACCTCCTCGTAAAGTCAAATTCAGTATACACCACAATGTTGATTTCGTCAATGTATTATTTACTACAAAATAACCCAATGGCTTGCGAATGATTCTATTGACAAATCGGGAAAGGGCGTTATAATAAAAGAGTAGAAAAAAGTAAATGCTACAATTTTAAAGAAAGAGGCGGTCTAAAAATGGGAAAAAGCACTCACTTTTTGTATCTGGATGAAGAGGATATGATCAAGGCGGGTGTGCTGGATTCGGCACACTGCATTGATGTAGAAGAGGAGATCTTTCGCTTGTTGAGCACAGGCGATTATGTGATGGGTGGCGATAAAGGAAACTCCCACGGCATTGCCGTGCGCTTCCCGAAAGAAAGTCCGTTCCCGAATATGCCGGTCGATGCTCCGGATCGTCGCTTTATGGCGATGCCGGCGTACGTCGGCGGTCGTTTTCACGTGGCGGGACAGAAATGGTACGGCTCCAACATCATCAATCCGCAACGCGGTCTGCCGCGTTCCATTTTGATGGTGATGTTAAACGACGTCGATACCTGCGAACCGATTGCGTTGATGTCCGGCAACCTGATCAGCTCGGTACGCACCGGCTGTGTGCCGGGTGTCGCCACGCGTTATCTGGTGCGCAAGGACGCGACCGTGTGCACCTGCATCGGTGCCGGTCCTGTCAGTAAGGCGTGCTTCGAGGCGATTCGTCTGGAAGCCAAAAATCTTAAAGAGATCGTTGTTTGTGACTTGATCTTGGAAAAAGCCGAGGCTTTTGCTAACGAGATGGCCGAAAAATACGGTCTGATCCCGCACGCGACTACGTCGCTTGAGGAGGCGGTGAAGGCTGCCGATATCATCAGTGTGGCGGCGTCTTCGGTCAAGCCGGTGAACCTCCAAAACGATTGGCTCAAACCCGGCAGCACCATTATGTTTACCGGCCGTTGCAACATTGATGAGGATTATTTCCTCTCGTCTAAGATCGTGTGGGACAACGCCAAGATGCACGAGGTCTACTACGACGAGCATCTGTTGTTGCCGGAGGATCAGCGGTTTATCAACGGCATTGGCGTGCAGGCGTACCGTATGATGTTTGAGGGGAAACTGCCGCCCATCACCGAGGGTATCAGCCTGGGCGACGTAATCTGCGGCACCAAAGTGGGGCGTGAGTCGGATGACGAGCGCATTTGCTTCGTCACCGGCGGTATGCCGGTGTGGGATGTCGGCTGGGGTTACGAGATTTACAACAAGGCAAAGAAAATGGGACTTGGCCAGACCCTGCGCCTGTGGGATTCGCCGTATTTGGAATAAAGAGAAAAAGACCGAGCGATTGCTCGGTCTTTACTTTTATGTAGCGGTGTGCTATGATGGTAGCAATACGACAAATTTCGGGAAAAGAGGGGATTGTGGTGGAACTTTGGACTTCGGAGCACGCGATGACCTTGTTGCCGGCGATTGTGGCGATGATCGTCGTTGCGCTGCTGCTTCGAAAATGGCTGGGGAATCGGGAGCTCCGCATTCGGATGATACCGTTTCAAATACTGGCGGCGGTGCTGTTTTTGATTGAGATCGGCAAACAGTTGGTTTCTCTTTCCAACGGCTACGATCTGTATCATCTGCCGTTCCATTTTTGCTCGCTTTTCATTTTCGCGCTGCCGATTGCGGCGTTTTATCGGGGAAAGCATCGCCGGACCGTGCTCGGTGTGACGATCGCGTTGTGCGCGGCGGTTTTGATGCTGATGCTGATCTATCCCAATCTGATTTACGGTGCGTGGGATGTGCAGGAATTCTTTATGCGCTATCTCTCGTTCCATACGGTCGCATTCCACAACATTGTGTTGTTTGAGTTTATTTTGGCGGTGGCACTTCGTCTGCACGAGCCGGAGCCTCAAAAGGAACAAAAAGCAGTGGTCGTTTGTATGGCTGTATTCAGCGCGGTGGCGGCGATTATGGCGCAGGTTTTCAAAACCAACTACGCCAATATGTACACCTGCAACATTCCGCCGCTGGAAGCGGTACGAGCGGCGGTGGCCAATGCGCTGGGAACGGTGCCGGCACAGATTTTGTACGTGCTGATCGTCAGCTCGTTACATATTTCGTTTACCTTACTTGCATACCGCGTATATATCACCATTCTCCGATTGACACAACCGAAAGAAAAACCGTCTGCGATGTAATCGCAGGCGGTCTTTTTGATTGACACTACACAGAATTTCCGTTATAATAGGATCAAATAATATGCGAAAGGGATGTGTGCAAATGGATCAGAAATATCAAGCGCTTTTTACACCGTGGAAAATCGGTAACGTTGAGATCAAAAACCGCATCGTTATGTGTCCGATGGGCGGCACCTCGCTGTTTGGATGGTTTGAGCTGACGGGCTGCCATTTCGATAAAGAGGCGGCAAAGCTGTTTTTGGAACGCGCCAACAACAACGTGGGTCTGATCATTCCGGGCATCGCGCCGCTGCGCGATACGTTCTGGGGAAAATGGCTGTGGCAGAATCCGAAGATGTTTGAGGAACTGAAGGTCTTTATGGATGAGATCCACAAGACAGGTGCCAAGCTGTTTGTTCAGTTGACGGCGGGTATGGGACGCTCTTGGGCGATTACAGAGCTGGTGGCGCCACTGCACAAGAATAAATTCACCCGTGCGATCGTCAAGCCGATTATCGACACCAGTCACGAACTGGCGTCGCCTTCTCCGCAAAAGTCGCGCTGGGCGCACGATATCGAGTGCCCCGAAATGACCGTGGAGCAGATCCACGAGATCATCGAAGCGTTTGCCAAGACGGCCAAGCTGTGCAAGGATGCGGGCGTCGACGGCGTGGAGGTCCACGCGGTCCACGAAGGATATTTGCTGGATCAATTTGCCATCGAGTTTTTCAATAAACGCACCGACGAATACGGCGGCAACTTCGAAAATCGTTACCGCTTCGCCGCCGAGGTCGTCAAGGCGATCAAAGAGTCCTGCGGCGCGGACTATCCGGTTTCGCTCCGTTATTCCGTGGAATCTAAGATGAAGGGCTTCTGCGAAGGCGCGATGCCCGGCGAGGATTACGTGGAAGTCGGCCGGAATATGGAAGAATCCGAGAAAGCCGCTAAGTATTTGCAGGATGCCGGCTACGATATGCTCAACGCCGACAACGGCACTTACGATTCGTGGTACTGGGCGCATCCGCCGATGTATATGCCGCAAAACTGCAACCTCGAAGACGTGGCGCACATCAAGAAATTTGTGGATATTCCGGTCGTTTGCGCCGGTCGTATGGAACCGGAGGTCGGCGCACAGGCAATCGCCGACGGTCGCATCGACGCGATGGGCGTCGCCCGTCAGTTCCTGGTAGATCCGGAATGGGTGAGCAAGCTGATCGAGGATCGGCTGGAGGACATCAAGCCCTGCATTTGCTGCCACAGCGGTTGCTTTAACTTCTCTTCCTCCAAAGGACACGCCAATACGCAGGATCTGACCGATACGATGGGACTTGCTCGTTGTGCGCTCAATCCCGAAACCATGCAATCCAAGAAATACTATCTGACTCCGGCGAAAAAAGCCAAGAAGATCGCGGTGATCGGCGGCGGTATCGGCGGTATGGAAGCGGCGTTGGTCTGCGCGAAGCGCGGTCATGCGGTCACGCTCTATGAAAAGAGCGATAAGCTCGGCGGCGTATTTATTGCGGCGTCTGCGCCGTCCTTCAAGGAGAAGGATCGAGCGCTGATCGCGTGGTATATCCGCGAGCTGAAAAAGTATCCCATTGAGGTAAAACTGAACACGACGGTTACCGACATTGCCGCATTGGATGCGGACGAAGTGATCGTGGCAACCGGCGCCGTTGCCAAGAAAATCCCGATCAAGGGCGCGGAATTGGCCGTGGAAGCGGTGGATTATCTGCTCGGTCAAGAGGTCGGCGATAACGTGGTCGTTATCGGCGGCGGTCTTACGGGCTGCGAGATCGCCTACGATCTGTATCTGAAAGGCAAGCGGCCGGTTATCGTCGAGATGGAGGACGACCTCATCACGACCAAGGGTATCTGCTTGGCAAACACCAGCTATCTGCGCGACTTTTTCAAGACCAATCAGGTGCCGGTGCATCTGGAAAGCCGCACCACCGAGATTCGTGCCGACGGCGTGACGGTTGCGGATAAGGACGGCAACACGACTGAGATTCCGGCGGACAACGTGATTTTGTCGGTCGGTTACACGCCGGCGCCGATCGTCTCCAAGGGCAAGCACGTTCACGTGGTGGGCGATGCGTCCAAGGTCGGCAATCTGCGCACGGTCATCTGGCAGGCGTGGGACGTGGCGATGAAGCTGTAAATACAACAAAAAAGCTCCGAGGGAGATTCCCTCGGAGCTTTTTTATCGCTCAAAATAATAAAACGTATCGTCCTCGCCAACTTGGCGGAAGCCGGCGCTTCGGATCATATGGGCGGAGGGGAGGTTTGGTTTGTAGCACTTGGCGACCGGTTTTACACGAAGTACCCGTTCGGCAAAATCCGCCGTTGCCGCAAACGCCTTGGTGCCCAATCCTTTGCCTTGGTGAGAGGCGGCGATGCGTCCGCCGATCTCTGCGTGACCGCCGGCCGTAAAGCGATAAACGATGGTTTCGCCCACCAATTCGCCGCCTTCGCGCTCGCGGACGGCAAAGGTGACGGATGCGCCTAACGATCGATCGTATTTTTGCGAATCAAAAAACGTGTTTTCGTCCACTTCGGTGATATATCGATCGTTTTCGTAGTCGTAACCCCAGTATTGATTGTTGGTTTTGTCGGTGCATAGTGCAAAGTAATTTGCCTTGTCAAACTCCTCCAATTCGGTCAACACACCTCCGTCGAAGGAGATAACTCCGATCTCGCCGATTTTGCAGAGGGGCGAGTTGACGCGCACCATAAACTTATGCAGAATGCGGATCGGTTGATATTGCATTTTCGAGGTTCTTAAGCCCAAATCGCCCGAATCGTCCTCACGGTTGACCAGCAAGATCGGTTGGTCAATGTGTGTCCGAATATACCGCATAAAGTGATGAAATAGGGTGGGGTAAACGCCGGTATAGACGGTCAGCGCCTTTTCCACGTGGATAACGAAGGTTGTCCCCACCAATTCTCCGATTGTAAAGCCCGCAACCTTGTCGTCGACATATAACACACAACCGATCATACCCAGATCGGCAAAGCGATCCAACAGTGTATACGTGCCCTCAAGCTCGGCTTTTTCCATGCCACCGCCGCTGTGATGCTGTCGATATTCGGCCAGCATCTCGTGAATGGCGGGGATATCCGCCGATTGAATCGGTCGCAGATCCGGTTCGCCGTAGGTCTTCTTGAAGCGGTTGATGTGATTGCGCTGTCCGCTGAATTTGCGACCGGCAAAGGTGGTCATTTCTTCAAACGAGTACAGATAATCGCTCCAACGGCGGTCGTAGTTGGCACAGACGGAATCAAACCGCTTGTCCGCTTTCAGCGAGGCCAACAGTTCCTCGTTGACCGCGTAAAACGTGAGCGCGGTATCCTGCTTGGCGGTGTACCGGCAGAGCGCATCCAGCGCGCCGTCCACGTCCTCGCCAAACGGATAGGAAAACGCCGGCTCGTCGCCGATGTCTACCTTGGCGATGAAAGTGTTGTGATAGACGGCAAACTCCACGCCAAGCCCTTGATTCCACATCAAAAACGCGCCGAGCGACACGTCGCTGCACAAAAGCGGCGACTGTGCGATCAGCGGCGAAACAGCTATTAAGTTTTCGGGGGAATACGCCCGAAATTCCAGCATACAGACCGATCTCCATCAAAATTTTTCGTTAGTATACCACATTTTTCGGTAAAAATCAACGCTATAAAAACAAAAATCAGGCTTCTGTTCAGAAGCCTGATTTTTTTGGTGCGCGAGATGGGACTTGAACCCATACGTCGTCGACACACGCACCTCAAACGTGCCTGTCTGCCTATTCCAGCACTCGCGCATATAGCGGTTCTTTTAAAACCGCTCGCTTATTATAACTTACCGTGGCCGGAATGTCAAGAGCAAATTTGCCGTTTTTAGTAAAAAATCACTCGTTTTCGGTGGTATCGCCGTTGAGCAAGCGATATTTCTCGCGAGTGGCCAAGCCGCCGCGAATATGTCGCTGCGCCTTGTTGACGTCCAGTATTTCGCGCACCTGTCCGTAGAGCGACGGACTCAGCGTCCGCAACCGATCCGAAACGTCCTTGTGCACGGTGCTTTTGCTGATATGAAACCGCCGTGCTGCCGCCCGAACGGTCGTTTTATTCTCCAGTATGTATTCGCCGAGCACAATGGCCCGTTCCTCTACCGCACCTTTCACTCCGCATCACTCCTTTTGACACATCCTATGCGCGATTGTGCGGATATATGCCTGTCGGCGGGGCATAATAGAGTAGCGGCAAAAACATGGTAAGCAAACGCGAGTAATTCGAGCCTGCCCTAAACAGCATCATTTAGGTACTTTTCGGCTTGTCGTCATTTGTAGGCGTTAGCCTTACAAACTTCTCTGCACCAAAAATCACTCAAAATTCTGCTCGTTTAGGGTCGTAGAAATTTTAGAGGCTGGGATTTTTGGCTGTGCGAGGCACAAAACGCAGTGAATCCTTAATGGATTCACGAGTATTTTAACAAAGCAAAGGCGGAAATCCCTCCTCTAAAATCAGGTTCGGATTATTCGCGTTTGCTTAAGCGAGGGATTATATGAAAGGATTTTGTAAAGGACTTTCGGTGCTGGCGCTGGTGCTGTGTGCGGCGTTGTTCGGACAGATCTGGCAGATCACCGATCGTTATCCGGATAGTGTCCGCATCACCGACGTGGATGCGGTGGAGAGTCGGGACGTCAGCTTGCGGCTGGATCTGCCGGCCAGTATTGAAACGGTCAGTCGAACCGAAAAAGCATCGTATAGCGGGAAATGGGCGCTATGGGGGATCGTGCCGGTGAAATCAGTAACAGTGACAACAGACGGAAAACCGCGCGTGCGCGTCTGCGGCACGCCGTTTGGCATTAAATTGTACACCGACGGCGTGTTGGTCGTCGGGATGACGCCGGTGGACAGCACACTCGGCTCGATCAATCCGGCGGCGCAAGCCGGTTTGGAGATCGGTGACCGCATTTTAGCCATCGACGGACAGACCGTAACCGAAAACGAGCAGGTCTCGCAAATGGTGACGGCATCCGGCGGTCGTTCGATGGAGTTTACGGTTGAACGCGGCGGGGTGTCGTTTGCCGCGCATATCACGCCGGTCAAATCGTTGTCGGACGGCGTGTATCACGCAGGAATGTGGGTGCGTGACAGCGCCGCCGGTGTGGGAATGCTGACGTTTTACGATCCGGTCAGCGGTGTGTGCGCCGGACTGGGTCACGCGATCTGCGACCGCGATACCGGCATCCAACTCTCGATGGCGGGAGGGGAACTGGTGCCGGCGGCGATTTTTGACGTGGTGCGCGGCAAGGCGGGCGAAGCCGGTGCTCTCTGCGGCACGTTTGCCGCCGGATCGCTTGGCGCACTCGCCGGCAACACCGATAAAGGTATCTACGGCTTACTGACCACGCAGCCGGAGGACGTCGGTCTGTACGAGATCGCCGCACCATATGAGGTGGAGACCGGCAAAGCACAGATGCTGTGTACGGTCGACGAGCGTCCGGCGTGGTATGAGGTGGAGATCACCAAGGTTAACGTTGGCGATACCGAAAAACAGAGCATGACCATCCGCGTAACCGACGAGGCGTTGCTGGAGAAAACCGGCGGTATTTTGCAGGGAATGAGCGGCTCGCCGATCATCCAGAACGGCAAGCTGATCGGCGCGGTGACGCACGTGCTGGTCAACGATCCGGCAGCCGGCTACGCGCTGTTTGCACAGACAATGTACGAGGAGGCGCAAACCTACGCCGATACGCCGGCCGAAACGCTGGCGACCTCGATCGGCGGCGTGACCGTGTCGATCTCACCCGACGCCGCTTAATACAACAAAAACCACCGTTTCGAGGAAACGGTGGTTTTTATTTTTGTTCTTTTGACGGCGGGTATCCGAAAAAGCGGCAATAGGCCTTGTAAAACGAGGAGTAATCCTGAAATCCGCAGTCTGCAAAGATCTCGGTCGGCTTGTAGCCGGTGGCGATCTTCTCCTTGGCGAGCATCAACCGTCGCTGGACAACGTACTCGTGTAATGAAATGCCCAGTTCCTTTTTAAACGTGTGCGTAACGGAGGAGGGAGATAGTCCGACCTGCTCGGCCAACGTGCGAATGCTCAAATCGCCGGACAGATTTTGCGCGATGATCGAAGTAAGCGTGGAGACGTAGCCGTTTCCGGCAAGCTCTGCTTTGCTTAATCGATCGACCGGCGCACTGTCCAGCTCGCACAAAAGCATTAAAAATGCCGAGTAGGCGCGGAATGCGCCACGCTCGCCGTCTTCCGACTCTACAATGCGGTACAGACGTGCGACCGCCTCGGCAACGGCGTTGTCCGGCTCGTCCAAAACGGCGATGCGGGAAAACAACCGACCAAACGGCGTGGCCTGTAAAAAGTCCGTCGGTATGCGGATTTTCAGGCGAAGAAACCGATGCTCTGAGCGGAAAAAGTGATACGTATCTTTGGGAATCAGCAGTAACGAATTCTGCTGCAAGGGCCGCTGTCCCTCCTCGGTCAACAGATCGGCCTTACCACCAACATAATACAGGATTTCGTGGTAGTTGTGGATCTCCCGTTCGGTCGGCGTCGGGTTATCGCTGATGAAAAAGGTTATGGGGTTGTAAGTCAATTTTTTTTCAAAATAGTTACTCATATCGCTATTTTACGATAACTTTGCCGATTTTGCAATATATTTTACTCAAAAGGCAATTTATATTTCACAAAAGGTTTGTTATAATGGGTATATCCGACAGAGAAGGAAGTGACGCTGATGGAAAATGTGAATTTAAAAACGGCGGAGATTTTGGAGCGTTCCGTGCAGATCAACGACGGCTTTACGCAGACCAGCGCCGACGGCGTGAATATGGCGTTTGACAGCCGATTCGGCATTTTGTTTTGCGTGTATATGCCCGGACCGCACGGACACTACGGCGAGTCCAGAGGGCGTATCTCGCTGACGTATTTTCCGGCATCGCAGCCGACAAATACCAAAACAATTGATGTTGTAAGCGGTCGGGAAGTGTACGTCCCCAATATTATCTCGCTGGGCGATGGTAAAGTGAGAATTCTTTACGAGGATAACAGCCGCGCGGACGAGGATCATTTGGTATACTATCAGGATTTCGATTATCTCAGCGAGCAGTTGACCGAGGCTGAGCCCGTTATGTTGCGGAAGGATAACGGAAAAACCGTGCCGTTGACCGGCTCGGAACAGTTTGCTTACCTGGAAGAACACGGGTTTTATAACCACACCTACAAAGCCGCCGAGCAGGTGACCATCGGCAGCCATACCATCTCGCGGGGTGAAGATGGAACACTGTACGGCGCAATCACCAGTTATTTGGCCGAGCCGATCCTTTATCGCTCGGTTGACAATATGCAAACGGTGGAATTTTTCGCGATTTGTCCGTATACGGCGCAGTATGAGATGGATTACAAGTGGATCGGCGGCAAAATCCACGCCGTTTTCCGCACGGATAAGGCGATCGACTCGATTGGCTACACCTGTTCGGAGGATGATGGCAAGCATTGGAGTGAGCCGACGTATTTTAAGGACAGCATCCCGTGCCGTCCGCGGCTGATTTCTTACTGCGACAGTATGCTGATTTCATACAATTATTTTAACGACGATACTCGAAACCGCCCGTCGATCCAGCAAGGACGCACCGCCGTTCGACTGGTGTACGGCGAGAAGCAGACGCCGGTGGCGGATCTGTACAGTCATTACGGGATCGTCAACGTTTGCCTGATCGACATCCTAAACGACGCGTATATGGCGTACAGCACCAGTCAGTTGGCGCTGGAATTCCAAAACGGCAACCCGATGGTGCGTGGAAAAGACGCGATTCGTTTTGTAAAACTGGGGGATCTGACCCCGAAATTTGAGTAGGAGATAGCGACAATGGAATATCCGCAGGGCCTGCTGTTTGAGGATGCGTTTCAGCAGGAGCTAAAAGAAAAATTTTACTACGCAGATAGCGATCCCGTCTACGGTGAGCGGCTGTTTTTTGATAATTCCGGCGGATCGCTCCGCTTAAAGCGGTGCGTGGAAGCCAAGATGGCCTGGGAAATGTTTCCGGATTGTCCGGAGCGTATTCACGCGCGCTCGGTGGAACTAAAAAGCCTTGTCGAACAAGGCACGAAGGACTTGCTGGAGATCGTTTTCGGTGCCAAAAGCGGCGCGCTGATCACCGAATTGACCGCTTCACAGGCGATGTTTCATATGGTTGGCATGGTGATGGAAAACGTACCGGGGACCAACGCGGTGGTTTCGGCGCTGGAGCATCCCTCCGCTTATGACGCGGTGGCGTTTTACTGCCAAAAAACCGGCAAGGAATTGCGGGTTGTGCCGGCAAATAAACAAACCGGCGGTATCGAGCCGGAGGACGTGGCGCGGTTGGTGGACGAGAACACCTGTCTGCTCAGCGTGATGTCGGCATCCAATATTTCGGGCAATATTATGGATATGGATGCCATCGTTAAGACGGCGCGCGCGATCAAGCCGGATCTGTATATTCTGTCGGATGCGGTACAGCACGCGCCGCACTGCGCGATGGACGTGGAAAAACTGGGGTTGGATGGCGTGAATTTTGCGCCGTATAAATTCTTTGGTGTCCGCGGATGCGGCTTTGCGTACGTCTCGGATCGGATGACCAAGCTGCCGCACCACAAGTTGATCGCCAAAGAGGATGCGGTGTTTGAGCTCGGCACCAGCGCACCGGGGAATTTCGCCGCCGCCATGGAGATCATCCGCTACGTCTGCGACATTGGCCGTCATTATCTGGGGGAAGCGGATCGGCGGACGCTGTATGCGGAGGGTATGCGCCGCATTCATCTGCAGGAGCGCGCGTTGCTGCATCGGATGCTGGAGGGGAGCGAGGAGACCGCCGGACTTCGCCATATCCCCGGTGTGACCGTATGCGTGGACACCGAAGATCTGACGAAACGCGATCTGATCGCCGCGATCGCGCTGGACGGATGGGATATGACCGCTTGCGTGGCGGAATATCAGCGTCGTGGCGTGACCGTCTACGAACGCGTCAACACCAGCATCTACTCCAAGCGGATCGTGGAAGCGCTCGGGCTGACCGGCGCGATCCGCGTGTCGCCGTTGCATTGCCACGGCACGGCGGATATCGACCGGTTTTTGCGTATCACCGCCGAGATCGCCAAAAGCGCACGATAAAAATGACAAGCCGTTTTCTCTCAAGAGTTGGGAGAAGGCGGCTTTGTTTTTTGTGTGAAATCGGTTGACGGCAAGAATGGTTTGTGATACACTTAAATTAGATAAATATATAGTGAATATATAGTGTAAGTTTATATGGAGTTTATGCTATGAGCATTTCCGAAAAAATTCGATCGCTGTCGTTTTCGCAGGCGATCGTATACATCGCTCTGTTTGCGGTGGGATCGTTTCACGAATATCTGTCCTGCCTGCTGGCGTTGGCGATGTTGGTGTGGTTGATCGTGCGTTGGTTTCGCGCCAAAGCGTTGACGGTGAACGCCACGCCTATGCTGGCGGCGATGGGCTTGCTGGTGCTGGCGTATGCGGTGTCGGCGCTGTGGGCGGTGGATGCCGGTGCGGCGATCTTCGGTTTCTTCAAATTTTTGCCCTTGCCGCTGTATCTGCTGGTGTTGATGCAAGAGCCGGACGGACGCGAAAAGGCGATTGCCGGTCTGCCTTTGGCGCTGACCGTTATGACGGTGCTGTCGGTAGTAGGTATGCAGATTCCGGCATTGACCGATTGGTTTTCGGTGGCCGGCCGTCTGGCGGGTTTCCTGCAATATCCGAACACGTTTGCGTTGCTTTTGTTGGTTGCGGAGCTGTTGTTGCTGACCAAGGACCACCTCAAACCGATCGACTACGTCTGTTTGGCGCTGCTGTTGTTTGGTTTACTGTATACCGGTAGCCGCACGGTGCTGGTGCTGGCGGTGCCGGCCAATATTGCGGCGCTGTTTATCAACAAAAACAAAAAGATCCGCCAGATCGCGCTGGGTGCGATCGGCGCCGGCGTGGTGCTGGTGCTGCTTTACTGTTTAGTTACCGATAGCTTTTCGGTGTTGGGGCGGTATTTGAATATCAACTGGCAGGAAAGCACGTTTGTCGGTCGTCTCTTGTATGTGGCGGACGCGTTGCCGATGATCGCCAAGCATCCCTTTGGCTTGGGATATATGGGATATCACTACGTTCAGCAAAGCATCCAGACCGGCGTGTACGCCGTCCAGTTTGTGCATAACGATGTGGTGCAGATCCTGCTGGATGTCGGCTGGTTGCCGTGTGTGGCATTTGTCGCCGCCGTTGTGGCTTCGCTGTGTAGCCGCAAGCTCTCGCCGCGCTACAAATTGGCGTTGGCGGTGATGCTTTTGCACGCTTGCTTTGACTTCGATTTGCAGTATATCGCGGTGTTTATGGTGTTGCTGTTGTTGACGGCGCCGACGGCGAAAACCACGTGGGTGCTGACCGCTTCGCGTTCGGTCTGTACGGCGCTGGCGACGGTGTTGGCGGTTGCGTGTGTATACGCGGGCACGGTGCTGGGCTTGGCACGATTTGGGCAACACGAGGCGGTGCGTGCGTGGTATCCGTGGCATACGGAGAGCGATATTGCGGCGTTGCAGGAGGCAAAAGAGCCTGCCGAAATCGATGCGATCGCCGATCGGATATTGGAGCGAAACGAATATGTGGCGCTGGCATATAACGCCAAGGCACGCGCGGCTTTTTCAAGCGGCGATTTCACGGCGGTGATCGAGAACGCCAACACCGCTTTGACGATGGCACCGTTTGCGTACGAGTCGTATTGCGATTACGGGTATATGCTGGTCAACGGCATTATGCTGTATGAACAGGCGGGCGACACGGAGAGCGCCGCGTTCTGCCGAAAGGAACTGCTGTCGTTGTCGCGAGAACTGTTGTCACAACAACAGCGGTTGAGTGAATGGGGCAAGGCGATCGACGATCAGCCGACGCTTGTGTTCCCGAAGGATCTGGCGACCTACGTGGAATCCATGCAACAGGAGGATTGAGATGAGAAGCTACATAGCATTTCTGTGCGTGCTGGCGCTGTTGCTGGGAGTGACGGGTTGTGCCGGTGAATCCGGCGGCAGCCTGACGGTGTACGACGCAAGCGGCGGCGTGTTGGCGACGGCGAACGCCGTCGACGATACCAACGGATTCCTCCGCTACACGATCGACGAGGCGATCGGTGTTTTGATCGAGCGGTACGATCTGACTCGGGAGGAAGCCGAGAAGCGCCTGTTTAGCGGCGGCTATGCGATCGATTCGACCGCCGATCCGACGGTGATGGCGGCGGTGGAAGCCGCTTACGGCGATCAAACGATGCCGTTTGGATGTGCGGTAACCGATTTGTCCGGCAAGGTGTTGGCGGTGTATAGCGGCGGCAAAGAGGATTTTGCTTTGCTTGGTCATTCGCCGCATTCGTCGATCAAACCGCTGTCGGTGTATGCGCCGGCTATGGACGAGGGGTTACTGGATTGGTCGTCGACGATCGAGGATAAGCCGTATAAGAAGCTCAAAGGGGAGAAGGGCGATTTGGTGGATTGGCCGGTCAACCCCACCGATCAATACACCTATCAGCCGGTGCTTTTGTACGATTGCCTTCAGCAATCGCTCAACACCACGGCGGTACATAGCTTAAAAACGTTGGGTACGGAAAAAGCCCTTTCGTTCCTGCAACAGTCGTTTGGCTGGGATGTTTCGTTTGAGCAAGAAAAACAAGAGAAGCAGGGCGAGGAGGAGATCCTCGGCAACGTGGCGTTGGGAACGCTGTACAAGGGCGTGACGCCGATCCAGTTGGCCGGCGCTTACCAGATCTTCGGCACCGGCGGTCGCTACGAGGCGCCGCACGCGGTGATCGCGATCCGCGACGCCGAGGGCAAAACGGTGTATACTTATCAATCGGAAAAGACGCAGGTCATCCGCGAGGATACCGCCAGCATTATGAATCGATTGCTCAAAGGCGTGGTATCCGTCGGCGGTACCGGTGTCGCGGCCAAGGCCAAAGGCACCGAGCTGATCGGCAAGACCGGCACCGGTACGGATGACACCGATAACTGGTTTGTTGGGGTGACGCCGGAGTATAGCTGTGCGATCTGGCATGGCGAGGGCAACGAGGATAACATAGCGGCAGAACTGTTTACGAAAATATTTGAGCAGATGCCGACGCCTACCAAAAAGACCTTTGCGATGCGCGGCTCAGTGAAAAAAGTGGTGCTTTGCACCGAAAGCGGGTTGCAGGTCTCGGCGGACTGCGGCAATATTAAAATAGGCTATTATGCGGCAAATCGCGTGCCGGCGATTTGCGATAAGCACTGATATATATTTCAGAGGAGGAGATAAGGATGAGAATGGTTAAGAAAAGCTTGGCGTTCTTTCTGGCGGTGCTGATGCTGGTTGTCAGCGTTCCGGTCAGCGTGTTGCCGGTGTTAGCAACAAGCACGGAATTGCCGACCATCACTGTCGGAACACCGGTTACGGTTCAACCGCGCGCATATGAACCGGAAGCCGTGCTCTTCACGCCGGATGAAACGGCGGTCTATACGTTCTATTCGATTTCGCAAGTAGATCCGTATGGCTACATTTATAACAACGAAACCGATGAGTACGTATGGGACGACTATGACCGCGGTCCGGATTGGAACTTTGCGGCTACCACCAAACTGGAGGCGGGCGTGACCTATCGCTTGGAGACATATACCTACCAAGACGAACAGCCCTTTGAGGTCGCCATACGCAAGTTCGATTGCGTAAGTTCGGTGGAGTTTAACACGGCCTACATCCAAAAAGGCGAGAACGTTTACAACGAGGGCGCCGAAGTGGGTGGCGAGGAAGTGCGTTGGGATCGCTATGAGTACAGCACCTCGTTTGTTGTCACCATGGCAGATGGCCAAACTGTCACGGGCAGCGGCAACGCCTTTACGGCGCCGGACGATTTTGAGTACGGCATCTACTATCGTGACGATCAAGGATACGGCAACGAGTGGACGGGCGGCACCTACCAGTCTACCGGTTGGGTGGAAAACGTGGTATCCAATACGTTTACGGTCGAGATGGTGGAAAGTCTGGTGCAATCGGTGGTTGCGGATCCGGTAACCCGTATCCTGAATTACAGCGGCCACGGATGGACGTCCAGCGATAGCCTCTACGATGAGGAGACCAACGAATGTATCGGTAATACCGATGAATATTTCCGTTACGACATCCATTCGAGTAACATTGTTGTCACCATGTGCGATGGACAGGAGTTTCAGAGCGATGGCGGCGGTTTTGAATGGAACGGTATGTGGTGCGATTTCTCCGTGAGCGATCCGCAGAACTACGAAAATCAATGGTTGGAGACCGGAGAATATACGATCCATGCGGAACTTCTCGGCTATGAATTTACCTATACGGTCGAGCTGATCGAGACGCCGGTGGATTCCATCGTCATTCCGACGCAACAGAAGATCAAGAATTTCGCAGGCTATCACGGTGAATACAGGAGAGACGAGATCGAGTACGACGAAGAAACCGGCGAGTGGAGCTACACACCGGAATACTTCGCATACGGTACGTATTTTTATGATTACACCGTGGTTATGAAGGACGGCACCACTTACGGTCCGGACGACCAAATTGTGTACAATGGCGAGATTTATGGTATTGAGCGTGAGGCCGACGGCCAGTCGTATGAAAATCAGTGGACGGTCGGCAACACCTATTCGGTGCCGGTCTCGTTGCTGGGTTATACCACTACTTACGACATTGAGATCATCGAGTCGCCGGTAGCGTCGGTCGTTGTCGAGCCGATACAGTGGATCGAAAAATCCCAAGGTGGTATGACCTCGGATTCGCTCTATGATGAGAACGGCGACTACATTGGTGAAAGCGATCCGTATTACAGTTATCTTACGTCGCCGCAGTTCTATACCGTCACGATGAAGGACGGCTCGGTTTACACGCCTGAGGATGGCGGTATTCTGTGGGAAGATCGGGAGTATTACCTGTCTTCAAACAATCCACAGAGACACGATAATCCGTGGACGCCCGGTAACACCTACACGGTTACCGGTACGGTTTTGGGCTTTGAGTTTACCTACACGGTGGAGATTTTGGAAAGCCCGATCGAGTCCGTAGAAGTTGAGACCCATCAGGTGATCGAGAACTACGACGGATATGTAATACATGACATCTATTACGACGAAGAAACCGGCGAGGAGATTCCGAGCGAGGAGTACTTCATGTATTACATTTCGCCGGAAAAGTGGACCATTACACTGAAAGACGGAACGATTTACGAAGACGAACTCGTGGAATGGGGCGGTGCCTATTACGGCTTCTCGGCTGTTGATCCCCAAAACAGCGATAATCAGTGGACGGTCGGCAACAGCTACACGATCGAGGCGGATATTTTGGGTTTCCCGTTCACCTATCAGGTCGAAGTGATTCCGACGCCGGTCGAGTCGATCGAGGTCTCTTCGGTTCAATTGATTGCCGGCATTGACGGTGATTGGAGAACCGATTCCCTCTACAGCGAGGTGACCGGCGATTATATTGGTGAATCGGACGAATACTATCGCTACTCCGTTTTCCCGAACAGATACGTCGTCACGATGAAGGACGGTAGCGTGTTCGAAAACGATATGGTCGAATGGAACGATGGCTGGTACAACGTGTCGACAAACGATGACCAGTCTTACGATAACCAATGGACGGTCGGCAATACCTATGAGGCGACCGTCTCGGTGTTGGGTTATTCTGTGCCTCTCTCGGTGGAGATTTTGGACACGCCGGTCGTGTCGATCGAGTTCGATAGTCCGGTCGCGCTGATCGAAAACGAGGATGGCTGTATGACCTTCGACGAGGAATGGGATGAGGATCTCGGCGAGTGGGTGACTTCCCCTGAGTATTTCCGGTACGATTATATGCCGATGAAATACACCGTCACCTTGGTCGACGGTCGCAAATTCACCGAAGAGGACGGCTCTATTTATTGGGATGGTTCCTATTACTCGATCTTTTGGGGTGAAAGCGGACAGTCCTACGAGACGCCGTGGATTGCCGGTAACACCTATGCGATGACCGGCTCGGTTATGGGCTACGAATTCGAGTATGAAGTTTACGTGGCCGGCAAAGAGACTGCCGACGGCTTTGAGTATATGAACGTTGGCGGCGAGCTGATCATTTTGGACTACACCGGCGAAGACGAGATTGTCGCTGTGCCGGAATTCATCGGCGATTTCCCGGTTACGCGCATTGCTTCGCTGGGCTCGTCCGATGCGGTTACCAAAGTGGACATTCCGGATACGGTGTTCATTCTGGCGGATTCTGTTTTCAGCGATCTGCCGTCTTTGCAGAGTGTGATCATCGGTGCGATGGTCTCCAACCTGAACGGCGATATGTTTGCATACTGCCCCGAGCTGGCGACTGTGGTCGTCTCGGACGGTAACGACTTCTTCTGTGCCGAGGATGGCGTGATCTACGACCGCAGTATGGAACGCGTGATCTTCTGCTTGCGCACCAAGGCGGGCGAGTACGTTATGCCGGAAACGGTCGGCGTGATTGATCCGATGGCGTTTATGGAATGCACGGAGCTGACCTCGGTGGAGATTTCTCCGAATGTAACCGAAATTGTCTATTACACCTTTGCCGGCTGCACGAGCTTGGCGGATGTGCAACTGCCGGAGGCGCTTGCGACTATCGGCGAATCGGCATTCTCCGAGACCGCGCTTGAGTCGGTGGAGCTGCCGGATTCGCTCGAATTGATGGAACCGTTTGCGTTCTATGATTGCGACAGCTTGGCTTCGGTTGGCATCGGCAGCGGCTTAACGGGCATCAGTAAGGAAACGTTCTATGATTGCGATGCGTTGACGGCCTTGACGGTGCCGGATACCATTGAGGTTATTGGGGCTAACGCGTTTATCGACTGCGATGCGTTGGCGACGCTGGATCTGGGAGACGGTGTCAGCCAGATTAGTGACTATGCATTTGCCTATTGCGAAAAACTGGGAAGCGTTGTTCTTCCGGATAGCTTGATCGCCATGGGCGAGGGAGCTTTCAACGGCTGCGAGGGATTGAAGTCGGTTAGCATCGGTGCCGGCTTGGAAACGCTGTATTACGGCGTGTTTGCCGATACGGGACTGACCTCTATCACCATTCCGAGCAACATTGTCAATATTGAAACGGCGTTTGTCAATTGCGATGCGCTGACCACCGTCACTATTCCGGATACGGTGGAGTGGCTGTGCGGTTCCTTTGCGGATTGCGATGCGCTGACAACCGTTACCATCGGCAAAAACGCCATGATTATACCGGATTCGTTCGTGAGCTGCAATCGTTTGACTGCCATCAATATTAGCCAGGAAAATCCGAACTCCCTTTCGGTTGACGGCGTTATGTTCGACAAGGAAAAGGCGGTCTTGATGGCTTATCCGGCCGGCAAGACGGCAACGTCCTACACGGTGCCGAGTGAGGTTGTGGAAATCTGCTACAACGCCTTCACGGATGCCAAGAATCTGAAGGAAGTGGTGTTCCCGAACACGCTGACCGGCATCGGCGGAAGCGCGTTTTCCGGTTGCTCCGATTTGGCGACTGCTGCCATTCCGGCTTCCGTGCAGTACATTCACAACGATGCATTTTTGGGTACGGCGTTGACCTCGGTGACGCTGAACAACAACATTGCAGAGATCAATCCGTACACCTTCTCCGGCACCAAGCTGAAGAGCATCAAGGTTCCGGAATCGGTTACGATGATCATGTACGGCGCGTTTGCCAACTGCGAGTCGCTGGCCGACATCCAGTTGCCGAAGACGTTGATGTCGGTGGATTCCTCCGCGTTTGATAACACCGCGTGGTACAACGCGCAGGCGAACGGTCCGACTTATCTGTCCCACATCGCCTACAATTACAAGGGTGATATGCCGGAAGATACCACCATCGATATTCAAGACGGCATCACCACTACGGCGAACGCAGCTTTCAGCTGGCAGCAAAACCTGACGGCTGTTACGTTCCCGATGACGATGAAGAAGGTTGCTTACGATTCGTTTAGCGGCACGTCTGTCCGCCAGATCGACCTGCCGTACGGCATGGAAACGGTTGGCGATGCGTTTGAGTGGTGCGCCAATCTGGAGCGCGTCAGCATTCCGGAAACGGTAACTGAGATTGACGAATGGGCGTTCTGGGGCTCCAACCCGACCATTTACTGCGTGGAAGATTCGTATGCGTACGAGTATGCGATGAATAACGGCTTCGAAACCGAGCTGATCACGCCGTTGAAGATTACCGATCCGTTGGAAGACGTGACGGTGCTCTCCGGTGAGACCGCCAAGGTCACGCTGGGCGTGGAGGGCGAAGGCCTTACGTATGAATGGTATTACAAGAACGCAGGCGACAGCGAATTCTCGCTGACCACCTCGTTTACCGGTAAATCGTATTCCATTTCGATGAATGCTGATCGCGCCGGTCGTCAGGTCTACTGCGTGGTGACCGATGAGGACGGCGTCAGCGTTCGTTCCAACGTGGCGACGTTGAATATGAAGACGCCGCTGAAGATTACCAAGCAGCCGGCTTCTGTCTCGGTTGCCAACGGCAAGACCGCCAAGGTCAGCTTTACGGCTACCGGCGACGGCTTGACGTACAAGTGGTACTTCAAGGATGCCGGTTCTTCCAAGTTCACGTTGACCACCTCGTTTACCGGCACCTCGTATTCTGTCCCGATGACCGCCGCGCGCTCCGGCCGTCAGGTCTATTGCGTGATCACCGATAAGTACGGGGATACGGTCAAGACGAATACGGCGACGCTGAAAATGCTTGTGGATATTTCGACCTGCTCGGTGAAACTGTCCGCTACCAGCTACACCTACAACGGTGCGGTCAAGACGCCGACGGTGACGGTCAAGAACGCCAGCGGCACGACGCTCAAGAAGGATACGCACTACACGGTTACCTACGCCAGCGGCCGCAAGAACGCCGGCACCTACAAAGTGACCGTGACGATGAAGGGCGGTTATACCGGCACCAAGACGTTGACCTTTAAGATCAATCCGATCGACGTGTCCAAGTGCACGATGAAACTGTCGACAACGGCTTACACCTACAACGGCGCTGTCAAGACGCCGACGGTGACGGTCAAGAACGCCAGCGGCACGACACTGACCAAGAATACCCACTACACGGTGACCTATGCCAGCGGCCGCAAGAACGCCGGCACCTACAAGGTGACCGTCAAGATGATGGGCAACTACACCGGCACCAAGGTTCTGACCTTCAAGATCAACCCGATCAACATCTCCAAGTGCAAGGTGAGCCTGTCGGCGACCAGCTACACCTACAACGGTGCGGTCAAGACGCCGACGGTGACGGTCAAGAACGCCAGCGGTACCAAGTTGACGAATAAGACCCATTATACGATCGCTTATGCGTCCGGTCGCAAGAACGTCGGCACGTACAAGGTGACCGTCAAGATGATGGGCAACTACACCGGCACCAAGGTGCTGACCTACACCATCAAGCCGAAGGCGGCGAGCATCAACACGCTGACCGCCAAGAGCAAGGCGCTCTCGGTGAAGCTCAACCGTCAGCTGACGCAGTCTACCGGTTACCAGATCCAGTACAGCACGTCCAAGTCGTTTAGCGGTGCGAAGACCAAGACGATCACCAGCTACAAGACCTCGACGACGACGCTGACCGGACTGAAAGCC
>JAFQJL010000006.1 GCA_017414965.1 Clostridia bacterium
ATGTAATGGTCCGCTTCAGCGGCAGACGCGCCAAGGATATGGGAAGTTCTGTTGTTCTGGAAGGATATTTCAGAATGATTACCGGTGTTACCGAAGCCTAAAGGAGAATCAAGAAATGAAATCGATCCAAACAAAAATTTTAGTGGTTGTAATTGCAGGATTGCTGGTGATAACCGCCGTGGTTTCCGCCATCGCCGTGAATATGACGCACGAAGTGATGCACCGAGATGCTGACCGTATTTTGAAAAACGCTACACAGCGGGAAGCGGCACAGATCAACGATGTGTTGGGCGACGTGATGAAATCCAGCAGTATCATGGAGCATTACGCGGTTACGGAACTGAACAGTGCCGACGATTTGAAAGACGAAGCTTTCCGCGCCGAATACTTGCAGAATGCCGAAGTGATGTTTTCCGAAGTGGCTTTGAACACCACCGACATTGAAGGGTTTTATCTGCGGCTGGATCCGTCTGTTGCCGATGGTACGTCCGGTTTTTACAAGATGCTTCAAACCGACGGCAGTTTGAAAGATATGATGCTTACCGATTTGACACAGTACGATCAAGACGATGTGCAAAATGTCGGTTGGTATTATGCGGCGGTCAAATCGGGTAAGGGAGTTTGGCTGGATCCGTATTATTTTCCCGGACACAACAATCAGCTTATTTCCTTTGTGCAACCCATGTATTGCAATCGCCAACTGATCGGTGTGATTGGGTTTGATATGAATTTTAATTATCTTATCAAGCGCATTGATGAAATTGCTGTGTATGAAGACGGTCATGCTATTTTGCTGTCCAAAGATGGGGCAACGGCATACAATGCGGTGCCGGAGGGACATTCGCATAATCCGCATACAGAGTCCAAGGTAGAACTCAAAAACGGGATGTTTTTGCAGATGGGTGCCGATTACCAAGATATTCAACGGGATATCCGTCCCATGTTAGTCAAAATTGTGTTGGCTTTTTTGACGGTTCTCGCGTGTGCGATCGTATATACCGTGATCGTTACTCAAAAGATCGTAGGGCCGTTAAAGCGATTAACTTCTGCAGCGGAAAGTTTGTCGATGGGCGTGGCTGAAGCTGACTTTAGTCAGGTGCCGGTGCAATCCAAAGACGAAATCGGAACTCTTTCCAAGGTGCTGACCAATACGTATGCGAAAATTCAGGAATATACTTCCTACATCAACGCGCTGGCTTATCGCGATTCGTTGACGGGTATTAAAAACAGCACGGCGTATACCGAAGCGATTGATGAACTAAACAAGACGATTCGTACCGGCAATCCGCAGTTTGGTGTGTTGGTGGCGGATATTAACAATTTGAAAGAAACCAACGACCGCTACGGACATGATATCGGTAACGAATTGATTATACATACCTCCAAAGTGCTCACGGATACGTTTAAAACCAGCGCGGTATTCCGCATTGGCGGCGATGAATTTGCGGTGCTGTTGCAAGGGGACGACTACAAGCAGTATCGCTCGTTGCTGGAGAAGTTAGACGATGCCTATGCGCATGATTTCGTGAGTGTGTGCAACAACCAAGTACCGGTGGCGGTGGCGCGCGGTGTCGCGTTGTTTGATCCGGAAATCGATCGCGTGTACGAAGACGTGTTTTCCAAAGCGGACCACGCGATGTATTTGCACAAGGAACAAAGCAAAATTATGATCACAAACTAATGCGATATTGATGCATTTCGTGAGCAGCCTCTCAGGCTGCGATCAAGAGCTAATCGCCAAACAGCATAACCAAATCCCCTCGGAGGAATCCGAGGGGATTTTTGTTTGCCGATTGCTGTCGGGATTTGACCGAATGCGTGTATTTGCTTGCATTTGTGGCGCGAGTTGCTTATGATGAGGGTGAAAGGAGGCCTTTCTTATGAAATGTGAAGTGATCATTCATCGCGATGTGGAAGAAAAGGTGGTGATTTACGCCAAGGAGGACAGCCGACTCGTGCAGGAGATCCGGCAGTTGGCAACCGGCGACGAGGGTCCGCTGATCGGATACAAGGACAAGGAGGCGACGGTGTTGGATCCGGCGGCGCTCGTTTGTGTGTCGGTGATCGGCCATAAGGTGTACGCCGTCGGCGAAACCGAAACGTGGCAGTTGAAAGAACGCTTGTACGCGCTGGAGGAACGCTTGCCCTCCTGTTTTGCCAAGATCAATCAATCCTGCATTGCCAATCTGAAAAAGATCGCGCGCTTCGACGCGTCCATTTCGGGCACGCTGCGGCTGCACTTTCAAAACGGACACACCGATTACGTGTCCAGACGGCAGATCAAATATATTAAGGAAAGGATGGGTTTGTTATGAATTCGTATGTTAAAAGATTTTTCCACAGAGGACTGATGTTTGGAGGCTTTGGTCCCATTGTTCTCGGCATCATCTACGCGATCTTGGAATACACGGTGGAGGATTTTGTGTTGACCGGCGGTCAACTGCTGGTGGCGATTGTATCGATCTACCTATTGGCGTTTGTACAGGCTGGTGCATCGGTGTTTAACCAGATCGAGGAGTGGAGCCTTCCGAAATCGGCGCTGTGTCATTTCGCGGTGCTGTACGTGGCATACAGCGGGTGCTACCTGTTGAATAACTGGATTCCGTTTCGCCCCGACGTGCTGCTGATATTCACCGGCATTTTTGTGGCGGGATATCTGGTGATCTGGCTGACGGTGTTTGTGTCGGTCAAACGGATCACCCGTCGCCTCAACGCCAAACTGCCGTAAAAAACACCCCCGACCACATGGTCGGGGGTATGTTTTCGTCAATTTTTTACATTGTCGGCTTGTTCGGTGAGCAGTTGGATGGCGTAGGCGGCATACGGCGACAGATACTGTCCGCGCCGTGTGATGATCGCCAGCCCGCGCGACCGAACGCTGTGCTTGAGTGTAAACAGTGCCAGCTCGTCGGCGCCGCCGATATGGCGGATAAGCTGAAGCGGCAGCAGCGTCGCGCCCACGCCGGCGCGGCACAACGCCCACGCCGTGGTCACGCCCACGCACTCGGCCGCAATGTACGGGCGGAAATTGGCCGCCGCGCAGTTTTTTTCAAACAACTGTCGCATTACCTGCGCCTGTCCGACACTAACAAACGGCAGATCGCGGCAATTTTCTAGACTGATGATCGGGAACGGCTCGCTCTCTTCAAAGGGCAGGTCGGCGGCCATCGCTTTGGGAACGGCCAGCACCATGGTATCCGGTTCAATGGGCGTCACGTCCAACACCGATTCGTCGACCGGCAGGGTAACGATCGTCAGATCGTATTTGCCCTCGGCGGCTTCCTTCCGCAACGTGTCGGTGTCGCTTTCGTGCAAGACGACCTGCACACCGGGGAAACGCTCGCGCAGCTTGGCGGTGATGGCGGGAATCAGATACAGCGCGCGCAAGGGCGGCAGTCCAATGACCAGCCGGCCGCGCTCGCCGGATTTGAACTCCTCCAACGACCGCCGCAGCTGATCCTCCTGATAGAGAAGCGACTGCGCCTCGCGCAGAAAATATTCGCCGGCCAAGGTCAGCGTCAGCGGATTGGTGGTGCGGTCAAATAACTTGACCCCCAGTTCGTTTTCCAAATTCAAAATCTGCTTGGACAGCGCCGGCTGAAAAATGCCGAGCTGCTCGGCTGCTCGCGAAAAATTCAAGGTTTCCGCCAGCGCCAGCGCGTATTGGATCTGTTTGGTGTTCATACACAGAAACCACCTTTGTATAATATTGCTTTAATTTTTATTATTCTACCTATTAAAATACCTCTTTACGCGGCAAAAATCAACACATTATGAAAAAAATTATAAAAACTATTGACAAATCGGCATACCGGCGCTATAATATTCCACGTTAGGAATAGGTCTTATAACCTATTTTGTCAAGGAAAGGAGTTTTTACTGTGGAATCTTTGCTGTATTTAGGTATCATGCTGGCAGTTATCTGCGTGTGGTTCCTGGTGCTGAAGCGTCCGGTTTACGAGGCTGTTTTGCTGGCATTCTTAGTGCTGCTGACGGTCACCGGCACGTGGAGCAACGTACTGGTGTATATCGACGAGGGCTTGTCTACCTCGTTGCTGTACTCAATGGTGGCATTCGTAGCGATGTCGATCCTGTTGACGAAAACCAAGATCGTGGATAGTTGTATTGCGATCATTTTGTCGCTGATCGGTCGTATTCGCGGCGGTGCCGGTTACACGGCGGTTGTCGCCAGCGCCTTTATGGGCGCGCTGTCCGGTTCGGGACCCGGTAACGTAATGGCGACTGGCACGCTGACCATTCCGGCGATGAAGCGTTCCGGTTTTCCGGCGGAGTTGGCGGCCAACATCGAATCCAACGCCAGCTATATGGGCAATATGATCCCGCCGTCTTCCAATATTGTGGCGGCGATGGCGGCGTTCACGGCGTATGCTGCCGGTGCCGGCATTGCGGACGTATCGCAGGGCCAGTTCTGGATCGTGCTGTGGGGCATTTCGGCGTGGTTTGTCGCGCAGCGTTTGATCATGGTGTGGGCATTCTGCAAGCACTATAAGGTCAAGCCGATGAGCAAGGACGAGCTTCCCAATCTGAAGGAAACCTTCAAGGCGGGTTGGCAGGCGCTTCTGTTGCCGGTGATCATTTTGCTGCCGTTTATTCTGGATGCGGTGTTTGCCGACACCTTCTTCGTCACCCGTTTGGGCGCGGACGGTGCGAAATACCTGTCCAAGTCGGTGTTGTTGTTTGTGGCCGGCATTTCGGCGCTGTACGCCTGCTTGATCGCGAAGGATAAGTCCGCCATCACCCCGCACAAGATCGCCACGATGTTTGCTAACGGCGTGAAATCCATTGCGCCGGCGATCGGCGTGTGCGTGTTCGGTTATATGATCGGCGCGATGTTTGAGGATCTGGGCGTGGCCGAAACGATGGGCGCGCTGATGTCCACTTGGAACTTCGGCAAGTTCGGTATGGTTTTGGCGATCTGCGCCATCACCTGTGTGTTGGGAATGGTCGTTCCGGGCTCCTCGCAGGTCGTGATTTTCGGGCCGGTGTTTATCACGCTTCTTGCCAACGTCGGTGTCAATCCGCTGTTGGCGGCGGCGATGCTCCCCTGCATCTGCGGTGTGATGTGCGGCATTACCCCGCCGCTTGGTTTGGGTATGTACGCCGGTATGACCATCGCCGAATCGGATTTTGGCAAGACGTTTAAGAACAATTTGTGGTGGGTGGCTGCCCAGTTTATCATGCAGGTCGCTGTGTTGATGGGCTGGCTGCCGATCTTCGGACTGTAAAGGAGGAGAGACCATGAAAGAATTTTGCAAAAAGCTTTCCAACGTGTTGAAGATGATCTTCGGCTACGGCATTATGATTTCGCTGTTTGCCGGTGGTTTGACCTTCTTCGGTTACGTAGCTGCCTTGATTATCGGCGGCGACGTGGCGACGGCCATCTGCACGGTTATTTATAAAGATATCGTTCCGATCATCATTTATCTGTCGGTTATTATGGTGCTGCTTGGTCTGGTCGCGATGTATCTGGCCGGCGAAAAGGCGCTGACGCCGGAGAAAAAGCAAGCCAAGAAACACGAAGGTGAAGTATAAAAACAAAACAAA
The DNA here is from genome assembly GCA_017414965.1 of Clostridia bacterium. Taxonomy (GTDB): domain Bacteria; phylum Bacillota; class Clostridia; order Oscillospirales; family Acutalibacteraceae; genus RGIG426. The sequence goes on from JAFQJL010000006.1 coordinate 5,566, forward strand.
AACACCCCCGACCACATGGTCGGGGGTGTTTTTTATTTGATTATTGCGCCGCCGTGCTCGACGGAGTGGTTTCGGTGGCGTACAGATATTCGTGAAGCGCCATCACCTGTTGCTGCTGATCCGGAAGCGTCAGAATAGACTGTCCGCCCTGCGAACGACCGCCCCGATAGGTCAGCTCGTAATCCGACTCGATCTTGTAACCGAGGTATTTGGTGGCGTTGTAGGCGTAATCCAAAACCTCGCTCTTGGTGATGTTATACAGCGTCACTTCTTTCAAAATCTCCGACGCCGCACCAAAGATCTTGGTGGGATTTTCAAATGCTCTGTTCATCACGATGCCGATCAGCTTGCGCTGGTTTTTCACGCGCGTGTAGTCGCTGTCCGGATAGATTTTGCGCAGACGCGCAAACCGCATGGCTTGGAATCCCTCGAGGTGATACGTACCGTCGGTGGTGCCGATCGGCTCGCGGATGAGGGTGTACCAGTCGCCGCGCGAGCCGGTCTTGACCGCGAAGATGTCCGGATCGCCCGGATCGGTCAGCGGCAGGCAACGCGCCTCGCGGCCGGTCAGCTCGATGTCCACGCCGCCGAGCGCGTCGATGGCGTTGGAGAAGCCTTTCAGATCCACGCGGATCGCCTGATCGATGTCCAAGCAGAAGTTGCTTTCAATGGTATCCAGCAAGCCTTCGAAGCCGGCGTACGGATATGCGGCGTTGAGCTTGGAATAGTAACCGGCCGCCGGAATGTTCACCCATGTGTCGCGCATCAGCGAGATCATTTTGATGGTCTTTGTTGCGTCGTTGATGGAGAAAATGATCATCGTATCCGACAGACCGCGGCTGCTGCCGCGTGCATCGCAACCGATAAGCAGGTAGTTGGTGACGTAATCGTTGTTGCCACGCACCTCGAGCGAGGAGAGATCCTCCGGCGTAAAGCCTTCGACGTCGTCTTGGTTCAGCGCGCCGTGATCGATCTCGCTGTCCTCACCGGAGCCGAGATAGTTGATATCACCCAGCAGACCGTAGGCCGAGCTGAGCAGCACCGCTACGCAGATGACCAGCACGCCGACCACCGCCATCGCCGAGGATACGGCAATGCGCCAGCCCCTGATCTTGCGGGGCGGCTTGCCATCTTCGCCCTCCGGCAGCTCCGGCAATTCCTCCGGCTCGCCCTCGGCTTCCGGCTCTGCCTCAAAATCCGGCAACTCCGGCAGCTCGGCAAACGCCGGCGCTTCGGACTCGGCGGGTGTCTCCTCAATTGCTGCGGGCGCGGGCATCTCCTCTTCGATCGGTTCGATGTCCGGATCCGTCCCTAAAAACAGCATCGGATTTTCGTCGTATGAATGCGCCATAAACGGCACCTCCTATATGCGAGATAAAGTAAAATCGACCTTTGTCTCCTTATTATACGGCGAAACGTGAAAAAAAGCAAGTATCTTACAAGATTTCTTATTCTTCGACGCTGTAAAGGGCGCGGTGGAGCGCCATCACCTGCTGTTCCTGATCGGGCAACAGCAAGATCGATGCCCCCGAAGGCGTGCGACTTCCCTGATAATTTAAGCGATAATCGGTGTCGATCTCATAAGAAAGATATTGGCCCGCGTTTAACAATATGCCCAGCAGTTCGCTTCTCGGCAGCCGATACAGCGTCACCTCGCGCAAGATGGCGCTGAGCACGCCGTAGATCTTGCTCGGATTTTCGGCGGCTGTGACAAGGAGAGAGGCGATCACCCGCCGCTGATTTTCGGTGCGCGAGTAGTCGCTGTCCGGATAGATCTTGCGCAGCCGACAAAACGACAGCGCTTGAAACCCTTGCAGATGGTACACGCCGGCAGTTGTGCCGATCGGCTCGCGGATCTGGGTGACCCAATCGTCGGCGACCGCGAACGAATCGGGGTTGCCGGGATCTTCTTTGGGAATACACCGCGCCGCGCGTTCGTCGACGTACACGTCGATGCCGCCCAGCACGTCGATGGCGTTTTGAAACGCGGTAAAATCTACCCGCACCGCTTGATCGATGTCCAGACAAAGGTTGGCTTCCACCGTGTCCAGTAATGCCTCGAATCCGCCGTGCGAATAGGCGGCGTTGATCTTGGTCGGATAGCCGAGCGCCGGCACCGTCACCCACAGATCCCGCATCAGCGAAACCAACCGAATGGTCTTGGTCGCGTCGTTGACCGACAGCAGCACGATGGTGTCCGCGCGTCCGCGGCTGCTGCCGCGCGCGTCACAACCGATGAGCAGATAGTTGGTGACGTAATCGTTGTTGCCGCGCACTTCCAGCGAGGAGAGATCCTCCGGCACGAAATCAACCACTTCCTCCTGCTCCGGTCGCGGCGAGCCAAGCTCGTTGTCCTCGTCCATATAATCGGCGTTATTTAGCAGGCTGGTGACCGTGTGCAGTACAACCGCCGCCGCCAGCACCACCACTCCCAGTACCCCCAGTACCACGCCCCAGACGATTTGCTTTTTTCTCATGGTGATCCCTCCTCCGCGCTATTTTTCCGAAAAATTCGCCGTATTATACATACCGCGCGGTACATACTAACTGTGCAAAGGAGGGATTTGAATGAAACGAAAATGTCATATTGTGGAGGTCGATGCGGTCGAGGTGCTCGACTCGCGCGGCAACCCGACCGTGTTTTCGCAGGTCATTTTATCCGACGGCAGTCGCGGCGGCGCGATGGTACCGTCGGGGGCATCCACCGGTCAGTACGAGGCGCACGAGCGCCGCGACGGCGATCCGACGCGATACGGCGGCAAGGGCGTGCGCGAGGTGGTGGAGACCATTCGGCAGGATATTGCCGCCGAGCTGGTCGGCGTATCGGCCGACTGTCAGCAGACGGTGGACGGTCTGCTGTGCCGGTTAGACGGTACGGAGGACAAGCATCGGCTGGGCGCCAACGCCACGCTGGCGGTTTCGCTGGCGTTCGCGCGAGCGCGAGCGCGCCGTATGGGCAAGCCGTTGTGGCAGGCGGTGCAGTCGGAGGGCGTGCACACGCTCCCCTGCCCGATGATGAACGTTTTAAACGGCGGTGCGCACGCGGATAACAACTTGGATATTCAGGAGTTTATGATCGTGCCGATCGGTCTGCCGGATTTCGCCGAAGCGATCCGCTGCGGCAGCGAGATCTACCACGCGCTCGGCAAACTGCTCAAAGGGCGCGGGTTGTCCACCGCCGTGGGCGACGAGGGCGGCTACGCGCCGTCGCTGGAATCGGACGAGCAGGCGCTGGAGCTGTTGTCCGAGGCGATCGTAAAGGCCGGCTACAACACCGACGATGTGCGCATCTCGCTGGACGTAGCAGCGGGCGAATGGTTGCAGGCAGACGGCCGCTATCATCTGCCCAAAGCGGATGCGATGCTGACGCGAGAGGAACTGTCGGCCAAATGGGCGGCGTGGGCAAATGAGTGGCCGCTTCTCAGTATCGAGGACGCGCTCGGCGACGACGATCAGCGTGGCTGGCAGACATTGACCGAGGAAATCGGGGGTAGGTTATTGTTAGTCGGCGACGACCTGTTTGTCACGCAGGAGTCGCGGTTGCTGGCCGGTATACGCCAGCGGATCGCGAATGCGATTCTGATCAAGCCCAATCAGGTGGGCACGCTTTCCGAAACGGTGGCAACCGTCAAGACCGCACGGCGCAGCGGCTACGTGCCCATCCTCTCTCACCGTTCGGGTGACACCGAGGATCCGGCGATCGCCGATCTGGCGGTGGCGTTGGGGGCGCCGCTGATCAAGACCGGCGCGCCCTGCCGTGCCGAGCGCACGGCGAAATATAACCGCCTGCTGACCATCGCTCACGATTTGGGACGAAATGTTAAATTCGGGGGTAGTTTGTTGAAAAAGGAGAAAGAACAATGAAAAAAGGATTTCGAGACAGCGAAACTTGTTTGAATTTGATGCGCGCGTTTGCCGGCGAGTCGCAGGCGCGCAATCGCTACACCTTCGCCGCCGATATGGCGAAGAAAGAAAAATTGGCGGGCGTGTCGGCGGTGTTTCTGTATACGGCGGATCAGGAACGCGCACACGCCAAGGTGTTTTTTGATCTGCTGAAGCAATGCGACGGCGACAAGATCGAGATCACCGGCAGTTATCCGGTGGGACCGTACAACGACATCGAGAAGCTGTTGCGCGCCGCGCAGGAAGCGGAATACGAGGAACACGGCGAGGTGTATCCGGCGTTTGCCGCCGTCGCCAAGGAAGAGGGATATCTGGCGGTGGCGGACGCGTTCCGGCAGATCGCCGAGATTGAGAAAACGCACGGCGACCGCTTCGGACATCTGGCGGATCTGATCGAAAAGGAACGGCTGTTTGTGGCCGGCGGCAAGACCGGCTGGGTGTGCCTCAACTGCGGCAATATCATCGAAGCGAAAAAAGCGCCGCCGGCGTGTCCGGTGTGTCACCACGGCCAAGGATATTTTGTGCGGCTGGATTTTGCGCCGTGGGTGCCGGGAAACGAGTAAACCAAAATATACCCCCAAACAAAAAAGAGAGCCGAGATTGTCTCGGCTCTCTTTTACTTATTAAAGGCTTTCTTGAGTTTTTCGCGGAAGGTCTTACCAACGCTGTGGTTTTTTTCGTTCATCGCTTCGTCCAGATCGCGCACCTTTTTGCGCTGTGCGGCGGACAGGTGCGTCGGCACCTCCACCACAAACCGAACGATCTCGTCGCCCGCCAGTCCGCGCCGGTTGGGCACCGGGAATCCCTTGCCGCGCAAGCGGATGGTTTCGCCGGGTTGCGTGCCTTCCTTTAAGCGATAGGTTTCGGTGCCGTCGAGAGTGGGGATTTCCACCTCGGCGCCAAGCGTCGCCTGCGCAAAGGTAATGGGTACGTCCACATACAGATCGTACTCGTCCCGTTCAAAGAACGGGTGCGGACGCACGTGAACGGCCACCCGCAGATCGCCGGCGGGACCGCCGTTTTTGCCGGCGTTTCCCTTGCCGTGTACCGTGAAATACTGCCGATCGTCAATGCCGGCGGGAATGTTGATGCCGATCTGCTGCGACCGCCGTACCTGACCGCCGCCGCCACACGTGCGGCAGGGAGTTTCGATGATGCGACCGGTGCCGCGACATTGCGGACAGGCGCTCTCAGACGACATCACGCCAAACGGCGTGCGCTGCTGCGTGACCACGCGCCCGCGACCGCCGCACTGGGGGCAGGTTTTGGGAGATGTACCCTTGGCAGCGCCCGAGCCGCCGCAATCCGGACAGGATTCCACGACGTTGACGTTGATCTGCTTTTTGCAACCCTTGGCGGCCTCCATAAAGTCGATCACAACGGAGGTTTCGATATCGCTGCCCTGTCGCGGCGCGTTGGGGTTGGCGGACCGCCGCCCGCCGCCTGCGCCGCCAAAGAACGAGGAGAAAATATCGCCGAAATCAAAGTCCACCGCGCCGCCAAACGGATTGCCGTACGCGCCGCCGGGGGCGCCGGCGAAGTTCGGATCCACGCCGGCGTGACCAAACTGGTCATACCGCTGGCGCTTGCCGGAGTCGCTCAACACTTCGTACGCTTCGGTGGCTTCCTTGAACTTGGCTTCCGCCTCTTTATTGTCGGGGTTGATGTCGGGGTGGTACTTTTTGGCAACCTTGCGGTACGCCTTTTTGATCTCGTCCTCGGAGGCCCCTTTTTGAACACCCAATACCTCGTAATAATCGCGTTTGTCTGCCATGCTTATCCCTCAAATCGCCGCATTCGGGCGGCCGGAAATCCAGCCGCCCGAAACGGAATGAAAATTCTTACTGTACGTCGCCGTCGTAGTAGCCGTCCGCACTCTGCGGATTCTGCGGCTCGGCGCCCGCCGCGTTCGGATCGCCCTGCGGCGCATTCGCCTGATAGACCTTGGCGGAAATCTCGTAGAAGGTCTTCATCAGATCCTCCTGCGCGGCCTTCATCGCCTCGTAATCCTCGCCCTTGATGACTTCCTTCACGGCGTCGATCTTGGTCTGGATCTGCGCTTTCTCCTCCTCGGAGACCTTGTCGCCCAGCTCGGAAAGCGCCTGCTCGCACTGGTAAGCGGCCTGCTCGGCACCGTTCTTGGTGTCGACGTTTTCGCGCTTCTTCTTATCCTCGGCGGCATACTGCTCCGCTTCCTTCACCGCCTTGTCGATGTCCTCTTTGGACATGTTGCTCGACGAGGTGATGGTGATGTGCTGCTCACGGCCGGTGCCGAGATCCTTAGCAGACACGTTGACGATGCCGTTGG
>JAFQJL010000022.1 GCA_017414965.1 Clostridia bacterium
GAATCCTCCCCCCGCAACCAAAATGAAACAGGGCATCCAAGCGGATGTCCTGTTTCGTTTTCGATACAGAGTATTCGAACCTCCGACCGACGGGTTTCCGGAGCAACCGCTGCGAGCGCCGCCGGTGGCGGATGAAGCGAGCAGAGGTTGGCGCAGCGGTCGAAATTCGCCGAGCGATAGCGAGAAAGCGAATTTCGGGCACCGCAAGAGTGCAAGCAAGCGCAAAGCGCTTGCGCGAAGAGGTTCGAATCCTCCCCCCGCAACCAAAATGAAACAGGGCATCCAAGCGGATGTCCTGTTTCGTTTTCGATACAGAGTATTCGAACCTCCGACCGACGGGTTTCCTTTCAAAGTGGGGTTGGGATAAAATTTGCGGCAAATCACAAATTGTATTTAAAAAAAGACAAATGTATGTTATACTGTGATGTGGGAAGAAGGTGCTGCTTTTTGAAAATCACTGTCGTACAACCGCCCTATTTCATAGGGGGTCATCCGGATGAACAAATTGCCGATTTTTTAACAAAGGAACTGCAAACCGTTGAAAAGGACTCGTTAATCGTCTTGCCCGAGTATTCCAACGCAGGTGGTATTTCGGACGTTGAAAGCGAAAAAGCCGCTATGCCTCGCGCTAAAGAAATGCTGAAAACGGCCGCGACGATTGCCAAAGAAAAATCCGCCTATATCGCCATCAACGTTCTAGAGGACAGAAACGGGGAAATTAAAAACAGTACCTATTTGTTTGATAAAAAAGGGGACGTTTCCTTTATTTATGATAAAATCCATCTGCCGCCAAGCGAAATTGCTTTAGGCGTCCAATACGGAGACGGCGCTTGCGTTTGCGATCTGGATGGTATACGATTTGGGTTTTTGACCTGCTATGACGTGTATTTCAACGAACAGATCGAATTTCTGGCATCCCAAAAGCCGGATATCGTGCTGATTCCCGGTTATCAGCGAGGAGAAACGACCGATATTATTCGAGCGCAAACCAAGCTGATTGCGTTTCGGTGCAACAGCTTCGTTGCGAAATCCTCCTACTCGATGAACAGCGACGAAAAAGGCGGTTGTTCTATGATCGTTGCCCCCAATGGCGAAGTGCTGAAAGATCTGGGCAAGGAAGTAGGCCGTATTTCGGCAGAAATCGATCCGCACGATAAACATATGCGCACTGCCGGCTTTGGCGGCGAGTTGATCCGTAACGACGATTTTATAAACAACGGGCTTCGTCCCGAGGTCTTCAAACATGAACCGATACCAAGCATCTGCGAGGGTTCGATGCTATAAATAAGGAGGGGTTTTTGTGAGTAAGGGAGCGAAAATTTGGCTGACGATTGCCTTGATACTGCTGGCATGCGGGCTTGTCTTTGTGGCCATTCTGGCGGCAAACGATTGGGATATTGCAAAAATCGGCACCACACAATACGAAACCAACACCCACGCGATCAGCGAATCTTTCCGCGACATATCGATGGATACCGATACCGCCGATATCGTGTTTGTGCCTGCCCAAGATGACACGAGCACGGTGGTCTGCTTCGAGCCGTCAAACGCCCAGCATACAGTCGCGGTCAAGGATGGCACTCTCGTCATTGAAAGCGTCGATAACCGGCGCTGGTACGAGCGCATTTTCAGCTTTGCCGCGCCGAAAATCACGCTGACGATTCCGCAAGGCGAATACGGCGTACTGTCGATAGACGAAGACACCGGCGACGTGGAGATCCCCAAACCGTTCCGGTTTGAGCGCATGGATCTGGCGCTGAGCACCGGTAGCGTCAAGAGCGCCGCGTCCGCTTTGGAGAGCATCAACGTAGCGGCGAGCACGGGAAATATCCGCCTTGAAAACGCCTCCGCAGCCGAACTGGATCTTTCGGTTTCAACGGGCGAGATCACGCTCACCGACGTCACCTGCAAAGGCTCGATTAACACTCGCGTTTCCACCGGCCAGATGATTTTAACCAATGTCACCTGCCAAAACGTGATCTCCGACGGAAGCACGGGCGAGATTTTCCTCAAAAATGTAGTGGCCGGCGAAAAGCTCTCGCTGGAAAGAAGCACCGGCGATATTCGGCTTGACGGCGTCGACGCGGCCGAGATTTTCATCGAAACCGATACCGGTGACGTAACCGGCACGCTGCTTTCGGAAAAGGTGTTTATCGCCGAGGCAGATACCGGCAAGGTCCGCGTTCCCAAAACAACCTCCGGCGGAAAATGTGAGATCTCTACCTCCACCGGCGATATTCACATTCGGATTGAGTAATTAAAAAACACACCCTCACGGGTGTGTTTTTTGCTTTATACCATCGTTTCGGGATCGAGGATCTTTTCAACCTCTTCCTCCGAAAACAGCTGTGCGTTTTTGAGCACGTCGCGGACGTTTTGTCCTGTTTTGAGCGCCGTCTTGGCGATGTCCGCCGACTCCTTGTAGCCGACCTTCGGGCAGATGGCGGTGATGACACCCACCGAGCCCTCCACCAGCTCGCGACAGCGCTCGGGATTGGCGGTGATGCCCACCACGCAGTTGTCCGTAAAGGTCTGCACCGCGCCGGTCAGCGCCACAATGGATTCAAACAGCTTGTGATACAGCACCGGCTCGGCGAAGTTTAACTCCAACTGACCGGCCTCTGCCGCCATCGTGATGGTGGTGTCGTTGCCGATCACACAAAACGCCGCCTGACTCATCACCTCGGGGATGACCGGATTGACCTTGCCGGGCATAATGGACGAGCCGTTTTGCATAGCCGGCAGGTTGATCTCCTCAAATCCGCAACGCGGACCGGAGGACATCAGCCGGAAGTCGTTGGCCATCTTGGAGCAGGAGATCGCACAGGTTTTGAGCACCGAGGACACGTTGGCAAACGAATCCAGATTCTGCGTACCGTCGATCAGATCGTCCGCCTTGACCAGCGGCAGTCCGCAGATCTCCGACAACGTCGGCGCCAGCGCCTCCACGTACGCCGGATTGGCGTTGAGCGCCGTACCGATCGCGGTACCGCCCAGATTGATAGCGTACATCTCCTTGATAACGCGGCTCATGCGCCGGTAATCGCGCGAGACCGCGCGGTGATACGCGCCAAACTCCGCACCCAAGCGAATCGGCACGGCATCTTGCATCTGCGTGCGTCCCATTTTGATGACCGAGTGGAACTCGATCTCCTTGGCGTGCAGGGCATCGCACAGACGCCCTACCTGCTCGATCGCTTTTTGCAACAGCTTGACGGTGGTGATCTTCGCGGCGGTCGGAATGACGTCGTTGGTCGACTGCGCGCGGTTGACGTGGTCGTTGGGATGCACCAGCGAGTAATCGCCCTTTTGTCCGCCGAGGATCTCGATCGCGCGGTTGGCGATCACCTCGTTGGCGTTCATATTGGCGGTCGTGCCGGCGCCGCCCTGAATGGGATCGCAGATAAACTGATCGTGCAAGCGGCCGGCCAAAATCTCATCGCAGGCGGCACAAATGGCTTCCATTTTCTCCTTATCCAGTTCCCCCACCCGATAGTTGCAAATGGCGCAAGCTTTTTTGATCTCCGCCAGTGAGCAGATAAATTCCGTCCGCAGATGCTGTCCGGTAATCTGAAAGTTTTCGTGTCCACGAAGCGACTGTACACCATAATATGCCTCCGCCGGCACCTGTTTGGTGCCAATGGAGTCGGATTCCATTCTGTATTTCATCAATCTGCCCTCCAAATTTCGTTTTTTTCATTGTAGCATCGCGCCATTTTGTTGTAAAGTGGGGCTATCTCGTCCGTTTTCCGCGTAGTTATGGCATTTTCCGAAAAAGTTTTTGCTTTGGAAAAATCCGCTTCCGCTTCGCCGAAAAAATTTTGGCGGTTTTTTGATTGCTCAAAGGATATTGCGAAAGTTTTGGAAAATCAAAAAAATATGTATATTGTGCTACTTTGTTGCATTTTCCTTGTCAATTGTTGTTGACTATCGTGACTCAATATATTATAGTATAGAAAACACAACAAAGCGCTATCTCTCATAGCCTTATGGGGTGATCCTCGATGAAAAAAGAAGTCAATATGCTCTCTGGTCCCATTATGAAGGGGCTTCTGACCATCTCGCTTCCCGTGATGGTGATGAACGTGGTGCAGTCGCTGTTTAACATCGTCGATATGACGGTGTTGAAAACGTTCGACTCCTCCGGCGGTATGGCGGTTGGCGCGGTCGGCACGTGTAGCACGCTGATCTCGCTGATTACCGGCCTGCTCATCGGCACGGCGGCGGGCGCCAACGTCGTGATCGCCAAACACATCGGCGCCGGCGACAAGGACGGCGTGGAGCGCGCCGTAGGCACCTCGGTGGTGTTTTCGGTGCTGGGCGGCGCGGCATTGGCTATCATCGGCGTGATTTTCGGCAAGACGTTTTTGACGTGGACGAATTGCCCCGAATCCCTGCTGGAGCAAGCGACGCTGTACTTCCGGCTGTACTTTGCCGGCTCGCCGCTTTTGATGCTTTACAATTTCTGCGCGGCCATTTTGCGCTCCACCGGTGACTCCAAGCGTCCGATGATCTTTTTGCTTTCGGGCGGCGTGGTCAAGATCGCCTGCAACCTCTTGTTTGTAGCGGTATGCAAATGGGAAGTGCTCGGTGTGGCGCTGGCCACCATCCTCTCGTGGTCGTTTTCAGCCGCACTCGCCATGATTGCCCTGCTGAAAACCGACAGCATCATCCGGATCAAGCGTCGGCATCTCCGTCTTTACAAAGCGGAGTTAAAGGAGATCTTATCCATTGGCTTGCCGGCCGGACTGCAGCAGTCGATGTACGCCATCGCCAACGTGATCATCTCCGCCACCGTCAACACCTTTGGCGCGGCGGCCACCACCGGTATCTCGATCGCCAATACCTTTGACAATATCATTTATCAGATCGCCCACGCCCCGTCGCTGGCGGTCATGCCGTACGTTAGCCAGAACATCGGCAACCACAACGTTCCCCGCGCCAAAAAAGCGGTGTTTGACGGCGTGATGCTTTCGCTTATTTTGTCGGGATCGATCGGTGCGCTGTCGGCGATCTTCTCCGGTCCGCTGTCATCTATTATGTCAAGCAATCCGGAGGTCATCGCGTATTCCCAGCAGAAGATGCTCATCATCTCCAGCACGTATTTCATCTGCGGCATCAACAACACGCTGGACGCGGCGCTGCGCGGTATGGGCAAACCGATGGTGCCCACCGTTTTGGCACTGATCTACCTCTGCGCCTTGCGGTTCATCTGGGTATACTTCATCTTCCCGCTGTACCCCACGCTGACCTTCCTGTATTTGGTTTGGCCGATCGGCTGGACGCTGCAGCTGGTCACCTTGCTGATTTTCTACTTCCCTACCGTCAAATGGCAGACCCTCAAACACGCGAAATTCGCACCCAAACCCGAATAATTCCCCGCCCTCTCGGAACCTTCCGAGGGGGCGTTTTTGTGGTTTGTCGAAAACGGTTGCATTGTGCGGAAATATGTGGTAAAATTAAGGAAATTAAACGAGGAGGGATTGTCCATGTTATCCGTAGCAAGAATTCTTTTAGTCTTCGGCATCTTCGCAGTCCTCGCAATCATTGCCATCGTTCTCGTCGCCGTTTTGTCCAAATCCAAAAACACCGAAACGGCAGAAACCAAAGACGGCTCGTATTTTGACGGCGGCACCCTCGGGTATATCGGGTACAGCCTGCTGGTCGGGTTCGTCACGTCCATCACCCTCGGCATTGCGTTTCCGTGGATGTGCTGCTTGATGCAGCGCTGGATCGCCAAGCACACGGTGGTGTGCGGCAAGCGTATGACCTTTGACGGCACCGGCGTGCAGCTGATCGGTCGTTTCCTCCTATGGGGATTTTTGACCATCATCACCTTCGGCATCTACGGCTTTTGGATGTCGCTGGCGATCAAGAAATGGATCACCAAGCACACGCATTTCGTGGGCGAGGAGGACAACAACAGCTACTTCGACGGCGGTATCGGCGGTCTGATCGGCACCAATATTTTGGCTACGCTGGTTACGATCGTGCCGTTTGTCGGCTTTGCGTGGTCCAACATCATTCGACTGCGCTGGGAGCGCAAGCACACGGTGGTGGATTCCCGTCGGCTGTCGTTTGAAGGCACGGTCGGCACGTTCTTCTTGAAATATCTGCTGTGGGGCTTCCTCACCATCATCACGCTGGGCATCTACGGCCTGTTCGTGCCGGTGAAAAACCTCAAGTTGGAGGCGGAAAACACCCTCGATCACGAGCATACTCCCGCGGCGCTGATGGCGCAGAGCGAATACCGCAACACCGTGCAAAACACGGTGTCCGCCAACAAAAATTACAACACCGAATTTGAGATGGAAGGTCTCAAGGCCGGCATCAACGACACGACCGACGAAGCCGCCTTGCGCGCGGCTGCCGACGGCGGTTTGCGCTGCGCGCAGTATCTGTATGTTACGCGGTACGCCGACGGACAGGTTGCCGAGGAGCCGTATGCTTCGATGCTCAAGGCATCGGCGGAAGCCGGTTATGCGCCGGCGATGTGCCTGTGCGCGCTGACCAACGAGACGGACGAAGCCCGCAAAAACGAGTGGTTGGATCGCGCGGCGGAACAGGGACAGATCGCCGCCATCCACAATCGTCTGGCTGCCAATGCGGCCGCCGGCTTGGCCGCGACAACCGCGGCGGCTGCGTATCCGCTTTTGAAAAAAGCGGTGTTTTACGCCGACGTTTTGAGTGCGGCGGACGAGCCGCTGTCGGATGAGGAGATCCTCGCCGCCAAGCAATGCGCGATGGCGATCCGCAAGATCGATTCCGGAAAGTCCGTTTCCTCCAAGGTGGGCGCCGGTGCGATTATCGGTATCGTGGTGGCGATTCTGGCGCTGTTTGGACTGCTGGCCGCTGTGGCCGCGCTGTTTATGGGCAAATCGATGCCCGCTGTCAGAGACGAGGCTCCCCTCGACTACGGCAACGCCGCGGTAGTCGCCGCAGATTCTCTATAATACGAAAACCGTCCTTGGAAATCCAAGGGCGGTTTTTTGCAAAATTTTCCGTTTTCTATTGTCATTTTTTCAAAATTGTTGTATCATAAATGCAAAGAAAACTCAAAAGGAGTGTGTTGTATGAGCAAAAGCGTAAAGGACATTTTGAAAATGATCCGTGACAACGGCATCGAGATGGTCGATTTTAAAATGGTCGACATCAACGGTCAATACCGTCACGTGACCATTCCGGCGCAGAATTTCTCGGAGGATACCATGACCAGTGGCATCGGCTTTGATGCCTCCAACTACGGCTACGCCGTGGTGGAAAAGAGCGATATGGTGTTTATCCCCGATCCCGACACCGCGGTGATCGATCCGTTCTGCGATATCCCCACCCTGTCGATGACCGGTAATGCGATGATCATCGATTCCCCCGAAAACCGCCCGCTGGCGCAGTATCCGCGTAACATCGTGCTGGCCGCCGAGCAGTATATGAAGGACAGCGGTGTGGCCGATACCATGCTCATTTTGCCGGAATTTGAGTTCTACCTCTTTGATCAGGTCGGCTGGGAGGTGCAGCCGTACAGCATCAGCGCCACGCTGGATGCACAGCAGTCCTACTTCAACAGCGCCTCCGAGGGCAAGGGCGTAATCGTACCGAAGCAGAAGGCCTATCACGTGGCCAAGCCGTTTGACGTTGCGTACGAATGCCGCAGCGAGATGTGTATGCATATGCGCGACGCCGGCATTGCGATCAACTATCATCATCCGGAAGTCGCGGCCTCCGGTCAGTTTGAGATCGAGCCGCAGCTCGGCCCGATGTCGCAGATGGCGGACGCCACGATGATGATCAAGTACATCATCCACAACACCGCCTTGAAGCACGGCAAGACCGCCACCTTTATGCCCAAACCGATTTTGGGCGAAGCCGGCAGCGGTATGCACGTGCATATGCTGCTGCTCAAGGACGGCGAGCCGGTATTCTCGGACGACAACGGCTACGCGCATCTGAGTAAGGAAGCGCACTGGTTTATGGGCGGTCTGCTCAAGCACATCCATTCGCTGTGCGCACTGACCAACCCCAGCACCAACTCCTTTAAGCGTCTCATTCCCGGCTACGAAGCGCCGGTCACGGTGGGCTACGCCACCTCCAACCGCAGCGCCGTTATCCGCATCCCCGCCTACGCCAAGGCGCCGGACAAGCGCCGCTTTGAGCTGCGCAACCCCGATGCGACCTGCAACCCGTATTTCTGCTACGCCGCCATCCTGATGGCCGGCTTGGACGGTATCAAAAACCAGATCGATCCGCACGAAAACGGCTGGGGTCCGTACGACGTCAATCTCTACCACCTGCCCGAAGAGGAAAAAGCCAAGCTCCAGGGCTTGCCCACCACCCTCGACGAAGCGCTCTCGGCGCTGGAGGCCGACCACGATTATCTGACGGCCGGCGGCGTGTTCCCGGAGGAGCTCATCCAAAACTTTATCGCCGCCAAGCGTGCGGAATGCCGCGAGTTGGCCGCGATCCCCAATCCGGCGGAATACGAACGGTACTACAACCTGTAAGACAACAAAAAATCGTCCCCAACAACCGTTGGGGACGATTTTTTATGTGTTTGTTTACGCTTTCTTTTTCTGGGTTGCACGGATGAGGAGCAGAATAGCCACCAGCGCCACCGCGCAAACCGGCAGTACCACGACCGCCGTCCAAGCGCCCAGCGCCGCCTGCAGCACACCGCACAGGATGTAGCCGACAAAAGACACGCCCGCCACCAGCATCGCATACGGCATCTGCGTGTTCACGTGCTTGATGTGCTCGCACTCCGCACCGGCCGACGACATGATCGTCGTATCCGAAATGGGCGAGCAGTGGTCGCCACAGACCGCACCGGCCATACACGCCGAAATGGAGATGACCAACAGCGTCGCGTTACCCAGTTCGACAAACGGCAGAGCCACCACAATCGGCAGCAAAATCGCCATCGTACCCCACGAGGTACCGGTCGCAAACGAGATGCCAATTGCCAGCAGGAACAGAATCGCCGGAATGATCATACCCAGCGTGTTGACGTTTTCGGTCGTCAGGATCGTCTTGATAAACTCGGTCGCACCGAGGTTGTCCACAAAACCCTTAAGCGTCCACGCCAGCGTAAGAATCAGGATCGCCGGCACCATCGCCTTGAAGCCCTGCGGCAAGCAATCGGTAAAGCCCTTGAAGGTGATGACGCGACGGCACATATAATACACAAACGTGAATACCAGCGCCACAAACGCACCCAACACCAATCCGAGCGACGCGGAGCAATCCGAGAAGCCGGTGATGAAATTGAGATAGTTGGCGTGATCCGGCGTGAAGAAACCACCGGTATACAGCAAACCGGACACGCAGCCGAGGATCAGCACCGCCACCGGCAAAACCAGATCGGCGACCTTACCCTTCGGGTTTTCGGTCTCCTGCTCACCTGCGTCGTCGGCCGCAGCGGCAAGGTACTCTTCCTCCGCGCGACGCATCGTGCCAAAGTCGAGCTTGGTCGCACAAACCATCACGACCATCAGCAACGTCAGGAGCGCATACAGGTTGTACGGGATCGCCTGAATAAACATCGAGAAACCGTCGATATCCGCGCCGGTTCCCTCCAGCGACGAGGTGACCGCCGCCGCCCACGACGACACCGGTGCAATGATGCACACCGGCGCGGCCGTCGCATCGATGATATAGGCGAGTTTTTCGCGCGAGATACGGTGCTTATCGGTCACCGGACGCATGACGCTTCCCACCGTCAAGCAGTTAAAATAGTCATCCACAAAGATCAGCACGCCGAGCGCCATCGTCGCCAGCGACGCACCGGCACGGCTCTTGATGTGCTTGGCAGCCCAACGACCGTACGCGGCCGAACCGCCGGCGGCGTTCATCAGTGCCACCATCATACCCAGCATCACCAAGAAGATGATGATCATCAGATCGACGTTGGCGGTCATCGTTTCGAAAATCGACGTCGCCGCCGCCACGGGGCTGAAATTCGTGTAAAACAGCGCACCAAAGATGACACCAAGGAACAGCGACAAATACACTTCCTTGGTGATCAGCGCCAATCCGATCGCGATGATCGGCGGCACCAAGGCCCAAAAGGTTCCTACCATAAGAAAATCCTCCTTAAAATAATAAAACCGCGGCAGCCACACGCTTGTAGCACCACGGTTACAGCAGAAACTCCTGCTTCAAACGGATAGCACTCCACAAAACGTGACAGTCCGCCGCATATTCTGCGGCGACCCAGCACACGTCGCTTGCCGAGCGGGCGTGCACTTCGGCGAAATCCCCTTTCTCCGTTCGCCTTGGCTTTCTCGCAAACGGGTACTGATGGCTTCCGCGCCTCTACCACATATTCGGTTTTTTTCATCATACCATTTTCGACTGCGTTCGTCAAGCGAAAACCAAAAATCGCCTATGATTATATACGAATTGTATATAATCGATTTATTATTAATATTCGTAAATCAAAAACGCCGCTTTTTCCGCATAAAATTCACGCGTTTGTCACACACTGTAACTTGACAAATATGGTATACTATAAATAGAAACAACAGCGGAGGGCAAGGTTATGGCGGAAAACAAGAAAAAGGGCGACTGGGGCGGCGCAGCATTGGCGGTCGGCGCGGTCGCGGCGCTGGCGACGGTGGGATTGCTCACGGTGACCGATTACGTGCTCAAGCTCGCGATCGACCGCAAGCAACCGGCGATGCCGAAAGGGCTGATGGGGCGCGTCAATTCGCCCGAGGGGATGCCCTCGAACGAGGAGATCGCGCGCGCCAAGCAATGGGTGCTATCCCAGCCTCAGCGCACGGTACACATCCGCAGCCGCGACGGTTTACGGCTGGTGGGGCATTGGCTCCCTGCCAAAAACGCCAAGCGCACCATTTTGATGATGCACGGCTGGCGCAGCAACTGGCTCAGCGATTTTTGTATGGCGGTGCCGTTTATGCTGGAAAACGGCTGTAATCTGCTGATGGTGGAACAGCGCGGACAAGGCGCCAGCGAAGGCAAATACATCGGTTTCGGTGTGCTGGAGCAAAACGATTGTCTGGATTGGATCCATTATCTGACCGATCACCTCTCCCCGCATATGCCGATCTATTTGGACGGCATTTCGATGGGCGCCACCACCGTGTTGATGGTCGCCGGTCATCCGTTGCCGAGCAACGTCCGCGGCATTATCGCCGATTGCGGATTCACCTCGCCTTACGCGATCATCTCCTGCTTTATGAAAACGGGACTGCCGAAAATGCGGCAGGATCTGCTCCCCTTGCTCAACGTAGCGGTGCGCCGCCGCGCCGGATACAGCTTTCGCGGTACCTCGACGGTGGATGCGCTGCGCGACAACACCAAGCCGGTGCTGTTTGTGCACGGCGAAGCGGATACTTTTGTACCGATGGCAATGACGCTGGAAAACTACAAGGCCTGCCGCGCACCGAAGGAGCTTTTGCTGGTGGAGGGCGCCGGTCACGGCTTGAGTTATCTGTTCGATACCGAGCATTACCAGGCCATGCTGCTCCGTTTCTTTGAAAAATACGATCACTAAACCCAAAAAAGAGGCTTGCCTGTCGGCAAGCCTCTTTTTATTATTCGTTATTCAATTCGTGGAAAATTTTGATCATCCGAATGAATTTCATCACCAAGCGACCATCCTCCGGCAGACACCGATAGATCGCACTGCCGTGCTGGATCTCAAAATATTTCCCGGGCGAAAACGGCAGGCAGGGCACGTTGACCGTCGGCACGGTCAGCGTCGTCGCCTCTCCTGCGATCTCCCCCTCAATGAAAAATCCCGTCGGCGACAGCGTGACCGTTCCGCTGCCGACCGGCACAAACTTGTTCTTGGCGTAATCGATCATATGAATCGCCGCTTTGGTCGACAGCACCGTTTCTTTACCGGCTTTGAGCTTCTCTTTCAGCTTCCGATGGATCCATTGGCTCCAATCGGACACGTACCGCACCTCCGCGCCTTCGCCACGCTTATGTAGGAAGCCGTACGCGTCGCTCTCCTGCCGGAAACCGCACGCCGCACACGCGATCACGCTCTCGCCCTCCGCTTGCATGGTAAACTCCGCCTCGCAATGCGGACATTGGTAGAGGACGTTTTCCAACCCGACGATGTTGTGGTTGTTTTGATACTTGACCATCGCCGTTTCCTGCTCGCGGTACGCGTCAAACAGCAGCGCCTCGTCGGTTTTCTGTTTAACCGTTTCCAGATCGGCGGCCGCCAGTTCTTCCCGCGAAAACAGTCGATAGATATCTATGGTCGTGCGACCGGCGCGCATCCCGCCGGTCCATTTCGGCATCACGAAATACGAGCCTTGCGTCCGCGCCATATACACGTCGACGTTGAGCCATTTGAGGAATTTGTAAGTCGCCTCCGGAATGGGCGTGGACAGACCGTCCTCGCACATCAGGCCGGCCGGATAGATCACCACCGGCTGACCGCTATCCACCACCGCCTTGATCGCTTTCATATCCTTAAGCGTGGTCTGGAACTGTTGCTTGGGAATCACGCCGATTTTGTTCATAATCCCTTTGATCGGCAACGTGTTATAGAACGAATTGCTGATCACAAAGGTCATCGGGCGCGCCGTGGCGCCAATGAGGTTGACAAAATCCAGCGACGCCTGATGATTGGCGATCACCACAAACGGACCGTTTGCGCGCTTGATCTCGTTACGTAAAAATCGACGCTTAAACATCAAGGTGGAAACCACCCATGCCGCCGCTTGCGTAATGCGGTAATACAGCTTATTCGGTTTTTGATACGCCATGGTCTCCACCTCCCTCGGCACAGTATACCATAATTCGAGCCAAAAGAAAAGGGGTTATGGGATATTATACAGTTATCTATTTTGTCGGCGATTGGCCACGTAGGACGGCAGATGCGGCAGCGCGTGTATGAACAAATACGCGAGGTATACCACCATCACGCACACCGCCGTGGGAAGCGCCGCACCAAGCGGCGCAAAAATAAACGATTCCAGTTTGAAGAACATATAGTCCGCGCCCACCGTGAAGTTAACCGCGTTTGCCGCCAGCGACATCACCAGAAACGGCACCGCCGGCAACAACAACTGGCGCGCACGCGTAATGCCGGTATACCGATGGTAGCCTGACAGCAACATCGTCAGCGCGCAAAACACCAGTGTGCCGTGGTAGAAAAAGGTATGGAAGCCAGCAAACGACAAGCACGCGTAATTGTCGAGAATATTTGCCGGATACACGAAATTAATCGCACCGCCCAACAGACCGAGCGAGCAAACGTAGCCGCACGCAGCGAAGCGGACATCCCCCTTGCCCCAGATCGCAAACGGCATCGCGTACATAAAAATACTGCACGGATACAACGGCAAAATGCCGGTCCAGTTGAATTCCACCGCGCGTCCGGTGAGTGTTTCCCAGGTAATCTTGACGACCTCCAACACCACCGCCAGCGCCCACAGCACCGTAAACACGCGGCGAATGGTCTGCTCCGATTTTTTCGAAAGCGCGACCGCCAACAGCACCACGGCTGTTGCCAGCACCGCCGCAAACACCAGATGAAGCGGTGTAAACAACGTGCCGGGCATCCGATCGGCCGGCGGCAGAAAATCCTTATGCGTAAAAAAGTTTTGCAGTAGATCCGATACTGTCCACATCACACTCGTCCTCTCCCCTTGTCACATAACAATTTTATTCTACTATAATTCGACCTTTTTTGCAAGGCGGTGAAAATAAAAACAGGCATCGCATAAAGCGATGCCTGTTTCTTTTAAGGAGTCGTGGTGGTGCCGCCAGTCGAGGCCGTGCTGCCGGAAGCCGATGCTCCGGCTCCGGCGCCTGTAGTCGTCCCCGTTCCGGTACCGGTGGTGCCGGTGCCGGAGGTGGTTGCCGAGGTGTAGGTCTCCTTGTGCTTGGTGCAAGCCTTCGGAATGTTGGATGCGCGGTAGTAACCCTTGGCGCGCTTGGTGCATCCGTTGTGCGCCAGCAAACCGGTAACGGTGCAGTAATCCGCCTGCATTACGTTGGCAGGCACCGCGAACTTGGCCGGCTTTTCTTTCTTGTGGATGGCCACCATCGCTTTGTTGAACAGACCACTGATGCAATGCGCCTGCGTGTAGGTCATTTCCTTGTTATTGCGATAACCAAACCACGCGCCGCCCACGCAGTACGGCGTGCCGCCGATGTTGACAACGTCGTTGTTGTCGTCGGTCGTACCGGATTTACCGAACATCTCGATCTTTTTCCAACTGCCGGCGATGGAGCGCATCGTACCGGGAAGCGGCTGATCGCTGCCGGTGTACACCGTTTCGGTCATCAGCCGATTCATCACGTAGGCAGTGTCCTCCGACAACGCCTGCACGTTGGCCGGTGCGCTGGTCAGCAGCACCTTGCCGTTAGCATCCTCCACTCGCTCGTAGCTGCGGTAACCGTTGTAGATGCCGCCGTTGCCGAAGATCTCATACGCCGACACCAGCTCGCTCAGGTGCACGCCGTGGGTGGCACCGCCCAGCGCCAGCGACGAGGCGTTAATATCCCCCTCCACGTAGGTGGAGATATTCAGCACGTTTTTCAGGAAATCGTAGCTGTAGGTGGGGGTGATCTCGGTCAACAGCTTCACCGGAATGGTGTTGAGCGACTGACGAAGCGCCTGGTTGACGGTCACGTAACCGTACCGCGCACCGCCGTAGTTCGGCGGCCAGTTGCTGCCGTTGACCGTCATGGTCGGCTCGTCCTTGATGCGCTCGGAATAATAGGTCATATTCAGCTCGATCGCCGGCGCGTACACCGCGATCGGCTTAATGGACGAGCCGCACTGACGCACGCCCATCGTGGCGATGTTGGCCACGCGGTCGGCGCTCTTTTCGCCGCGATCACCGATGGTGGCGACGACTTTGCCCTCGTAATCCACCGCAAAGAAGGCAAAACGCGGATCCTCCTCGTCGCCCTCGATGTGCTCCGGATAGATCTCCTCATCCGCAAAGATCTCCTCCAGCTCCTGCTGCAGCGCGGGATCCTCATACGAGTAGATCTTCAAACCGCCGCTGAACACCATCAGCGACGCTTCGCTCTCGCCGTAGCCCTGTGCCACCAGATCGTTGATGACTTCCTCTACCACCATATCGGTGTAGTAGTCCATCACATCGGTGTGGGCGATTCCGTTTTTATACACCAATTCCTCGTTCATCGCCTGCACGTACTCGTCTTTGGTGATGAAGTTGCATTCCAGCATCTTGCGAAGCACCAAATGCTGGCGATCCCGCACGTTTTCGGGGTGGAAATACGGATCGTACAACGAGGGGTTGTTGGTGATGGTGGCCAGCGCCGCGCTCTCCGAGAGCGTCAGCTCGCTGACATCCTTGCCGAAGTAGTACTTGGCGCCGTAGCCGACACCGATAATATCGCCGGTCAGCGGCATCACGTTCAAATACGCTTCCAAAATGGTATCTTTGGAATACGTGCTCTCCATATAGGTGGCACCGAAGATCTCGTTGACCTTACGGGACACGTTTTGATCCTTGTCGCCGGTGAGGTTTTTGATGAGCTGCTGCGTCAGCGTGGAGCCACCGAAACGCGAGCGCACATGAAATACCTCGTTGATGACCGCCGCGAGAGTACGCTTCCAGTCCACACCGTAGTGATCCTCAAAGCGTTCGTCCTCAATGGCGATCACCGCCTGCTGCAGATCAATCGGCACTTGGCTGAGCTGCACGTATTCGTGCCGCGCACCCGTCAGCGCCGTGTATTCTTCCCATTCGCCCTTGTCGTTTTGGGTGTAGATCATACTGGTGGTGGAGGATCGGAAATTGTTGATGTTGGGCAGATCCTCCTCCGGATCAAAGGTGGCATTCAAATAGATAAACAGCGACATACCGGCCACAATACCGGTGATCACCAAGATCAACAGCACCGTCACCAGCACCTTGGCGGCAATGCCGCCGATCTTTAACGCCATCACAGCCGCCGGTTGCTTATACCACGGTGTGCCGTTTTGGTCGCCGTATTTCTTTACAGGCATAACTGCGCCTCCCTTGTAAGTGTTTGCGCTTATATTATAGGTAATTTAACCGGAAAAGTCAATTCTCATCCGTATTTTCCGCATATCGACGATGAAAAGCGGGAAAAATGTGAACAACAACGCAAAAAAGGATGTGACCGCTATGAAAAAAATGTGGGGTGGCGTTGTCGTCACCGTCTTGCTGCTCGCCATTCTGGCCGGCATCTGGATTTTCGACCGTCCGGCTTCGGCGGCGGCAGAGGAAGCGCCCCTCGCCGTCAGCGGCGAGCGTATGCTCGGCGTATGGGAGGAGCGATTGGCGCTCTTTGAAACCGGCAACCCCTTGCCGACACAGGTTTACGAGGTGTGGATCGCCACGCTGCCCGAAACCGAACAGCAGCGCCTGCTGGCCGGCATCGCCGTCACCGACGAGTCGATGTTGCAGTCGCTGCTGGAGGATTATACCGGTTAATCCATATTACCGGTCAACCCCATCAACAGCGCCAGCGCTGCGATCGGTGCGGTCTCGCACCGCAAGATGCGTTTGCCGAGCGTGGCAAGGCGTCCGCCGCCGGCGGTCAACGCCTCCACCTCGGCCGGCGCGATGCCGCCCTCCGGTCCGACAAACAGTCCAATCGATTCGGGGGTAGATTTTAGTAATTCCGAAAACGGTGCGCCGCCGGCTTCGTAGCAGATCAGCAACGGCGATGCCGTCATATCCGCGACCGCATCGCGGAATGCGATCGGCATGGTCACCTCCGGCAAAATGCCGCGACCGCATTGACCGGCCGCTTCGGCGGCGATTTTCTGCCAACGCTCCGTCTTACGCGCGGCTTTCTCGCCCGGCTTGGCGATCGAGCGCGAGGTGACCACCGGCACGATCCGCGTCACACCTAGCTCCACCGCTTTTTGAATGATCCACTCCATTTTATCGCCCTTGGGCAGTCCCTGATACAGCGTCACATTCACCGTCGGCTCGCTGACCGTGCAGGTGCGGGATGTGACCGACAGCAACACGTCGTCGCCGTCAAATCCCTCGATGACGGTCACATAATCGTGCCCTTGCCCGTCACAGACGGTCAGTTCCTCGCCGATCTGCATCCGCAGGGAACGGCGGATGTGTACGCCGTCCTGCCCGCCGATACGCAGAATATCGGCTACCTCCGCAGGGCGATCCATATGTTGAAAAAAGCGTGGCATAAACCTACCCCCTACTTTTCTGTTTACATCCTCAATATCGGCAAATGCCGATTAAATTTACAACAATATACCCCTTAATTCATCCGCAGAGGCCGCCAATATCTCGGCGCCTGCTTCCCGCAATTCCTGCTCGGTGCCGTAGCCGTAGGTGACGCCGCAAGCGACCACGCCGGCGGCTTTCGCGCCCTCCATATCGAAGCGACGGTCGCCGACCATCGCCACGGTTGCACGGTCGGATACCCCCAGCTTTTCACAGGCCAGGGCGATCAGCTCCTCCTTGCCGGAATGGCGACCGTCCAGTTCGCTGCCGACCAGCGCATCCACCACCGATTCCAGCCCGAAATGCGCCAGCACACGCGCGGCAAACACCGTCGGCTTAGACGTGGCGACCGCGGTTTTGACACCGGCCGCGTGCAACGCCGTCAACAGCTCAAAAACGCCGTCGTACAGCCGACACTCGAAGATGCCGATCGGCTTGTAGCGCTCGCGGTATTTGGCGGTGAGGCGATCGGCCTCCTCCGGCCTGCAACCGGTCACCCGCGCAAACTCTGCCGGCAACGGCGGCCCGATAAACGAGCGCAAGCTTTCGCGCGGCGGCACGGCATAACCGCATTCCGCCAGCGCGTATTCCACACAATTAAGGATGCCCTCGTCGCTTTGCACGAGCGTACCATCCAAGTCAAATAACACAGCCGTGTAGGACATATCTCTGTCACCTCTACTGACAAAAATTGCCGAACAGCAAACACTGTTCGGCAATTTTCTTACCCTAAACCATTAGGCCTGTTCCGGAGCGCCCACCGGGCAAACCGCCGCGCAGGAACCGCAATCGATGCAGGTATTTTCGTCGATCACGTACTTGCCGTCGCCTTCCGAAATGGCACCCACCGGGCATTCCGCAGCGCAAGCACCGCACGCAATGCAAGCATCAGAAATTTTGTAAGCCACAAAAAACACCTCCTTTTTGTAAGCTCGTCATTATCATACCACATTGGGTATGGAAAAATCAAGACTGTTGTTTCTTTTCGTTACCGGATTTTTTACGATCGGGTTTTCCGCCCTTATTCTCCTTGGCGAGCGCGGTCACCTCATCGCGATGAAACACCGCCGGCGCCGCATCCGGCGCGCTGTCCAGCCGTACCTTCAGCTGTCCGGTCAGCAAACTGATCTCCACCACCGTGCCTCGACCGGCCGGCGTTTCCACCACCGAGCCTTGACGCGGCGTTTGACGAATGAGGTCCTCGTACGCATCCTGCTCGTATTTCAAGCAGCACATCAATCGTCCGCAAGAGCCGGAGATCTTGGTCGGGTTTAAGGACAAACCCTGCGACTTTGCCATTTTGATGGAAACCGGCTGAAAATCCGACAGAAAGCGCGAGCAGCAAAACGGCTGCCCGCAGATGCCGAGACCGCCAAGCATTTTGGCCTCGTCGCGCACGCCGATCTGGCGCAGTTCAATGCGCGTATGAAACACCGCCGCGAGATCCCGTACCAGATCGCGGAAATCCACGCGTCCCTCGGCGGTAAAGTAAAACAGGATCTTGGAGCCGTCGAACGAGCATTCCACGTCCACGACCTTCATATCCAACTCATGCGCCGCCGCCTTCTGCTGGCAGACGCGGAGCGCCTCTTTTTCCTTCTCGCAGTTGGCTTTATGGCGGCGAATATCCTCCGGCAACGCCTTGCGAAGCACCGGTTTCAGCGGAGAGACGATGGTCTTGTCCTCCACCTCGCGATTGCCGATGGTCACCTCGCCGCATTCCACGCCGCGCGAGGTTTCCACCACCACGAGATCTCCCGGCGCGTGGACCGCGTCCTTCGCCGGCGCAAAATAATAGGTTTTTCCGCTTTCGCGAAAGCGGACACCAACGATCATAGCCATAAAACGAATTAGCCCTTTCTCCTGCTCATCGCCCGATCGCGCTGCGCAATCGCGCGCACATCTCGGTGACAAACAGCGAATGATTGATGTTGCGGCGCTGCATACCCTCCAGCGCCGTGATCGTGTCGATCAACGTAACCAACTGCTGCGCCGTCAGCGTCGCCGCCAGCTTGTTCGCCGTATCCGGCGAAGGCGACAGCCTCTCCCCTTGACCGCACTTGGCAGTGAGCGCGTCGCGGAACAAAAACCGCAATTCGCGCAACGTGCCGGCAACCAGCACCGGATCCTTCTGCGGCAACCGGAAGGTCTGTTTGAGAAGCGCCATTTCCTCCGGTGCCAGCATTGCCTCCGCGATGGCCGGTGCCAACCGCAGACCATCTTTCCAACTGTCGTCCTCCAGCGCCTGCTGAATTTGACCGAGGCATCCGCCGTACAACCGCGTGACCGTTTGCAGATTCTTGCGCGAAATCGCCGGATATTTCTCCTCCAAAAACGGCAGCGCCTCCGCCTCCGAAACCCCTTTCATCGACACCGCAAAGGTGCGCGAACGAATGGTTTCCAGCAGTTGGAAACGGCTTTGGCAGGTAAAAATGAACCGCAGATGCTTGGGCGGTTCTTCGATGATGCGCAGCAGCGCGTTTTGTCCTTCCAACGACAGCGCCTGCGCGTTGACCAACACAAACACACGACATTCCGCCTCATTGGGACGGCGATAGCCCTCCTCGCGCAGTTCCCGCACCGTTTGGATGCCGAACGACCGCGCGCGCTCGCTACCGCCGAAAAAGGAAATATCCGGATGTGTGCCCGCCTTGGCTTTGATGCAATCGGGGCATCCGCCGCACGGTCTGACCGCGCGGTCGGGATGGCGGCACACGGCCGCCTGCGCCACGATCCTCGCCATTGTCCGTCGGCCGCTGCCGGCAGGACCTTCAATCAACAGTGCGTGCGGCATACGGCCGCTGTCCGACAGCGTTGATAACTGCTCCTTGCACTCGGCATTGCCGATCAAACCGTCAAAACGCATATCTTACAGGTGCTCGAATCGCTCAACCGGCAACACAAACACCGTCGCACCGCCCACGGTTACTTCCACCGGGAACGAGGTGCCGTAAAAGCTGTTGGATACCAACTGCGTGCGCTTCTTGCAGGTTTTTTCGAGGATGGCAAAAACGTCGTCCACCTTTTCCTCCTCCACACCGATCAACAGCGTGACGTTGGCGTCCATCAAGAAGCCACCGGTGGTCGCCAGACGGGTGACCGAAAAGCCTTCCGCCGTCAGCGCCGGCATCGTCTTGCGGCTATCGTCCTTATTCACGATCGCCATAATTAGTTTCATCATAGAAAAAACCTCCCATACAATAAAATTTTCCAAGTCTATTATAACCGATTTTATGTGTTCTGGCAAGAGTTTTTGCCACATTCCTGAAAATTTTCCAACAGTCGAAGATTGCGCTCCACCACCGCGCGACCGCGCCATCCGTACGCTTTATCGTGCAGATCCTCCAGATCGTCGATCGTAAGCGTAGGACGGTACGCCGTAAAGCACGGATGCGGCGCCACCGTCGCTTGTCGGTTGAGTGGGCAAATTTCCTGACAAATATCGCACCCCCACGCCGATCCGGCGTGGCAAAGAGCCGCGGCTTGCTCGGTGGTCAGCTCCCCCTTTTTCTGGGTGATTGCCGACAGACAACGCGCGCGATCCACGCCCGCCGCCGACAGCGCCGCCGTCGGACAGACGGACGCGCACGCCCCGCAATGCGGACAAGAAACCGGCGGATGCGCCGTCGCGCCGACCGCACGGTCGGTCACGATCGCACCGATAAACACAAAACTGCCATATTCGTGGCTGTAAAACAATCCGTTATCGCCGCGTACGCCCAGTCCGGCGGCGACCGCCACCCGCACCTCGGGAAGCGGCGAATTGTCCATAAACGCTTCGTACACGCCGGTCGGATCGCTTTCGCGAAGCGAGCGCGCGATCTCCTCCAGCACCGCGCCGGCGACCGTGTGATAATCCGGCACCGCCGCATATCGCGACAGATTTTGCGGTTTTTCCCCCGCAAACCGATACGGAAACAGCACGCACAGCACGGTTTGGGGGGTCTGAGGCAGTCGCGACGCCGCGCGACAAGGCAACAACCCCTCGGCAATCGCCTCAAACGGGCACAAGCCGGCGGTACATCCGGCCGCTGCGGCCGCCGCCAGTAACTCCTTTGCTGTCATCCTGTTTCCTCCTTTCATATACGAAAAAAGCAACCAAGCTTACAGCAAGGTTGCTCTCGTTTGTCATCGTAATGGGGCTTAGGCGTTAGCCTTTTTGGCAAGGGCGGACTTTTTCCGTGCAGCGGTATTCTTGTGCAGGACACCCTTCGCAGCCGACTGATCGATCTTCTTCATCGCCAGGCGGACGGCCTCATCCTTGTTCTCGGCGCCGGCTTCGATAGCGGCGTTGGCCTTCTTGAGTTCCGTCTTGAGGGCGGACTTCACGGCTTTGCGCTGAGCAGTTTTGGCCTCGATCACTTTGACACGCTTTTTAGCGGATTTAATATTGGGCATGGTCACACCTCCCCCGATAAATTCTAAATCACGCATTCGTTATCATAACATAAAGATTTTCAGATTGCAACAGTTTTTTTTGAAAATCCGGATTTTTTTGAGTATTTGCTGATTTTGGGTGGAAAAATAAGGCGGAATTTCATCAAAATCATTAGGAAAGGGGCTCTTTTTATGCAAATGCGCACCGATCTGGCCATGGAGGCGGCCACCAAGCGCGGCTCGTTGTCCCCTGAGGACGTCGCGCTCACCAAGCAAACGATCGACGGCATCCACTTCACGCGGATGCGCATTCTCTCCGATCGCGGCGTCCGTCTGCTGCAAAAGCCGCGCGGACAGTACGTGACCGCCGAGCTGCCGCCGTTGACCGATACCGTCCACGAGCTGCTGCCGTGGGCGTATCTGTTGGGGCGCGAGATTGCCGCGCTGTTGCCGCCAACCGGCTCGATACTGGTATGGGGCCTCGGCAACGCGCGGCTGACCGCCGATGCGCTGGGGCCCTGTACCGCGCGGCGCGTGGTGGCCACGCGTCATCTGCAAGGCAAGCCGGCTAAGGCGGCCGATCTGGAGGATCTGCGTTCCACCGCCGTCCTCTCCCCCGGTGTCTGCGGTGAGACCGGCGTGGACAGCGTCGAATTTATTCGCGGCATCTGCCAAAGTCTGCATCCGGCCGCCGTCATCGCGGTGGATGCGCTGGCGGCGCAGTCCGAGCGCCACCTCGGGCGGACGGTGCAGTTGACCGACAGCGGCATCGCCCCCGGCTCCGGCGTGGGCAATCATCGGGCAGCGATCTCGGAAGCCGAGCTTGGCGTTCCGGTGATCGCGCTCGGTGTGCCGACCGTGATCGATGCGCGCACCCTCATCGCCGACTTGACCGGCGTGGAGTTATCCGCACACACCATGCCGCGCCCCTTGATGGTCACACCGCAGGAGATCGATCTGCTGGTCGATCGGGCGGCGCGGTTGCTGGCAATGAGCATTCACGCGGCGCTGCATCCGCGGTATTCGCCCGCGGATCTGCTGCAGGTGACGGAATAATTCTCGCCGGCGGCGCATACACATGCCCCAGAGGTGATATTTATGCGCCAACCCAAACGCGCCGCTTCGGCGTTTCTGTCGCTGGCGGTGCTGACGGCGGCGATCGCGTTGCCGTTATGGGCGATCGAAAAAGGTCGCCCCTCCTTGCCGACGGCCTCCACGCCTGTCTCCCCTACGACCGTAGCAACTACCACAGCGACCGTTCCCAAAACCTCCCCCTCGACCGCGTTAAGCGATCGTGTGATCGCGGTTAGCGCCGAGCCGGTGATCGAGCAGCAACCGGCGCTTCTGGACGCGGCGACGATACCGAAGCAAAAAGACGGCGGCGGTACCGTGATTGAAGATATTTGCGGCGGTGGCACCGCCATTGGGCAACAAGTTTCCATTAAAAACATCAGCCACCGTTCGTACGATTGGGCGTCTTTGTTGAAGGGCAAAACCGTGCAATTTACCGACACGACCGAGCCGCAAGTGTTGATCCTGCACACCCACACCACCGAGAGTTATATGACCTATTACGCCGGCTACTACAACGCCGACGACGTGGCGCGTTCCAAAAATCCGGCCACCAACGTGTGTGCGGTCGGCGAAGTGTTGGCCAACCGACTCCGTGCCGCCGGCATCGGCGTCATTCACGACACCACTCTCTACGATTCGCCGGAATACACGGGCGCATACGGACGCGCCGAAGTCAGTATTCAGAAATTTACAAAAAAGTACCCCTCGCTCAAATTGATCTTGGATCTGCATCGCGATGCCGTGCTTCGCGACTCGGTCACACGCATCAAACCAACCGTGACCGTCGACGGGCAAAAGGCCGCACAGGTGATGTTGGTATTGGGTGCCAACGACACCGACGGCAACCCCAATCCCACCTGGAAAAACAACGTGCGGCTGGGCTTTCAGTTGACCGCCGCCTTGCAAAAGCAAGAAGAACTTCTCTGCCGTCCGGTCAATTTGACCGAGACCAATTATAACCAAAACCTACTGCCAAACGGCGCTATGCTGCTGGTGGAGATCGGCACCGACGTCAACACCTTTTCCGAGGCGATGGTGTCGGCAACGCTCATCGGGGACGCGTTGGTGGACATTATGCGCGCTTAGCTTGCGAGGCGGGGGAGGTTTTGGGAATTCGGATCACGTATTCGTAGGCATCCTCGGTCTCCCGCCGCTCGGCACGCGCGGCGATCCCGCTTTGCTTCATCGTTTCCACCGCGTGATTGACCGTGTTGAAAAACAGCCGCACATCCCGAATGATCGGCGTGACCTTGCGACCTTTGCGCGGCTCTACCAGTCGCGCGACCGTTCGCTCGGTCTCCGCAACCGTCCAGCGATTGTCGATCAACCGCCGCAGGATCTGCTCGCGTTGTGGCTCCTCCAGCCGCAACAACGCGCGAGCGTGACGCTCGCTGCAACCGGCATCCGCCAAGCGTCGCCGCTGATCCTCCGCCAGCTGAAGCAGTCGCAGCTTGTTGGCCACCGCCGGCTGGGACAAGCCCAGTCGCCGCGCGGTTTCCGTTTGCGTCAGACCGCCCATATCCATCAAGCGTCGGATGCCCTCCGCTTCCTCAAAGCAATCCAAATCCTCCCGCTGAATATTTTCCACCAGCGCCAGCACCGCCGAATGCACCGGCTCGGCTTGCACGATGAGGCAGGGGACCTGCGTCAGACCGGCGCGTGCGGCCGCGCGCAACCGGCGCTCGCCGGCGACCAGCACCGGCTCGCCGCCCTCGATCACCACCGAAAGCGGCTGCAAAATCCCCACCTCTTGAATGCTTTGCGTCAGCGTTTCCAGCGCGTCCTCGGCAAACACGCGCCGCGGTTGTTGCGGATTGCGGCGAATGGCGGCAATCGGCAGCTGTACGACTTGTCCGACCGGAAATCGACGAAATAAAGCCATAAAAAAACATCCTTTCCTTTGGCAGTTCTGCCTTTTTCTCCATTATGCAACGGAGAAACGTGGAAAGGATGTCGTTTTTTTCTGTCGAGTGACGCGCTATTTCAGCGGATTTTTGGAGATTTTCGCACTCGGACGCGGAAACACGGCCGGCGTGGGTTTGATCTTGTCGATCTCCACGATCGTGCGCCCGTCGCATTCGCCGGCGCGATTGGCCGGCAACTCCAGCGTATGCGCCGCCTTGACGCGACCACCCAACTGTCCGACTGCCGGCTTGGCGGCGGCAATCTCCGCAGCGGCATCGGGGCCCTTGAGTGCCAAAAACCTACCCCCGACTTTTACATAACCCAAGCAATATTCTGCCAACACCGGCAGCGCCGCTACCGCCCGTGCGGTGGCTACGTCGAAGCGTTCGCGATACGCCTTTTGTTTGGCGGCACCCTCGGCGCGCGCGTGGACGGTTTCGGCCGTCACGCCAATCGCCTCGCACACCGCCTGCAAAAAGGTCAGCCGCTTGTTGAGGCTATCCAGCATCGTCAGCCGCATATCCGGTCGCACGATCGCCAGCGGCAACGAGGGGAAACCGGCGCCGGTCCCCACGTCGATCAGCGAAAACTCGCCCTCCGGCAAGTACTTCGCCGCCGCAAGACTGTCCGCAAAATGCTTGACCACCATATCGTGCGGATCGGTGATGGCGGTGAGATTCATCTTCTCGTTCCACTCCACCAGCAGCGCCGCATAGGTATCCAGCCGCGCGATCTGTTCGTCGGCCAGCTCCACGCCGACCGCCGTTGCCGCCTCGCGCATCCAATCAAAATCGATCATACAAACTCCTTAAAACATCCAGATCAGCCACGCCGCACCGACTAACACCGCGTGCAACACGATAAGCAACGGCAGACCGATCATAAATTTCGGGTGCTTCGTCTTATGCCGTATCAGGCGCATGGTCAGCCATTCGACCAACGCACCGCCCAGCGCCGCCACCAGCAGCAGCGTGCGTTCCGGCACACGGCGACCGCCGGCCTTCGCCGACGCCTTGTCGTACACCGTCAACAAAAATGCCACCAGCGACATAACGGCGAAACCAAAAATTACCCCCTGCATCTCAATGCTCCTTTTGGGACAGCCACAAAATCAGCACCGAAACGTCCGATGGGCTGACGCCGGAAATGCGGGACGCCTGCCCGACCGACCGCGGACGGATGCGCGTGAGTTTCTCCTGCGCTTCCAGCCGCAAGCCGTGAATCGCGGTATAGTCGATATCCTCCGGCAGCAGCCGCCCCTCCAACCGCCGCATTTCACGGATGGCGGACAGCTCACGACGGATGTAGCCTTCGTATTTCAGCTCGGTTTCCACCTGCTCCCGCGTCAGCGGCGTCAGCGCCGGCCGACCGGTATCCACCGGCGTCAGCAATTCGTAGGTCAGCTGCGGGCGCTTGAGCAGGTCGATCAGTCGCACGCCGGTGGTCACCGGTGTGGTACCGGCGGCGACCAGAATCTCGTTTAAGGCGGCCGTGGGGGAGAGCACGGTGCTCTCCAACCGCTTTAATTCGGCTTTTTTCGCTTCCTGTCGCGCCGTAAACCGTGCCCAGCGCGCGTCGCTTACCAGCCCGATACGGCGACCGATCGGCGTCAATCGTTCATCGGCGTTGTCCTGTCGCAAAACCAACCGATACTCCGAGCGCGAGGTCATCATCCGATAGGGGTCCAAGCATCCTTTGGTGACCAGATCGTCGATCAACGTGCCGATGTAACCGTCCGCACGATCCAACACCAGCGGCTGCTTGCCTTGCAGCTTGAGCGCGGCGTTCGCGCCGGCCACCAAGCCCTGCGCTGCCGCCTCCTCATAGCCGGAGCTGCCGTTAAACTGACCGGCGCCGTACAGCCCTGCGAATTCTTTGAATTCCAGCGTGGGACGCAACTGCGTGGGATCGCAGCAGTCGTATTCAATCGCATACGCCGGACGCATCACGTGTACGTTTTCCAAACCGGGGATAGTTTTTAGGAAATCGCGTTGCACGTCCACCGGCAGGGAGGAGGAGAGCCCTTGCAGGTACATCTCGTCGGTATGCTCACCGCACGGCTCGATAAACACCTGATGGCGTTCCTTATCGGCGAAACGAACGATCTTGGTCTCGATACTCGGGCAATAACGCGGTCCCTCGCCCTGAATGGTGCCGTCGTACAACGGCGACCGTGCGAGGTTATCCAAAATCACCTGTTTGGTTTGTTCGTTTGTCCAGGTGATGTGACAGCACAGCTTATTTTCCGGCGGCGTTTCGGTCTCGAACGAAAACGGCACCACCGGCTCGTCACCGGGTTGGACCTCCAGCCCGTCAAAATCAATGGACGATTTCAGCACGCGCGCCGGCGTGCCGGTTTTAAACCGGCAGAGGCGGATCCCTAGCCGTTCAAGCGACTCGGTCAGCTTGGTGGCGGCGAACATACCGTCCGGACCGCCGGCGTAGTTGACGTCACCCACAAAGATGCGACCGCCCAAAAACGTGCCGGTCGCCAAAATCACGGCGCGCACGCGGTACTCCGCCTCCAGTCGTCCGGTCAGCACCCATTCCTCGCCGTCCGGACGAATATCCACGATCTCCTCCTGCACCACCGACAAATTCTCGGTGGTCTCCACCGTCTGTTTCATGGTGGCGGAATACTGGCGACGATCGATCTGCGCGCGAAGCGAATGCACCGCCGGTCCTTTGCCGCGGTTGAGCATACGGGACTGCAGGGTGTTGGCGTCTGCTGCCAATCCCATCTCGCCGCCGAGCGCGTCGATCTCGCGCACCAGATGCCCTTTGGCCGTGCCGCCGATCGACGGATTGCACGGCATATTGCCCACCCAATCCATATTGATGGTAAACATCGCGGTGCGGCAACCCAGCCGCGCGGCAGCCAACGCCGCCTCGATGCCGGCGTGTCCGGCGCCGATCACCGCGATCTCGTATGTTCCAGCCAAAAACGTCATAATTTCGTCCTTCTTTCTGCCGATTATTATATCCTATTTAAAAGGCTGTGGCAAGTCTTTTTTCGGCAGCGGCACATAAACATAAGAGGAGGGGAGGGGAAACGATGAAACGTCCGTCCGATGGGTGGAGCTCGCTGCTGGTGTTTTTGGTGACCATGTTGGTATTATTCGTCATTTCTCGCTGTGTGGGCACTTGACAGGCGGTGTATAATAAAAGGGAAAGTAAAAAGCAAAGGACGGATTTGGTTATGACGGTTATTGATATTTTTTCGGGGTTTCTCGGTGCCGGTAAGACGACGCTGATTAAAAAGCTCATTAAAGAGGCGTATGCCGGACAGAAACTGGTGTTGATCGAAAACGAATTCGGCGAGATCGGCATCGACGGCGGCTTTATGCAGGAGGCCGGCGTGCAGGTCAACGAGCTCAACTCCGGTTGTATCTGCTGCTCGCTGGTGGGCGATTTCCGCGAGGCGCTGCGGCAGGTGCTGGACACCTACGCGCCGGAGCGCATTCTCATCGAGCCGTCCGGCGTGGGCAAGCTGTCGGATATCGTGAAGGCGGTCAAGGCCGTCTGCGATGAGCAGGTGACGCTCGGCGCGTTCGTGACGGTCGCGGACGCCGGCAAATGCCGTATGTATATGAAAAATTTCGGTGAGTTCTACAACGATCAGGTGGAAAACGCCAGCACCATCGTGCTGTCGCGCACGCAGAATTTGAGCGACGATAAGATCGCCGCGGCGGTGGCGCAGCTGCGCGAACACAATGCGACCGCCACCATCGTCACCACGCCGTGGGACGAGCTGTCCGGTGCGCAGTTGACCGAGGCGATGGCCGGCGGCACGCAAATGGCGGCGGCGTTGCTGGAGGAGGCTCATCACCACCATGATCACGAGTGTGGTTGCGGACATCATCATGACCACGAGCACCACCACGACCACGAGTGTGGTTGCGGACATCATCATGACCACGAGCACCACCACGACCACGAGTGTGGTTGCGGACATCATCATGACCACGAGCACCACCACGACCACGAATGTGGTTGCGGACATCATCACGATCACGAACATCACCACGACCACGAGTGTGGTTGCGGACATCATCACGAGCATGAACACCACCATCATCACGCCGACGAGGTGTTCACCAGTTGGGGACGCGAGACCGCGCGGCGTTACACCGAGCAGGAGCTGCGCGATATGTTGACCGCGTTGGACGGCGACGAATATGGCAGCGTGCTCCGCGCCAAAGGCATTTTGCCGGCGGTCGGCGGTGGTTGGTGGCATTTCGATTACGTGCCGTTTGAACAGGAGATCCGTACCGGCACCGCCGATTACACCGGTCGCCTGTGCGTGATCGGCGCCAACCTCGACGAAGCGGCGCTCGCCACCCTGTTTATGGTGGATTAAGGGGGATATTATGGCAAATAAAACCATTCCGGTTTATCTGTTCACCGGATTTCTGGACGGCGGCAAGACCACCTTTTTGCAAAACGTGTTGCAGGACACCCGCTTCCAAAACGGCGACCGCACGCTCATCGTCCAATGCGAAGAGGGCGAGGTGGAGCTGGATACCGCGAAAATCAAAGGAAAACTCTCGGTTTTGTCGATCGGCTCGCCCGAGACGCTGACGGCCGATCGGTTGCAGGAGGCCTTTGATAAGGCACGCGCCGAACGCGTTTGCGTGGAGTATAACGGGATGTGGCCAATCGGCGATCTTATCCAAAACCTACCCCGTAATTGGCAGATCTATCAAGTGATGATGAACGTCGACGCCACCACGTTTGACGTGTATTTGAACAATATGCGTCCCCAAATGCTCGACAAGCTGTCGCTGACCGAAATGGTGGGCTTCAACCGTTGTCCGAAGGATGTGGACAAGCAGGCGTTTCACGACGCGGTGCGCGCGGTCAACCGCCGCTGCGACATTCTGTTTGAGTACGAGGACGGCAACATCGATTACGACGATCTGCCCAACGAGCTGCCGTGGGATATGGAAGCGGATCTCCTGCAGATCGAGGACGCGGATTTCGGTATGCTCTACCTCGATGCGATGGATCGCCCCGAGACCTACGACGGCAAAACGATCGAATTGTTGGTGCAGGCGGCCGTTTCCAAAAAACTGCCCCCTAACACCTTTATTGGCGGCCGCTTTTGCATGACCTGTTGCGAGGAGGACGCCAGTTACATCGGTTTCCCTTGCGAATATCCGATGCTGGAGGCGATCCCTCACCGCGGATTCGTGCGATTGACCGCCAAGGTGCGATGTGATCGGCATTTTGTTTACCAAGACGGCAATCCGGGTATCATTTTGCAGGTGCAATCGGTGGAAATGGTTCCCACGCCGGATGACATTTACGTCTATTATCGGTAAAATCCACGCCCTCGGCACGCGTGCCGAGGGCGTTTTCGCTGCTCAAAAAAACTTTTTTGTGAAAAACCCTTGATTTTTTCAGCGGTATTCGGTATAATAACTTTCGCCTACGGAGAAGTATCGAAGTGGTCATAACGAGCACGATTGGAAATCGTGTTGCCGTGATGAGCGGCACGCGGGTTCAAATCCCGCCTTCTCCGCCAACGAAAGCCCCTCTTTTATCTGCGGATAAAAGAGGGGCTTTGTTTGTGTAAAAAGGTTTGCATTTGGCATATAGATATGGTATACTAATAATAACTGTAAGCAAATTTGCGAAGCGGAGGCGATCAACCGTGGCAAAACAATTTACCATTTCGCTGGATCATATCATCAAAGAACTCAGCTGGGAGATCAAGCATCTGCCGCAGGAAGCGGCCAATATTTTGATCACGTCTAAAGAGGTCAACCGTCCGGGGCTGGTCCTAAACGGCTACACGCTGTATTTTGATCCCGAGCGCATTCAGCTGCTCGGTTTGATGGAATATGCGTTCTTGGAAAAAATGATTCCCGAGGAACGCGAAGCGCGTTTGGCGCAGTTGTGCGCCTTGCATCCGCCGGCCATCGTGGTCACGCGCGATCAGCCGATCTTTCCGGAGTTGTTGATCCAGTGCAAAAAGCACGGGGTAGCGCTGTTGTCCTCGTCGGAAACCACGTCCGATTGCATGGCTTCGCTGATCGGTTACTTAAACGTTCAGCTCGCGCCGCGCATCACCCGCCACGGCGTGCTGGTAGAGGTGTACGGTGAAGGTATTCTGATCACCGGCGACAGCGGCATCGGCAAGAGCGAATGCGCGATCGAGCTGGTCAAGCGCGGTCACCGGCTGATCGCCGACGATGCGGTGGAGATCCGCCGCACCTCCTCCAAGGCGCTGGTCGGCTCGGCGCCGGATAACATCCGCTATTATGTGGAGCTGCGCGGCGTGGGCATCGTCAACGTCCGCCGTATTTTCGGTATGGGTGCGGTCAAAATGACCGAGAAAATCGATCTGGTGGTGGAGCTCGAAAACTGGAATCCCGAAACGGTGTACGACCGGATGGGTCTGGAGAACGAAGCCATCGACATCCTCGGCATCGAGGTGCCCAAAATGACCATTCCGGTCAAACCCGGCCGGAATCTCGCGGTTATTTTGGAGGTGGCGGCAATGAACAACCGCCAGAAAAAGCTCGGCTATAACGCCGCGCAGGAATTGATGCACAACCTTGGTATGGAGACAGGCGAGGAGAGCCCGCGCCCCGTGCCGAGCCCGAATTGGACATTCTGATTAAATAAGGAGAGAGCCTATGGTTCGCATCGGCATTGACATTGGGGGTACATTTTTGAAAGCCGGCGTGGTGTCGGAGGAGGGGCAGATTTTGGCAACCGCCGCCCGTCCGACCGCCTTTCCGCGACCGGTCGACGCCATTATCGACGATATTGCCGGCGCGGCAACGGATGCGCTGGAAAAAGCCGGTTTGACGTTAGCAGACGTCAGTTTTGTGGGCTGCGGATGCCCCGGCACGGTCAATCAACAGACGCGCCGCATTGAGCGCGCGGATAATCTCGGCTTTGTGCAGACGCCACTGGTGGATGAGCTGGAAGCGCGGCTGGGCAAGCCGGTTATGGCGGAAAACGACGCCAACACCGCCCTGTTGGGCGAGTGGATCGCCGGCGCGGCCAAAGGTGCCGCCAACTGCGTGTGCATCACGCTGGGCACCGGCGTGGGCGGCGGTGTGATCGTGGAAAACCGGATGGTACGCGGCGTCAACAGCGCCGGTGCTGAGCTGGGACATATGGTGATCGTGCCAAACGGCAACCAATGCAACTGCGGTCGCAAGGGCTGTTGGGAAACCTACGCCTCGGTGACCGCCCTTATCCGCCAGACCAAAGCCGCCATGAGCGCGCACCCGGAAAGTGCGATGTGGTCGCTGGCGCCGACGCTGGAGGAGGTCAACGGTCGCACCGCGTGGGACGCGATGCGCGCCGGCGATGCCGTTGGCACGGCGGTGGTGGATCAGTATATCGAATACGTCGGCATCGGCGTGGTCAATATGATCAACATTTTTCAGCCGGAGGTGCTGTGTGTCGGCGGCGCGATCTCCAAGGAAGGCGATCGTCTGCTGAAACCGCTGGCCGAGAAAGCCGCCGCCGAGCGATACAGCCAATATTCCGAAAAACAGACCAAGATCTGCCGTTGCGCGCTCGGCAACGATGCCGGCATTATCGGCGCGGCGTTCTTGGATCGCGTGTGAGGGGTACAGTATGATCTTAGCGTTAACCGGTGCCGCCACCGCCTATGGCTGCGGCATTGCGCGGGACGTGCCGATGGCGGAGCTGACCAGTTTTCGCATCGGCGGTCCGGCGGATCTGATGATCACCTTGCCGGATGTGGAGGCGGCCGCGGCCGTCAACGGCATCTGCGAGGCGGAAAATTGGTCGCGCCTGTGGTTGGGACGCGGCTCCAATCTGTTGGTCAGCGACACCGGCTTTCGCGGCGTGGTGTTGCGGCTCAGCAACGGCTCGATGCCCAAACGACTGGACGAAACCCGTCTTTCGTGCTTTGCCGGCGTCACCCTGCCGAGTCTGTCGCGCTTTGCGCAGTTGCAGGGACTGACCGGCTTGGAATTTGCCTGCGGCATTCCCGGCAGTGTGGGCGGTGCGGTGTTGATGAACGCCGGTGCCTACGGCGGATGTATGGCGGACGTGCTGGAATCGGTCACGATCCTGCGGGGCGACCGCGCGGTCGACGTTCCGGCCGCCGAGTTGGAACTCGGCTACCGCCACAGCAAGCTGATGCAGACCGGCGAACCGGTGGTGGCGGCGACGTTTCGTCTGCGCGCCGGCGATCCGGCGGCGATCGACGCCAGAATGACCGAGCTTCTCACCGCCAGACGTGAAAAGCAACCGCTGGAATATCCCAGTGCCGGCAGCTTTTTCAAGCGACCGGAGGGGTATTTTGCCGGTGCACTCATTGAGCAATGCGGCTTGAAAGGCTACGCGGTCGGCGATGCGGAGGTCAGCGCCAAGCACGCCGGATTTATCGTCAACAAAGGAAGCGCCACCTGCACCGACGTGCAGAAGCTGGCGCAGCACGTGCGCCGTACCGTGAAGCACGAGACCGGCGTGCTGTTACAGCCGGAGGTCCGGCTGATCGGAGAGGATTGGTATCCTCCGGAGGATTGATATGTCGTTTTCGGGAACCACCAAACAACGGCTGGCAGACGTTCTGCCCGGCCGAAAATGCTGTCGGGCAGCGCTGTTGTACGGGTTGCTGCAAGGCGGCCGCGGCTTTTCCGCCCGCGAAATGGCGGTGCAGACCGAGCATCCAGAGGTCGTGCGACTGTATCGGTCGCTGTTGGAGGAGATCTGCGGCATTCGCACCGAAACGGAAAAAGGCGCGTTTACCATCGTGTCGGTGGCGGCCGACAATCGCGCACGCGTGTTGACGGCGTTCGGGCACGAGCCAAACGAGGTATCCGTGCGGCTCATCCGCGCGAATTTCCATTGCGACGACTGCGCGGCGGCGTATCTGCGCGGATTGTTCCTCTCCTGCGGGGCGGTGAGCAATCCCGAAACGGATTATCATCTGGAATTCAACGTACCGTCCCTGCCACTCAGCCGCGATATCCTCTCGCTGTGGGAGGAACTGGGGTACGACGCCAAAACCATTCGCCGCAAAGGCGACAACGTCATTTATTTCAAAGACAGCAGCGTGATCGAGGAGTGCCTGACGCTGATGGGCGCCAGTGCCTCCGCCTTGGAGCTGATGCAGGTCAAGATGTTTAAGGACATCCGCAACCGTTCCAACCGCGCCGCCAACTGCGACATGGCCAACCTCAACAAAGTGGTGGCCGCCGCCGCTGTTCATCGGCAGGCGTTGGAGGTCATTTTGCAAAACGGCGGCTTCGGCACTCTGCCGGAAAATCTGCAAGAAATCGCGCAACTGCGGTGGGACAACCCCGAGATCTCACTGCGCGATCTCGGCGAACTGCTGGACCCGCCGCTAACGCGGTCGGGCGTCAATCACCGCCTGCAGCGGCTGTGCGACATTGCCGATTCACTTCGGCACTCCTAACGCATCGGTTTTACGCAACTCACGCGCTCAACCGGCGGATTTTGTTGACAAGTGTCGCGCGTGTTGTTATAATACATAGGTTAAAATACGGAGAGTAAACGATGAAAACAGTTATGCTGGTTTTCGGCACACGGCCGGAAGCTATAAAAATGTGTCCTCTTGTGAATGAACTGAAAACGCGGGATAATATCCAAACCGTGGTATGCGTCACCGGCCAGCATCGACAGATGCTCGATCAGGTGTTGGACGCTTTCGGCGTCCGACCGGACTACGATCTGTCGGTGATGCAGGCCAACCAAACGCTGTTTGATATTACCACCAACATTTTGGCGCGTATCCGCGCGGTGTTGGAGGAGGTGCGTCCGGACGTTGTGCTGGTACACGGCGATACCTCGACCACCTTTGTAACAGCGCTCGCGTGTTTCTATATGCAGATTCCGGTCGGGCACGTGGAAGCCGGGCTTCGCACCTACGACATTTACAGCCCTTATCCCGAAGAATTTAACCGACAAGCCGTAGGCATTGTGGCGAAATACCACTTTGCTCCCACCGAAACCGCCAAGCAGCATCTGCTAAGCGAGGGAAAGACGGCGGCGGATATCTACGTCACCGGCAACACCGCCATCGACGCACTTAAAACCACCGTGCGTGAGAGCTACACCCATCCGGAGCTGGAGTGGGTGGCGGACAGTCGATTGATCGTCATCACCGCGCATCGTCGGGAAAACCTCGGCGAGCCGATGCACGCGATGTTCCGTGCGATCCGCCGGATCGTCGAGGAGCATCCCGACGTGAAAGCAATCTATCCCATTCATATGAACCCCGCCGTGCGCAAGGCCGCGGAAGAGGAGTTGGGCGGCTGTGACCGCATTCGCCTCATCGAGCCGCTGGACGTGTTGGATTTCCACAATTTCCTGGCACGCAGTCATCTGATCTTAACCGACAGCGGCGGCATTCAAGAGGAGGCGCCCAGTCTGGGCAAGCCGGTGCTGGTCATGCGCGACACCACCGAGCGACCGGAGGGAATTCAGGCCGGCACGCTCAAGCTGGTGGGCACCGACGAGCAGGTCATTTACAACACCTGCAAACAGCTATTGAACGACACGACCGCCTATCAGGCGATGGCACACGCCAGCAATCCGTATG
The DNA here is from genome assembly GCA_017414965.1 of Clostridia bacterium. Taxonomy (GTDB): domain Bacteria; phylum Bacillota; class Clostridia; order Oscillospirales; family Acutalibacteraceae; genus RGIG426. Next base: position 35,107 of record JAFQJL010000022.1, read on the forward strand.
GCGACGGCTTCGCCTGCAAGCGAATCGCCGATATTTTATCCCGATAGAGAGAGGGGATTTGGATGTCAAAAATCAACGTGACGCGTTCCTCAATGCCGGATTTTGAGGAATATTGCAACGAGATCCGCGAGCTATGGGATTCCCGCTGGCTCACCAACATGGGCGTCAAGCATAAGCAGCTGCAAGCGGATCTGGAGCAATACCTCGGCGTCGATAAGACGGTGCTGTACACCAACGGGCATCTGGCGCTGGAGCATCTGCTGGCGGCGTTGCAGCTGCCGGTCGGCGGCGAGGTGATCACTACCCCGTTTACCTTTGTGTCTACCACCCACGCGATCGTGCGCAACGGCTTGACGCCGGTGTTTTGCGACGTCAACGAGGTCGACTACACCATCGACGCTTCTAAGATTGAGGCGCTGATTACCGATAAGACCTGCGCGATCGTGCCGGTGCACGTGTACGGCAATCTCTGCGACGTGGAAGCCATCGACCGCATCGCGAAAAAGCACGGTCTGCCGGTCGTTTACGATGCGGCGCATGCATTCGGCGTGAAGAAAAACGGCGCCGGCGTGGCCACCTTCGGCACCGCGTCGATGTTCAGCTTCCACGCCACTAAGGTGTATAACACCATCGAAGGCGGCGCGGTCTGCACCGCGGACGCGGCGCTGGCGGACAAGCTGGAGAAATTCAAAAACTTCGGTATCACCGGTCAGGAGACCTGCGAGTACATCGGCGGCAACGCCAAGATGAGCGAGTTCCAGGCGGCAATGGGGTTATGCAACCTGCGGCATCTGGACGGCGAGATCGCCAAACGCCGCCACGCGGTTGAGCTCTACCGTCAACGTCTCGGCGGTGTGGACGGCATTCGCCTGTGCGCCGAACAAGACGGCGTGGCACATAACTACGCGTATTTCCCCGTTGTGTTTGACGGGTTTAAGCGCACCCGCGACGAGATCTTTGCCAAGCTCGGCGAAAACGGCATTGTCGCCCGCAAGTATTTCTATCCGCTCACCAGTTCCTTTGAGTGTTACCAAAACCTACCCACCGCCGCGCCGGACAAAACGCCGGTGGCCAAATATATCGCCGATCGCGTGCTGACCTTGCCGTTGTACGCCGATCTGAGCGACGAGGACGTCAATCGCATTTGCGACATCATTTTAGAATAACGTAAACGGAGGAGATCGTATGACTATTATCGTGACCGGCGGCGCCGGATTTATCGGTTCCAACTTTGTGTTCCATATGCTGAAAAAATATCCGGATTACCGCATCGTCTGCTTGGACAAGCTGACCTATGCCGGTAACCTATCGACGCTGGCGCCGGTGATGGATAACCCGCAGTTCCGCTTTGTCAAAGCAGACATCTGCGATCGCGAGGCCGTGTACAAGCTGTTCGAGGAGGAGAATCCGGACATCGTGGTCAACTTCGCGGCGGAAAGCCACGTGGACCGTTCGATCGAAAATCCGGACGTGTTCCTGCAGACCAACATTATGGGTACTGCTGTGCTGATGGACGCCTGCCGCAAATACGGCATCACGCGCTATCATCAGGTTTCCACCGACGAGGTGTACGGCGATCTGCCGCTGGATCGGCCGGATCTGTTCTTCACCGAGGAAACGCCCATCCACACCAGCTCGCCGTACAGCAGCTCCAAGGCGGGCGCCGATCTGCTGGTGCTGGCCTACCACCGCACCTTCGGATTGCCGGTGACCATCAGCCGCTGCTCCAACAACTACGGTCCGTATCATTTCCCGGAGAAGCTCATTCCGCTGATGATCGCCAACGCACTGGGCGACAAGCCTCTGCCGGTTTACGGCGAAGGTCTCAACGTCCGCGACTGGCTGTACGTGGAGGATCACTGCAAGGCGATCGACCTGATCATTCACAACGGTCGCGTGGGCGAGGTGTATAACATCGGCGGTCACAACGAGATGAAGAACATCGACATTGTCAAGATTATCTGCAAGGCGCTGGGCAAACCGGAAAGCCTGATCACCTACGTCACCGACCGCAAGGGTCACGATATGCGCTACGCGATCGATCCGACCAAGATCCACAACGAGCTCGGCTGGTTGCCGGAGACCAAGTTTGCCGACGGCATTCAAAAAACGATCCAGTGGTATCTGGACAACCGCGAGTGGTGGGAGACCATCATTTCCGGCGAATACCAGAACTACTACGAGCAAATGTACGGCAATCGATAAAAACGACAAAAAACTCCCCCTCGATTTTTCGAGGGGGAGTTTTTGGTTTTATATTACGGGATATCCGGCGTGACCTCCGGCACCTCATCGAGAATGTCGGGGTTCTTGAGGATGTGCTTCATATGCTTCCACGCAGAAGCGTAATAGAAGCCGTTGCAAGGGCGCTCATCCAGCGTCATACACAGATCGTAGTAGCTGCGGCGCTCCACGTTACCGAGAATATCCAGCTCGTTCGCGTGACGGCGGCGGCCATACGCCAAAAACGCCGGCACGGTGCCGAAATTGTACAGATGGTGGTAGATCGGCGGAATGCCGAGCGAGCCCATCGAGGTGATAAACAGCGAGCCGTGGAACGGGCTGAGGTTGGTAATCGCCGTTGGCAGCCAGCCAAAGTAATCCAGCGTTTTCAGCACCCACACCACGAATTTCTTCACCAGACCGGGAATGTAGTTGATCACCTTGGCCAGTCCGTCAAAGCCGGTTTCGGCAGACTCCGCCGTCGCCTCTTTGTACAGCTCGTTAAACACGTTGTACACATCCTCGGCGGTATCGGTCGGCAAAAACACCGGCTTGATCACGGTGGTGTCGCCCTCCAGCGTCATCTCGCGCTTGACGTCCATACACACCACGACGCGATCACGCGTGTAGATCTTCTGTCCACGGATAAAGCGGTTGATGCCCGGACGATCCGCGATCGTGCGGACGTACGCCGCCAACAACACGTGCAACAGACCGAAATCGGACAAGCCCTCCTTCCGCTTACGGCGGATATAGGCGTCGATCGGGGCAGCGTCCACCGAATCGGTGAACATGTTGCAGGCATCCTGACGCTCGACCATAATATAGGGCGCCACGTAGTCCATCGGTTGCAAACTACGGACGCGACGATGATTTTTTCGGGTATATGTGCGCTCGGAATTCGGTTTCATAGGCCTCTCTCCTCACACGCCACCCATAAGCGAGTGGCAAAATCGTTATTCTCATTATATAAGAAAATGTCGAAAATAGCAACCAAAATGCGTTCTACTACCAGTAGAGTGGGGTAGACGAGTGATAGAACGCCGCAAAATTTCCGCAATTTTCGGCAAATTTCGCACCTCGCCGGAAAATGGATTTTTTGGTTGCATTTGCCCTTTCTGTATGGTATAATGATTTTATTCTTTTACACCATTAAAGTAAATGGGAGGTTTTTTTATGACGTGGCAATTGCTTGCTTTCATTTGTTATTTTGCTATGATCCTCGCCATCGGTTTGATCTTCTTCTTCAAATCGAAGAACGACGGCGAAAAGGAATACTTCCTCGGCGGCCGCACGATGGGCCCGTGGGTAACCGCAATGAGTGCGCAGGCCTCGGATATGTCCGGCTGGCTGTTGATGGGTTTCCCCGGCAGCATTCTGGCGTTCGGCATGGGCAAGGTCTGGATCGGCATCGGTCTGGCACTGGGCACCGCCGCCAACTGGATCTTTGTGGCTAAACGTCTGCGCCGCTTCTCCAAAGAAGCGAACGACTCGATCACACTGCCGCAGTATCTGACCAACCGCTTCGCCACCCAAAACCCGGTGCTGAAGATCGTGTGTGCGATCATTTTCCTCATCAGCTTCACCGTGTACGTGGCGTCGGCGTTTTCCGCCGGCGCCAAGGTGATGTGCGCTGTCATTCCGTGGTTTAACGAAACCGGCAATCAGCTGCTGGCGATGATCCTCTTCGCGTTGCTCATTCTGATTTACACCTTTATGGGTGGCTATAAGGCGGTCTGCTGGACCGACTTCTTCCAGGGTCTGATGATGCTGGTCGCGCTGTTGGCCGTGCCGATCATGATGGCCGGCGGCGTCACGCAGGATCCGGCGCAGGCCGAGCTGCTCAACGGTGCGTTTGCAGAGGGTGTTTCCGCTTTCGGCACCAATCCGTTCACCGCCCCGTGGACCGATATTGTAACCGGTCTGGCGTGGGGTCTCGGCTACTTTGGTATGCCGCACATTCTGGTTCGCTTTATGGCGATCGAGAAATCCAAAATGATCAAGAAAGCCTCGACGGTTGCGATCGTCTGGGTGGTGCTGACGCTGGGCGCCGCCATCCTGATGGCGATCCTCGGCCGTACTTTCCTGATGGGCGACTCCTCGCTGGCTGAGCTGCTGCTCCCTGCCGGCAACCAAGAGGACATCTTCATCACGATCGTGCAGTACCTGTTCCCGTCGTTTATCGCCGGCTTACTGCTCGCGGCGATCATCGCAGCCGCGATGTCCACCGCGGACTCGCAGTTGCTGGTGGCTTCCTCTTCCTTTACCAGCGACCTGTATAAGCCGCTGATCCGCAAGAACAAGGCTTCCGACAAAGAAATGCTTTGGGTGGGCCGTCTGGTCGTCGTGATCGTTTCGATCGTGGCGTTCTTCATCGCTTCCAGCGGTGGCAAATGGGCCGGCAGCATTATGAGCATGGTGGAAAATGCGTGGGGTCTGTTCGGCGCGGCGTTTGGTCCGGTCGTGATCCTTTCGCTGTTCTGGCGCCGCCTCAACTACACCGGCGCGGTGGTCGGTATCATCACCGGCGCGGTGGTGGATATCGCGTGGCTGTTGCTGTTCACCAACACCATCATGGATGCGGTCATTGTACCGACCGGCATCTACGAGATCCTACCCGGCTTCGTGGTCGGCTTACTCGCCACCGTCGTCACCTCGCTGCTGACGCCGGCTCCGTCGGCCGAAGTCACCGCGATCTACGACGCGGCGGTGGACACCTCCATCGACGACTAAATCCCCTGAGCATCCGCGAAAAACGCGGATGCTCATTTTTTGCCCGCCGCTTGACTTTGTCGGCGGTTGCGTATACAATTTAACCAGAACACCGCAAAGGAGGATCGGATATGAACCAGACACACGCCCACCAGTTTATTTTGGATAAAGCGCGCGCCACAGCGCCGCAGCTGGCGTTTTCGGAGGATGCTGCGTGGCGGCAGACCGCCCGCGAAAAGCTGACCGAGCTGCTGGGGTTGCCGTTGGCTTCGTGCGACGATGCCTTCGCGCTTTTGGGAACGCAGGAATACACCGATCACCGGCGCATTTCGTTTGCGTTTCAAAGCGAGCCGGGCTATACCGTTTGCGGCGAATTCGTCGTGCCGCATGGCGCAACCGGCAAATTGCCGGTCGTGATCGGTCTGCAAGGGCACACCACCGGTCGCCACATCACGCTGGGCGAACAACGCTACGAGGGAGACGACGCGCGTCTATCTGCCGGCTGTCAGGATTTTGCCGTACAGGCGCTGGCACACGGCTTTTGCGCGGTCGCAATCGATCAGCGATACATGGGGGAAGCCGGCCACAACGACGCGGGACTGCCGGGTTGTTGCACCACCGGACACGCGCTTCCGACACTGCTGTTGGGCCGTACGCCCATCGGCGAGCGCGTGTGGGACGTGATGCGGTTGATCGATGTGCTGCTCACGCATTTTGCCGAGTATATAGACGCTGACAACATCCTTTGCATCGGCAACTCCGGCGGCGGCACCGCTGCGTTTTATGCCGCGTGTCTGGACGACCGCATTTCGCTGGCTGTTCCCTCCTGCGGCGTATGCACCTACGAGGATTCCATTATCGCCATCCACCATTGCAGCTGCAACTACGTCCCCGACATCCGCCGTTATTTCAACATGGGCGACCTCGGTTGCCTGATCGCGCCGCGCGATCTGGTGGTGGTGTGCGGCATAAAGGACGATATTTTCCCTGTTGCCGGCGTAGAGGAGACCTTCCACACCATCTGCCAAGGCTACCGTGCGGTTGGTCGCGCCGACCGCTGCCGACTGGTCAAGGGCGACGGCGGTCACCGCTTCTATCCGGACGATGCGTGGCCGGTCATCTTGGAATTGATGGGGCGCGCGTAATTACGTGGTGTATAAAACTTTTTCTTGCGCGTATAGAAAAGGTATGGTATACTACGATTGGAAACGACCAAAGGAGGATTCCGAAATGGTAGATAGAGATTATACCGGACAGGCCATCGGCGTGTTCGAGTTAGACGGATTGATGGCGTGTTACGTGGCACTGGATGCGGCGGCCAAAGCGGCCAAGGTGCAGATCCAAGGCGTGGAGCGTAACCGTTTGAAGTCGGGCGCGTGCGTCAAGATGCGCGGCGACGTTGCCAACGTCCGCGCGGCGATGGATGCGGCGCTGGCGGCGGCCGAGCCGATTGCCAAGGTGACGGCGTGGACGATTATTGCGGCACCGGATGCCGGCACCGAGCCGGGCATCGCGATGACGATCGGCAAGTAAGGGGGTGGCATAGATGAAAAAACCGGAAGCGTATGCAATGGTTGAGATCCTCGGTGCCGCCAATGCGGTGCAGGTCGTTGACCAGATGGTCAAATGTGCCACGCTGGATATGTGCGCGTGGGAAACCACTTGCGGCGGTCACGCCACCGTGATCCTTGCCGGCGAGGTGTCGGCGTGCAAGGCGGCGGTCGACAGTATCCGCGAAAATCCGCCGTGCGAGGTCACCGGTGCGTGTGTGATCTCCGGTCCGTCGGACGAATTGGTGCTGGTAGTATCGGAACTGGCCAAAAAATTGAAATAATCACAACAAACAGGGCGGGCAACCGCCCTTTTTTGCCCAAAAGGAGGAGTTTTGGATGAATCGTTACATCGGCAATCCCCTGCAGGTACGCGGCGCCGAGCCGTATGTTCTGCAGGGCGGCAAAGGGGACGGCATGCATTTTCTGTATGTCCGCAACGGACTCGGTTTGGAGGCGTGGATCTCCCTGGATCGCGCCGGCGATATCTCGCGTCTGAGTTTTAAGGGGGACAATATGGGATATTTTAGTCCCTGCGGCTATGTGGCGCCGGCGTATTACGACGGCGTGGGCGCCGGCTTCCTTAAATCGTTCACCGCCGGCTTTTTCACTACCTGCGGATTGAGCGCCGTCGGCTCGCCGTGCGTGGACGAGGGCGAGGAGTTGCCGCTTCACGGCACGATCTCGCATCAACCGGCGCAGCTGCTCGGCACCGAGGAAACTGCCGAGGCGCTGACCGTTCGTCTGGCGGTGCGCGACGCGGTGATGTTTGGGCGCAAGCTGGTGCTGGCGCGCACCTATCGCTTCTCTTACACCGAAAACACCGTCACCGTGTCTGACACCGTGACCAACGAAGCGGCCGACGCGTCGCCGTATATGGTGCTGTACCACTGCAACATGGGATATCCGCTGGTCAGCGAGGATGCCGTGTTGAAAATCCCGCATCACGGCGTCACGCCGCGGGACGACGAAGCCGCCACCCATATGGATTCGGCGCTTCAGGTTGAGCCGCCGCAGTCCGGATTTGTGGAGCGTTGCTATTTCTACGACGTGAAAGAGCAAGACGGCAGCGCCAAGGTCGGATTGTTCAATCCCACCATCGGCAAAGGCTTGGTGATGGCGTTTGACAAAGCCACCCTGCCGTGCTTCACCGAGTGGAAGATGATGGGACAGACCGATTACGTGCTCGGCTTGGAGCCGGGCAACTGCACACCGGAGGGACGCGACGTGCTCCGCCAAAACGGCACGCTCCGCTTCCTGAAGCCGGCAGAATCCGCCACTACCACGGTGTCGTTTGCGTTTACGGACAACGCCGCCGCGTTTGATGCGGCGCTTTGATTCAAAAGGAGGGGTACATAATGGGAAATTGTGTGAAGTGCGGTAAAGAGGTAACCGACGGTATGAGTCTGTGTGCGGAGTGTGAAGCCACCGCCGTGCCGGTTATGGCTCCGCTTGCGACCGCCGAATCGGTCGTGGAGGATCCGCAGACCAAGGTTTTCGGACTCGGCAGCTTTTTCGGACTGATCTTACTGTTTAGCGTTCCGGTGGTGGGTTTCATCTCCGCTATTGCGATGGCGTTTGCGCCTAAGAATAAGAACATCAAGAATTTTGCGCGTGCGGCGCTCATCTGGCTGGTCATCGGCGCGTTGCTGCTCGGTCTGGTGATCGGCGCGGCCATCGCAGCGATCAACGTGGCGGTCGGCGCGGTCGGCGGTATGGTGGGCAAGGATTTCCAAGATATTGGCGATCTGATCGACTACGCCAGCGGCGTGTACAGCGAAGTCGGCGGCACGCTGGATCAGCTCAGCGAGATCGGATTGACGCCGGATAAGATCGTGGCGTATGCCGGCTTGCTGGAGGACATCCGCGCCGCCGAGATCACGCCGGAGAAGTTCGGTCATCTGTGGAAACAGTACCAGAACTCCACGCTGACGACGGATCAGCTTGAGCAGTACGGCGATCTGCTCGAAAAAGCAGAGGATGCCGGCATCACGCCGGAGCAGTTTGAGGAGTTCGCCGACAAACTCGGTGACGAGGTGGACCTCGGCGCGCTCGCCGATCGCTACGGCGACGACGTGGCAGCGTTGATTCCCAATCCGTAAAACCACACCCCATCGGTCAACACACCGATGGGGTGTTTTTATTTTCTCTTGCAAAATAAAAACAAATGGTATATAATAAATAGCGTCAAGACGAATAATATATTCGGCGTTATAACGAATATTATTATGGCGCCAAGACGAAGGATATCTATTGCTTTGCAGAGGAGTGGGCGGTATGGATTACCTGAAAATCGGCGATATGGCGAAAAAGTGGAACGTATCGGTTCGTCGGATACAGACTCTGTGCGCCGAGGGCAAAATCGAGGGCGCGATCCGCTTCGGGCGGGATTGGATGATCCCCAAAACCGCCGCCCGACCGGTCGACGGTCGCACCAAGGCCGGTCGCCAGAGAGATCTGCTGCGCACCAACCTGCCGCTTCCGCGCAAGACACCGTTTTTGTATATGACCGATCTGTATCACTCACCCGGTACCGCCGATGCGTCGGCGGAGGAGCTGGCGGACAACCACGAGGCGCAGGTGTTGTTTTCGGCGGAGGTTGCCTACTCCCGCGGCGAGATCGACAAGGTGTACGAAAGCGCCAACTATCTGCTGGAAAAGCACTCCGGCTTTTACGCGGTGCTGTCCGCCGGTATGCTGCTGGCGCTGTGCGCTATCTGGCACGGCGATCTGTCGATGTGGCGCAAGGCCAAGCTTCACATTGCCGAAGCGCCGGCTGCCGACGATCACGACCGCGATATTATGGCGTTCTCGCTGACCGCCGTGGACAGTATGTTGTATAACGTTTCGTCCTTTCCCGATTGGTTTAAGATCGGATGCTTTGAAACGCTGCACCCCGATTCTCTGCCGGCCGCCAAGGTGTACTATGCCAAGTATCTGTATGCCACCGGTTACGCCGTCGCCACCAAGCAGATGGAGCTGCCGGGCGTTTCGGGACTCTCACTCCTGACCATGATCCCGTTTACGCTGGAGCCGATGATCTCGCAGGCGATGGCCGACCGCTCCATCATCGCCGAACTGTACCTGCGTATGACCTGCGCGGTCGTCTACCACAACAGCGGCAACGACGCGCAAGCGATCCGCCACCTCGACCGCGCCATCGCTCTGGCGCTGCCCGACCGCTTGTACGGGCTGCTCGCCGAGTACGGTCGCACGCTGGATTCCCTGCTGGAGCAGCGGCTGCGGGCAGTCGATCCGGACGTCTGGGAGCAGGTGAAAAAACTCAACAAGATCTACAACGCCGGTTGGTCCGCGCTCAGCGGCAGCGTGCGCGGACGCACCATCGCCACCACGCTTTCCCCCAAGGAGCGCGAGGTCGCCAAGCTCGCCGCATTCGGCATGCAAAACAACGAGATCGCCGAGAAACTGCATATGTCCCTTTCGGGCGTCAAGCAGGCAGTCCGCATCGTATCCGAAAAGACCGGTATGAGCCGCGGCGAATTTGCCGCGATCCTGTAACCCGATCATATCCCGTTTACATATCCCCAAACCCATTTAAAAGATATGTTTGCTTTGAAAATTTTCCCAAAAATATGACCTCGCAAACCCGTTTTGGGTAGTACCGAGACAATAAACGATCTGCTATACTGTGAATATAAACAGTATGGCAGATTTTTGTTTGCCCTTTACGGAAAGGAGAGCCCATGTTAGACACCATCTTGGGCGCGCACGAAAAAATACCCGTATACGCCGAAGGCGAACTTTACCGGATCATTCGCCTTCACGATCATACCTTTCACTTATATTACGGATATTACGAAGACTGTGAGCGCGAAAATCCGGCGATCGATCCGATGCCGATCTACCCCGATTTCCTTAAAAACCCGCAGCACACCTCAGACGGCTTCCCCTTTGTGACTAAGATGCAAGATGCCTGCCAACATTATAAAGGAAATAAAGACCGTTTCAGCGAATGCGCCGAATGCGAGTATTACGCACACGGCGACGAACTCCTCGGCATCTGTGTATGCCCCCAAAACAGACTCAAACCCACTACGGAAAATCATCTCGATAGGGAGGATCTCGTATGAACACTAAATTTCGAATTTCGAAAAAACTCATCAGCATTGTGCTAAGCATCGCGCTTCTGATGACCTGTCTGCCGCTGACGGTTTTTGCGGCGGATGCGCCGGCGTTTAACCGCATGGTAGACGCCAGTACCATGGATAACTGGACGCATTATTTCGATCCGACCAATGCAGACACCTCCAACGCCGGCGGCGTCTGGTCGGACAAATCGGTCTTTACCGACGCTTCTGCGTTTGCCGATGCAGGCGTCACCATGATCGACGACGGCAAGAACTTCCTCACCGCGTTGTCGGCGATCGCCGCCAACAAGGAGATCAAGGGCTACTCCACCGTCCCGACCGACACGGTGTTCGTTCTGGACCTCTCCAACTCGATGTCGGCCGCATCGGTGACGCAGTTGGTCAACGCCACCAACAAAGCCATTGCCGATCTGCAGAACACCAACCAAAACAACCGCGTAGGCGTGGTGTTGTATTCGGGCGGCAACAGCTCGGCAGCAGTCGGCTACAACGCTGCCGTTACCCGTCTGCTTCCCATTGACCGCTACACCACCACCGCACAAAACGGTGCGTTTATCAACTACGCCGGCTATTCCGGCGGTCAGGTTTCGGTCAACAGCCGCGTTTCCGGCACCAACCCCTCCGCCGTCTTCGGAAGCAAGTCGCACAGCGGCGCCACCTACATCCAAGCCGGCTTGTGGGAAGCCTACCAGATGTTTAACAGCCTGCCCGATTCGGATATCGTCATCGGCGCGAACAACTGGCAGACCGGTCAGTACCGGATGCCGATCGTGGTGCTGATGTCCGACGGCGCTCCGACCTTTGGCACCACCAACTTTGCCAACGTCGGCAACGCCAACGTCGGTAACGGCAACGACACCAACATCACCGCCGGTCAGAGCTTTTTGGTGCAGCTCACGGCCTCCTATATCAAGAATCGCATCGAAAACAAATATCAGATCCACGCCGAAAAAGGCGCCGGTCGCAGCCTGTTCTACACGCTGGGCTTTAACATCACGGCGGATAACAATCCGAACTCCGTAACCTCCGGCGACGTGGCGTACAGCGTTCTCAACCCCGACGCCTCCACCATTACCGATTCGCTGTGGAGTACCTACGGCGCCACCACCGGCAATATGTCGGTTCGGGTGAAAAACCGCAACGGAAACCACAGCAACGTTTCCATCGCCAAAAATTCCTACGCCACCTCCAAGTCCTATGTAGACGAGTATTTTGCCGCTTCCGGCACCGGTCTGCAAGACGCATTTTCGTCCATCGTTGACGAGATCATTTTGCAGTCGCGGTATTATCCCACGCATCTGGAGGGCGGATCGCCCGATTTCGCCGGTTACGTGGATTTTGTCGACACGCTGGGCGAATTTATGGAAGTCAAGCACGTCAACGGCGTCCTGCTGGGCGACGTGCTGTACGACGGACATATGATGGCCTCCAAGTTGGCGGACACCTCCGAAGGCGGCTTAGGCACGGTCGAAAATCCGACCGCCTTGGGCAACGAGTTTATTCGCGCCGTCAGAACGCGTTTGGGCATCGCCTCGGTCGCCGACGCGCAGGCGTTGGTCCGCAGAGCCTTTGACGACGGTCAGCTTCGCTACCGTTCCGCTACCGATTGGTCCAACTACATCGCGTGGTTTGGCAAGGCGGACGACTCCTACGCCGGTTTCTACGACGAGGACGGCACCGAAGCCGTACCGGCCGACGCCGTGTATATCAACCGTTCGTACGGTTTCCTCGGCGAAACCTTCGGCAGTATCAAAAACAGCGATATGATGTATATGTCGGTCCGCGTTCGTGAAAACATCGAGACCGGCGAACAGACGGTTTTGTGGTCCATTCCGGCGGCGCTGGTCCCGATGGTGACCTATGCCGTCTCTTTGACCGGCACCAGCGTAGACCTTGCCACCGACGTTTCGGTTTCGATCGAAAACGTCGACACCGTTTCTCCCATCCGTTTGCTCTACGAGACCGGACTGCGTTCCGACTTAAACGAGTTTAACATCACACGCATCACGGGCAAGAGCATCCACGACAGCCAGATCAGCGACGAGCGTCATCTGGCAGCGGACGGTCACACCCGTCTGTTCTGGAACAACAGCTACGACATCACCGCCGCTTCCCACGATCAGCACAAGACCGCCGTGGTGGAGTTTACACCCAACAAGGAAAACGAGCGCTTCTACTACACCTTCGATTCTGTCGTTTACAAAAAATCCGGCAACGATTACGTGATCGTGCCGCAGGCGGAAACCCCGAGCGAGAACGGCGAATACTACCACCGCCGTTACATCTTCCGCCAGGGTGTTACCACACCGATCTTCTTGTACGAAAGAATGTCGGCCGCCTCCATTCGGGCTGCCGTTCAGCACGGCTGGCAGGCAAGCTTTGAGAACCTGCAGCATCAGACGGTCGGTGCGTGGGTCGTTCCGGAAGGAACGCCGGCACGCGAGCTGACGATGTACGACGCGGAAAAAGCGGTCAACACCACCAACTCCGCGCACATGGTCTTCCACCCGTATCTCACCGAGCACAACAACACCTATTACGTGGATATGAACCTCGGCAACAACGGTTTGCTGCAGGTCACGCCGGCCACCGGCATCAAGATCTCCAAGACCATCGACGTCTACGAGACCGGCACGTCGGATACCTTCCGTTTCCGCGTGACTGCCTCGGCGTCGGGCAACTTTGACAGCTGGATCACCGCTCTCGATCAGACTCCGACCGGTGCGGCGACGACCGCGACCTTCCGCAACGGCGTCTACGAATTCGAGATGCGCCGCGACCAGACCCTGTGGATCACCGGTCTGCCGGCCGGCACCACCTATACGGTGGAAGAGATCTCCGACAACGCCGATTACAAGATCAAATCGGTACACGTAAACGGTTTGGCCACCGGCACCGTTGCCACCGGTACGATCGCGCAGTACCTGATCGACGACGTGGACTTCGTCAACACCGCCATCGGCGAGGGCGACCTCGTTATCACCAAGCAGGTCGTGGACGAAAACGGCCAGCCGGTCGATATCAACGACGCGGTCACCTTTACCGCGCAGGTTGCGCTGACCACCGCTTCCGGCGCGCCGGTATCCGGCACGTTCGAAAGCTCCAATGGCACGCTGACCGTACCGGCTACCGGTCGATTCTCGGTCACGCTGACCGCCGGCGAATCCTTCGTACTTCGCGGTCTGGCGGAGGAAACCCGCTACACCGTCACCGAGACGGCGATCCCGATCGGTTTCCGCTTAAACGCTTCTGCCAGCTCGTTGACCGGCGCGATCGATTCTGCCACTAATGATCAGGCGCTCATCGTCAACACCTACGCGCCGACCGCTATCGACGGCGAATCCGTCGGCGTGCTGATCACCAAGGAGATCAGCGGCAACCGCACGCACTGGATCGCCGGCGAGCGCTACACGTTTACGCTGGCTCGCGCAGACGGCACCGTCGTTGCCAGCGATTCGATCGAGGCATCCGACAACGAGAAGCACCTTCGCTTCTCACTTGAAAACGAGCCCTTCTCGGCGGCCGGCACTTACTACTACCGCATTACCGAGGCGACCGGCACGCAGGGCGGCATCACCTACGACACCGCACCGCGCCGCTTCGCTGTGGTGGTTGCCGACAGCGATATGGACGGCGATCTGGAGATCGTTCAGGTCACCAACGCCGGTCTGACCACCGTCTCCGGCAACTGGCTGGTCACCGCCAACTTCAACAATATCTATGCACCCACCGGCACGGCGAGCGCCACCGTCAACATTCAGAAGGTGTTGGCCGGTCACGCACTCAGCGGCTATCAGTTCGCGCTGTACGATGCCGATCCGATCGTGGACGCCGATGCCAACGAGATCGTCCGCTCCGGCCTGACCAACTCGCACGGCGAGGCGAGCATCTCCTTGTCCTACGCGGCGATCGACGCCGGTCGTACCTTCACGTACTATCTGGCGGAGGTCAACGCCGGTCAGACCATCCACAACATCGCGTATGCGACCACCGTTTATCCGGTTACGGTCATCGTCCACGATAACCTCGACGGCACCATCTCCACCGAGACGCTGATCGAAAACCTGCCCGCCGGCACGATTTATCCGACCTTTGAGAATACCTACATTCCGTCGCAGTCGGATTACGTGTCCATCTCGGGTCGCAAAGAGATCGCGGGCAACCGCGTGTTAAACGAGGGCGAGTTCTCCTTTGAGATCACCGCCGAGACCGCCGGTGCCCCGATGCCGGCAACCACCGTTGTGACCAACGGCGTGGGCGGCTCCTTTGCCTTCCCGGACATCGAGTTCGCCGACGAGCACAAGAATCGGACGTTTGTTTACGTCATTTCCGAAAAGAGCGACGCCCCGATCGGCGGCTTCACCTACGATCCGGCGACCTACAAGGTCACCGTTTCGGTCACCGATAACGCGTCCTATATCACCGCGGCGGTCACCAAGATCGAAAAGATCACCGACGCCGGCACGACCGATGTCGAGGACATCGAATTTGTCAACACCTACGCCATCGTTCACAAGGCGCAGATCGACGTCAGCGGCACCAAGCTGCTCACCGGTAAAACGCTGCAGGACGGCGAGTTCTCGTTTGAGATCGCCGCGCAGACCGCCGGTGCCCCGATGCCCGCCGCAAGCACCGTTACCAACAACAACGCCGGCGAGTTCTCGTTTGGCAAGATCACCTTCGGCGAGTCCGGCACGTTTGTGTACACCATCACCGAAGCGGCAGGCGCCGACTCCCGTTACACCTACGATCCGGCGGTCTACACCCTGACGGTCACGGTCACCGACGATTCGCAGGGTACGCTGACGGCGGTCACCGCCCTCCGGAAAGACGGCTTCGCCTCGGGCGAGATCGTGTTCCACAACGGCTTTGTACCGACCGAGATTCCGTACGATCTGCACGTCGATTTCGGCGGCTCTAAAGAGCTGACCGGTCGTCCGTTGGTCGAAGGCGAGTTTGAGTTTGCACTTGTCAACGCCATCAACGGCGAGCAGCTCGGTGAAGTGGTGGCAAACGCCGCCGACGGCACGTTCCGCTTCCCGCCGATCGCCCTCGCTTCGACCGGTATTCACCATTACAAGATCGTCGAGCTGATCGGCGACAAGGGCGGCGTCACCTACGACACCTCCTCCTATCACATCCGTTTGGAAGTGACGCTGGAAGCAGACGGCGACTTGGTCGTCTCGAAGGCTCAGCTTTATAAGGGCGTGGTGTCCACCGAACTGGTCGGCGACGTTCTCACCGAAGTGACCACTTACGAGGATATCACGGACGGCGGCGCGATCGTGTTCCACAACCATTACGAAGTTGCCGCCAACGAAGCAATCCTGATCGGCAATAAGACGCTGGTTGGCCGCGATCTGGAAGCCGACGAGTTCTTGTTCGAACTGTACGACAACGCCGGCACCAAGCTCGAAACGGTCAGCCACGCGGCCGACGGCGGCTTCGCCTTCTCCGCCCTTGCCATTGAGAGCGCCGGCGAGTACGTCTACACGATCCGCGAAGTGATCGGCGAAGACGAGACCGTCGCCTACGACGACATCGCCGTTACCGTGACGATCACGGCAACCGACGATCTGGAAGGCAACCTCCGCTTGGCGTACGCTTACGCAAAGGGCGCCGAGACGCCCGACGGCATCGCGTTTGTCAACACCTACACCGCGCCGACACCGGTTCCGGATCCCAAGCCGGAGCCTAAGCCGGATCCCAAGCCGGAACCGAAACCCGTACCGAAGCCCGATCCGGAACCCGCTCCGGAGGTCGAACCGGAACCGCAGCCGCAGCCGGCACCCAAGCCGGACTACGAGGCTCCCGATACCGGCGATCACGCCAATTTGGGATTGTGGTTTGCGCTGTTGTTCGTCAGCGGTGGCACCTTGTTCGGCACCACGCTTCTGAGCAAAAAGAAGAAGGAAACCGAGCAGAACTGATTGTCTCCCATAACAAAATCCCCCTGCTTTCTGCAGGGGGATTTTTCTGTAAAAAAAGCATTGACAATTATTTTTGTAGATCCCTTCCCGAAGAATCGGAGCTGGAATTGTACGACATTTGTTTTTTATTTCACAAACCGACGACCGTTGGTGCCGCCGGTGATTACGCATACAGTTTTCATCGTCTTCTCTAAATAGCGTTTATTGCCTTGAGCGCTTGCTCTATGGATTTATACACGATAATCGATGCATTTGCAATGCTTTGCCGCAAACCACTTACTTATGCGCCAGTTGTTTCCATTCGGACGGGGTCATGTTGCACTCGCGTTTGAACACTCGCGCAAAATATTGCGGATTTTCAAAGGAAAGTCTGGCCGCAATCTGCGTGACGTTTAGCTGCTCGTCTCGCAACAGTTCCTTGGCACGCTCCATTCGTTTCGCCATTGCAAAAGAGGCAAGGCTGGTGCCGGTGTGCTCGCGGAAAAGGCGGCTCAAAAAACTTTTGCTGTACCCGAACGCACGGCAGATCTCGTCGATTCGGACATTCTCCTCGCACCGACTGGTTATATACTCCTTTACCGCCGACACCAACGGTTGTTCCTCCACAACCGGCGGCACGACCGCCGCGTCCGTGTTTTTTTCCGCCGAACGAAGCAGGTAGATCAGCAACTGCTCCATATAACTTTTGATGAGCTGCTCGCTTCCCAGCGGCGCATCCTTTTTGCGTTTCAGCTGGCGCAGATCGAAATTGTTTTTGGGAATGTCATAGCTTCGCTCCGCTTCCTCTATGATGCAAGACAGCAGGCTTTTATGCACCCGTCCGATCTTGGTGCAAAACCGCTCGAAATACTGCATACAAAGCGAGGAAGACACAAACGAAATGACGAAAAAGTTCGGCGCGGACTCGAAAGCGCGGATGGTATGAAATTCGTTGGGGCGGTGAAAAACGATCTCGCCCTGTGAGAGAACGATCTCCTCGCCGTCGCGCGTGACAGACACGCTACCCTTATCCACATAGACCATTTCCCAAAAATCGTGGCGCTCGCCGTCAAAGACGAAGCCTTTGCCCACCTCGTAATAGTGAATGGTCACGATCTTGGTGATATCCACCACCGTTTTCGGTCGTGTTTTGATATATCCTTTTTCCAAAACAGCCCCTCCCATATACACGATAATGAACGGATCGAACGCGAAAATGACTGTTCAAAAGTGTACCCTCTTACTATAATAATAACAGGAACATCAACATTATGCAAGGAGGATTTCACATGAAAAAGGGCATTAGCATTTGGTCGTTTCCGGCAGGGACGCTGGCCGAAAACTTCGCACTGGCCGCCGATGCGGGATTTGACGGCGTAGAGGTGTCGCTGGACGAAAAGGACAGCGAGATCACGCTTGCCTCCACCGAAAAGGAGTTGCTGGCGGTCAAAAATCTGGCGAAAGAAAGCGGCATCGAGCTTTACAGCGTTGCCAGCGGTCTGTATTGGTCGTATTTCTTAAACGACGCCGACGACACCGTTCGCGGCAAAGCACAAGATATTGTAAAAAAGCAGTTGGAAACCGCGGCGATTCTCGGCTGTGACTCGATTCTTGTCATTCCCGGCTGTGTAAACGCCGAGTTTGCCGCGCCCGGCAAGGTGATGGATTATGAAACCTGCTACCAGCGCAGTCTGGAATCCATCTGCAAGGTCAAGCAGTTTGCCGAGGAATACAAGGTAAACATCGGTTTGGAAAACGTCTGGAACAAGTTCCTTCTTTCTCCGATGGAAATGCGCGATTTTATCGACAAAGTCGGCAGCGATTACGTGGGCAGTTATCTCGACATCGGCAACACGCTTGCCAATGGGTATCCGGAACATTGGATCCGCACTTTGGGCAACCGTATCAAAAAGGTGCATTTTAAAGACTATCGCGTAGAAGCCGGCGGACTGCACGGCTTTGTGGATCTGCTGGCCGGCGACGTGAATTATCCGGCGGTAATGGCGGAGTTAGAGAAGATCGGCTACGACGGCTGGGTATCCGCCGAAATGATCCCCCATTATAAATATCACACCGAAACGATCATATACAACACCTCTAACGCTATGGATCGTATTTTAGGGAGGAAATAAGGTCCGTTTATCGGCTGTGAACCGGCGTTTTGCTAAACAATCGCACATAAAAAAGAGGAGTGGACACCCGTCCACTCCTCTTTTTATTACATCAGCGGTTTGACGACCGCAGGAAAATCCAAATAGTTGTCGATCGTCAGGTAAGGAAAATCCGATTGATAGACCGACTCGTCGTTGCCGCCCAAGCCGTAATCGTCGCCGATATACACAACCTCGTCGTGCGACAAACCGTTTTCCTTGCAATATTGATCCAGCGCATGGTATTTGTCATACGGCTTCGGCGCCATATCAAAGGACGAAGAACCGCCCACAAACACGCAATAATCGTCAAACGTGTTCACCACGTCTTGATAAATTTTCCGCCGTTTTGACCGATCCGGATCAAAGGCCAGTTTGTCCTCCTGCTTGGCTTTTGTGCCAAGAATCGGGAAGGTCACGCAGCCGGACGGATGAAATTCCACCGCCTCGCCCGCGTACTCCGTAAACCCGTATTTTCGGCGCAGCGCGTCAATCTTCTCGGCGATCTGCTGCCGGTCGCAATCCACGGTCGTATCTCGCACAAGCTCGATGGTTTTGGTTTGGGCGCTATACACGCCAACCTGCATACCATAGTTGCCGATAATATCAATGGGGAACTGCTCCAACTGGTTAAAAATTCGTATAACCTGTCCGGCACCCACCATCAACAACTTATATTTTTCAGAAAGCTTCAGGAGCAACTCGCGGTATTCGCGGCTTAACGGCGTTTTGTGTTGCGTCAGCGTGCCGTCCAAATCCATGGCGATCACTTTCACGTTTTCATACATCGCTTTGTCCCCCCAAATCTGCGTTCATCCACAGCACCGTGTAGCGATCCTTCAAATCCTTCGCGTATGCCACGGCGTCGGCGATCTTTTTCTCACCGTACAGATCGTAGAAATCCTGCATATCGATCTCCGCCAGCGCCAGCATCCGTTTGATCTCGTCAGCCGACGGCATCTCGGCCAGAATGCGACGGATCTCCGCTTCGTGCTCGCGGTAGATCGGCAGGCGATCCTCTTCGTAACGCCCGATTTTCCGCTGCAGCTCCATACAGCCGTCGGCAACCTCTTTGTACAAGGCTCTCATGCGAGCTTCGTACTGCTGTCGATCGAAGCGGCGCGTCTCCTGCGGAAACGGCGCGGCCAATAGTTTCTCGCGAATTTCCGCCGTGACGACCGTGGAGTACGCAACGTCCAAGCCGTGAGGGAAATACGCCGTATGGTCGATGATGCCGGTGATCTCGAAAAAGTGCGACAAGTGATGCTCGCTGCCCGATGCCGGACGCGAGGAGCCGGCGAAGCTCATCAAAATGCCGATAACCACCAACGCTTCCATCAGGGCGCGGACGCTGTCCTCATCCCGCTTCAAAATACCCTCGGCGGTCGCCAGCGTCTGCTGGATTTGGGCAAAGGTGAGGTCGTAGATGTAGTCGCAGAAGTATTCGCCGTTGACACAACGGCTCAATTTCCAGTCATTCAGCGCCGAAAACTTGCCGATGACGTCGCCGTAGCCCGCCTTGATCATCTCCATCGGCGCGTTTTTCAGCACGTCGACATCCGCGACGATCGCGCGGGGCAGACCGGACGGATAGGTGACCTTCATTCCATCGGTGATCATCGCCGCGCCGTCGGAAGCGTAGCCGTCCATCGAGGGCGCGGTGGCCACCACGATGTACGGCACGCCGCTTTGGTGGGATACGTATTTGCACAGGTCCTGAATGACACCCGAGCCGATGCCGACGATCAGGTCTGCGTTGGCGAGGTTGTCGGTCACGGTTGCGATCGCCGCTTCGTTGGGGACCAGCACCTCCGCACCGCTAAAGATCACCCGCTTGACCGTCTTGTCGGCGAGTGCGGCGACCGTCGCGTCGCCGGCGGCGGCGAAAGTGTTTTCATCGGCAACGATTACCATATCGCGGTAGGGGCGACAAATATCGCCCAGCCGACGAATCGCGTTTTTCTCGATGTACACGTATTCGATATCGCAGGTGTGCGTTTTTCCGCAAGAGCACGCCACACCGGCGAGTAGTTTGTTGATATCCAAGGAACTTCCTCCTTTGCTCGATCAATCTGCTTGCATTATACTCTGTATAGCCGAATAAATCAACGGTTTTTCAAGAAAATATGTATATATAAAAGCGGCGGGACTTGTAAAAAGAATAGAGGAATGAGGTATAATAGGGCAAACCACCTAAAACCCGCATAAACACTAGGGTTTTTGCTGGTTTGCCCCATTGAACGCAAGGGCGTCAAAATAGGGTTTTCGGCGGTTTTTATACATAACAAAAGCGAGGTGAAATTCACCTCGCTTTTGTTATGCCTTTACAACCTGTGTGTCGTTTATAACACTCGCTTCAATTATTCTACTAATGTAATACCTGTGGAGTTGCCCGCGCGCAAATGATAACCATCCATAGGATACAATTCGACAGAAGTTATACTTGAAAATTCACTGCTTAGTTTTCCAATAAATTTAATTTTATCTCCAACATAAAGTTGAAGTTTCATTCCGCTATCAACTTGAATCCGGAAAGTAATGTAAATACTATCATCAATAGTAATGTTATAATAATCGCATGCATACTGATAATCACTTGTTTTGCTTTCGCTGTCATCACAAGAGAATGCAGTAACTGTTCCAGTTCCTGAAATTATAGCATTCTTTATAACATTGTTTGGATTATCGCGGGTCGGCTCTTGGTTATACAACTCAATAATCTTTTTGCTTGTTAGCTGATGTACGCTACCATCGGTATACTGTACCTTATATTTTGCACCCGAACCACTACAACCACAAAAGCTGCAGAAAAGCGCAAGTACCAACAAAGAACACACCATAATTTTTAACTTTTTCATTTTATTTACCTCCTATTTTAAACATCGCAGATGTTTTAATTTGATATTTTACCTCAAGCCCGTCATCGTGACTATATGTCCAAGATATTATATAATTTTCATTTTCTTTTTCTATCGTTCCCATGCTCACAGTTGTAAGAGACATATATGTATAAAGTGATTCATCGAAACCGAGTTTCTTATTTGTAGACTTTATTGCCTCAATCGCCTTGGCTTGCATTTGCAAGTGCCATGATTTTTGAAAGCTTGTCATATCATTAAGGGCAACTTGAGAACTCTTTGTATCTATTTTAAAATAGTTGTTTCCTGTGCTTATTTCTCCAGCAATCGATAATGCCTCGTCTTCTATGCGTTTAAATCGTGCATATTCTGAAACGGTAAAAAATAAAACAACACAAGAAATTAAAACTACCAATATCGCTACGAACACTATAAACAGTTTACTTTTGAAAAAACTTTGCATAATATTTTGCACCTCTATTGTTTAATTAACCTCTCAAATTCTTCATACATTTTTATTGCTTTTTCTTTAGGGATTTTGGAAGCAGGTAAATCTGCGTAATCCTCGCATAAGAAAACAAAATTTGGAATGCCTTTTAAATCTCCAAA
>JAFQJL010000023.1 GCA_017414965.1 Clostridia bacterium
GGATTTAGTTGAAAAAAGACCTAGTCTTTCGACAAGGTCTTTTTTCTGGTGGGGGAAGGTGGATTCGAACCACCGAAGGCGTTGCCAGCAGATTTACAGTCTGTCCCCTTTGGCCACTCGGGAATTCCCCCACATATAGGTGCTGCAACTTCGACAGCAATATGGATTTTACCATACCGTCGACGGCTTGTCAAGAGAATTTCGAAAAAAATACGGAATTTTTGCCGCGGCGCGTTTTCTGCCGGCAAAAGCCGGTTGG
This sequence comes from Clostridia bacterium, assembly GCA_017414965.1. GTDB lineage: Bacteria > Bacillota > Clostridia > Oscillospirales > Acutalibacteraceae > RGIG426. The sequence continues at coordinate 260 of JAFQJL010000023.1, forward strand.
CGGTTGACTTTATACAAAAGAATTGATATTATTTAGGAAAGAAAAAAGAGGGGATTTTATGGAATCTGCGGCGCAAATCATCGGCATAGCGGCGATGGCGTTTAACGTGTTGTCCTTTCAGGGCAAGACCGTCAAGCGCGTGATGCTGTGCCAGTTGACCGGCGAAACGCTGTTTGCGGTCAACTATATGATGCTGGGTGCGTTTGGCGGCGGACTGCTCAACGTGGTGGCGGCGTTTCGCTCGCTGGTGTTTCTCAACCGCCAAGTATGCAAAGCCGATCATCCGGCGTGGATGTGGATTTTTTGCGGCATCTATCTGCTGTCGTATGCCGCTACGTTTTTGGTGTTCGGCACCGCGCCGACGCCCGTCAACTTTTTGCTGGAACTGCTGCCGGTGATCGGTATGGTGGCGGTGACGGTTTCGCTCCGCGCAGGAAGTGCGGCGGCAATCCGCCGCTATGGCGTGATCTCGGCGGTTTCGTGGCTGATCTACAGCATCGCCGCCTTTTCGATTGGCGCGATGCTGTGCGAGTCGTTGAGCCTGATTTCGATTGCCATCGGCATGGCGCGGCATGACAGAAAAAGAGAGGAATCGGAAATATGAAAGTCGTTATTGCTATTGATTCATTAAAAGGCAGCTTGTCCTCGGCGGCGGCCGGTTTGGCCGCGGCGGAGGGCATTCGTCGCGTGTATCCGAATGCGACGACCGTCGTCAAGCCGGTCGCAGACGGTGGCGAGGGCACGGTCGATGCGCTGGTCGACGGAATGGGCGGTCACAAGCGGACGATCACCGCGACCGATCCGCTGGGGCGGCCGATCGCGTGTGAGTACGGCGTGATCGAGTCGCGGCGCACGGCGGTCATGGAGATGGCGGCTGCCGCCGGCATCACGCTGGTGACAGCCGACGAGCGCGATCCGCTTCGCGCGACGACCTACGGCGTGGGCGAGATGATTCGGGATGCGATCGGCATCGGATGCCGACACTTTATCATCGGCATCGGTGGCAGCGCGACCAACGATGGCGGTGCCGGTATGTTGCAGGCACTGGGGTTTGATCTGCTGGACGCCGACGGCAAGCCGGTGGCATTTGGCGCTGAGGGTTTGCGTGATCTGGCGTCTATTGGCGTGCAAAACGCGTTACCGGAGCTGCGCGAATGCACCTTCCACGTGGCGTGCGACGTGACCAATCCGCTGTGCGGCGAAAACGGTTGCAGCGCGGTATACGGACCGCAAAAGGGCGCAACGGCGACGAGCATTCGACAGATGGATGCTTGGCTGGGTGCGTACGCCGAGAAGGCGAAGGCGCTGTATCCGGAATCGGACGCGAATGCGGCCGGTGCCGGCGCGGCGGGCGGTATTGGCTTTGCGTTTTTGACCTTCTTAAACGGTCGGCTGATGCGCGGTATCGAGCTGGTGCTTTCGGAGATTGCGCTAGAGGAGGTCGTGCGCGATGCGGACGTGGTGGTCACCGGCGAGGGCCGGCTGGACAACCAGACGGTAATGGGCAAAACGCCGGTCGGCGTGGCGGCGATCGCCAAGCGGCACAACAAACCGGTGGTGGCGTTTTCCGGTTGTGTGACGGCGGAGGCCGGCGTGTGCAACGCGCACGGCATCGATGCGTTCTTCCCGATCCTGCGGACCGTGTGTACGTTGGAGGAGGCGCTGGATACGACCAAGGCGGCCGCTAATATGGCCGATACGGCGGAGCAGGCGTTCCGTTTGATAAAAAAATTTGCAAAACCCGAAATTTAGTCTTGCAATTTGCGTCAGCTTCGTGTATACTGTGGTAGTACGCCGGAATGATGGAATTGGCAGACGTGCGGGACTCAAAATCCCGTGGTGGCGACACCGTGTGGGTTCGACCCCCACTTCCGGCACCAGAAAAAGGCCTTGTCAAGCGACAAGGCCTTTTTCAATAACACTTATATATATTACCAAACTGCTACCGAGTAGTGAATGTTTCAGGCATTCGTTTACACATCGTTAGGTCTTAGAAGATGTGTATGCGAATGCTTCTTTTTTGGGAGGGATAGACTTGAAACGGTATTTTTCAAAAGCAGAAATGTTGTTGTGGTGCTCGTCAGTATTGCTGATCGTAGGCTCGTTTTGCGTGTTTGACAGAGAAAATTATCTCACGTTGTTGGCGTCCTTGATCGGTGTTACGTCGCTGATTTTCAACGCCAAAGGGAATCCGTTTGGGCAACTGCTAATGGTGATTTTCAGCTTGTTGTATGGCATGATTTCGTTTGGTTTTCGGTATTACGGCGAAATGATCACCTATCTTGGTATGACCATGCCGATGGCGGCGTTTGCGCTGATTTCGTGGCTTAGACATCCGTATAACGGCAATCACTCGGAGGTCAAGGTTAACGCGATTTGTCGGACCGAACTGTGTTGGATGTGGGCGGCGACGGCGGGCGTGATCGTGTTGTTTTATTTCATTTTGGCGCACTTTGAAACGGCGAATATTCTCCCCAGTACGTTGTCGGTGACAACCAGCTTCGTGGCGGTGTATCTGACCTTTCGGCGGAGCCCGTATTTCGCGCTGGCGTATGCCGCTAACGACGTGGTGCTGATTGCTTTGTGGGTATTGGCGAGCATAGACGACAGCCGCTATATTTCGGTTGTGGTTTGCTTTGCGGCGTTCTTTGTAAATGATATTTATGGGTTTATCAGCTGGCAGAGAATGAAATATCGGCAAAGCGCCGGTCTGTAAGGATTGAAAAATAAGAAGAAATATGGTATCGTTTAAAAAGAATATCATTAAAAATAGATCGGCGGGAGGTGAGCGCGTGGCAACGGTACGGGTAAACGGAACGGCATATTCGGTGGCGGAGGGAACAAACCTCGGTGTGTTTTTGGCGAGCATCGGGCTCGGACACCGGCCGTGCGGCGGGCACGGTCGCTGCGGACAATGTCGTGTGACCGCCGGCGGCGCGCTGAATTCGCTGACCGCTGTCGAGCGCGAAAAGCTCTCCGCCGAACAGCAAAGCGTTGGCGTGCGACTGGCGTGTTGCACGGTTATCGAGGGAGACGCCTGCGTGACGGTTGATGGAACGGCGCCGGTGGTGTGCGCCGAGGGGACGGCGGTTGCCGGCGGACGACCGCGGTTTTCGCGGTACGGTGTGGCGATGGACATCGGCTCAACCACGCTGGCGGCACGGCTGTACGACACAGCCGGTCGATTGCTGGCGGAGACCGGTTGCGGCAATCCGCAGACGGCGTGGGGCGCCGACGTGGTGTCACGCGTGGAGGCTGCTCTCGGTGGCGCGGGGGATGAGCTCGCATCGGCGTGCGCGCAGGCAATCGATAATTTATGGAAACAACTGACGACGGCGGTCGGCATCCGGCCGACCGATGTCGACGGGGCGGTGGTGACCGGCAATACGGCGATGCTGTCGCTGTTGGTCGGCGAGTCGGTGGAGTCGCTGGCGCGGGCGCCGTTTGCACCGCCGCAAAGGTTTGGAGAAGTGCGGACGGCCGGTCAGCTGGGACTGACGGCGCCGGCGGCGGAAACGCCGGTGTTTTTGCCGTCGTGCATAGGGGCGTTTGTCGGCGCCGATGCGCTGACGGCGGCGTTGGCGGTCTCGCTGCAAGAGGGCGATATGCTGGTAGATATCGGCACCAACAGCGAGATCGTGCTGTGCGCAGACGGGCGCCTGCGGTGCGGTTCGGTAGCGGCCGGACCGGCGTTTGAGGGCGCCGGTATCTCGATGGGAATGCCGGCTGCCGACGGCGCGGTGGATCACGTGGTTTTGCAAGGGCAGACGCCGGTGCCGCACGTGATCGGCGACGGTGTGCCGCGCGGCATCTGCGGCAGTGGATTGGTGGATGCGATCGCGTGTCTGCTGGACACGCACCGATTGACCGCCAACGGCTTGCTCCGTTCGGCGCCGATGCCGATCGCGCCGCCGGTTTCTTTGACGCAGGCGGATATTCGCGCGGTGCAGATGGCAAAGGCCGCCGTTTGCGCCGGCATAGAAACGATTTTGAAAGCGGTCGGTCGAACGCCGGCGGATATCCAAACGCTGTATATCGCCGGTGGTTTCGGGCACTCGTTGGATGCCGCAAACGCCGGACGGATCGGGCTGATCCCGCCGGAAACGGTGACGCGCGTCCGCGCCGTCGGCAACGCGGCGCTGGTTGGCGCCGCCGAGCTACTGCTCAACAGCGCCAGCGAAGCGGAAAGTCGTCGGCTGGCGGCGACCGCCTCGGTGGTGGAGTTGTCTACCGACCCGCTGTTTGCGGAGGCGTATATTCGAAATATGAATTTTGAGGGGGGATGTTTTTGGAAATGATATCCTTTGAGAGCGACTACAATAATGGCGCGCATCCGCGCGTGCTGCAACATTTGGTGGAGACCAATGCGGAAAAGACCGTCAGCTATGGCGGCGACGTGTATAGCAAGCGCGCGGCGGACAAGATCCGGGCGGCGTGCGATTGCTTGGCGGCGGACGTGTTCTTTTTGGTCGGCGGCACGCAGACCAATCAGGTAGTGATCGACACACTCCTGCGCCCGTACGAGGGTGTGGTGGCGGCGGATACCGGACACATCAGCCTGCACGAAGCGGGCGCAATCGAGCACGGCGGTCACAAGGTACTGGCGCTGCCGCATCGGGACGGTCGCGTGGACGCGGCCGATCTGCGCGCGTATGTCCGTGCGTTTTACGCGGACGAAAATCACGAGCATATGGTGTTTCCGGGGATGGTGTACATCTCGCATCCGACCGAATACGGCACGCTTTACAGCAAGCAGGAATTGACCGATTTGGCCGAGGTTTGCCGCGAATTTGGTATGCGCTTGTATTTGGACGGTGCGCGGCTTGGCTACGCGTTGGCGAGCTACGAAACGGACGTGACGCTGGCGGATATCGCGCGGCTGTGTGATGCGTTTTATATCGGCGGCACCAAGGTCGGTGCGCTGTGCGGCGAAGCGCTGGTATTCCCGAAAGGTGCCCCCAATCGTTTTGTGACGATGGTGAAGCAGCACGGGGCGCTGGTGGCCAAAGGACGATTGATCGGTGTGCAATTCGATGCGCTCTTTACCGATGATTTGTACCTGACCATTGGCCGTCACGCGATCGATATGGCGGAAAAACTCAAGGCGGTGCTGACCGAAAAGGGAGTGCCGTTTTATCGGAAATCTCCCACCAATCAGCAGTTTGTTGTGTTGGAAAACAGTCGGTTGGATGCCTTGAAAGAAAATTTGGGGTATAGTTTTTGGGAAATGGCGGATGATGAGCATACGGTTATCCGTTTGGCGACCAGTTGGGCGACCGATCCGGCGGATATTGAGCGCTTGCGCGAGTTGTTTTAAAGAAAAACGCTGTCACGTTGGTGACAGCGTTTTTCAAATTTTTCCAAAAAATTGAAAATTTCTCTTTTCTAAGGGGAAAATATATGATATACTACCTTTTAGAGTGTTTTTCGAAAGAGGGGCAGAGCTATGAAAAAGGTGGGCTTTGATAATCAGCAGTATCTGACGACGCAGTCGAAGCAGATTCGTGCGCGCATCGACCAGTTTGGCGGCAAGCTGTATCTGGAATTCGGCGGCAAGCTGTTTGACGATTATCATGCGTCCCGTGTGTTGCCGGGTTTTGCGCCGGACAGCAAGATTCGGATGCTGCAGCAGCTCAAGAGCGATGTGGAGATCGTCATTGTGATCAACGCCGCCGATATTGAGAAAAACAAAATGCGCGGCGACCTCGGCATCACCTACGACGAGGACGTCCTGCGCTTGATCGATACGTTCCGTGAGTTGGAGTTGTACGTCGGCAGCGTGGTGCTTACGCGCTACGACGGACAAGCGGCTGCCGATGCGTTTTTGGGGCGGCTTACGGCGCTTGGCATTCGCTGCTATCGCCACTACCCGATTGCCGGCTACCCGTCGGATGTGCAGCACATCGTCAGCGACGAGGGCTTGGGCAAAAACGATTATATCGAAACCAGTCGCTCGCTCGTGGTGGTCACCGCGCCCGGTCCGGGCAGCGGCAAGATGGCGACCTGTCTCTCGCAGTTGTACCACGATTACAAGCGCGGCGTGAAAGCCGGTTATGCGAAGTTTGAGACCTTCCCGATCTGGAATCTTCCTTTGAAGCATCCGGTTAACCTCGCTTATGAGGCGGCGACCGCCGATCTCAACGACGTCAATATGATCGATCCGTTCCATCTGGAAGCGTACGGCGAAACGGCGGTCAATTACAATCGCGACGTGGAAATTTTCCCGGTGCTCAACACGATGTTCGAGCGCATTTTGGGTACCTCGCCGTACAAATCGCCCACCGATATGGGCGTGAATATGGCCGGCAATTGCATTGTGGATGACGAGGTTTGCCGCGAAGCGTCGCGTATGGAGATCTTGCGGCGGTATTACACGGCGCGTGTCAATCTCATCCGTGGCAAGAGCGACGGTGTGGAGATCGACAAGCTCAAATTGCTGATGAATCAAGCCGGCGTGACGCCGGAGCTGTGCCCGTCGGTGTCGGCGGCGCGCATCAAGGCGGAGGTTACCGGCAAACCGGCCGGTGCGATGACCTTGCCGGATGGCCGCGTGGTCACCGGACGCACGTCGAGTACGCTGGGGGCGGCGTCCGCGCTGATCCTCAACGCCCTGAAAGTGCTGGCGGATATTGACGATTCGCTGGATCTGATCTCGGCACAGGTGCTGGAACCGATCTGCGACTTGAAAACCGGCTACCTCGGTCACCGCAATCCGCGACTGCACACCGACGAAGTGCTGCTGGCGCTGACCATTTCGGCGTTGACCAATCCGGTGGCGAATACCGCCAAGGAGCAGCTTGCCAACCTGCGCGGCAGCGACGCGCATTTCTCGGTCATTATCAGCGACGAGGACGAGCGCCTGCTGCGGCGACTCGGCATCAACGTCAGTTGCGAGCCGCAGTACGAGACCAAGCGTCTGTACCATAAATAAATGCGATGAGAGGGCGAACGCGCGTCGCCCTCTCCTTTTATGAAAGGGATTCCGATGAAGAAAATTCGTATCAGCAGCGAGGCGGTCTACCTGATCGCCAACGTCATACTGGCGCTGGCGGTCGCCATGGTTACCGCCGCCGACTTCGGCGTATCGATGATCGTGGCGCCGGCCTACATACTCCACCGTTTTTCTGAGGGCGGTGTGTTGCCGCTTACGTTCGGACAGGCCGAATACGTGGTGCAAGGACTGGTGTTCGTGCTCTTTTGCATTCTGATGCGGCGGTTTAAACCGCTGTATCTGGTGTCGTTTGGCACCGGTCTGTTTTACGGCGCGATTTTGGATCTGTGGCGGGCGGTCCTGCCGCATTTCAATCCCGCGATCACGCCGGCCGGTAGTTTGCCGCTGGAATGGAACATTTTGTATTTCACCATCGGCGAGTTGCTGACGTCTTTGTCCATTGCGATGTTTTTCCGCACCTACATTTATGCGCAGGTATACGACTTTTTCGTCAAGGGCATTACCGAGCGATATAACCTACCGCAGACGAAATTCAAAATGGCGTTTGATGCGATCTTTTTGTTGCTCGGCGTGCTGCTTTCGTGGATTTTCTTCGGCACGATCTTCGGCTACGGCATCGGCGTGGGTACGCTGATCCTTACGGTTATCAACGGTGCGTTGATTGGCTTCTTTGGTAAACTGTTGGATCGGTTCTTCTTGATCGAACCCGCCTTTTCGAAATTGGCAAAACACTTCGACTGAAAAAGAACTCCCCCTGAAACTCGATTTCAGGGGGAGTTCTTAGTTATCCAAGAGAACAGCGAGCTCCGCAAATGGCGAGAGCGAGCGACGGAGAATGCCGTGACAATGCGCGATCGCGATGCCGTAGTTGGTCATCGGAATTGCCGCGTCCGCAGCGGTTTTGGCGCGGAAGCGCATTTCGCGCTCGTTGAGCATACAGCCGCCGCAATGCACCACCAGCGCATACGGCGACAGGTCGGACGGAAATTCGCCGCCGGAGGTAAAAGCGAATTGTAGGGTTTTGCCGGTGTGTTTTTGAATCCACGCCGGCAGCTTTTGAGTGCCGATATCGCCGCATTGGCGGTGGTGCGTGCAACCCTCCGAGATCAGCACGGTGTCGCCATTTTGCAGCTTGTCCAGCGCGGCGGCACCGGCGACGGCGGCGCTAAGGTTTCCTTTGTACCGTGCCATCAAAATGGAAAAAGAGGTTAACGGAATGGTAGAGGGTACGATTTGGGAAACGGCGCCGAAAGCTTGCGAATCGGTCACCACCATTTTGGGCGGGCGACCGAGCGCCGAGAGCGTGCCCGCCAGCTCGTCGGTCTGGGTGACGACGGCAATCGCGTGGCTGTCCAAAATATCGCGAAGCGTTTGTTGCTGCGGCAGGATCAGCCGTCCCTTCGGGGCGGCAGCGTCGATGGGGGTGACCAGCACCACCACATCCTGCGGCACCAGCAGATCGCCGAGAATGCGGCGGTTTTCGCCGCGTTCGGCGGCGAGCCGACCGAGCGCTTCTTTGAGCGATTCTACGCCGTCGCCGGTGGCGGCGCTGACCGCGATTGCCGGCGGGGCTACCTCGGCGGCGGTCAGGTCGGTCTTGTTGACCGCGACCAGATAGGGGATCTCGCGCTCTTGAAACAGCGCGATCAGTTCGCGCTCCGCGTCGGTTTCGGGGTGTCCGGCTTCGGTGACCAGCACCGCGACGTCGACTTTTCGCAAGACCTCGCGCGTTTTTTGGATGCGGAGTGCGCCGAGTGCGCCCTCGTCGTCGATGCCGGGGGTATCCAGAATGAGCACCGGTCCGAGGGGTAACAGCTCCATTGCTTTGGACACCGGATCGGTGGTGGTGCCTTTGACGTCCGACACCACCGAGAGCGCCTGTCCGGTGACCGCGTTGACCAGACTGGATTTGCCGACGTTTCGCCGGCCGAAAAAGCCGATGTGAAGGCGGTCGGCGGCAGGGGTTTGATTTCGTGACACGGAAATCACCTCGCAGTCGATAAAATCAGAAACGGAAATCGCGACGGTTGGAGTTTTTGATGTCCTCTACGTTTTGGGCGGCAATGGCGCGCGCTTTCTCGTTGGGGATCTTTTGCAGTTCCTGCTCGATGAGCTTAAAGCCGAGTTCCTTGGTTTCTTCCGAAGCGTAGTCGACCAGATACTCGGTCAGCGTCATCAGGGCGTTCGGGTGGCAGCAGTTTTGAATCTGGCCGGTCTTGCACAGCGACATAAAACGGTCGCCGGTGCGTCCCTCGCGGTAGCACGCGGTGCAGAACGAGGGAATATGCCCGCACTCCATCAGCCAGCGCACCACCTCGTCGAGCGTGCGTTGGTCGGATACGTCAAACTGCTCCGAGTCGTGCGGACGCTCCTCCTCGGTGTAGCCGCCGACCGACGTGCGCGACGCGCCGCTGATCTGCGAAATGCCCATATCCAGCACGCGACCGCGGAGTTCCTCCGACTCGCGCGTGGAGATGATCATACCGGTATACGGCACCGCCAGACGAATGCAGGCGATGATCTTTTCAAACATTTCGTCCGGAATGGAGTTGTCGAATACATCCGGATCGATGTCGTCGGCGCGCTTGACGCGCGGCACGCTGATGGTGTGCGGACCGACACCGTGTACCGCTTCGAGATGTTCGGCGTGCATCAGCAGACCGGCGAACTCGTATTTGTAGGTTTCCAGACCAAACAACACGCCCAGGCCGACGTCGTCGATGCCGCCTTCCATGGCGCGGTCCATCGCCTCGGTGTGATAGTTGTAATCGTGTTTCGGGCCGGCGGGATGCAGTTGCAGATAGCTTTCCTTATGATAGGTTTCTTGGAACAGAATATAGGTGCCGATGCCGGCTTCTTTCAACTTGCGGTAGTTTTCCACCGTGGTGGCCGCGATGTTGACGTTGACACGGCGGATGGCGCCGTTTTTGTGGTTGACCGAATAGATGGTCTTGATGCATTCCAGAATGTACTCGATCGGGGAGTAGACCGGATGCTCGCCGGCCTCGATCGCCAGACGCTTGTGGCCCATATCCTGCAACGCGATGACCTCGGCGCGCACCTCCTCCTGCGTGAGTTTTTTGCGCGCAATATGCTTGTTTTGCATATGATAGGGGCAATACACGCAGCTGTTTACGCAGTAGTTGGAGAGATACAGCGGCGCAAACATCACGATGCGGTTGCCGTAAAACGCCAGCTTGATCTCCTTGGCGATGCGGTAGATCTCCTGAATCTTATCCGGCAGATCGCAGGCCAACAGCACCGAGGCTTCGCGGTGGGTCAGACCGGCGCAAACGGTGCCGTTCTCGGTCTTTTTCGGGCGCGCTTTTTCCAACAACGAGTCGATCAGCTCGACGTTTCGTTTGTTGGCCTCGGCGTAGGCGAGGGTATCCAGAATTTCGCCGTCGTGGATAAATTCGTCGGCTTTTAAGGATTTGGGATCGTAACGAAACATAACGTCAACCTTCTTTCTTGTAATCGCCGCGGTCGGTGACCACGACATAGTCGATGGCGGCCAAGCGCTTGGCGAGGTCGGCGACCTGCTGGGCGGATTCTGCGCCGGTGGATAGCTTGTGATTGTAGAGCTCGTATTTGCCGCGCACGTCCGGCGGTGATAGATTGGGCATCACCACGTTGGCGCCGGCGCGAATGCCGCGTTCGCGACCGTCCTCGGCCAGTGTGCCGAGTGCGGTGGTGGCAGGCAGCAGTACGCGCGGACAGATCAGCCGAATGACCGACAGTAAATAGCAGGTCAGGCCGACGTCGCCGGCCGGTTGGTCGGCGAATACGGTGGCGGCGTGGGGGATGAACGGACCGATGCCGCACATTTCCGGCTGAAATTCCTCGATAAATTTCAGATCCTTGCCGAGCGTTTCGGCGGTTTGTTCCGGCGAGCCGACCATAAATCCGCACCCCACCTGATAGCCGAGCGCACGGAGATCTTGCAGGCACGCCATCCGATTGTCGAAGGACATATCGGCCGGATGCAACGCCGCGTAATGCGTGGCGTCGGCGGTTTCGTGCCGCAGAAGATAGCGATCGGCTCCGGCTTGGCGGAGGGCGGCGTAGCTGTCGTGCGAGCGTTCCCCCAGCGACAGCGTGACCGCGCAATCGGGATGGGCGGCTTTGATCGCCGCGATCAGTGCGCACAGACGCGCATCCGAAAACGCGCTGTCCTCGCCGCCTTGCAGCACAAAGGTGCGAAACCCGAGAGCGTAGCCTTCTTCACAGCAGGCGAGGATTTGTTCGTCGGTCAGTCGATAGCGGTCGCACGCGGCGTTGTCGCGGCGGATACCGCAGTAGAGGCAGTTGTTTTTGCAGATATTCCCAATCTCGATCAACCCGCGGATAAAGATCGCGTTGCCGTAATGAGTGCGGCGCACGGCGTCGGCGCGTGCGGCGAGTGCCGCGGCGGTCTCCGGCGTGTACAGCCGCACGATGTCGGCGTACTCGGCGGCGGAAAACGGGCGGGTGCCCAGTTCGTTTAACAGCTTATTCATGGGAGATCACGTTGGAGTAGGCAGTTTTGACGCTGACACCGTCCAGATTGCCGATCTTGCCGGACAGCGCCGAGATGGTGTCTTGCGGAGCGTCGATCGCGATGCTGATCACGTGGATGTTTTTCTCGCGGTAGGGTACGCCCATGCGTCCGATGATGTACGGACCGTAGTCGTGCAGGCAAGCGTTTAAGCCTTCCACCGAATCGGGATTTTCCACGATAATGCCCATAACGGCCACGCGTGTTTCCATAACAATGCCTCCTTGTACAAAAATAAAAGCCGCACCCGGACAGGGTACGGCCTTGTACGTTTCGTCAATGCCCTTTCCGTCGGGCGCGTACGCCCTTCTGTCAGGTGCTTTTATTATAATAGCGCGCGCGAAAAAAGTCAAGGGATCAATTGACAATTTGCCGGATTATGAGTATACTGTATGAGAAAAGGAGTGATCGTATGTCTACTTTGAAAGAAGATTGGGAAATCGTCGGCAAAGAACTGGGTGCGACGCTGGAGGATATGGGCAAAGCTATCCTCAAAACCGCCAAGATCGGCGCGGCGAAGCTGGACAAGTGGATCGGCGATGAACTGAACAATCACGAAAAGCGATAAATCAGGAGGATATTATGCAGAAATTTCAAATGACAACGCCGCTGGTCGAGATGGACGGCGACGAGATGACCCGTGTGCTGTGGACGGCTATTAAAGAAAAGCTCATCCACCCGTTTGTGGATCTCAAAACCGAGTATTACGATCTGGGGCTGGAATATCGCGATCAGACCGACGATCAGGTGACGGTCGCGGCGGCTGAGGCGTGCAAAAAGTACGGGGTCGGCGTCAAGTGCGCCACCATCACCCCCAACAAGCAGCGCGTGGAGGAGTACAACCTCAAGCAGATGTGGAAGAGCCCGAACGGCACCATCCGCGCCATTATGGACGGCACGGTGTTCCGTGCGCCGGTGCTGGTCAACGGCATCACACCCACCGTTTCCACTTGGAAAAAGCCGATCACGCTGGCGCGTCACGCGTACGGCGATATTTACAAAAACACCGAGCTGAAAGCGCCCGCCGGCAGCAAGGCGGAGCTGGTGGTCACCGCGCCGGACGGCACCGTGACGCGCTCGGACATCCACAACTTTGTCGGAGACGGCATTGTGATGGGTATGCACAATACCGATGCTTCCATCGGCGGCTTTGCGCGTGCGTGCTTCCGCTATGCGCTGGATACGCATCAGGATCTGTGGTTCTCCACCAAGGACACCATTTCCAAGATCTACGATCATCGATTTAAGGATATCTTTTCCGAGATTTACGAGGCCGAGTTTAAGGCGGCGTTTGAGGAAGCGGGACTGACCTACTTCTACACCCTCATCGACGATGCGGTGGCGCGTGTGATCCGTTCGGAAGGCGGCTTCATTTGGGCGTGCAAGAACTACGACGGCGACGTGATGAGCGATATGGTCGCGACGGCATTCGGTTCGTTGGCGATGATGACCAGCGTGCTGGTATCGCCGGACGGCAAGTACGAGTACGAGGCGGCGCACGGCACCGTCACGCGCCATTTCTACAAATGGCGCGACGGTGAAAAGACCTCCACTAACCCCGTGGCGACCATCTTTGCGTGGTCGGGGGCGCTCCGTAAGCGTGGCGAGCTGGATGGGCTGGAAGGCTTGCAGACCTACGCCGATGCGCTGGAGAAGGCGACTATCGATACCATCGAGGCGGGCGAGATGACCGGTGACCTGTACCTCATCTCCACGCTGCCCAACAAAAAGAAGTTGGATTCGTGGGAATTCTTAGACGCCATCGCCGGTCGACTGGCGGCCATTTTGAGATAAGCAAACGTGAGTAATTCGAGCCTGCCCTAAACGGCATAATTTAGCCGCTTTTCGGCTTGTCGTCATTTGTAGGCGTTAGCCTTACAAACTCCTCCGCACCAAAAATCACTCAAAATTCTGCTCGTTTAGGGTCGTAGAATTTTAGAGGTTGGGATTTTTGGCTGTGCGAGGCACAAAACGCAGTGAATCCTGACGGATTCACGAGTATTTTAACAAAGCAAAGGCGGAAA
>JAFQJL010000024.1 GCA_017414965.1 Clostridia bacterium
CTCGAACCAGTGACACCCTGATTAACAGTCAGGTGCTCTAACCGACTGAGCTAAAAAGGCAGGTGGTGACCCGGAAGGGAATCGAACCCTTGTTGCCGGCGTGAGAGGCCGGAGTCTTAACCGCTTGACCACCGGGCCACAAATGGTGCACCATCAGGGACTCGAACCCGGGACACCCTGATTAAGAGTCAGGTGCTCTACCAACTGAGCTAATGGTGCATTTGTGGGCGCGGTCGTTTTTGACCGCCTTGCTATAATACAACATTCGGCGGCCTTTGTCAAGACAATTTTTCACATTTTTTAAAAAATATTTCGCGGTAACGGCAATTCGATGCGAAGCTGCGTTTCCAACCGCGTCTGGCATCGGGAGAGCGTGCCCACAAAGTCCAGCGGCTCGCCTTTCTCGATGAGCGCCGGCAGGGTTTCCAGTTCGGCTTCGATCTCCATTAACGTGTTTTGCCGAATGAAAAACGGCAGAAATGCCGCGCGCTTTCGAAACGACTCGATGACCGCTTTGGTTTCGTCCAAATATTCCTCCGGTCTTTCGGGATTGAAAATATCGGTTAAATGATCCATTTCCCGGATCATACTTTCCGTCTGGTAGCTGAGATACACCACCGCAAATACACACAGGGCGCAGACTGTCACCAACAGTCCGATGGCAATATACACACGCTTCATCGTTATTCCTCCTTACGAATGACGGTATACTCGCCGCTGGCGTCGGCGGTCATCAACATAACATGCTTGGCATCGATCCGATCTTTGCGCAGCGTTTCGTTAACGCGTGCCTCGTCCCAACCGCATAGCGCCATGCCAAATTGATTGAGTTCGCCGTCGGTCATCACCACGCAGGGCATCGGCTTGTCCTCCAACGACAGCTGCATATCGCTGCCTGTCAGCGGTTGCTTGTCGCGCTTGAGATAAACGCTGAGCTTCCCGTTGGTCTCCACAATAGCAGTCTCGATATCGCGGATATCAAAATATCCCAGTTCACGTAAGCCGTCGATAAGATCCTCCACCGTCATTCGAAGCCGGCGCATCGCTTCCCAACTCGGCTTGCCGTCGCTGACGATCACGATGGGGTTTCCCGAAATGACCCGTGCAAGCTTCGGCGCCTTCATCATAATGACCGACATCAGAAGCTCCAGCCCTGCCAACAGCGCAATGGGAACGATTCCGCTGAAAAGCGGTGCGCTTTGCTCCTGCAACGGCACCACCGCAATGTCCGAGATCATCAGCGTCACCGCCAGTTCGGTGGGTTGGAGATCGCCTAACTGACGCTTACCCATCAGTCGCATCGCCACGATCAAGGTGACGTACATAATAACGGTACGTATTGCCACAACTACCATACTATCATCCTCCTGACAGTATCGTTGGCAGATCCGTAAGAATTATGCAGGGGAGTTCTATTTTTCGGACAGGCGCCATATAGTTGGACAAGAGGTGAAAAGAATGGACGATTGGAAAGAATTGCTGCGCTATTTGCCGCGTGCTTTGGCGACGACGTTGAAAGCCGTCGATCCGGCAACGGTGCGGGAAGTACGATTGCGAAAGGAACAGCCGTTGGTGCTTTCAACAGCGGCGGGCGATTACCTTGTCACGCGAAACGGCGAGCTGACCTTGATGCATCAAGCGTCGGTCTTGACGGTGAGCGAGACCGATATGGAAGAAACGGTTTTGCGGCTGTGCGGTTATGCGGTACATACCCATCAAGAAGAACTGCGCCACGGCTTTATCACCACCGATTCGGGGGTCCGTGTCGGTGTGGGAGGCACGGTGGCGATCGCCGACGGCGAGCCGATCACCGTCGGTGCGATCACGTCGCTGTGCTTGCGTGTCAGCCGCACGCACGACGGCTGTTCGGCGGAGATCTGCAAAACGATACAACAAGACGGACGCTTGGGATCGGTGCTGATCGGCGGGCAGCCGTCCTCCGGCAAGACCAGTCTGCTTCGGGATATGGCAAAGCGGCTGTCGGAGGGCGCGGACGGCCGTCGTTGGCGCGTCACGGTGGTAGACGAACGCGGTGAGCTTTCTTACGGCGGCGGACTGGGGTTTTGCGACGTGATTCGCGGCTGTCCCAAGGCAGAGGGCATTCGTCGCGCCATTCGTCTGTTTGCGCCGGATATCGTAATTTTTGATGAATGGGGTACGCCGGAGGAAACGGCGGCGGTGATGGACGCGTTGCCGTGCGGCGTGGCGATTGCCGCCAGTTGTCACACGGCGTCGCTTTTGTCGCTGACCAAGCGATCGGTGTTGTGGTCGGCGGTGGTATCCGGCTTTGAATGGCTGGTGGAGCTGACCGGCAATCACCGCCCGGGACGATGGAATCGGATCGTAAAGGTGGGGGATCTGTGTGCTGAAATGGATAGGGATCGTGCTGGTGGCGGCGACCTGCCTGCTGATCGGCAATCGCCGGACGGCGACACTGCGGGAACGGGTGCGGATATGGGAACAGAGTGCGCGACTGGCGACGATGCTGGATTCTCGCATCCGCTACACGGCGCAGCCGATACCGCCGCTGTTGAAGGAATTATACCGGACGTCCGACCTGTCGGCGCTTGGGTTTCTGCCGCGTCTGGCGGATTGTCCGGCGGCGGAACTGGCGAGCGAATGGTGCCGTTGTGTCGAGGGCGAACTGACCGCCCTGTCGCCGCCCGATCGACAGCTTCTGGCGGCGTTTGGCGGTCTGCTGGGGCGGACGGATGTCTGCGGCCAGACGGCGCATTGTCGGGCGTACGCGGCACGGTTTGAGGAACGGCGCGCCGCCGCTGAAAAAGAGTTTTCGGAAAAAGGAAAGTTGTATCCGACGATGGGATTGTTGGGCGGTTTGGGCGTGGCTGTTTTGTTGATATAGGAGGAAACCGATGGATGTGGATCTCATTTTTAAGATTGCCGCGGTCGGCATTATTGTGGCGGTGCTCAATCAAGTGCTGGTACGCTCTGGCCGCGAGGAGCAGGCGATGATGACCACCATTGTCGGACTGATCGTGGTGCTGACTATCGTGGTGCAGGAGATCAGCGATCTGTTTACGATGGTCAAGACCGTGTTTGATCTGTGAGGGAGATATGAAAATCACCGTTATGCTGGCGCTGACCGTGATCGCGGCGCTTCTGGCGGTCTTGCTCCGCCACCGGCATCCCGAGCAAGGGATGCTGTTGGGATTGGCGGCGGGTGTGCTGGTTTTGATGATGGCGATCGATCAACTTACGCCGCTGGTGGAGACGATTCGCCGTCTGTTGGAAAACAGCGCGACCGCGTTCGTCAACGGCGAGGTGCTGCTCAAAGGCGTGGGGATCTGCTTGCTGACGCAAACGGCCGCCGACGCCTGTCGCGACGCCGGCGAGAGCGCGTTGGCGGGACGTGCGGAATTGGTGGGGAAAGTGGCGCTTTTGGCGCTGGCGTTGCCGTTGTTTGAACAGGTGTTTTCGCAGGCGACGGCGCTGATGAAAGGAATGGATTCGGGATGAAGCGTCTGTGGATGATCGCGGCGGCACTCTTGCTCTTGTGTTGGCCGATGACGGTTTCCGCCGCCTCCACGCCGTCCTTTTCGGAACAATGGGAGGAAAGCGGCGCCGGTGCCTTGTGGGACGGACTTCCTATCGAAACACGCATGCAACTGGAGGCGCTCGGTATCACCGAGCAAACGCTGACCGGCTCGGCGGAACTGAAGCCGGACGCCGCGTGGAAATGGCTGTTGGCGTTGCTTCGAACCGAGTGGTCGGATCCGGTCGGTGCCGGACTGACGGTGCTGGGCGTGGTGCTGCTGTGTGCGTTGGTGGGGAGTATGCGACATCTGTCCGAAAACGATGGTGTGCGCACCTTGTTTCAGTCCATTTCCACGCTGGCGGTCTGTGGTTTTTTACTGGCATCGCTGGCGGCACTGCTCACACGCGTGTGCGATGCGGTCGAGAGCAGTTTGGTGTTTATGAGCAGCTTTGTGCCGGTCTATGCCGGTCTGTTGGCGGCCGGCGGTTACGTTACCGCTACGGTGTCCTACCAAACGATCTTGCTGTGGGTAGGGGAACTGCTGATGGTACTACTCGGCAAGGTGATTTTGCCGGTGCTGATGGTGGCGCTCGCCATCAACACAGTCGGTAGTGTATCGCCGGCATGGCGACTGCAACAACTTGGCAACGGTATCAGCAAAACGTGTACATGGGGTATGGGGATCGTCAGCTCCTTTTTCACCGGACTGCTATCCTTTCAAACGGTGGTCGGCGCGGCCGCCGACACCGTTTCCGGTCGCGCGATCCGCTTTTCCATCGCCAATTTGATACCGGTGGTCGGCGGTACGCTCAGCGAGGCGATGCTGACGATTAAAGGTTGTTTGAGCGCCGTGCGATCGACGGTTGGGATGTTTGGTATCGCTGTCGTCGCGATCCTGTTGCTGCCGCCGATTTTATCTTGTGTTGGCTGGAATTTACTGCTGTCGTTGAGTGGCTATACGGCAGAGGTGTTCTCGCTGGATTCGGTGGCGTCGCTTACGCGTTCGGTGGGAACGGTGTTGAAAACGCTGATGGCGCTGATGGTGATGTGCGGGGTGTTTCTCATTGTGGCGATTACGGTGCTGATGCGGGTAGGAGGCACGGGATGAACGGTTTGCAGGAATGGGCGATCGGGCTATGTGCGGCCGCGATAGCGTGTACCGCGTTGCTCCTCTTGCTGCCGTCGCGCGGCAGCGCCCCGATGATGAAAACGCTGTTGTCGGTGTTCTTTTGTTGCTGCCTGCTCGGACCGATCGGCGCGATCGTCACGACCGATTGGGGCGCCTTGGTGGCGCCACCAACCTTTTCGGCGGAAAACGCCGAAGAAATCTTTTACAACACCCTGAGATCGCAAGCGGACACGGCGCTTGGTCAACTGGCGGAGGAGGCGCTTGCCGGAACGGGTTATCGAATCGAAAAAATCGAGGGAACGTGGACAGAATCGGAAGATGGTCGCATATATATGAACGGCGCAACTGCGTGGTTGGATGTCGAGCAGACGGCAAACGCCGCCGAGATCGGCGTCTGCTTGAATCGTGCGATCGACGTGCCGGTCCGCGTGGTGCCGAAATTGGAGTGACAGTATGCTGAAACAATGGCTGGAACAACTGAAAGGCGAAAAAGGACAACGGTTGATCGTCATCTTGGGGTTTGTCGGGATGGGACTCATCTTGCTCTCGCATTTTTGGTCGCAGGAAACGGAAAGCACCTCGGTAAGCGCCGACGTTTCGTATGCTGCGGAATTGGAATCGCGGTTGACGGCGCTGGTTGCCGGGGTAGAGGGCGTGGGGGAATGCACCGTGATGATCACGTTGGAAAGCGGGACGGAATACGTTTACACCACGCCGACCGTATTGGTGACCGAAGTGCTTCCCAAGGTGCGCGGCGTGGTCGTGGTGTGCGATGGTGGGGATAATGCGGCGGTCTGTGAACGGGTGACCGAGGTGATCACCACCGCGCTGAATATTCCGGAAAGACGGGTATGCGTAACAAAATCTATATGAAAAGAGGAAATCGGTATGAAATGGAATTGGTTGGGGAAAAAGCAGGTTATACTGGGAGCGCTGGTGATCGCGTTGGGGGCGGCGGTGTATGCGAATTACACCTTTGCGTCCGAGCCGTTGGCGTTTGAAGTGGCGGGCAGCAAAACCACCGCTTCGCAAACGACGACTACCACCAAGAATTTGGGAGAATCGACCTACGTCAACGCCGAGGCCGGCGACTACTTCAAAACCGCGCGTTCCAGTCGCGAGAGCGCTCGTGACGAGGCGATCGAGCTGATCGAGGATCTGCTTGACGACGTACGGCTGACCGACGAGATCCAACAGCAAGCGTTGCAAAAGGCGTCAGCGTTAGCGGATGCGGTGACCGCGGAAAGCGATATCGAGCAACTGGTCAAGGCCAAAGGTTTTGCCGATTGCGTGGCGTATCTGACGGAGGATGGTTGTCAACTGGTGGTCAAGGCGGAGAAACTGACGCCGGAGCAAAGCCTACAGATTTTGGATATCGTGACCTCGCAAACTACGGTTTCGTCTCAAAATATCAATATTGTGGCGGTTCCGTAATTAAAAATATTAAATATTAAGGAAAAAAGGGTTGTTTCCGTCAAAGTTTGTGTTATAATATATACAGAGAAAATGTATATATACAATCTATTTTGCACACAGGAGGAAACAGATATGAGTTTTAACGGAAAAACGCCGGCGCGTGGCAGCTGTATTATTTCGGAGGATGTCATTGCCGGTATTGCTACTTCTGCTACGTTGGAGATTCCGGGTGTGGCCGCTATGGCGGTGTCGCGCGCTTCGGATATTCGCGAACTGATCTCGATGCCGGTGGGCAAGTCGGTCATCTTCCATAACGAAGGGGATGACACGATTCTGGACGTGTACGTGTCGCTGTATGACGATACGCGCATTCCGGAGGTGGCGACCGCTATCCAGAAGAACATCAAGTCCACGGTTCAGTCGATGACCGGCACGCCGGTGACCAAGGTCAACGTGCACGTCATGGACGTAAAGCCGTCGCCTGTTGCGCCGGACGCGGCAGAGGAAGAATAACACATCGCCCTCTGCGGTGACGTAGAGGGCTGTTTTCTGTTTGGCGAACATAATCAAACGGAGAATTCGCATCGGAGGAACCCGAAATGAGTCAAAAGGAATCGAGAAGAGAATCCCGCGAGCAAGCGTTTCTGTTTTTGTTTGAATGCAGTTTTGCCGAAACTGCTGCCACCGGCGAAGTGATGGAGAACGCGCTGGAGGCGCGCGGCTACAAAGCGTCGCCCTTTGCGGCGTCGCTGTTCGTTGGTGCGTGGGATCACAAGGACGAGATCGATCAGCAGATCGAAGAAAACTCGCATAAATGGAAGGCGGACCGCCTTTCCCGCGTGACGCTGTCCATTTTGCGCTTGGCGATCTACGAGCTGCTGTATTGCGAGGATATTCCGACCAGCGTTTCCATAAACGAAGCGGTAGAACTGGCCAAGCAGTACGGCGGTGCGGAGGATTCGTCCTATGTCAACGGCGTGCTGGGCGGCGTGGTGCGCGCTCTGCCGGAGAAGTCGGCGGACAAGCTATGAGCGCGTATTTAGGCTTTGATACCAGCAACTACACCACTTCGATCGCCGGTTACACGCCGGAAACGGACAGTATGTGTCAGATCAAGAAACTGCTGACCGTCAAAGAAGGGGAGATGGGACTGCGACAAAACGACGCCGTGTTCCAGCATATTCGGCAGTTGCCGGTATTGGCGGAACAGTTTTTGTCGGGATTTCCGCGGATCACCGCGGCGGTCGGAGCCTCCGATCGTCCGACACAGCAGGACGGCTCGTATATGCCGTGTTTCACGATAGGCGCATCCACGGCACGAACGGTAGCGGCGACGCTCGGCGTGCCGTTTCATTCGTTTACCCACCAACAAGGGCACGTGGCGGCGGCGCTGTACGGCACCAAACACGTGGATTGGCTGGAGCGTCCGTTTTTGGCGTTCCATGTCTCCGGCGGCACGACCGACGCGTTGCTTGTCCGGCCGGATACAGAGGAGATCATCCGCTGTACGCTGGTGGCGCATTCGCTGGATCTGAAGGCCGGTCAGTTGGTCGACCGCGTCGGCGGTATGCTGGGGTTGGCGTTTCCGGCCGGTCCGGCGCTGGAAAAACTGGCGCTGACGGCAAGCGGTACCTATAAACCGCGTATTAAGTTGGAAAACGGCGGTTGTCATCTGTCGGGCGTGGAAAACCAATGCCGTAAGATGATCGACGACGGCGCTCCGCCGGCGGAGGTCGCGTTGTTTTGCCTGATGAGCATTCACGCGGCACTGGTCGGTATGACGGAGTTTTTGTTTGCCACCTACGGCGAATTGCCGTTGGTGTACGCCGGTGGCGTGATGTCCAACTCGATTTTAAAAGAAAAACTGAGCGCGCAGTTTGGCGGTGCGTTTGCGCCGCCGGTATACTCGGCCGATAACGCGGCGGGTATCGCGCTGTTGACATCGTTGCGATAAGGAGGGAACCAAAATGGCGGTTATCAGCGTTTCGCAGCTGAATCGATATGTCAAAGCCGTGTTAGAGCGCGATCCGCATTTGGGCTCGATCTACATTCGCGGCGAGATTAGCAACTTTAAAAACCACTACGCGTCCGGACATTTGTATATGTCCCTCAAGGACGAGGGCGCGGTCGTCAATGCGGTGATGTACCGCTATTCTGCGCAAAAGCTCACCTTCCGTCCGGAGGATGGTATGAAGGTGATCGTCCGCGCCAAAGTCACGCTGTACGAGCGTGGCGGCTCGTATCAATTGTTGATTGACGAGATGCAGCCGGACGGCGTGGGCGCTTTGCAGATTGCCTACGAGCAACTCAAACGCAAGCTGGCCGAGGAAGGCCTGTTTGACGAGAGCCGCAAGAAACCGATCCCGTCGTATCCCACGCGCGTCGGTGTGATCACATCCGAGACCGGCGCGGCGGTGCAGGACATCAAGAACGTTCTCGGCCGTCGGTATCCGCTGGCGGAGATCGTGATGGCGCCTGTGCTGGTACAGGGCGACGGCGCGGCGGCACAGATTATCGACGCGATCCGCTGTTTTAACGAACGGCAAGCGGCAGATGTGCTGATCGTCGGTCGCGGTGGCGGCTCGATTGAGGATCTGTGGGCGTTTAACGACGAGAATTTGGCTCGCACGGTGGCGTCGTCGACCATTCCGATCATTTCGGCGGTCGGCCACGAAACCGATTTTACGATTTGCGATTTTGTCGCCGATCTGCGCGCGCCGACACCCTCGGCGGCCGCGGAGTTGGCGGTGCCGGATCAGCTGGAGCTGAAAAGTCGGTTGTTGCAATGGACGCATCGTATCGCCGCCGCTTCGGCGGAAACGGTGCGGCGCGGTCGTCAGCGAGTAGACGCGATCGCCAGCCGCCGATGCCTGACCTCGCCGCTGTTTGTGGTGGAGGAGCAGCGTATGCGGCTGGATTACGTAACCGGCTCGTTGGTGCGGACCGGTCAACAGAGTCTGGCAACCGGTGGTCGACGACTCGCCGAATTGGCCGGTAAACTGGACGCGCTCAGCCCCTTAAAAGTGCTGGGGCGCGGTTACGCCATTGCGTATAGCGATCAACAACCCGTTCGCTCTGTTGAGGACGTTACGATGGGCGATCGGTTGACGGTTTTGGTAGAGGACGGTCACATTGTAGCAACCGTAGAGGAGGCACAGAAAAATGGATGAAAAATTGACGTTTGAGCAAGCGATGCTTCGATTGGAACAGATCGTGGCGAAATTGGAAAGCGGCAAATGTCCGCTGGACGAATCGATTGCTTTGTTTGAAGAAGGTACGCGTCTGACTGGCTTTTGCCGTCAGTCGTTGGATGCGGCGGAGCAAAAGATCCGTCAGTTGACCGATGCGGCCGCGCCGGCCGCCGAGGATTGATTATGGGAATTTATACCGAACAACTCCATCGCCATTTGCAGGCGATCGAATGCGCTTTGCCGACGTATCTGCCGACGACCGACGGTCGTGCCGGCGTGACGGCAGAGGCGATGCACTACGCCTGCGAGGGCGGTGGTAAACGGTTGCGACCGGTGCTGGTGCTGGAATGGATGCGCCTATGCGGTGGCGACCCGCAAGACGCGCTGGCGTTTGCGTGTGCGCTGGAAATGATCCATTCGTATTCGCTGGTACACGACGATCTGCCGTGTATGGACAACAGTCCGATGCGCCGCGGCAAGCCGTCGGCTCACGCTGCTTACGGTGAAACGATGGCGCTATTGGCCGGTGATGGACTCTTAAACCGCGCGTTTGAGGTGTGCTTGGATCCGGCGAACACCGCTGCGCTCAAGCCGGAAAACGTCTTGAAGGCGGCACATACGCTGGCGGTTGCCGCCGGCTATGAGGGTATGATCGGTGGTCAGACCATCGATCTGGCTAACGAAGGCAAGCGGATCGATGTGGATACGCTTCGGGAACTGCATCGCAAGAAAACCGGTGCGTTGTTGATCGCTGCGTGTCAGTTGGGTGCGCAGTTGGCAGACACCGATGCCGACACGGTCAATACAGCGGTCGAGTACGGCGCCCATTTGGGGTTGGCGTTCCAGATCGTAGACGATATTTTAGATGCTACCGCCACCGCCGAACAATTGGGTAAACCGGTTGGTGCAGACGAACAAAACGAAAAGACCACCTACGTGTCGCTTTTCGGCTTGGATGGTGCGATCGAGATGGCCAAGGAAGAAACGGCGGCAGCGACGACCGCGCTGGATGCGTTCGGCGACAGAGCCGCCGACTTGCGCACGCTGACGGCGGAATTGCTCACCCGCATTTCGTGATTTAACGAGGGATGTTTATGTCGACAGACAAGAAAACGCTGTTGGAATCCATCGGATCTCCGCGAGATCTGAAGGGGTTTTCCGAACAACAACTGAATACCCTTTGTGCAGAGCTTCGTGATAAAATTCTCACCACCGTTTCCCGCACCGGCGGGCATTTGGCCTCCAATTTGGGTGTGGTGGAGCTGACGGTGGCGTTGCACGCGACGATGAATTGTCCCGATGACCAGATCGTCTGGGATGTCGGACATCAATGCTACGCGCATAAACTGCTGACCGGTCGTTTGGAGTGTTTCGACACGCTTCGTCAAAAAGGCGGTGTGTCCGGTTTCCCAAACCCCAAGGAAAGCGCGTGTGACGCATTTGTCGCCGGTCACAGCAGCACGGCGGTATCTGCCGCATGCGGCATGGCACGCGCCAATACACTGGCCGGTAACGGTCGCTACACGGTTGCCGTGATCGGCGATGGCGCGCTCACCGGCGGATTGGCGTATGAAGGCTTAAACAATGCCGGTCACAGCAACGATCGCTTGATCGTGATCCTGAACGATAACCGGATGTCCATCAGCCGCAACGTGGGGTTTGTGGCACGGCATCTGTCCAATTTGCGTTCCCGTCGCAATTATATTCGTTTTAAACGCGGCGTTTCAAAGGTGTTGACGGCGATCCCGTTGATCGGCAAGCCGATCTATCGGTTGGCGCTGCGCATCAAGCTGAACGCCAAGTACGCGATGTATGACAGCAGTACGATGTTTGAAGATATGGGCTTTTACTATTTCGGCCCGATCAACGGACACGACATCGGCGATCTGAAACAGGCGTTGGAGACCGCCAAAGGCATCGATCGTCCGGTGCTTTTGCACGTTGAAACCCAAAAAGGAAGGGGCTACACGCACGCCGAAGTGGATCCTTCGCGCTTTCACGGTTTGGGCGCGTTTGATCCCGAAACCGGCAAAGGTCCTGCGTCTTCCGGTGGCTCGTTTTCGTCGGTGTTTGGCGAGGAATTGACACGCTTGGCCGCCGAGGACGATCGCGTATTCGCCATTACCGCCGCTATGCGCGACGGCACCGGCTTATCGGCATTTTCCGAGAAATACCCCGATCGTTTTGCGGACGTCGACATCGCCGAGGAACACGCGGTCACGTTCGCGTCCGGTCTTGCTTGCCGTGGTGTGCTGCCGGTGTTTGCGGTGTATTCGACCTTTTTGCAGCGGTGCTACGATCAGCTGTTGAATGATACGGCGATTGCCGATAACCACATTGTGCTCGGCATTGATCGTGCCGGTCTGGTGCCGGCAGACGGCACCACCCACCAAGGCTTGTTTGATACCGCGTTTTTGCAGACGATTCCGCACGTCACGCTATTGGCGCCGTCCTCCTATGAGGATCTGCGGCTTTGCTTAAATCGTGCGCTGTACCGCGACCGCGGCATTGCCGCGCTTCGCTATCCGCGCGGAAGTGAGCGTCCGCTGCCGGCGTCGTTTGCGGCGGAGGATACGCCGTTTACGCTGTATGCGGATGCGGACAAGCCGTCCAAGCGTCTGCTGGTGACTTACGGCACGCTGCTTTCCGAAGCGTTGGCAGCGCGCGAAAAACTGGCGGAAATCGGGGAAACGGTGGATGTGTTGAAGCTGACGCAGATCGTGCCGATTCCGAAAGAGGCGTTGTTGCTTGCCAAGCAGTACGACGAGGTGTATGTCGCCGAAGAAGGTGTCGCCGAGGGCGGCGTTGGCGAAAAATTCGGCAGTCGCCTGCATCAAGCCGGCTACAAGGGAACGTTCTCGCTTCGCGCCATTACCGGCTTTATGCCGACCTGTACGGTGCAGGAGGGCTTGCAAATGGCCGGATTGGACGTTGATTCGCTGGTTGCGTTTGTGCGTGGCGAACAAACGGCCGTCGTAACGGAGAACGACTATGAATGAGGGGACAGTCCGCCTGGATGCGCGGTTGGTTGCGCTGGGGCTGGCAACCGGTCGCGAAAAGGCAAAGGAACTGATTGCCGCCGGTCAAGTGCTAGTCAACGGCAAACCAATCACCAAACCCTCGCAAAGCGTCAGCGAGACGGATGAGATCGTCAGCTTGCAGGGTACACCTCGCTTTGTTGGCCGCGGTGGCTACAAGTTCGAAAAAGCCGTCGAGGTATTCGGTCTGGACTTGACCGATGTGGTGGCGGCCGATATCGGCGCTTCCACCGGCGGATTTACGCAATGTATGCTGCAAAACGGCGCTTCACACGTATATGCGATCGATGTCGGGCAAGGACAACTTCACGAGAGTTTGCGTGCCGATCCGCGCGTGACCTGTATGGAGAAAACCGATATCCGCGATCGCGATCGCGTGTGTGCGATTATCGCGAATGGCAGTTTGGATTTTGCCGCCACCGACGTATCGTTTATTTCGCTTCGTCTGGTGGTGCCGGCGGCGTTGCCACTTCTCAAAACCGGCGCGTCGTTTGTGTGCTTGATCAAGCCACAGTTTGAGGCCGGTCGCAAGGCGCTGGACAAGCACGGTATCGTGAAAGATCCGGCGGATCACCGGCGCGTTTTGGAAGAATTGACGCTGTTTTTCAGTTCCCTGCACCTCTCAATAGAACGGTTGGACTACTCGCCGATCTGCGGCGGGGACGGAAATATTGAATATCTGGCACTTCTGCGGTATCGACCGGAGGAGTCGCCTTTGCCACCGTCGGCAACCGATCTGAATCGGCTGGTGACGGAGGCGTTTACTACCCTATAAGGACGGTGAGATTATGCGCGTTGCCGTAATCCCCAATCAAAAAGTGGATAAAATGCAAGAAATCTGCGGTCAGGTGATTGATACGCTGAAAGAGTTCGGCGCTGAGGTGGAAACGCCGAACGGCGATGCGTCGTTTTTATCGGATGAAGCGGCGACCTGTATTGCGAATTGCGACGTGGTCGTGGCGCTTGGCGGTGATGGTACGATGATCCATATCGCCAAAATTGCCGCCCCTTTCGGCAAACCGGTGCTGGGCATCAACTGCGGACACCTCGGGTTTATGCCCGACTTGGAGCAGGATGAACTGCACTTACTGAAAGCGTTGATTGACGGTGCGTATACCATCGAAGAACGGATGATGTTAGAGGTAACGGTCAACGACGGTACGCCGATGCTGGCGCTGAATGAATTGGCAATCTCGCGAACGGTGTTAAAGCCGATGGCGACCGTTCATATCCAAAGCGGCGGAAAACCGGCGCTGGATTATCAAGCGGACGGCGTGCTGGTGGCAACGCCGACCGGCTCGACGGCGTATTCGCTTTCAGCCGGTGGTCCTGTGATCGATCCGTCGGTGCAATGTCTGCTGGTTACGCCGGTATGTCCGCACGCATTGACGGCTCGCTCGTACATTTTCGGTGCCGATGAGGAATTGTCGCTTACCGTTTCTAATGCGCACCCCGATGCCGTGTTTTATACGTTGGACGGCACCGTTGGCGCCTCGCTGACGGAAAAAGACACGGTCATGGTGCGCCGCAGTCAGACCTGTGCTCGATTTATTAACATCAAATCCCGCGCGTTCTACGATGTGCTGAAGCATAAGCTCATCGACCGTGCGGTGACGAAATGAGGAGTTTGCTATGAAAACCGGACGTCACGATACTATCCTGCGCCTGATTCGGGAAAACCCGATCGATACGCAGGCGGAGTTGCTGGATCTTCTGAAACAAAACGGTTACGATGTCACGCAGGCAACGGTGTCGCGCGACTTAAAAGATCTGCGTCTGATCAAGGCGCTGGGCGCCGATGGTCGTTATCACTACACGACCGATCGTCCGCAAAAGCAGGCGGAGCTTCCCAAGTTCCATTCGCTGTTTGATCATGCGGTTTTGTCGGTGGATTATGCCGAAAATATGCTGGTCATCAAATGCGCGTCCGGCATTGCGCAGGGCGTGTGCGCGTCGTTGGATGCGTTGCAGTGGAAGAGTATCGTCGGCACGTTAGCCGGTGACGATACCATTTTCTGCGTGATGCGCTCCTCGGCGGATGCGGCCGAGATGGCGGAAAAACTCAACAAGATGAAGTGATTTCGGGAGGAGAAAGTGTATGCTTTCGGCTCTTTATATTGAAAATTTGGCGATTATCGAACGGGTGGAAATGTCTTTTGAAGCCGGTTTTAACGTGCTGACCGGTGAGACCGGTGCGGGCAAATCCATCATCATCGATGCGCTGGGCGCGGTGCTCGGAGAACGTACCTCGCGCGACTTGGTGCGCACCGGTTGTTCAGAGGCGCTGGTCACCGCGACCTTTACGGAGCTTTCCGCGCCGGTTTTGGCAGAACTGCGCGAGCAGGGCTTCGAAACGGACGAGGACGGTAGCTTGCTGATCACCCGCCGCATCGGTGCGGACGGAAAAACAACCTGCCGTATCGGCGGTCGTCCGGCATCGGTGTCGGTTTTGCGCGAGATCGGGCGGCGACTGGTCAATATCCACGGCCAGCACGAAAATCAAACGCTCTTATCGGTGGATCGTCATCGCGGATATTTGGATGCGCTTGGCCGTTTGCAGCCGTTTTGCGATGCGTACGCGGAAACCTACCACCGCTATTGCGATATCCGCCGCGAACTGAAAAAATTGGATATGGACGAGGACGCCAAAGCGCGCCGTATGGATCTTTTGAAGTTCCAGATCGATGAATTGGAAGCCGCCGATTTGAAGGTGGGGGAAGAGGATTCGCTCAAAAAACGGCGGGATGTTTTCCGCGGAAGCGAAAAAATTACTGCCGCGCTTCGTCGCGCGCAGTCGGCGTATATGGGCGACGACGACCACGACGGAGTGTCGGCGTTGTTGACCAACGTGACCGAGGGATTGCAGGCGGCCGCCGGATTAATGGACGATTTGCAGCCGCTGTACGAGCGCGTGCAGTCGCTTTGTTATGAACTGGACGCCTGTGGCGACGAACTGCGCGATGCTGCGGAAAACTTGACTTTTGACGAAGCGGAGCGCGACGCCGTTGAGGATCGGCTGGCGCATCTGCGCCGTGTGCTCTCCAAGTACGGCGGCACAGAGGAAGCGGCGCTTTCCATGCTTGCCGATTTCCGCACGGAGTTGGACGGGATCGTCACTTCGGATGCGCGTATCGTCCAGTTAAACAGCGAATTGGCGGCTGCGCAGGATGTGATGGTCGCCGCGGCCGAAAAGCTGACGGCGGCGCGCCGCCGGGCGGCCGAACAGTTTGCGGCACGCGTGCAGGAGGAACTGCAGTTTTTGGATATGCCGCGTGTAACGCTGGCGGTGTCCATTGAGCCGACGGCGCTGACGGTAAACGGTGCGGATAAGGTGGAATTCTTGATTTCCTCCAACCCCGGCGAGCCGCCGCGCTCGATCGCCAAGATCGCATCGGGTGGCGAATTGTCCCGCGTGATGCTGGCGATGAAATCCGTTATGGCGGATACCGATGAAATCGACACGTTGATCTTTGATGAGATCGATACCGGCATCAGCGGTCACGCGGCCCAGCGCGTAGGCATCAAATTGCGTTCGGCGGCGGTGTCTAATACCCGTTCCCGCCAGATTTTGTGCGTGACACACCTGGCACAGATCGCTTCGCAGGCAGATTCCCACCTATTGATTCGCAAAGAGGTTGTAAACGAAAGAACCTTTACACGTGTCGATGGTTTGGATCGCGACGGGCGCGAACGAGAATTGGCGCGAATCGTCAGCGGGTCGGTGACCGACGCCAGCCTGACAGCAGCGCGAGAAATGTTGAATTTAAGGCAAAAATAAGTTATTCTTTCATATAAAAGAGGTTGAATTATGTTACTGAAAAACGCTGTCATTTTTAACGAGGAATTCGAAACTGTAAAGGCAGATATCTTGACAGAAGCCGACAGAATTTCGGCAGTTGGAATGGTGGAAAATGCGGCAAATGAGTCGGTTTTCGACCTGACCGGCATGACGATTTTGCCTGGATTTATTGATATGCATATTCACGGCTGCGCCAACGCCGATGTCGGTGATGCCGCACCGGATACGCTGGAGACGATGTCCGCCAATTTGGTCAAGCACGGTGTCACGTCTTTCTGCCCGACCTCGATGACCTTGTCGCTGGAGTTGCTGCAAACCGTGTTTGCAAACGTTCGTGACACGATGAACGACGTCAGCGGTGCGTACGTGCAGGGCATCAATATGGAAGGGCCGTATATTGCGATGTCCAAGCGTGGTGCGCAAAATCCGGCATACGTCCGCAATCCCGACAAGGACGAATTCCGCCGTCTGTATGACGAGTGCGGCGGCATTGTTCGCGTGGTGGATATCGCACCGGAGTGTGAGGGCGGCTTAGAATTTATCCGCGAGGTTTCGGCGTATTGTCCGGTGGCGATCGCGCATACTGCAGCTGACTACGACGAGGCGAAATCCGCGATCGAGGCCGGAGCCGGTGTGGTGACACACTTGTACAACGCCCAAAGCGGTCTGGCACATCGAGAGCCCGGCGTGGTCGGTGCGGCTTTTGATATGGCGAAATCGCACAATGTTTATTGCGAATTGATTTGCGACGGCCATCACATTCATCCGGCGGCGCTCCGCATCGCGTTTTCGCAGGTGGGCGAGGATCACTCGGTCATTGTCAGCGACTCGTGCGAGGGCGCCGATTGCCCCGACGGCGAGTATGAGATCGGCGGACAGAAGATTTTCGTTCGCGATGGCTTGGCGCGCTTGGAAAGCGGCACCATTGCGGCATCTACCTCGAATTTGCATCAGGAGCTGAAAAACGTCATTTCTTACGGCGTGCCGGTTAAGCAAGCAGTCAAATCGGTAAGCATCAATCCGGCAAAGGCGATCCGTGTGGATCACGAAACCGGCTCGATCGCGGTCGGTAAGCGTGCGGATTTGGTGGTAGTGGATGCGGATTGGAACATCAAAATGGTGATCGTGCGCGGAGAAATCAAGGTTAACAATTTATAAAAGAATTCTGTCGAAACCTTGACAAAGTCACGCGCACGGGATATAATAAATTAAAATCCGTATGTTTTGCAATGGAGGGAACAACTATGGAATCCAAGAAAACCGGAAAATTTTTGTGGGTAGTCGTGATTGCGGCGTTGGTTGCCGCGGCGACGACGATTCTTGTTTTGTTGCGTTTTAAGAAAAAGAAGCAGGAACTGTGCTGCTATGAGGACGATTTCGATTACGACTGCGATGCAGAACTTGATGAGGCGGCGGCTGAAACTGCGCCCGTTGATACCCAAATTGAAGAGTAAATTGCGTCCCACCCGGGTTTTCAGGGCTCGGGTGGGATTGTTTTATCCATTTTCAAAAAGCAAGGAGAGTTAAAAATGGCCTATTATTACAGCGAGCCGTCGCACACTTTTGCTGAGTACCTGTTGGTGCCCGGTTATTCCTCTGCGGAGTGCATTCCGGCCAACGTGTCGTTAAAAACCCCGCTGGTTAAGTATCGCAAAGGGGTGGAAGAGCCGGCGATCTCGATGAACATTCCGATGGTATCGGCGATCATGCAGGCGGTTTCGGACGATAAAATGGCAATCGCGCTCGCCAAAGAAGGCGGCGTGTCGTTCATTTACGGATCGCAGACAGTCGAACAACAGGCGGAAATGATCCGTCGCGTTAAGAATTATAAAGCCGGTTTCGTGACGTCGGACTCCAACTTGCGTCCGGATCAGACGCTGGCCGACGTTCTGGAGCTGAAAGAACGTCTGGGTCACTCCACCGTGGCGGTTACCGCAGACGGCACAGCCACCGGTAAATTGTTGGGTATCGTTACCAGCCGTGATTATCGCATCAGCCGTATGTCGCCGGATGAGAAGGTCGAAACCTTTATGACGCCGTTGGAAAAGCTGATTACCGCGCCGGAGGGAACGTCCCTGAAGGAAGCCAACGACATTATTTGGGATCACAAGCTCAACGCGCTTCCGATCGTGAAAGCAGACGGCTCGCTGTCGTCTTTCGTGTTCCGCAAGGACTACGATCAGCACAAGGAAAATCCGTTGGAGCTGCTGGATGCCGATAAGCGTTATATCGTCGGCGCCGGCATCAACACCCGTGACTACGAAACGCGTGTTCCGGCGCTGGTCGAGGCGGGTGTCGACGTGCTGTGCATCGATTCCAGCGAAGGCTTCTCCGAGTGGCAAGCGCGCACCATTGCGTATATCCGCGAAAAATACGGCGACACCGTGAAGGTCGGTGCCGGCAACGTGGTTGACGGCGAGGGTTTCCGTTTCTTGGCGGAGGCCGGTGCGGACTTTATCAAGATTGGCATCGGCGGCGGATCGATCTGCATCACGCGCGAAACCAAGGGTATCGGTCGCGGTCAGGCAACGGCGGTTATTGAGGTTACCAAGGCGCGCGACGAATATTTCAAAGAGACCGGTATCTACGTTCCGATCTGCTCGGATGGCGGTATCGTATTGGATTACCACATCACGTTGGCGCTGGCGATGGGCTGTGATTTCTGTATGCTCGGCCGTTATTTCTCGCGTTTCGACGAAAGCCCGACCAACAAAGTGATGGTCAACGGCAACTATATGAAAGAGTACTGGGGCGAAGGCTCTGCGCGCGCTCGCAACTGGCAGCGCTACGATATGGGCGGTGCGGCGAAGCTCTCGTTCGTAGAAGGCGTGGATTGCTACGTGCCGTATGCCGGTTCGTTGCACGACAACGTGGCGCTGACACTTTCGAAGGTGCGCTCCACGATGTGCAACTGCGGGGCGCTATCCATTCCGGAACTGCAGGATAAAGCAAAGCTGACGCTGGTCAGTTCTGTCTCCATCATTGAGGGCGGCGCCCACGACGTGGTGGTCAAGGATCAAACCCAGAGTCGCTGATAATTATCAAAAATCAAACCTGTCACTTTGCTTGGTGACAGGTTTGTTTGTGTGAGGTGAAAACTTGGTGTTGCGCAAAAATCAAATGATCGATCTGGATATCACGGCCGCCTCGGCTGACGGAAACGGCATCGGCCGTTATACCGATGCCGAAAATCTCGCCGGTCTGGTGGTGTTTGTGCCGTACACGGCGGTGGGCGACCGCATTCGTTGCCGCATCACCAAGATGGAAAAAACGTATGCATTCGGTCGTGTGGAGGAATTGTTGACGCCGTCTGCCGATCGCGTGGCAAATACCGGTTGTGCGGTGTTTGGCAAATGCGGCGGTTGCGCGTGGCGACATGTGTCTTACGAAACCGAATTGTCCTATAAACAAGCGCACGTGGTCGATTGTATGAAACGAATCGGCAAGCTCGACACGCCGGTTTCGGCGATCGTCGGTGCGCCGGCGGAGGATGCCTACCGCAACAAGGCGCAGTTTCCGGTCGGCGCCGGCGAATCCGGTCCGACGGTCGGCTTTTATGCGCCGCGCAGCCATCGCATTGTTCCGTGTCGCGATTGCGCCTTGCAACCGCCGGTTTTTGCGGAGATCTTGCGCATCGTAGAGGCTTGGATGCAGGCTGCCGGAGTGTCCGCATACGACGAACAGATGCACCGCGGCCTGGTGCGGCATATCTATATCCGCCGCGCCGAACAGACCGGCGAAATTATGGTGTGTCTGGTGTGCACCTCGGGCAAGATCCCCGAGGCACAGCGTTTGGTGGAAGAACTGCGAAAAATCGAGGGGATGACGTCAATTCAAGTCAACCTAAACCGCGAGAAAACCAACGTCATCCTTGGCAAAAACTCGTTTGTTTTGTGGGGAAAAGACGCTATTACCGATATCCTTTGCGGTCTGAAATTCCGATTGTCTCCGCTGTCTTTCTATCAGGTCAACCGCACGCAGGCCGAGCGGTTGTACGGCTTGGCGGCGGAGATGGCGGGGTTGACCGGTCGGGAAACCTTGCTCGATCTCTACTGCGGCACCGGTACCATCGGCTTATCGATGGCGAATCGCGTGCAGACGTTGATTGGCGTGGAGATCGTGGAGGCGGCGATTGCCGATGCGCACCGAAATGCCAAAGAAAACGGCATACAAAACGCACGTTTTTTGTGTGGGGATGCTGCTGAAGCGGCGGAAAAATTGGAAAGTGAGGGCGTCCAACCGGATGTTGTGGTGGTCGATCCGCCGCGCAAAGGCTGCGACGAGCAGTTGCTTCGGACGGTGGCGCGGATGTCGCCCGATCGGCTGGTGTACATTTCCTGCAATCCGGCGACCTTGGCGCGCGATCTGGCTCGCCTGAAGGAATACGGGTACGTTCCTGCGGAGATCGTGCCGGTGGATATGTTCCCACGCACCGCGCATTGCGAAACGGTAGCTCTTTTGAGTAGGGAAAAGGCCGACGATTATGTCCGCATTTCTGTTCATACAAACGATTTGAAGGCATCACAAGAACAGTAGTCTGACATACAATTTTGCATTAGGGGGGGCAAGAGTTGGAAGATAATAGAATTATCGAAGCACATAAATTTTGTTCCAACCACAAAAAAGAATTGTTGAATGACCAAAAGTGCGGTTGCTTCTTTTGTTTGAAGATTTTTGACCCAAAGGAAATAACAGACTGGATTGAAGATACAGATGGAACGGCAATTTGTCCTTATTGTGATGTTGATTCTGTCATAGGAGAAAGTTCAGGCTTCCCTATGACAAAAGAGTTTCTGTCGAAGATGAAAGAGTATTGGTTTTAATAAACTCATTCGTTAGTAGACGCTCTGCCTAAAGTGACAATTGTCGAAACAGCAGCATTATTGATGAAAGACTGTCTGACGGAGGATGTGACGTGAGAAGTAAAGTCAATTTCATTGTATCGATATTTCAATTGGTCATAGGGATTTTGGCTATTGTGGCCTTTGTTGTTCTGGGATTGAATGGCGAAAATATGACGAAGTGGATCTTAACGCTTATTCTTGCTGTTGCTTATGTTGTTTTGGGTATTGTGGGAATTGTGGGTTATGTGTCCAAGAAATAATAGCAACGAGGAGGAAAAACCAATGAAAAAAATCATTTTAATCGGAGATTCCATTCGTATGGGATACGATAAATATATCAAGGATGCCTTGCACGATGTGGCGGAGGTATACTATCCGGAGGAGAACTGCCGGTTTGCCGAGTACGTTTTGCGGTATGCGCATGAGTGGAAGCAGGCCGGCAATTGGCCGGAGGATGCGGATCTGGTGCATTGGAACGCCGGTTTGTGGGATATGCTGGAGCTGTTCGGCGACGAACCGATGAGCACCCCCGAATACTACGAAAACGCCATTCGGCGCATCGATAAGCGACTGCGGATGCTGTTCCCGAAAGCCAAAATGGTGTTTGCTACCTCCACGGCTGTGTTGGAGGACAAATGTACGGCGGATTTTCGTCGTCACAACAGCACGATTGCGCGGTATAATCGGATCGCGCTCAACGCATTGGCAGATACCGACACGGTGATCGATGACCTATATCCGATCAGCTTGGCGCTGCCGGAATCGGCGCATTCGGATGCGGTGCATTATTATACCGACGCCGGCACCGAACAAATTGGCGGTCAGGTGTTAACGCTTATTTGCAAGGAGCTGAAACTGCCGCCGGTTACGTTTGATATTGCGGATTTTGTGCCGGAACGGTACACCAAGGAGAACATCGGTTATTAAGAAGGAGAGTGGCGAAATGGCGAAGCCGTGGCAACATTTTCGCACGATCACGCGGCATCGACACGCGGTGATCGCGCATTGTTTCCGTGCGGGCATCGGTTGGCAAGGATTGTTCCACGATCTCTCGAAATACAGCCCGTCGGAGTTTGTTGCCGGCGCCAAATACTACGCCGGTACGCGGAGCCCAAACGACATCGAGCGCCGCGAAAACGGGCATTCTCTGGCGTGGATGCACCACAAAGGGCGCAACAAGCATCACTTTGAGTATTGGACGGATTATAATCCCGAAACACGGCGTGTGGAGCCGGTCGAGATGCCGCTTCGTTACGTGATTGAGATGCTGTGCGACCGAATGGCCGCCAGCAAGATCTATCAGGGCGATGCCTATACCGACAAAAGTGCGCTTGTTTATTTTATGGGCGGCAAGGATCGCCGCATCATCCACCCCAAAACATCCGATCTACTGGAACGTCTGCTGACCTTGTTGGCGGAAAAAGGGGAGGATGCTGTCTTTGCGGAAACGCGCCGTTTGTTGCGAGAGGAGCGTCTGAAATGAGAGCGTTTGAACGCTTGCTGAAATATGCAGGCTATCATACGGCGTCCGATCCGTTGTCGGAGAATTGTCCCAGCACCGAAGGGCAGCGTGTGTTTGCGTTGGCTCTTGCGGAGGAAATGCGAGCGCTCGGGATGGTGGACGTCGAGGTCGACGAGCATGCGTACGTGTACGGCGCCATCCCGTCTAACGTGGGAGAAGGCGGATTGGTAATTGGATTGATCGCGCATTTGGACACCGTTTCGGATGTACCGGCATCGCCGATGAATGCATCGGTGATTTATTGCGAAAAGCCCGTTGTTACGCTGAAAAACGGCACTGCGGTGTCGGTCGAGCCGGCGTATGTCGGCAAGCACTTGGTGGTTACCGACGGCAACACGTTGCTCGGTGCAGACGACAAGGCAGGTATTGCGGCGATTATGACGTTGGCGGAGGAATTACAGCAACATCCGGAACTTCGGCACGGTCGCATTGCGGTTGCTTTTACGCCGGACGAGGAGATCGGTCGCGGGGCGGACCGGTTTGATGTGGCACGCTTCGGTGCGACCGCCGCCTATACACTGGACGGCGGCGCGTTTGGCGAAGTGGAGTATGAAAATTTCAACGCCGCTGCGGCGACCGTGACGATCCGGGGGCGCAACACCCACCCGGGCGATGCCAAGGGAACGATGATCAATGCTTTGCGCGTAGCGATGGAATTTGACGGATTTTTCTCACCGGAGGAACGACCGGAAACTACCGAAGGATACGAAGGATTTTATCATCTGACGGAGCAGTCCGGAACGGTGGATAGTGCTACGCTTTCCTATATTTTGCGCGATCACGACGCGGAGAAATTGGAACAGAAAAAATCCGCCATGAAAACGGCGGCAAAAGCGCTAAATGCGCGTTACGGCGCGGAAATCGTGTCAGTCGACATCGTTGATAGCTATCGAAATATGGCCGAGATCATCGCCGATCATCGCTATTTGATCGATGCCGCAAACGAGGCGGTGCGAGCGTGTGGTCGCGAACCGATCACCAAGCCGATTCGTGGCGGCACCGACGGCGCACAGCTCTCATTTAAAGGCTTGCCGTGCCCCAATCTCGGCACCGGCAGCCATCGATTCCACAGCCGCACGGAGTATGCGTGCGTGGAGGAAATGGATCTCTGCGTCGAGATGCTCAAGCACTTGATAACCACCTACGCGAATATGTAAAAAAGACCCCTTAACCGAAAATCGGTTGAGGGGTCTTTTTTATTTGCAGAAATGTTCGATGTAACTATCGATGGCGGCAGCGATGACGTTCAACGCCTCGTCGCGACCTTGCACCTCGTCGACTGCGGTGTCCTTGTGCTCGAGGTTTTTGTAAACCGAGAAGAAATGCTTCATTTCATCGAAAATATGCTTGGGTAGTTGGTCGATGTCGGTGTACTGGTTGTAGGTGGGATCGTTAAACGGAATGGCGATGATTTTCTCATCGCTACGGCCGTTGTCGATCATAGAAATGACGCCGATGGGGTAGGCGCGCACCAGCGACATCGGCTCCAGCGGCTCGGAGCAGAGGAGAAGCACGTCCAGCGGATCCTGATCGTCGCCGTACGTGCGGGGGATAAAGCCGTAATTGGAGGGGTAGTGAGTAGAGGTATACAGAATGCGATCCAGCATAATGTACCCGGTCTCCTTGTCCAATTCGTACTTCTTTTTGCTGCCCTTTGAGATCTCTACTACGCACACAAAATCCTCCGGCGCGATCCGTTTGGGCGAAATATCGTGCCAAATATTCGACATAAAAGCACCCCTTTCCTAAGGTGAAACTATTATACACGCTATCTCAAAAAAATGCAACGATTTTTTCGTCACATCCGCACGATTCAACGCCTTTTTCTATTGACAAATGTGTGCAGAAATTATATAATTATCCTTGGTATATTATATTGTAATTTCTTAATTAGAAAACTATTGCGATTTTAGTGAGTTTGGAGATGGGAAATATGTATCGGCATTTCATAAAACGGCTGCTCGATGTGCTTTTGTCTACGGCGGCTATTTTGATGCTAACGCCTTTTTGGGTTATCATCTCGGCGGCTATCTACATTTCGGATCCCGGTCCGGTGTTTTTTACACAAAAGAGAATCGGGTTACATAAGAAGATTTTTTACATTCTCAAGTTCCGCACGATGAAAGTTGATACTCCGCACGATGTGCCGACGCACCTGTTGGAAAATCCGGAACAATACATAACCAAGGTGGGTGCTTTTTTGCGGAAGACGAGCTTGGACGAACTGCCGCAGATATTCAATATTTTTGTGGGACAGATGTCTGTTATCGGGCCTCGACCGGCGCTGTGGAACCAAGACGACCTAGTTGAGGAACGTGACAAGTACGGCGCCAACGATGTTGTTCCCGGTTTAACCGGTTGGGCACAGATCAACGGTCGCGATGAATTGGAGATTGCCGTCAAAGCGAAATACGACGGAGAATACGTTCAGCGAATGAGTTTTTGGTTCGATTGTCAATGTTTTATCGGGACTGTTTTAAGAGTTCTCCGTCGCGACGGCGTTGTCGAAGGCGGGACGAACACCCTAAACCAAGAAAAGGAATATGCTGAAAAATGAGTGATATTCAAAAACGCGCGGTCTTGTCAATGGATGTGGAAGATTGGTATCATCTCTATTATTTTTTGGGGAAAGCGGATACCAACTATTCGATGCTTGACGGCTTTACCAACTATGTCGATCAGTTGAATAAACACAACATCAAGACGACCTTTTTTGTTCTGAGTGAGTTGTCGGAGATTGCGAAGGAGCAAATTTTGTACGCCGCTTCGTGCGGACACGAGATTGCTTGCCACGGGAAGACGCATATTCGCCCGTTAGATCTTTCGCCGGAACAGTTCCGAGAGGAGATCACCGAAGCGAAGATGGTTTTGGAAAATTTGATCGGCAAAGAAGTGATTGGATATCGGGCGCCTTGTTACGGTATTGATGATGAACGATATAGAATCGTACAGGAAGTTGGCTTCCGATATAGTTCCAGTCGAATGGATGTGAGAGGTCACTCTCTTTATGGAGAACTGGATTTGTCGTCGTTTCAACAACCACGGCAAGGGATTTATACCAAAGAAGGTATGACGGAGTTTGCGTTGTCCACTCAAAAGGTTTTAGGAAAGAACATTGCGGTTTCCGGCGGCGGATGGATTCGTTTATTGCCGTGGTCACCCGTGATGAAACCGTTGTTGAAATCCCATATAAAGCAAGCGGAGACCTATACGCTATATATTCATCCGTTTGAACTTTCGCGACGCAATATGCCGCCTGTGGCGGATACCAATTTCTTAACGAACATTCGTGCTCGCAGAGGTTTGGGGAAAGTGGAAAATCGGATTGACGAACTGATTGCGATGCTGTCTGAGAATGGATTTGAGTTTTGTACATTTCGTGAATTGTGCGATGAGGTGAATCATGGAGAAAAAACATATTCTGATTCTGGACGGTTACGCACGTCAGACGTTACCGATGACCAAAGGGTTTAAGGATATCGGTTGTGAAGTGACGGTTGTGTGTTACTCGAAATTGGATGTAGGTTTTGCGTCTAAGTATCCGGATCATAAGATCCTTTTTGATTGCGGAAAAGAAAATTACGAAAAACAGTGTGCTCTCGCAATCGAGTTAATTGAAAGTGGAGAGTACGATATTGTTGTTCCGATGACCGATTATTCGGCCATCTATTTGGCGGAAAACAAGGAATATCTTAAACAATTTGCTTACATTGCAGTTAACGATAAACCGGTTTTCGACTTAGCGATTAACAAACTCAATACGATGGGGGTGTGCGCGGAGAACAAAATTCCTGCGCCTAAAACGTTATTTACGACCGATCCAGTTAAGGATATGGAAACCGGTGAATTACAGTATCCGGTGGTTGTTAAACCTAAAACAGCCTGTGGCTCGATTGGCTTTAGTATCATAGAGTCAAAGCATCATCTTAAACGTGTGATGGATCAGTACGATGGCGAAAACGGGGAATTGTTTGTTCAGGAATATGTTTGTCCTGGTGGACTACAGTATAATGTCCATATGGTGATGGATGCTGAAAGTCGGTGTGCGATTGGTGTTTCGTCTATTAAACGTCGTTGGTTTCCGTTAGATGGTGGGGCTGCCACTTGTATTCAAACAGTCAAACACGATGCGTTAATTGAAGAGTGTGAAAAACTGCTGAGTGCTATTGGATGGGTTGGATATGCCGATTTGGATTTGATCGAAGATCCGCGCGATGGGAAAATCAAAGTGATTGAAATAAACCCGCGCATTTCCGCAAATGTGAAGCTTTGTTTTTATACCGGTGTGAATATTTCACGGGCTATATATGAACTTGCTA
>JAFQJL010000025.1 GCA_017414965.1 Clostridia bacterium
TTCATATTCGTCGCAGACGTCACCCACGTGTAGAACGAGATCACGTAGGTCTTGCCGGCTTCTACG
Organism: Clostridia bacterium; assembly: GCA_017414965.1. Lineage (GTDB taxonomy): Bacteria > Bacillota > Clostridia > Oscillospirales > Acutalibacteraceae > RGIG426. The sequence continues at coordinate 67 of JAFQJL010000025.1, forward strand.
TTAATGGACTGATCGATACCGGTCGAGCCGCTGACGGTCAGTTTCGCCATACCGTCGGCGATGGAAGCCGAGCCGGCGTCGTTATTGAGCGCCCACACGGAATTGTTCGCAAAATCGCCGTTCTGCACCAAGTTGGTCGCACCGGCCGGCAGATTGGGAGCGTTGTGATCGGTCGGAACGACCGGGATGTCATCGACGCAGTAGATCACCACGTCGTCCACGTAGAACTCGCCAACACCGCCCCACGCGCAACGGATGCGGAACCACAGGCTGCCGGACGCCGTCGGCGTGATGGTATAGGTGTTCTCCTGCCAACCATTGGTCACGCGGTTGTAACCGTCGCTGTGATTCAGCGCCCAGTTCAAGCCGGCGCCGTTGAGCTGGATGGCCGTCTTCATATTCGTCGCAGACGTCACCCACGTGTAGAACGAGATCACGTAGGTCTTGCCGGCTTCTACGTTAATGGACTGATCGATACCGGTCGAGCCGCTGACGGTCAGTTTCGCCATACCATCGGCGATGGAAGCCGAGCCGGCGTCGTTATTGAGCGCCCACACGGAGTTGTTCGCAAAATCGCCGTTCTGCACCAAGTTGGTCGCACCGGCCGGCAGATTGGGAGCGTTGTGGTCAGCCACGACCGCCGAGCCGTACACCACGTTTTGCAGCTCCGCGTTCTCCGCGGTTTGCTCGGAATAAACACCGCCAAACAAATCGACGTTATCCACGCCGGCTTCGCCTCTGGTGGCATCGAAACGCAACGCGATCCACGCCGCGTCCTCAGAGGTGCGGAAGGTGACCTTCTTGTCGGTCCAATCCGCCGTATCGGTCACGATACCGGCGGCGATCTCAATATCACCCGCCGAACAACCGGTGCCATCCGCCTGATATTGAAGGACAAGCGGAATCAACTCGCCGGTTGCAAACGCCTCGTAACGCAGCTCATAGGTCGTGGAAGGCTCCACCTCAATGAGATAGTCTGCGTGCGTCTGCACAGCAGCCAATGCATCCGATGCCGGCAGGCGCATCCAGCCCCCATCGGTGCCATTGACCGTCTTGTGCTCGGCAGAAACCGACGCACCCTCCGGCATCAACAGCCAACCGACCGGCAAAGCCAGACTGTCGACCTGCTCAAAGTCGCCGTTTTGAACCGGCGAGGTACGCTCGGCAACGCCCAGCACACCAAAGCAGGAGAACAGCATAATCGTCGCCGCCAAAAAAGCGACAATCTGTCTGCCGGTGAACATCGGTGTTTTCTTCGAATACTTCAACACAACCACTCCTTTTTCTGCTATCAAACAAGACATCTGCGGATATCCGGCCGTTTATTGGTCGGTGTGTGTACTGTCACATATGCCCGATTCGGCATTATAACAAACAATATCGGCTTCAACTATGAAAAAACTGGTGAAACTACTTATGAAACCGGTTTCATACATTATACTACTTGTTTGCCGATTTGTCAACCTTTTCGGCAAGATTTTCACCTTAAATTATTAAAAATTTTTAATGATAAACCTATTTATATATAGAAGCGTCGATTTTGGGAAGCCAAAACCATAGGAATTTGGCGCTTTTTTTGCAGAATCGGACAGATAAAAAAAGAAACACCGAAAACGCCCCTGTTTTCGGTGTTTGGTGGTAGTATTTGGGAAATGTTTTATAGTGCGAACAACGACCATGGGTAGGTTTTGGGAGGCAAGGATGCGCCCTTTACATCCAGCACAGAAAGTTGGTGACACCACAGCGCCGGCGAGCACCCGTTATCACGTCCACCATATCGTCCATCGCCGCAAAGGGGTAGTTTTCGGGAAGCGAATTGCACCCGAATTTGATGGGTACGGCCGGTGTGTAATCGCACTTTTACTAACGTGCGAACACCCTTCGGCGTTTCGACCGATTGCAGCACTTCATAATCCAAAGCCGCCTCTTTCGTGCCCTTTCGCGCACGATCTACAACGTAGCTTTTTCCCTTTTTTCGATCAAAGAAAAGCAAATCTTTCCAGGTTTCATGCGGTTTTTCGGGTTTCCCCTCCACAACCGCCAGATAGATTTTCTCCGTTTTTCCTTCGGAAAATTCTGTCGACAGGCGTGCCGCCGACTCCGGATTTTTGGCCAAAACCATCACGCCGCCGGTCACCACATCCAGTCGATGCACCACGCCGACATAGGTGGCACCCATTTTTCGAAGTTCAGCCGGCACGCTATCTTTCCCCTCGGCCTCCTCGGACGACAAGCCCACCGGCTTTACACAAATCCACAGTCGATCGTCCTCAAACAGAATTTCCATAAACTACCCCTTGCTTCTAAAAACGGTGAAATTTCCGTTTTTTGATAAAAACACCGGAGAGAATTCTTCCCTCCGGTGTTTCGTGTAACGAAATTATTCGAAGAATTTCGCGTGAACAGCCGCCACCGCGCGATCGGCGTCCTCGGCATCGATCAGCACCGAGATCTTGATCTCCGAGGTGGAGATCATACGAATGTTGATGTTGGCATCCGACAGCGCCTCGAACATTTTAGCCGCCACACCCTCGTGCGTTTCCATACCGGCGCCGACAACCGACACCTTGGCCACGTCCGTACGAGCAGACAGTTCCAACGCGCCCACGGCATCGCAGTAATCGCGCAGAGCCGCTACCGCCGCCTCGCCATCCTTCTTCGGCACGGTAAAGGAAATGTCCTTGGTGCCGTCACGGCCGACAGACTGCAAAATGATATCCACATTGATGTGCGCGTTTGCTACGCGAGAGAACAGCTTAAACGCCATGCCCGGCTCATCCGGCACACCCATTACAACAATACGGGCGATATCGGTATCCTTCGCCACGCTCTTTATCAACATTTTTTCCATATCAGTGACCTCCTTAACTTTGGTGCCCGGACGATTGGTAAAGCTCGAAATAACTTCAAGTTCCACGCCGTACTTCTTCGCCATCTCGACCGAGCGATTGTTTAACACCTGCGCGCCGAGCGTAGCCAATTCCAGCATCTCGTCGTAGGTGATCTCGTCTAACTTTTTCGCACCCGGAATTTTACGCGGATCGGCGGTGTATACGCCCTCTACGTCGGTGTAGATCTGGCAAAGATCCGCGTGCATCGACGCAGCAATCGCCACTGCGCTCGTATCCGAGCCACCACGACCGAGCGTCGTCATATCCTCATACTTATCCAGTCCTTGGAAACCGGCGACAATCACGATCTTTTTCTGATCCAGTTCTTTGCGGATACGGTCGGAATCTACCCGATGAATGCGGGCAGAACCGTGCTTGGACGAAGTGCGGAAGCCCGCCTGCCAGCCGAGCAACGAAATCGCCGGATATCCCAGCTTTTCGATGGCCATAGCCAACAGCGAGATCGAGATCTGCTCACCGGCCGCGAGCAGCATATCCATTTCACGCTTGCCGCCGTTGGGGTTGATCTCTTTCGCTTTTTCGATGAGATCGTCGGTCGTATCGCCCTGAGCCGATACCACAACAACCATCTCGTTGCCTTCGCGGTATTTGTCGGTGACAATGCGAGCGACGTTCATCACGCGCTCGGCATCTGCCACGGAGCTACCGCCGAATTTTTGTACTATCAACATATTCGGATCCTCCTTAGGAATGGGTTACATCAGTCAAAGTCTGCCACGCGAAGCGTACTGACAACGGTCGACGATTGCAAAGCGCCCAGCTTCGTCGTCGTTTGAATCTCCGGCAAAACCGGCGTGATCACCAGCAGTTCGTCCGCCGCCGCACGGGAACGAGAAAGCTCCTTGACCTCGCCAAACGCAGCGTTCAGCTCAGCCTTGGCAGCCGTTTTATCCGCAGCAGTCAGGCGCACCAACCACGCGGTCTCAAAATCGTGCTGCGCCAACACGTAGTCTTCCGCGCCTTTCTCCCAGTACAGGAATTTGCGCGCAGACAGGTGTTTGACCTCGTCGATCACATCCGCCACGACAGCCGATGCTGTGGGTAGTTTACCCGCACCGCGGCCATAGAATACCACATCGCCGATCGCATTTCCGCGCACCAGAATTCCATTAAACACATCGCGGACGTCGGCGATCAAGCTGGTCTTGGGCACCACCGTCGGCGCCACAAACGCATATACCTTATCCCCCTCGCGACGGGTACGGCCGATCAGCTTGATCACGCCACCGGCAGCAGACGCCGCATCCACATCGTCCAGCGTGATGTGGCGAATGCCCTCCGTAACCACCTGCTCAGGAAACACGTGACGGCCAAACGCGAGCGACGCCAAAATACAAGTCTTGCGGCAAGCATCCGCGCCGTCGACATCGGCAGACGGATCACGCTCGGCATAGCCGAGTTCCTGTGCCAACGCCAGCGCGTCGTCAAAGGACATATCCTCTTCGATCATCTTGGTGAGCATAAAGTTGGTGGTGCCGTTCAAAATGCCGGCGATCTCGGTCACCTCGTTGGCCGCCAGACACTGATCCAGCGGACGCAGAATCGGAATGCCGCCACCCACACTTGCCTCAAACAAGAAATTGAGGTTGTTTTTGCGCGCAATCTCCAACAGTTCGTCGCCCTTGGCGGCCACCAATTCTTTATTGGAGGTCACCACGCTCTTGCCGTTTTCCAAGCACGCCTTGACAAACGGATACGCAAACTTAAGGCCGCCCATTGTTTCCACCACGATAGAGATTTCCGGATCGTTTACGATGTCCTCGAAATCCTTGGTGAATTTCGGCCACAGCGGATCTTGCGGAAAATCGCGAATATCCAAAATTCGGGCCACTTCGATGGGCTGACCGGCCTTCTGCGCGATGCTGTCTGCGTTGCAGGTCAGCACCTCCGCCACGCCGGAGCCGACGGTTCCGTAACCCAAAATTGCAATCTTAACCATACTGTATGTTCCTCTCTCTTCTTATGCTGTTGTACCGATCTCGGTACGCGTGATCTTTTCAACGCCCGTCAAGCCGCGCAACGCCTGCAAAAATTGCTCAACCGGCAGCGTGAGATGCTCGGTTCGCGCCGACACCGAAACCGATGCGCGCCCCTCAGACGGAATGTTTTGGTTGACCGTCAAAATGTTAGCACCGCTATCGGCAAACGCCGTCAGCACCGCCGACAAAACGCCCGGCTTATCCCGCAACAACAAATGCACGGTAAGCAGCTGCTCCGGTTGGGCGGCACGGTATGCTTGCACCGCATCCTTATATTTATAATATGCGCTTCGGGAAATGCCGGCCATTCGCGCCGCTTCCGCCGCGGTAGCCGCCTGCCCTGCCGCCAGATATGCCTGTGCTTCCAGTACGCGACTGAAAACCTCCGGCAGCACCGCCGTATCCACCAGCACCCATTGCGGTGTGCTCACAAAACCGTCTCCTTTCCGAAAATGTCCGCCACTCGCACACAAGTGTATTGCTATGAAATACACTATAACACACTTTATCGGTGGTTGCAAGCCTTTTTTGCAAACTTTCAGACGGTTTGTCGAATACCACAAAAAGGGCGGAAATTTTCCGCCCAAATCGTGCAAACGACCAATTACAGCGCCGAAACCGCTTGAATTAACGATTCACAGCGATCGGTCTTTTCCCATGCCACACCGAGATCCTCACGGCCCATATGACCGTAAGCCGCCAAACGGCGATAGATCGGCTTTTGCAATTCCAGCGTATCGATAATGGCGGCCGGACGGAAATCAAACACCCGTACCAGCGCCTCGGCCAGCTTATCGTCCGAAACCGTGCCGGTTCCCTCGGTATCGACGCGTACCGACACCGGATTGGCCACGCCGATGGCGTACGCCAGCTGCACCTCGCAACGCTTCGCCAAGCCGGCGGCCACCAAATTCTTGGCCGCATATCGTGCCATATACGCCGCCGAGCGATCCACCTTCGTGGGATCCTTGCCGGAGAACGCACCGCCGCCGTGGCAGGCGTAGCCGCCGTAGGTATCCACGATGATCTTACGACCGGTCAAGCCGCTATCGCCGTGCGGACCGCCGACCACGAAACGACCGGTCGGGTTGACCAGCACGCGTGTATCGGTATCCAGCAATTCTGCCGGAATGATCGGTTTGATCACCTTTTCGATTAGATCGCGGCGGATGGTATCCAGCTCCACCGTATCGCTGTGCTGGGTAGACACGACCACCGTATCCACGCGCACCGGCGCGCCGGCTTCATCATATTCCACCGTCACCTGCGTTTTGCCGTCCGGACGGAGATAATCGAGCGTGCCATCCTTACGCACCGCCGTCAACTGCTTGGCCAGTTTCTGCGCCAGCGCGATCGGCAGCGGCATCAGCTCCGGTGTCTCGTCGCACGCATAGCCGAACATCATACCCTGATCGCCGGCACCGATGCGATCGTAGTCGGTCTCGCCACCGTCGCGCGCTTCCATCGCGTTGTTGACGCCCATCGCGATATCCGGCGACTGCTCGTCGATCGCCGTCAACACCGCACAGGATTTGCCGTCAAAGCACATGGATGCGTCGTCGTAACCGATGTCGCACACCACACCGCGCGCGATGGACGGAATATCCACCGACGCCGTCGTGGTGATCTCTCCCATCACCAGCACCATACCGGTGGTGGCAATGGTCTCACACGCGACGTGTGCCGTGGGATCCTGCGCCAGAATCGCATCCAGCACCGCATCGGAAATCTGATCGCAAACTTTATCGGGATGACCTTCGGTCACCGATTCGGACGTAAATACATGCTTCGCCATTTTTCTTTCCTCCTACTCGTAAAAGCCTAAATAAAAAACGCTGTCGGAACCCCGACAGCGTTGGTCTTTCGCCACTCATCTTTCGGTGTTACCCGCAGGATTTAGCACCTTGCCGCATACGCGGCAGGTTGCCGGACATCGTAGGGCCTGTTCCCTCCGTCACTCTTGATAAGAATTGGTTATGAAATTGTTGCGTTTTGGATTATACCACACCGTTCGACAAATTGCAAGGGGTTTTACCAAGTTTCTTTTTCAAACAAAAACGCACGAACGGGTGCGCCCTCCGCTCCCTCGATCTTGATGGGAGCCGCCACCAGAAAATACGTGCCTGCCGGTACGGCGGAAAGATCCAAATTCTCCAAAAGCAGCGTACCCTCGCCCAGCAACTGGCGGTGGACCGACGCCACCACCTCCGGCGGCGCAACCGACGCCAACTCACTGCCGATCAATTTCAGTTCCGAGAGCACAAACGCCGCCGACGGCGTCAGCCACGCATCTCCCTTGATGAGCAAGCGGCCGTCGCGAATACGCGGCAGCAGTTCCTCGGCATCGGCGCCGAGGATCGGGCCGTCCAGTTCTACCACCGTGCATTCGCCGATCACATCTGCCAGCGGAAGCGCCGTTACATCCGCACCGTCCGGCAGAAAATGAAGCGGCGCATCCAGATGTGTGCCGCTGTGAACGCACATCGTCAGCTCGGACAGATTATATTCGTCCCCGAACGCCATTTGCCGCAGTTGCCGCAGCTCCGGCATCGGATCGCCGGGGTAAACCGGCGAGGACAGCAGTCCTTTGGAAATATCGTGAATTTTCATACTCTCACATCCCGTCTGCCGTCAGCTCCGCACCGCCAACCGGACGAATGCGCAGAGGGCGGCAACTGTCTTTGCCGAAAACACGCTCCATTTTTTCGGTGAAATCGCACACCTGCTCAGTCGGCACAAAGCACAAGATCGTGCCGCCAAAGCCACCGCCGTGTACGCGCCACGCGCCGCTTTCGCCGAGTTCCCGCTGTGCCAGACACAGCGCCAACGACAACGCCTGCGCCGCCGGTGTTTTGGACGGATACACGTTTTGCAGATACTCAAACGACGAATGACCGGATTCCTTCACCAACGCCAAAAACGCCGCCCCGTCGCCGGCTTCCAGCGCCGCCACCTGTTGCGGTACGCGCGCATCCTCTGCAAAGAAATGCAACGCGCGCAGCACCGCGCGGTCGCCGCACTCTGCACGGATCGGTGCCAGCTTGTCCAGCAAGGCCTCCGCCGACGTTTCACGCAAGTACGTGACACCAAGTTTGGCGGCAACCGCCTTCATCTCGGCCGGAATGGCCGCATATTCATCGGTCAGATCCGCGTGGTCGGCGTGCGCGTCCACCACGCACAGCGTTAAACCAAAACGGTCGAAATCCACCGCCGGACGCGTCACGATCGGGTTTTCCGGATCGGCAAAATCCAACGCGACGATCCCGCCGACCGCCGCCGCCGTCTGGTCGAGCAGACCGCACGGCTTGCCGAAATACGCGCTCTCTGCAAATTGGGAAGCCTTCGCCAGCTCCACGTCCGGCAATTTGCCGCCGTTATACAACGCATTGAGTACCGTCGCCAGCAGGACCTCGTAGGCCGCCGAGGAGGACAAGCCCGATCCCTTGGGAACGGACGAAACCGTATAGGCGTTAAAACCGCCGAAACCCCAGCCATTCTGCGCAAAACGCGCGGCCAAGCCGCGGATCAGAGCCGCCGAGCGACCGGTTTCTTCCGAAACGGGATCCAACGCCGTCGTCGACACACGGTCAAGCGGATACCCCTCCGACTGCACCACCATATCGCCGTCGGTGGCTTCCACCGCCGCGACGATATCCATATTCACTGCCGCCGCCAACGTGCGACCGCGGTTGTGATCGGTATGGTTGCCGCCGATCTCGGTGCGTCCGGGAGCGGAAAACAGGTGCAGATCGTGCGGTTCGCCAAACGCAGCTACGTAGCCGTCGACCGCGCGGATATACCGTTCACGCGCCGACGCAACGGCATCCTCGCCGTACAGGTAAGCCAGCGAGCGATCACACTCACCGGCGGTTAATTTTTCTTTCCATTCACACGCTGTTGCCATAAGACCCTCCGCATTTATAAATCTGTATACATTATAGTCATACTTCACCTAAAAATCAAGAGCAGAAAATTTTGCGAACAACTGGACAAGCGACGGGGTTTGCGGTATAATAAATTCGATTATGGAAGAAAGCAGGGATCTGCCTATGTGTGGAATTTGCGGTTTTACCGGTCAAATCGTCGATCGCGAGACGGTGATCCGGTCGATGGCTGAGCGTATTACTCATCGCGGACCCGATTCGGACGGCTTTTATTGCGGCGAATCGGTGACGATGGGCTTTCGCCGATTGAGCATCATCGATCTGGATGCCGGACATCAGCCGATCTATAACGAGGATAAATCTTTGGTCGTCACCTTTAACGGCGAGATCTACAACTACCGCGAGCTTCGCAAGGAATTGCAGTCTGCCGGTCACGTGTTCGCCACCGAAAGCGATACCGAGGTGCTGGTACACGCGTACGAGCAATGGGGTGCCGATATGCTCCCGCGTCTGCGCGGTATGTTTGGCTTTGCCATCTGCGACACACGCACGGGCGACTTGTTCATTGCGCGCGATTATTTTGGCATCAAGCCGCTGTACTATTACCAAAGCGCCGAGGGCGATCTGCTCTATGCCTCCGAGATCAAATGTCTGCTGGAGCATCCGCATTTCGTCAAGGAATTCAACGAACAGGCACTTGACCATTATCTGTCGTATCAATATTCTTTGCCGGATGATACCTTCTTCAAGGGCGTGAAATGTCTGCCGCCGGCGCATTATATGACCGTCAAAAACGGCGAAATCGCTATTCAGCGATATTGGGAAGCCACCTTCACGCCGGACGATCGCATGACCGAGGAGGAAGCCGTCGATGCCATTGACAAGGCGTTTACCGATTCGGTGGCGGCACACCGCATCAGCGACGTACCGGTCGGCTGCTTCCTTTCCAGCGGCGTGGACTCGGCGTTTGTCGCCTCGTATTTCACCGGTCAAAAGGCGTTTACCGTCGGCGTTGACAACGGCGAGCATTACAACGAAAGCATCTTTGCCGCCAAGACCGCCGAGGCGGTCGGCGTGGAGCATTTTACGCACCTCATTACTGAGGAGGAATATTGGGACGCGTTGCCCAAGGTACAGTACCATTTGGATCAGCCACTGGCCGATCCAGCCTGCATTGCGCTGTGGTTTGTCTGCAAATTGGCGGCCGAGCAAGTGAAAGTCGTGCTGTCGGGTGAGGGATCGGACGAGTTGTTCGGCGGATACCGCATTTATCACGAGCCGTATTCGCTTGCCGGATACCAAAAACTCCCCCTGTTTCTCCGCAAGGCGTTGGCGGTCGCTGTAAAGGCTATCCCCTTTAACTTTAAAGGCAAGTCCTTTGTCATCCGCGGTGCCAAGAGTCTGCCCGAGCGTTTTATCGGCAACGCCTTTATGTTTGACAAAAAGGAAAAGTCCCGTCTTCTCAAAAACGTCACCCCCACCGATCCGACCGCGGTCAACGCCTCGCTCTACGAGAAAAACGCCGCACACGATCCGGTGACACAGATGCAGTTGGTGGATATTCACCGCTGGCTGATCGGCGATATTTTGCTAAAGGCCGACCGCATGAGTATGGCGCATTCGCTGGAACTTCGCGTGCCGTTCCTGGATAAAGAGGTGTTTGCGGTTGCTTCGCGCATTCCGGTCAAGCATCGCTTGGCCGGCGGTACCACCAAGTATGCGCTCCGTCGCGCAGCGGCGCGGCATCTGCCGGAGGAGGCAACCGCCAAGCCGAAGCTCGGCTTCCCCGTGCCGGTCCGCATCTGGCTCAAAAAGCAAGAGCATTACGATCGCGTGAAAGCCGCGTTCACCTCCATAACGGCGCAAAACTTCTTCCATACGGAAGAACTCGTTCGGTTGCTGGACGAGCATCGCGCCGGCAAAGCGGATAACAGCCGTAAAGTATGGACGCTTTACATGTTCCTGACATGGTACGACGTGTACTTCGGCGAGAACGACGGCAAGGCTATCTAAATTTCATCAAAAACACCCCGTGCAACAACGGTTGCACGGGGTGTTTTTTTATTTGTTGCAGGCAGTTTGCAGGTACTTTGCAGTGTGTTAGCAGTTGCTTCGTATGCACTTTGCAGTTACCGCTTGTGGTATAACCGAATTGAAAGGAGGTTTTCGTCTATGTCCATCCCCATCATCCGCAGTCTGCGGCGCGTAAAAGACGCGATCGCCGAGGCCGAAGCCATCGCCACCGAAAAGGGCGTTCCGCTGACTGTGGAAAGGCTGGCGGCTTGTTTGGAAATGTCCCGCGAGGATTTTGTGACCTACATCCGAGCCGAGCCGTCGGTACTTACCCCAAGCGAAGCACGGATACGCCGTCTGCTGTGCGGCGCCTATCAGCGTATCGGTGCATCGTTGGCCGAGGAATTGATGAAGACCGGCAGTCACGCCGGCGCACAGTTTCTGGGCAAAAACAATTTCGGTTATACCGACAAGTCCGATGTAAAAGCCGATCTCAACATCGCTTTTACCGGCGAGACCGAACTATCTGATTAAAAAAGGAGTGTTATTATGTTCGAACCCATTCAAATTATCACCTTCCAAAGAAATATGCAGGGCACCTGTTCGCCGGAAGCGCCGCAGTACGCCGGTGTACAGGGCGATAATGGCCGCACCTGTGTGGATTTCGTCGTTCCGTCGGAATATCGACTGGAAAATGCTGTGTATCGCGTTGAGGTCGTGACCGGCGGCGGCTCACTGGTCACCAGCGAGCTGCTCACGCCGGCAAATGACATTGTTTCGCTGGTGCTTACCCGTCCGTTCACCGAAGCCGGCGGACGCTGTACCATCCGCTTGATCGTCACTTCGCTGGACGAAAACGGCGACGAACAGGCCGAAATGTGCGCGATGGTCGGTCGTCTTTACTTTGAGGACCGACCGAGCGAAGGCGTTCCGGCCATCAAGCACGGCATCTCGGAGATGCTCGCCGGCGTGGCCGCTGACATTTCCTTGGCTGAAAAATCAGCCGCCACCGCCAAGCAAGACGCCGAAAGTGCGCTCTACAACCGCATGGAAGCCCTCTTATCCGCAACCGATGCAGCAAACTCGGCCGCCGAAGCGGCGAAGACCGCCGAGGAAATGGCCAAGTCAATGGCTGATCTCCCCAGTCTGTACGCACCGGCATCCGTTGCAACGGCGACCGGCAATCCGGCCGTTCTCTCTCATTGCGCCGATCGTCCGATCGTCGATCTGCAGGTAAGCGGCAACAGCACACAGAGCGCCGTTCCTTCCCGTGAAAACCCCGTTCCCATCCAAACCGCTTTTGTAAGCGCCGGAACGCTTCGACTGTTTGACGGCTCGGAGTACCATTCCATCAATCTGGGAGCGCTGAATCTGGATAAGTGGGACACGCTGTTCCGCGACGACGACAGACGGTGGAAAATCCGCAGAGGCACCCAGACCATTTCCTACAACGGCAGCACCACCGTTACCGAAACATCCCAGAAAAATGAGGATTACGTCCGTTATCAGCTCGGTAATCAAGTGTTTGATCCGATCCGCCAGCGCGGCGATGGCGTTTGTACGCATCTGCCGCGCATCACCAATGCAACCTCCGGCGAAGGTGTTCTGTTCGGTTTCAACACCGGCTCTCACATTCACGTTGTGCTAAAAACCGACGATTTTCCGGATAAAGCGTCCGTTTCTGCGTGGTTGGATGAGCAGGACAAGGCCGGTACGCCGATCACGTTGAAATTCCCCTCCGACAATCCTGTGGTGGAGGAAATTCCCGATGAGTTACAGGCTCAGCTTCAGGCTTTGCACACCCGCGTCGGCGAAAACGTTGTGGATGTATTAAACGAAAATCCTGCTTCTGTCGTCTTTAAGGCGGTGGCGGATGCGCCGATTCGATCGGACGGTCCGCTGGAAGTCAGCGCTGTCCATCTGCTCTCGCCGACGGAAACCGTGACGGCACACAGCGCCGGTGGCAACTTGAAATTGTATGCGGCAAACGACACGGCCTTGATCCCCAATATGGTTTACTGCCACTGCGTCTGCGCTGAAAAAAGCAAAACCGGATTTAATGCTATTATCCATTATAGCACGCTATCGGGTGTTTCGGCATATGCAGTATTGTATCTGACTGAGGGGGCGTATTTGAAAACCGCAGATGCCGACACCATCCTCATCTCAGAACGATAAAAGGAGGTTGTGTCTTATGAAAAAAATCTATCTGTCCCCTGCCCTGCACGGCAGCGACAACGCCACCAGATGCCCCATTACCTGCAGCGAAAATACCCACTGCGGGCAGTATATGGACATCGTGGAAAAACGGCTCAAGGCGCTCGGCTTTCAAGTCAAGCGCGGCGGTCCGGAAACCGGTACCGACGCGATGTACGATCGCGTGGCCGAGTCGAACAAATGGGGCGCCAACGTTCATTACGTTGCACACACCAACGCCGGTGGCGGCCGGTATTCGATGACGATGTGCTGGAACAACGCCAAAAGCAAAAAGTGGGCGAATATCCTGCACAAGCACCGACAGACGATTCCGACCACCCACAAGGTCGTGACCAACAACGAGTTGTACGAGATTCGCGCAACTTCCGCCGTCTGCTTATACGACGAGCTGTTTTTCCACGACAACGCCGCGGATTGCCGATGGTTTCACAACGGCGGCATGGAAAAGATGGCGGAGGAAACCGTCAAGGCATTATGCGAGATCTGCGGCGTCAAGTATCGGGCAGCGAACGCGCCGACCGCCGAATCGAGCAAGCCGGCAACCGTCGTCAAGCCCACAACAAACGCCGCCTCGCCGCGCGCTTTTTCGCTGAGCAAGGAGCCGTTGTATGCGGCTTCCACCTCGAAAACGCCGTCCGGCACGGCTACCGGCCGCTACTACCGTTGGGACAACAAAACCCTGCGCGGTCGTGTGCGGATCACCACCAGTCCCGGCTACGTCGGTGTCGCCGGCAAGGTCACTGGTTGGGTGGATGCAAAGGCGGTGAAGTAATATGACCGGAAACGAACTGTTGCGCACCGTGCTCATGTTGATGGGCTACACCGACGCCAGCGGTGAGCCGGACAGCGAAGCCGCCCGTTCGGTCGCCCGCAACGGACTGACCGCCATTCGGCAGATCTACGCCGAACTCGCCTACGCCATCGACGAGACACCGCAGGCCATTGTCACCCTCTCCGAACCGATCGCGTTGCCGCGGCGGTTACTGGACGAGGTGATGCCGTACGGCGTGGCAATGTTGCTCGCGATCGGCGAGGGCGACGCCAACGCCGAAGCCGCGTTCTCACTTATTTACAACCGCAAACGCACTCTGCTGACGCACGGCGATCAGCGATCGGACGTTTTACCGTAAAAGGAGGAAATCATGGAAGAATGGGATGTAACCGTCACACCAGACGTTACCGATAGTACCAACCCGCCGGCAGAGGGATCACCCGTACCCGATGCCGACACGACCACCGCATCAGCGGAACCCGCAAACGTGTATCTCCCCGTATACAACGGGGAGGTCGTTCGCGTGGAGGCCGGCGATACCCAGCGCGTCACCGGTCTTTTGCAAATGGGCCTGCGATTTGAGCAGTTTTCCCCGCGTTTTGAGCAGCTGAAAACCATCGGCCGCGCGTTGGGGTGCTCCAATCCGGAGGACGCCGTCGCCTTTTTGGCGCAGGCGCTGGAAGACGCACAGTACGAAGGAATTTTGCAGGAAGTTGGCGGCAACGAGGCAATCGCCAAAGAGTTGTTGGCCGCCCGTACCGCCACGTCGGCGACACAAGAGCCGGCAGAGCCGACGGTTGCCGATCTGCTGAACGCGCGATTGGCCGACGAGTTTGCGGCATTAGCCGCCGCCTACCCCGAGGCCGCCGATTGGGACAAGCTCCCCGACAGCGTGCTGCAGGAAGCGGCCGAAACCGGCCGAACACTCACCGATTGCTGGTTGCAGTATCAACACGATCAGCAGACGCGCATCGACGCGGTCAAAGCCGCCGCCGAGAGTGCCTCCGCCGGCAGCATCGGCTCGCTTCGGTCGTTGCCGGACAACGGCGTGGAAGCAGCCAGCCAGTCCTTCCTTGCAGGATTCCGCAGCCGACTGTAAACAATTTCAAAAGAAAAAGGAGAATGTAACATGTCTACGATTAACACACTCGAATTCAATACCGCTATGACCAAGGAACTGGACAAGGCCGTCGTGCAGAAGGCCGCCACCGGTTTCCTGGCCGACAACGCGTTGCGCGCCAAGTTTGTGGGCGCCAAAACCGTCCTGATTCCGGAAGTGGATATGTCCGGTCTGGGCGACTACGACCGCGACACCGGCTTCGTTTCCGGCAGCATTCAGGTTGCCAACAAGCCGTACACCCTGTCGCAGGATCGCGGTCGTTCGTTCCAGCTCGACCGCGAGGACGAGGACGAGACCGGCATCGCCAATCTGGCCGGTGAGGTGCTCGCGGAGTTCGTGCGCACCAAGGTCGTGCCGGAGATGGATGCGTATAACCTCTCCAAGCTGGCCGGCTATGCCGTCGAGAACGAGCAGACGGTCAGCGGCGATGCCGCGACCGCGCCGTACGCGCTGTTCACCGATGCGGTGGAGGCCGCGCGCTCGGCGGTCGGCTACGACGAAGAACTCGTCGCGTTTGTCGACCACAACCTGATGACCGCCCTGCAGCGCTCGGAGGAGATCTCCCGCATGATGGTGGTCAGCCAGATGAAGAAGGGCGGCGTCAATCTGGAAGTCACCAACCTCAACAACGTGGCGCTGATTCCGGTTGCCAAGAGCCGTATGAAGACCTCCTACAGCTTCTACGACGGTTCCACCTCCGGTCAGACCGAGGGCGGTTTCGCACCGGATGCTTCCGCTAAGGACATTCACTTGATCGTGATGCCCAAGCGCGCAGCCTCGCTGGTCAAAAAGACCGAAAAGACGCGTACCTTTACTCCGGATCAGAACCAGGGTGCAGACGCGTACAAGATCGACTACCGCGTGTACTACGACCTGTTCGTCAAGAACAGCCTCGGCGGCGGTATTATCGTCAACATCGCCGATTAATCCCTTGCCGGTCCTCGTCGGGATGACGGGGACCGGCTCCCTCAGGAGGTGTCATTATGAACTCTACCATTTGGCGCTCGGTGATTGCCGGCGCCGCCACGGCGCTGTCCCTGTGTTTTCAGCAGTTGGCCGTGCCGGTGGCGATCCTGCTGATCGTGATGCTCGCCGACTATGTCAGCGGACTGGCTAAAGCCTCCGTCAACCGCACGCTTTGCAGCCGTACCGGTATTCAGGGAATCTTGAAGAAGATCGGTGGACTGTTCGTGGTGGGCGTCGGGTTGGTCACCGACTATATTGTCGGACAAGCCGCCTCGTCGCTTGGCGTGGAGATCGGCGTCAACTACGCCATCGGTCTGCTGGTGACGTTTTGGCTGATTGTCAACGAACTCATCAGCATTCTGGAAAACGTCAGTGAGATTGGTGTGCCGTTGCCGGCCTTTTTGCAGGGCGTGATCGATCGATTGAAGATCACCATTGAAAACAAAGCCGAAGAATAACAGCGGAGGTGAACCGCTATGACCGTGCATCTGCCCGATCTGGTCGGCGGCGGCTATCGCGAATTTTGGCAATGCCGCAAGCGCTACCGCGTGCTGAAAGGTGGCAAGGCTTCCAAAAAATCCGCCACCACCGCGTTGTGGTACATCTACCATCTGATGAAATATCCGCTTGCCAATCTGTTGGTGGTGCGGGCGGTGGGCAACACCCACCACGATTCGACCTTTGCGCAATTGCAGTGGGCGATCCGCCGCCTGCACGTCACCTCGCTGTGGAAGGCCACTGAGCATCCGCTTTCGTTGGAGTTTCGACCGACCGGTCAAAAAATCCTGTTCCGTGGGTTTGACGACGTGGATAAATTGGCTTCCGCCACCGTGCCGGAGGGATATCTCTGCTGGGTATGGGTGGAGGAGGCTTCCGAGATCCGCAGCGAACACGACTTTGATAAGCTGGATCTGTCTGTGCCGCGCGGTCAGCTCCCCTATCCGCTTTTTAAGCAGACAACCATCACCTTTAATCCGTGGAGCGAAAAGCATTGGTTGAAAGCGCGGTTTTTTGATCATCCCGATACGGATACCGCCGTGTTTACCACCACCTATCACTGCAACGAATTTTTAGACGAGGTGGATCGCCGGCGATACGAACGGATGAAAACCGCCCAGCCACAACTCTACCGCGTAGCCGGTTTGGGTGAGTGGGGCATCGCCGACGGATTGGTGTTTGATAACTGGGAGGTCGCGCCGTTTGATCCGTCCGCCCTCCCCTCTTGCTACACACGCGTGTTCGGACTGGACTACGGCTACTCCAACGATCCGACCGCCTTTATTGCCGCGGCGGCCGATCCGGTCGCCAAGCAGCTCTACATCTTTGACGAGCACTATGGAACACGCATGCTCAACGGTGAAATCGCCGCCATGATCCACCGAAAAGGCTACGCCAAGGAGCGCATCCGCGCCGACGCCGCCGAGCCCAAATCCAACGAGGAGTTGCGCCGGCTGGGATTATCGCGACTGCGGGCGGCGGTTAAAGGCCCGGACAGCGTGCGCAGCGGCATCGCCGCGTTACAGGAATACCACATCACCGTGCACCCCAAATGCGTGCATACGGTGGCGGAGTTATCCGCGTATATCTGGGAAAAGGATGCCGACGGCCGCGGTCTCAACCGACCGGTCGACCGCGACAATCATCTGATGGACGCTCTACGCTATGCGATGACCGACGTCCGCACCCCACATCCGACCGCCCGCGTGCCGTCGGTGCGCTCCGAATGGCGCGCCGCCGATTTCCGCGGCAACTGGGAATAACAAAAAAGGAGGAACACCCTTTTGTCTACGAATCTTCGATGGGATTCTCCCATCCGCATCGCCGATGAATATGCCGCCGGCTGTAATTATAAGGCCGGACTGGGTCGGCGAGGTCTTTTTGAACAAAGCAAGGTCAACGAACGCTTTTACATCGGCGATCAATGGCACGGCGTTCACGCCAGCGCCGAACGACCGTTGGTGCGCGAAAATATCATCAAGCGTATCGGCGACTACAAAATGGCGCTGATCGGCTCCAATCCCATCAGCGTCAACTACACGGCCGACGGCATCTCCAATACCGTCGACATGCAAAACCGCATCCAAAAATGGCGCAGTCAACTCGCGCTCGGCGTGTGGCCGACCGAGGAGATCGTCAGCTCGGAGGATGAGGTCAATCTGGTGATGGCGGCTCTTTCGGATTACTTCCGCGTGACCGCGGAGCGCCTGCGCTTTGACGAACTGAAATCCCGCGTTCTGCGTCAGGCTTACATCTCCGGCACCGGCCTGCTGTACACCTATTGGGACGATCACCTGAAAACCGGTCTATACGCTGACGAAGCCCACACCACTCCCATTCTGGGGGATATTCGGTGCGAAGTGTTGGACGTGGAAAACGTCTGCTTCGGCGATCCGACGCTGGACGACATTCAGGAACAGCCCTACATTTTGGTTGTTCAGCGCCGTCGCTTAGACGACATCAAGTTGGAAATGAAGCGCCTCGGTCGCACCAAGCAGGCGGAAAATCTCCGTCCCGATCACATCGGTGCCGAGGAAGGCGAGACCGGCAAGGCGACCGTCATCACCAAGTTCTACCGTGAATGGGACGAAACCGGCACGCAGTCGATCATCCGTGCGGTCCGCGTCTGCGGCAACGTGACGGTGCGACCGGCGTGGAGTCTGGGCATTCGGCAGTACCCGTTGGCGAAATTCCAATGGGAGCCGCGCCGCCGTTCGATCTACGGTGAGAGCGAGATCACGCATCTGATCCCCAACCAGATCGCCATCAACCGCATGGTCACCGCCAGTGTGTGGGCGGTGATGATGATGGGCATCCCGATCATGGTAGTCAACGGTGATGTCGTACAACAGAAGGTCACCAACGATCCCGGTCAGGTCATCCGCGTGTACGGATCGAGCGAGGACGTCAACTCCGCCATCCGTTACATTCAACCGCCGAATTTCTCGCCGCAGTTTGATGCCAACATCGCCTCGCTCATCCGCAACACAATGAGCCAATCCGGCGCCAACGACGCGGCGCTCGGCAATATGAATCCCGACAACACCTCGGCGATCATCGCCTTGCGCGAAGCCGCCGCCCTGCCGATGCAAACCATGCAAAATCAGTTCTACGCTTTCGTGGAGGACGTCGCGCGCATCTGGGCGGAGTTTTGGGTATCGTTGTACGGTCCGCGCAGCTTGAAGATCGAGGACGACAGCGGCATCTGGTATCTGCCGTTTGACGGCAACCGTTACCGCGACGTCCTCATTTCGGTCCGCACCGACGTGGGCGCCTCCTCGCTGTGGAGCGAAGCGCAGTCGGTACAGACGCTGGACAACCTGTTCAGCCATCAGGTGATCGACGCGATGCAGTATCTCTCCCGCTTGCCCAAGGGCACGGTGCCAAACCTCTCCGGTCTGCTCCGTGAACTGCAAGAAGCCAAGGAGGTCACGCCGCCGGTCACCGAAGGAGGTGACGCACTTGAAGTACCCCTCGTATAACCGTCATGCCGAACAACAACTGACGTTTTCGGATTTTAGCGGCGGCATCAACGCCGCGGCGGTGGACACCGCGTTGGCCGCCAACCAGTTTCGCGACGCGGAAAACGTCTGGTGGAAGGACGGCATTTTGCGCACGCGCCCCGGTCTGGCACTCAGCCGCATCTTTTTTCACGATCTGGTGACCGTTCACCAACGTGTAATGGCACCGGAGGTCATTTTCTACCAAGGCAAGCCCGGACGCTTGGAGTTTGTGCTACACACCTCAGACGATACGTCCGGCTACTCCTTGGCGGTGTATTTCTACCAGCTCGACGGCGAGGTTGTCACCGTGCGTCGCTTGGTTTCGGATGCGCAGTGGACCACCAAGCCCACGCAGATCTTGCCGATCAACGACGGCAAAGAATTGGGTCTCGTCTACGTAGACGCGATCCCCTATCGTCTGTCAAAGAACGGCACGATGACCGAGGTCCACCCGTACATCCCGACCGTTGTGATCGCGGCGCGCGGTTGTGCCGACAAGGCAACCGCGCGTACGCTGACCGCGCCGCCCGGCACGCTGTACGAGCCGTTCAATCGGTTGACCGATGCGCTGAAAGTGGAATATATCTTGACCGAGGATCGACCGTATTTCACGCTGCCCTCGGCCGCCCGTTATCGTCCCGGCAGGCTTTCCGTCACGCTGAAGGGAAGCTTTGATTCCACATACGTGGCGGAATCCGAATTCAATATGGCCACCATTACCACGCCTATCTATAACGGCGTTCATCTTGTGTGGTCGACACCGCAAGGGATCTTTTGGTTTATTGACAAGGATGAGAACGTCGTCACCCCCGATGCGAACAACTGGAGTTCCATCAGCGTCACCTTCCTGCCCGCCGTCGACAACCCCGATTCTCGCGCAATCATCAAATCCATGCGGTTTGCCGCTTGGTTTGGCGGCAGCTTGTCCGGATTGGGCGGCGGCACCCGTTGTTTCTTGGCCGGCAGCGAAAAAACACCCAGCCGGTTGTGCTACAGCGGCGTGCAGGATGCCACCTACTTTCCGGAAAACAACGACGCTTACGTCGGGCAGCCCGGTCAGGCGATCACGGCACTTAAAAAGCAATCGGATATGCTGGTCATTTTTAAGGAACACGAGATCTGGTACTCCACTTATCAAACCGGCACCACCGACCAATCGGCGTTGACCAATGCCTTGGAAAACGGTGCCGTTGTCGACATCGAAGCGGCGCTTGCCACCTTCCCGCTGGCTAACATTTCCTCCGATATCGGCTGCGATTCTCCGGACACCATCGCGCTGTGCGACAACCGCTTGGTGTGGACCAATTCCGATGCGCGCACGTACGTGCTGGTCAGCGGTAACATCTACAGCGAACGAAACGTGCGGTATATCGGCGAGTCGATCTATCCCTTGCTGAAAACCCGCGATCTGTCGCAGATGTATGCCTCCGATTACGCCGATCATTACTGCTTGCACGTGGGCTCCGAGATCTTTTTGTTCGACTATAACGCTGCGGCGTTAGCGGCCGTTTCGGCAGGCACCTCCAACGATTCGCTGAACAAGCGGATCGCGTGGTATCGCTGGCGTTTTCCCGTTGACTCGCCTCCGTTATTCGCCGTTGCCATGGGCGATGAGATGGCGGTTGCCATATACACGGAATCGTCCAACGCGCTGTGTCTGTATCGGTTGGCGGACGAAGAGGATTTTCCGGAAGGTCCGCCGCAACCGATCCATACCATGCTGCGCTGGCCGACCTTTACGGCCGGCAGCAGCGGGCGACGGCAGTCGATTCGTCGAATCGTCTTGGATACCGGCTCGCCGTATACCACCGTTCACCTGTTGCCGATCGGCGATCGCGAGACCTGCGATGAGCATCTTCGGCATATTCGGACAGACGCTTCCGGCATCGCCCGCCTGTTAGGCGGCATTCGACACGTACGGGACTTTTCTCTACAAGCCGAGATCGAGGGCAAAACCGTCTGGCGAAGCCTGTCTATGTCCATCCTCATTCATTGAAAGGAGATAACCGATGAGCAGTTATGAAAGCTATTTGAAAAAAGCTCAAAACAGCGCCAAAAAGCAGCAAAAAGAGTACGAAACCCAGCGCAACAAGCAATTGCAGAAAACCATCAACGCGTTGGCGTCTGCCGCGGCAACCGAGCAAAAAGCGCTGCGACAGACTCACGCTCAGCAGAGCAAAGCCACCAAGCAGAGCTACGAAGGCCTGTTCGACCGCAACGCCATTCAGGAGGCCGTTTCGCGCAAGACCGTTGCCGAGCGTATGGCCAATCTCGGCTTGACCGACAGCGGACTCAATCGCTCGCAACAGACCGCGATCTCCGTCACGCGATCCAAGGCGGATGCGAACACCTCGTTGCAGCAGCAGTCGGCGTTGGATGCCTTGGCCTCGCAGTTGGCCACCGCGCTGGCCGACAGCAATCGCGCGCTGGAAAAGGATAAGGCCGCCGCTGTCACCGCCGCGCAAAGCGACATTCAGAGCAATCTGAGTCAGTTGCTGGAACTGGCCGCCCGACAGGCCGGCGATCACTACGAAACCGACGTCGCCGCCCAGACGGCGCGCAAAAAGGCAGAATTGGAAGCTCAACAGGCCGCCAAAGAACTGGAGACCGCTTTGAAAAAAGCGCAGATCGCCGCGGAGCAAGCGGATCGTCAGGCCGCCAAGGAAGCGGAGACCGAACTGAAAAAGGCGCGAATCAATGCGCAGGCGAAGCTGGATGCCGCCAAAACCAGCGCCGACAAGGGTCAGGAGTTGAAGTACATCACCACTTACCTCGATCTGTTGGCAAAGGAACGGGCGTATCAGTCGCCGAACGTCAACGTACCGTATCAAGCGGTCGTCAAGCTGTTGCAGCAGAAAATCTTCGGATTTTAAAGGAGGAACGCCATGTCACCTTGGTTTCTGATTCCGGCTTTGCTGGTGGGATTCGCGCTTGGATTTTGGTTGGCGCACAAGCCGGCCAAGCAAGAGATTCCGACCATGAGCGAAGAGGAAAAACGCGCACTGCGTGATTTTCAAAAATTCCTGTCTTACGACGGATTTAACTAAAAAAACAGCCATAGGGCAATCGCCCTATGGCTGTTTACTTTTCTTCCGGTTTTTCCGATCGTTCGATCACCGCGTGTACCGTCACGATCCGAACGCCGCCTACCTGCGAAACGTCGGATTCGTCAAACGTCATTTGACTGCCGCACACGCTGCACAGCGGATAGGTTTCCTCCCCTTCGCCCGCCGCGGCTACCGGCACCGGCAACCGCTTCTGACTGGCAATGCACGCGCGCTGCGGACCCGAAACCACCTCGGCGTGCCCGCATTCGCACGGCACGATGTTGATGGGCTTGTTCTTGTCCTTCCCCTGCATCTGCTGATAGAGGCGCGGACAATACATCAAATCGGACGGCGTCAAACGCACCGACGGCGACAAATAAAAGTCCCCGATCAAGCTCAGCGAGCATTTGCCGGTCTTCATAAAATAACAACTGGTCTTTCCCAGTTGGATGGTCGTTTCCAAGATTCCTTTGATCGTTTCCGTAATGCTCACCTCGTTTCTGGTATATCTCTGGTCTATCATAGCATAAGATCCATCCAAAAGCAAGCGAAAAAGCGAATTGACAAAATTATTATAATAATATATAATAAACTGTATTCGTGAATTATATAGAAACGGAGTATCGGTTATGAGAATTTACGTGGATGCTTTTGGCGGCGACAACGCCCCTCTTTCCAATATTCAGGGCGCGGCGGACGCCGTGAAAGCCTATGGTCACACCGTCGTTTTGTGCGGCGATGAACAGAAAATCCGTGCGTGCGCGGCAGAAAACGACGTGTCGCTAAACGGCATTGAGATCCTGCACACTGAGGACGTGCTGACGATGG
Source organism: Clostridia bacterium (assembly GCA_017414965.1). Taxonomy (GTDB): domain Bacteria; phylum Bacillota; class Clostridia; order Oscillospirales; family Acutalibacteraceae; genus RGIG426. The sequence goes on from JAFQJL010000025.1 coordinate 23,305, forward strand.
ACGACGAACCCAAGAGCATTCTGAAAGAACATAAAAACAGTTCGATGGGCATCGGTCTGCAGGCGGTCGCCGCCGGCGAGGGCGATGCGTTTGTCACCGCCGGCAGTTCCGGCGCGATTCTGATGGGCGCCACCTTCCTGGTCAAGCGGTTGGCGGGCATTTCCCGTCCGGCGTTTGCCTCGGTCGTCCCCTCGGACAGCAAGCCGTTCTTGCTGTTGGATATGGGCGCCAACGCCGAATGCCGTCCGGAGATGCTGTTGCAGTTCGCCCGCATGGGACATTTGTATATGTCGCAAGTGGTCAACAAAGGCGCGGAAACCACCGTCGGTCTTCTCAACATCGGCACCGAGGCACACAAGGGCGGTGCCGTTCAGCAGGAAGCCTATCAGCTGCTCAAGGAAAGCGGCTTGCCGTTTATCGGCAACGTCGAGGCACGGCAGGTGCCGTACGGGGCGGCGGACGTCATCGTCACCGACGGCTTCTCCGGTAATATTATGCTCAAAACCATGGAAGGCATGGCCTCCATGCTTCTCAAAAACATCAAGGGATTGTTTATGAGCAACCTGCTCACCAAGCTCGCCGGTGCGGTGGTCAAGCCGTATCTGGGCGATTTCAAGAAGAAAATGAGCAGCGACGAACACGGCGGCGCCCCCATTCTCGGCGTACGCAAGACGGTCATTAAAGCACACGGAAACGCCAACCGCGTGGCCATTATGAACGCCATTCGCGTGGCCGCGGAATCGGCTGAGGCGGATATTCCCGCGCAGATCGGCAAGCTGGTCGCCAAAGCGGAGGTTGCCGAATGAAAACCGACTATTCCGCTTTGATGCAAGCAATGGGTTATGAATTCAAAAACCCCGCCTTGTTGGATGTTGCGCTCACCCATTCGTCTTATGCGAACGAGCGCCACGCCGGCGAATGCAACGAACGCTTGGAGTTTCTGGGCGATGCGGTGCTTGGATTGATCGCCGCCAATTATCTGTACGAAACCGACCGCCGCGACGAAGGCGCGCTCTCCAAACTGCGCTCGTCGGTGGTGTGCAGCGAGGCGCTCGCCTCCTACTCCCGCAAGTTAGGCGTGGGACAGTATTTAAAGCTCGGACGCGGCGAGGAAATGGGCGGCGGTCAAAACCGCACCTCTATCCTTGAAAACGTGTTTGAAGCACTGGTCGCCGCCATTTACTTAGACGGCGGATTTGCGGCCGCCGAGGCGTTTGCTCTGCCGTTTCTGGAAAAGGAACTGGCCGCCAGACGACAGGCGAAATTCAAAGACTACAAAACCTTGCTGCAGGAGATCGTGCAGCAAAACCCCGGCGAAAGCGTCCGCTACGTACATACCGGCGAAAGCGGTCCCGATCACGACAAGAAATTCACCGCCGAGGTGCATTTAAACTCCAACGTGATCGGCAAAGGCTCCGGTCACAGCAAAAAAGAAGCCGAACAACAGGCTGCTCGCGAAGCCCTCCGCCTGATGGGCTATTGATTCCCGAAAAGGATGTGAATGACACTTGTACTTAAAATCACTTGAGATCCGCGGCTTTAAGTCGTTTCCGGATAAGACCGTTTTGAATTTTACCGACGGCATTACCGCCGTCGTCGGCCCTAACGGAAGCGGTAAGTCCAACATCAGCGATGCCATCCGCTGGGTTTTGGGCGAGCAATCGTCCAAAAGCCTGCGCGGCAGCAAGATGGAGGACGTTATCTTCAACGGCACGCAGGATCGAAAATCTCTCGGCTTTGCGGAAGTCTCGCTGACCATTGATAACAGCGATCGCGCGCTGGATTTTGACAACGACGAGGTGCGCGTCACCCGCCGTTACTATCGCTCGGGCGACAGCGATTATATGCTCAACAACGCCAACGTGCGTCTGCGCGATATTCAGCTATTGTTTATGGACACCGGTCTCGGTCGCGACGGCTACTCCATCATCGGACAGGGTCGTGTGACCGATATTGTGGCGTCCAAATCCACCGATCGCCGTGAGATCTTTGAGGAAGCCGCCGGCATCGCCAAGTACCGTTTCCGCAAAAACGAGGCGGAGCGCCGTCTGGCCAATACCGAAGCCAACCTCCTCCGTCTGCGCGATATGCTGGTGGAACTGGAAAACCGCGTCGGCCCGTTGGAGACCGAATCCAAAAAAGCGGAGAAGTTTCTGGAATACGCCGGCGAGCGCAAGGGCTTGGAGATCGCGCTGTGGCTGCACCAGATCGACAAATCTCGCGATACGCTACGGAGCTTGAGCGGCAAGCTGGAATTGGCGCGCACGCAGTATGAGTCCGCCGCCGCCAAGATCGACGATATCGATCGGCAGATCGAGGAGATCGGCAATCAGGCGGCGCTGTTGGCCGCGCAGATCGACGGTCTGCGCCGTGCGGCTCAGCAGTACGAAGAAGAAGCCACTCGTCGCGACGGCGATATTGCCGTCCGGCAAAACGATATTCTGCACAACAACGAAAACATCGCGCGTATGCAGGGCGAGATCGAGCAAAGTGCCTCCGGCGGTCAGCAGATTGCCGACGAGATCGCGGCTTGCCGTGCGGTGATCACCGAAAAAGAAGCGGCCATCAGCGAAGCGGAAGCCAAGCAGTTGGCGCTTTCGGAAGAAATGGAAGCCCTCTCCCGTTCGAGTGACGAAGCGGGCAACAAGTTGGAGGAAGCCAATCGCACCGCCGCGGCGCTCGCGTTGCAGATGGCGGATATCCGCGTGCAGCAGTCCGCCGGTGAGACGGCGCTGTCAGAGATCGATATGCGTCTGTCCCAGTTGACGGCGGCGGCAGAGCTGCGTCAAGCGGCGGCCGAAGCCGCGGCAGCGGAGTTGGCGGAGAGTCAGCAGGCGGTTGCCGCTTGCAAGGAGCAAGTAGACAGTCTGCAAAACACCGTCAACGGCTATCAAATGCGCGCCGACTCCCGCAACGCCCGTCTGGAAAAGGCGCGTGCGGAGGCAGACAAGTGCGCACTGGATGCGGAGGACAAACGCCGCCGCATCAAGCTGCTTGAGGATCTGGAAAACAGCATGGAAGGCTTCTCCGGCAGCGTCAAGCTGGTGATGAAGCAGGCGGACGCCGGCAGTTTGCGCGGCATTCGCGGTCCGGTCACGCGATTGATCGACGTGCCGGGCAATCTGGCGCTGGCCATTGAAACGGCGCTCGGCGCGGCGGCGCAGAACATCGTCTGCGACCGCGAGGACGATGCCAAAAAAGCCATTGCCTTCTTGAAAAACAACGGCGCCGGTCGTGCGACCTTCCTGCCGGTAGACACCGTCAAAGGCAAGACCTTAAACGAAAAAGGCGTTGAGGACGCATTCGGCGTGGTGGGCATCGCCTCCGAACTGGTCGGATGCGACAGCCGTTACCGCGAGATTCTGGTGAGCCTGCTCGGTCGTACGGTCGTAGCGGAAACGCTGGATGACGCCACGGCGCTCGCCAAAAAATTCGGTTATCGCTTCCGCATTGTGACGTTGGACGGCCAAGTCGTCAACGCCGGCGGTTCGCTGACCGGCGGCTCGCACGTCAAGGGCGCGGGTCTCCTCTCTCGCCGTTCGGAAATTGAAAAATTGGAAAAAGAACTCGCCAAGCTGTCTGACAAAGCCGAGGACGCCAAGGCTTCGCTGTCGCAAGCGCAACAGGAGTCATCGGCCGCTACCGCCGCCTTGGTGGGCGCGCAGGGCGAGTTGACCACCGCTCAAGAGGATCTCATCCGTCTGGAAGCGGAGCTTCGCCGTCTGTCTGAGACGGAGGAAAACAGCCGTCAGGCCGCAGAGGAATGCCGCGCCGAGATCGAGGCATTGCACACCCGTGCTGCCGAGCAGAAGCAGCTGGTCGCCGATGCACAAAAGGATGCGGTGGACATCACCGCCAAGCAGGCCGAGATCGAGGCCAAGCTCGCCGAATTGTCCGGCGGTCGTCAGGAACTGGCCGGTGAGCGCGAGGCGCTGGGCAATCGCTTGTCGGATGTCAAGCTGACCGCCGTGGAAGCGCGCAAGGAAATCGAAGCGCAGATGACGGTCATCGCCTCGCTGGAACAGCGGCAGACCGATGCGGTCGGCTACCGTGCCTCGTTGGAGGCACAGATCGCCGAGATCGGCGAGCAGAACGCCGCCATTGAAGCGGCGATCATCGAATTGCAAAACGAGGCGGCCGCGCGCCGTCAGCAAGCGACCGACGTATTGGCGGAAGCCGAGGCGCTCATTGCCAAACGCACCGAAGGCGAAGCGGATATCACCGCGCTCCGCCAGCAACAGCGTGAGGCGTCGGATGAAAAAGAGCGTCTGAGCGGCGAAGTCGCGCGTATTGAGGAAAAGACCATCTCGGCACAGACCGAGACGGACGATATCCTCCGCAAGTTGTACGAAGAATACGAAATGACGCGTGCCGAAGCGGAGGCGGTGGCTCCCCAACTGGAGAACATCGGCGAAGCCAGCCGTCGACTTTCGGAACTCAAGAATAAGATCCGCGGACTGGGACACGTTAACGTTGGCGCGATCGACGAATACAAAGAAGTCAAAGAACGCTTTGATTTCCTGTCCGAACAAGTGGCGGACGTGGAGGTCTCCCGCAAAGAGCTCTTGGATCTCATCGGCGATCTGGTATCGCAAATGCGCGACGTGTTTATCGAGCGCTTCAACGAGATCAACGGTCACTTCGGCAAGATCTTTGCCGAGTTGTTTGGCGGCGGTCGTGCGGAACTCAAGCTGCAAGACCCGGACAACGTGCTGACCTCCGGCATCGATATGTTCGTGCAGCCGCCGGGTAAGGTGATTTTGAACCTCGATGCGCTGTCGGGCGGTGAAAAGGCGCTGACCGCCATCGCGTTGTTGTTTGCCATTTTGCGCGTCACCCCCTCCCCGTTCTGCGTGCTCGACGAGATCGAAGCCGCGCTGGACGACGTCAACGTCGACCGCTATGCGCAGTATCTGCGCCGCATGACCGACGATACGCAGTTTATCGTCATCACCCACCGCCGCGGTACGATGGAGGAAGCGGACGTGCTGTACGGCGTCACCATGCAGGAAAAGGGCGTCACCACGATGCTCGAACTGCGCGCCAGCGAGGTGGAAGCGCGCCTCGGCTTGAAACTCAACGAGAATTAAGGAGTAACTATGGGACTTTTCAGCAAGATCGGCGAAGGATTGCGCAAAACGCGCGGTTCGCTGATGAACTCGGTCAATTCGATGCTCAGAGCCTTTGGCAAGGTGGACGACGAGCTGTTTGAGGAACTCGAGGAGATCCTCATCGCCGGCGACGTCGGCATCAACACCTCCTCGCACATCTGCGAGGAGCTGCGCCGCCGTGTCAAAGAGGAGGGCATCAAAGACCCCGCACTCATCCGTGATCTGCTTCGCGAGATCGTCGCGGATATGCTTCGCGGCGATTCCGCCATGCATATCCACACCAAACCGTCGGTCGTGCTGGTCATCGGCGTCAACGGCGTCGGAAAGACCACCACCATCGGCAAACTGGCGATGCGGTACAAGCAAGCCGGCAAGACGGTGCTGTTGGGTGCGGCCGATACCTTCCGTGCCGCCGCCATCGAGCAGTTGGCGGTGTGGGCGGAGCGCGCCGGTTGCGACGTCATTAAGCACGGCGCCGGTGCCGATCCGACGGCCGTGGTGTTTGACACCATCTCGGCAGCCAAGGCGCGCGGGGCGGATCTGGTGATCTGCGATACCGCCGGTCGTCTGCACAACAAGAAAAATCTGATGGATGAGCTGGCGAAAATGCATCGCATTATCGATCGCGAACTCCCCGATGCCGACAAGGAAACGCTGTTGGTGTTGGATGCCACCACCGGTCAAAACGCGGTCAATCAGGCGCGTGAGTTTAAGCAGGTGGCGGATATCTCCGGCATTGTGCTGACCAAGTTGGACGGCACCGCCCGCGGCGGCGTGGTGCTGGCTATTCAAGAGGATCTCAAGGTGCCGGTCAAATTTATCGGCGTCGGCGAGGGTATCGACGATCTGCAAGAATTTGATCCCGAGGCGTTTACCGCCGGATTGTTTGAGGAAAACTAATATGAAATACGTTATTGCCACGCACAACCCCGGAAAATTGGCCGAGCTGCAGCGCATTCTGGCGCCGCTCGGCATTGACGCGATCACCGTAGACGGTCTGACCGACGCGGAGGAAACCGGCACTACCTTTGCGGAAAACGCCTATCTTAAAGCGGCGTTGGCCTGCAAAGAAACCGGTCTGCCGGCCGTGGCGGACGACTCCGGTCTGTGCATCGACGCGCTCGGCGGCGAGCCGGGCGTGCGTACCGCGCGCTATGCGCCGGTCGGTCAGCGCAAGCAGACCGTGCTGGCGAAATTGGACGGTCTTCCCCGCGAAAAGCGCACGGCGCGCTTTGTTTCGGCGGTCAGCTGCGTCTATCCGGACGGCCGCGAGATCACGGCCGAGGGCGTGTGCGAGGGGTACATCGGCACCGAATGCCGCGGCGAAGGCGGTTTCGGCTACGACCCGATCTTCGAGGTAGAGGACGGTCGCACCTTTGCTGAACTCTCCCCCGAGGAAAAAGACGCGATCAGTCACCGCGGCGTGGCGCTTCGCTTGTTCAAACAGAAATTACAGGAAGAATTGGAGAAATAATATGCTTACCAGTAAACAGCGCGCCTATTTGCGCGGCCTTGCCAATCCGATTGAGGCGATCTTGCACGTCGGCAAGGGCGGCATCGGCGGCACCATTGTCAAGCAGGCAGACGATGCCCTGACCGCCCGTGAGCTCATCAAGGGCAAGGTATTGGAAACCGCGCCGGAAACCGCGCGCGAGGTAGCCGAAGAATTGGCTGCCGCTGTGAATGCGGAGGTCGTGATGACCATCGGTCGCACGTTTGTGCTGTACCGTCCGCATCCGGAAGAGCCCAAAATCACCCTGCCTCGGAAGTGATCGTATGAAAATCGGCTTGTTCGGGGGCACGTTTGATCCCCCGCATATTGGCCACGTGGCACTGTCGGAGGGCTGTGCGGCGGCACTCGGGTTGGACCGTGTGCTGTGGATGCCCACGGCTGTACCTCCCCATAAAATCAAATCCGATATGGCCGATGCCGCCCATCGTCTGGCGATGTGCGAGGCGATCGCCGCGTCGCACCCGCTGATCACGGTATCCGATTGGGAGATCCGACAGGGCGGCGCCAGCTTTACGGTGGATACGCTCACCCATCTGACCGCCGAACATCCCCACGACGAGTGGTATTTGCTGACCGGCGCGGATATGTTCCGCACGCTCGGCACGTGGCGGCGGTTTCCCGACATCGCCAAAATGGCGGTGCTGTGCGGCATCGCGCGCGACGACAGCAGCTCGGACGATCTGATGCCAGTCGCGGCGTCGCTGGCGTCCGCCGGCGGCGGGCACGCCGTGGTGCTGCCCGTGGAAGCGCCGACCGTATCCTCGACGGCGATCCGCGACGCGATCGCCGGTGGCGGCGAATGGCGGTCGTTGGTACCGCCGGAGGTTGCCGCCTACATCGACAAGCACCACCTATACACCGGCGATACGTCGGTTCCCTCGGCTGACGAACAGTACACCGAGATTTTACGGCGGCGGTTGTCGCCCTATCGCTTCGAACATTCGTTGGCGGTGGCGGAGGAAGCCAAGCGACTGGCGCTGTTATGGGGCGCCGATCCGCAAAAGGCGTATACCGCCGGTCTGTTGCACGACATTTTGAAGGATGCTTCCCGTGAGGAGCAGCAGCAGATCGCCCGTACCTTCGACGTGACGTTTGACGCCGTCGAGCAAGGCGCGCCCAAGCTGTGGCACGCACGGTTGGCGCCGGTGTTTTTAGAAAATATTCTCGGCGTGACCGATCCGGAGATCCTGGGCGCCGTGCGTTATCACACCACCGCCAAGGCCGGTATGTCCCTGCTGGAAACCCTTATCTTTTTGGCGGATTTCACCGCCGCCGGACGCTCGTATCCCGACGTAGACGTGATGCGGCGGCTGGTGGACACCTCGCTTGACGAGGCACTCCGCTACTCTCTTACGTATACCGTTAACGATCTGACCGCCAAGGGCGCGGACGTCCATCCGGACACCGCCGCCGCGCTGGCGGAAGTCAATCGGAAAGGAGATCTTCCCCATGGCAAATGACAACAAATCCGACAAGCGTGTATCGCTGACTTCGCGCGTGACGCCCACCAAGAGAACGACGCAAAGCGCGCAGCAGCCGACCAAGCGTCCCTCCGGAAGCGGCGGCTCGGTCAATCTGTCTCAGCGCACCAAGACGACCGCGAAGGGCGGCACCGGCAAAAAAGCAGCCAAAAAGCCGGTCGGCAAGACCATCATGTGGACGCTGATGGCGTTGCTGGTGGTGTTATGCATCGTGCTGTTTCTCATCGTGTATCCGCTGATCAAGGATATGTTTGGCGGCGGCTCGTCGGAGATCATCGTGCCGGACGAAGATGTGATCGGCTTTACGCAGACTCCGTCGGAGATCAGCGACAAGGTGAATTATTATCTGGTCGGTCTGTTCGGCGAGGAAATCACCGAACAAATGGATTCGTTAGCGCTGGTCTGCTACGATAAGGATGCCGGCAAGGTCAACGTGATGGAAGTGCCGACCGACACCATTCTCAGCAACGACGACGATCACTGGACGGTACGCAAGATCGGTAACGTCTGGGGCAACCCGAAAGCGATCGACTGGTGCGACGAGTGCAAAAAACGCGTATTTGATCCCGAAATCGAGAACAAAACGCACACCGTTTGCGGCGCGGCGCTCACCTCCAAGGAGGGCAGCGCGCCGACCAATCTGATTGAGGCGTTTAACTACGAATTCAGTATGCCGATCGACAATTACTACCTGTTCCAGCACGGCAGTTTGAAGGAAACGGTGGACTTTTTGGGCGGTCTGGACGTCAAGCTCGCAGACGATATCACCCTCGGCACAGACGAGGATGAAAAGCACTTTGAGGCCGGCGTGCAAACGCTGTCCGGTGCACAGGTCGTGGATCTGATGAGCGAGGATTACAGCCGCGTCTCGAGCAAAGTGGAGCATCAGGTTGCCTGCCGTCAGGTGTGGGTGGCGTTGTTTGCACGTCTGGCCGCGCTGGACGTGGACACGATGTACGACGACGTTCTTTACAAGGTGATGAACTGGGATAACCCCATCAAAATGCACCGTCTTTCGGATTATATGGAAACCGATACCAAAGAACTGTGCAAATTGATCGCCGAAATGGGCAAACTTCCTTTGGAGAACTTTACGTTCTATATGATGCCGGGCGAGCCCGCCAACTCCGGTGGTGTGGCGTATTACAGCGGCCACAAATCCGAGGTTGCCAAGTTGTTGCAGGAGCAGTTTAATCCGTACGGCGATCCCATCAAGGAGGAGACTCTCACGATGGAAGAGATCGCTTTCTATGAGGACGGCGACACCCAAACCCAAACCTTCGCCGATGTGGCGGTCGAGCAGACCGGCGTGGTCGGAGGCGAATGAGAGGAGTTCTATGAACAGTATGGAGCTGTGCGAGCGCGTGGTACGCTCGCTGGATAAGCACAAAGCGCAGGATATCTCCGCCATTGGCGTGGCGGACCTGACCGTTGTTACCGATTATTTTGTGGTGGCGGGCGGCACCAGCCAAAACCACGTCCGCAGTCTGGCGGATTATCTGGAGGACGAACTGGCCGTTGACGGTGTGATCGTCCGCCGCACCGAAGGCTACAACGAATCCAAATGGGTGCTGCTGGATTTCGGCAGCGTGGTGGTGCATCTGTTCCAGCCGGATACGCGCGAGTATTACGACCTCGAACGCCTGTGGAAAGACGGCGTACAGGTCGATATCACCCCGTGGACAACGGAAGACTAAAAAAAGCCCCACTCACCGAGTGGGGCTTTTTTTAGTGGTGTCTTTCCCTTGCTAAGCGACGAGGGCATCGCTCCCTAGGGGGAACGCCTTTTGAGGGAGATACCGCTATATTCTGTACGCGAATACCCCTTGACAAATCGGGGTGTGGCTTATATAATAATATGGTATGAAAACGCTGGGATGAGGAATAGTAGCCGAAGGGATGCGTGCAGAGAGCCGTCGGGTGGTGCAAGACGGTCGCAAAAGCTCGGTGAACTGGCCTTGGAGCGGTCGCCTGAAATCAAAAGAGTAGGCGCGAACGGCACTCCGCCGTTATCGGAGAGCAGAGTGGTCAGCGCCCTTGGGTGCGGCAACCGGAAGTGGTACCGCGGAGGTTCGTCCTTCGTCTTCCAAATGGAAGACGAGGGTATTTTTATTTTAAGGAGTGTTTGCAAAATGGCACACTACGATCATTTGGAACTGGAAAAGAAATGGCAAAATTACTGGGAGGAGCACGACACCTTCCACACCGACGTTTGGGATTTCTCCAAGCCCAAATACTACGTGTTGGATATGTTCCCCTATCCGTCCGGCGTCGGTCTGCACGCCGGACATCCGGAGGGTTACACCGCCACCGACATTATGTCCCGTATGAAGCGTATGCAGGGCTTTAACGTCTTGCACCCGATGGGCTACGACTCGTTTGGTCTGCCGGCGGAGCAGTATGCGGTGGATACCGGCAACCATCCCAACGGATTTACCGAGAAAAACATCGCCACCTTCTCCAAACAGCTGAAAGAGTTGGGCTTCGACTACGACTGGTCGAAGATGGTCGCTACCTCCGATCCGGAGTTTTACAAGTGGACCCAGTGGATCTTTAAGAAGCTGTGGGAAGCCGGCTACGCGCGCCGCATCGAAATGCCTGTCAACTGGTGCGAGGCGCTCGGCACGGTGTTGGCCAACGACGAAGTGATCGACGGCAAATCCGAGCGCGGCGGGTATCCGGTCGTGAAAAAGATGATGATGCAGTGGGTCATCGACCAGCCGGCTTTTGCCGAGAAGCTGTTAGACGGCTTGGACGAGATCGATTGGCCGGAATCCACCAAAGAGATCCAGCGCAACTGGATCGGCAAATCCACCGGTGTGGAGGTGGATTTCCAGCTGGTGGGCGGCGGCTCGTTCTCCATCTACACCACCTGTATTGAAACCATCTACGGTATCACCTTTATGGTGCTGGCTCCCGATGGCAAGATCACCGCGTCGCTGTTGGATCGCGTGACCAATCGCGAGCAGGTCGAGGCGTACATCAAGGAAGCCGCCAAAAAGAGCGAGATCGATCGCACCGATGCCAGCAAGACCAAGACCGGTTGTCCGCTGGAGGGCGTTTACGCCATCAATCCGGTGAACGGTCGCGAGGTGCCGGTGTACATCGGCGATTTCGTGCTTGGCAACTACGGTACCGGCGCCGTTATGGCGGTCCCGAGCCACGATCAGCGCGACTTTGAGTACGCCGTTGCTCACAACATTCCGATGCTTCAGGTCATCGAGGGTCGCGACGTATCGGAATGCGCGTTTGAAAAACAGGATTATCTGGGCAAGGGCTACATCCTCTGCAACTCCGAGGAATTCACCGGTATGACGGTGGAGGAAGCCAAGGAAGCCATCACCGTGAAGCTGGAGCAGATGGGTGTGGCGCGCCGCAAGAACAACTACCATTTCCGCGAGTGGATCTTTGCCCGTCAGCGTTATTGGGGCGAGCCGGTCCCCTGCATCTATTCCGACGACGGCGAGACGATCTTCCTGCCGGACGAGGAACTGCCGGTCGTATTGCCGGTGTTGGAGGACTACAAGGGTCGCGGCGGTCAAGCGCCTCTGGAAAACGCCGAGGATTGGAAATATTACGATAAAAACGGCCTGAAGGGCAAGCGCGAAACCTCCACCATGCCCGGTAGCGCCGGCTCGTCGTGGTACTTTATGCGGTATATCGATCCGCACAACGACAAGGAAATCTGCGCGCCGGAGCTGCTCAAGCACTGGTTACCGGTCGACTTGTACATTGGCGGACCGGAGCACGCGGTGGGTCACTTGATTTACTCGCGTATCTGGAACCGTTTCCTGTACGACGAGGGAATCTCCCCCGTTGCTGAGCCGTTCAAGAAACTGGTACACCAGGGTATGATCCTCGGCGAGAACGGCATCAAGATGGGCAAGCGTTTCCCGAAATACGTCGTCAATCCCTCCGATATCGTGCGCGATTACGGTGCTGATACGCTCCGTTTGTACGAGATGTTTATGGGCCCGCTGGAAGTCAGCAAACCCTGGTCCAGCACCGGTGTGGCGGGCGCGAGAAAGTTTATCAACCGCGTGTGGAACTTCTTCACCGAATCCAAAAATATCACCGAAACGGATGACGGCCGACTGACCAAGCTGTATCACCAGACGGTGAAAAAGGTCACCTCTGACTTTGAGCAGTTGGGCTTCAACACGGCCATCGCACAGATGATGGTGTTCGTCAACGAGGTATACAAGGTCGGCTCTTGCCCGCGTGCGTATGCCGAGGGCTTCATCAAGATGATCTCCTGCATCATTCCGCACGTCGGCGAGGAAATCTGGCAGAAACTCGGACACGATCAAACCATCGCGTACGAGGCGTGGCCGACCTTCGATCCGGACAAGTGCGTGGACGACACGGTGGAGATTGCCGTTCAGGTCAACGGAAAAGTGCGTGCGCGCTTGACCATTGCGGCGGATGCCCCGCAGGACGAGGTGCTGGCAACAGCCAAAGCCGAGGAGAAGATTGCCGCCGAAATCGCCGGCAAAACCATCGTTCGCGAGCTGTACGTTACCGGCAAGTTGGTCAACCTCGTCGTGAAATAAGGAAATTCTGCATTTTTCAAAAATTCCCTCTTGACGAACGAACGCGAATAAGCTATAATGTATGTTAGCAGTTTATGCTAAATTACCCCTGCAACAGCGGAGGGAGGGAATAAAGAATGGCAGAAGTTCACGTTAAAGAAAACGAAAGCCTTGATAGTGCGATCCGTCGTTGGAAGAAGTCCTGCGCCCGTTCCGGTGTCCTCGCCGAGGTGCGCAAGCGCGAGCACTATGAGAAGCCGTCGGTCAAGCGTAAGAAGAAGTCCGAAGCGGCTCGTAAGCGTAAATTCAAATAAGGCAAAAAGCGAAAAGCGGGCGAGGTATATCGTCCGCTTTTTTCGTTGGATCGGAGATTGTTATGCTCACGCCCACTTACTTGGTTTCCCGCATCACCGACTTGGATCCTGCCGCGCTGTATGCGGCCGGCATTCGCGGTGTTCTGCTGGATAAAGATAATACCCTCACCCACCACCACGATCCGTCGGTCACCGACGAGATCCGCGATTGGCTGCAAGCCGCCGAGGCGGTCGGCATTCGCTCGATGGTGGTATCCAATTCTCGCCAAAAGCGCGTCCGGCCGTTTGCCGAGCGCGAAAAACTCGACTGGATCGCGCTGGCTTGCAAACCTCTCCCCTTTGGTTTTTGGCGTGCCAGCCGGCGTCTGCAGCTTCCGCGGCGGAGTTGTCTGGTGATCGGTGACCAGTGCTTTACCGACGTGCTGGGCGCCAAGCTGGGCGGCTATCCGGTCGCGCTGACAACCCCCTTTGAGATCGAACACGGCTGGTCGTTTGCGGTGCGCCGTCGGTTAGAAATCGGCATTCGTCGCCGCGCCGCCCGCCGTCTTGGAAAGGAGAATGCCCCATGACCAGATTTGGTCCTGCCGGTAACTGCGATCGCTTCGCGGCGGCCGGCCACAAATCCACCGTTGACATTCCGGCGTTTATCGCCGGCTACGGATTAAATGCCTACGAATACCAGTGCGGACGCGGCGTACGCCTGAGCGATACCACCGCGGAAGCTTTGCGGAAAAACGCCGAGGAATACGGCATTCAGTTGTCGCTCCACGCACCGTATTTTATCTCGCTGGCATCGGAGGATCCGCAAAAACGCGAGAATTCCATCCGCTATATCCTCGACAGCGCCGACGCCGTCCAGCGTCTGGGCGGCACGCGGATCGTGGTGCACCCCGGCGGTCTGGGCGGTCGTTCGCGCGAGGAAGCGACCGCCATCGCGTGCGACACGCTCCGCCGTGCTCAGCAACAGTTGGACGAGGTTGGTTTGTCGCAGGTGAACATCTGCCCCGAAACAATGGGCAAGATCGGTCAGCTCGGCAACTTCGAAGAGGTGCTGACCATGTGCGCGGTCGACGAACGGTTTTTGCCGACGATTGATTTCGGGCATCTCAACAGTCGCACCCACGGACAAATGACCACCACCGCCGATTACGCGGCGTTGCTGGATCGTCTGGCGGACGCGCTCGGCAGCGATCGCGCGGCGCATTTTCACTCGCATTTCTCGAAGATCGAGTATACCGAGGGCGGCGAAAAGCGCCACCTCACCTTTGAGGATGCGGTTTACGGTCCGGATCCCGAACCGCTGATGGAACTCATTGCCAAACGCGGACTTTCGCCCACCTTTATCTGCGAATCGGCCGGTACGCAGACCGAGGACGCTGCCACGCTGCAGCGGTTGTGGATGCAAGGAGCATAAGCAAACGCGAATAATTCGCACCTGCCCTAAACGGCATAATTTAGGCGCTTTTTGGCTTGTTGTCATTTGTAGGCGTTAGCCTCACAAACTCCTCCGCACCAAAAATCACTCAAAATTCTGCTCGTTTAGGGTCGTAGAATTTTAGAGGTTGGGATTTTTGGCTGTGCGAGGAACAAAACGCAGTGAATCCTGACGGATTCACGAGTATTTTAACAAAGCAAAGACGGAAATGCCTCCTCTAAAATCAGGTTCGGATTATTCGCGTTTGCTTAAATTTCAATAAAGTTGACAATAACCCTTGCAAATTCTGGGAAAATGCGGTAGAATATAGTATAACCTATATTTAGGAGGATTTTAAAAGATGGTTACAGCAGGTGATTTCAGAAACGGTATGACGTTTGAAATGGACGGCAACGTCTATCAGATCGTCGAATTCCAGCACGTGAAGCCGGGCAAGGGCGCAGCCTTTGTTCGCACCAAGATTAAGAATGTCATCGCCGGTACGACGGTGGAGCGTACGTTCAACCCGAACGATAAGTTCCCCACCGCGTATATCGAGCGCAAGGATATGGAATATTCGTACAGCGACGGCGACCTGTACTACTTTATGGATCCGGACACCTACGATATGGTGCCGATCAACGCCGATACGCTGGGCGATAACTTCCGCTTTGTGAAGGAAAACATGGTCTGCAAGCTCGCGTCCTTCAAGGGCTCGGTGTTCGCGGTTGAGCCGCCGAACTTCGTGGAGCTGCAGGTCACCCAGACCGATCCGGGCTTTGCCGGTAACACCGCCACCAACGCCACCAAACCGGCGACGCTGGAGACCGGCGCGGAGGTTCGCGTGCCGTTGTTCATCAACGAGGGCGAAATGATCCGCATCGATACCCGTACGGGCGAATATATGGAGCGTGCGTAAGCACTCCGCAACATCGTTAAAGGAGGATTTACCGAAATGACGACTTCCGAAAAAGTGGCTTACCTGAAAGGTCTGGCCGAGGGCATGGGTCTCACCGATGCCGATACCAAAGAAGCAAAAGTATTGAACGCGATCATCGATGTCTTAAACGATATGGCGTTGGATATGGAAGATCTGGGCGAAGAACTCACCGAGATCGGCGAACAGGTCGACGAGATCGACGAGGATCTGGCCGATGTCGAGGATCTTCTGTATGAGGATGACGACGAGGACGAGGACTTCGATTTTGCCGATGATCTGTTTGAGGTCACCTGCCCGCATTGCAACGCGGACTTTGAAGTCGACGAAGAGGATCTGCTGGCCGACGACGGCATCGATTGCCCGATCTGCGGCGAAAAGCTGACCTTCGACATCGAGGAATGCGACGGCGATTGCAGCTGCTGCGACGAAGATTGCGACAACAAAGAATAAACCAAATTTTAAGCACCCCGCTGCTACAGCAGCGGGGTGCTTTTTTATGACTTTTGGAGTTGTCTTATCTTCCTTGTTTTGGGTACTTTTATCATTCGTTCTCACAGGAACATTGTGGGAAATCAAAAAATGTGGTACGCTTAAACTACCAAATTTCACTGTTTGAAAGGGTGTCTATTATGAGAAAAATCGGCGTTCAAATCGTAGTTTCGACTGAGACGGATTTTGATAAAGAATTTGCCAAGGTAAGAGATTTCGGCATGGCTTCCTGCCAGCTGTGCTTCTGGGATCCGGCCTTGTATACAGACGAAAATGCCGCCACCATCAACCGCTGCGTAAAGGAATACGGCATTGAAGTCTCTACCGTGTGGGCGGGCTGGACTGGTCCGTGCGAGTGGAACTTCACGGGCGGTCCGGTTACCATCGGACTGGTGCCAGCAGCGTACCGTTCGCACCGTATCATCGAGCTGGACAAGGGCTCGGAGTTTACCGCCAAGATCGGCGTATCCACCATGGCAACACACGTCGGCTTCCTGCCGATCAGTCCTGCCGATCCGGATTTCACCGGTACGGTGGCCGCCATCCGTTGGCTCGCCCAGCGTATGCAGGCTCGCGGACAGTATTTCTTGTTTGAAACCGGTCAGGAAACGCCGGTCACCATGCTGCGCGCCATTCAGGCGATTGGCACCGACAACCTCGGCATCAACTTTGACACCGCCAATCTGCTGCTGTACGGTATGGCCAACACCGCCGACGCATTGGATGTGTTCGGCAAGTACGTGATGAACACCCACATCAAAGACGGCTTCTACCCCACCGATGGATTGGAACTGGGGCGCGAGGTGCAGGTAGGCGAAGGCCTCGCCAATCTGCCGGCGGTGCTCAAAAAACTGAAAGAACTCGGTTACACCGGCCATTTCACCATCGAGCGCGAGATCACCGGCGATCAGCAGATCAAGGATATCGCGGCGACCAAGGAATACTTAGAGAAACTGTTTGACGAGCTGGATATGTAAGAAAGTGTGACCGCTATGCATACACCGCAATGGCTGAAAAACGCCGTATTTTACAACATCTATCCGCAGTCCTTCTGCGATACCAACGAGGATGGCATCGGCGATTTAAACGGCGTTACGTCCAAGCTGGACTACATCGCCTCGCTGGGCTGTAACGCCATCTGGCTCAACCCGATCTACGTCAGCCCGTTTCGCGACGGCGGCTACGACGTAACCGATTTTTACAAGGTTGCACCGCGCTACGGCACCAACGACGATTTCGTCACACTGGCTGCCGAGGCCAAAAAGCGCGGCATCCGCGTAGTGCTGGATCTGGTCGCCGGACACACCTCGCTGGAATGCGAGTGGTTTCAAGAATCCGCGAAGCCGGAGAAAAACGACTACTCCAACCGCTACATCTGGAGCAACTCCGTCTGGGATACCGACGGCGGGCAACTCATCAGCGGTTATTCCGACCGCGACGGCTGCTATATGAAAAATTTCTTCTATTGTCAGCCGGCACTCAACTACGGCTTCAAAACCATCACACAGCCGTGGCAACTACCGATGGTTCATCCGGATTGTCTGGCAACGCGTGAGGCGCTTTTGGATATTATGCGTTTTTGGTCACGGCTCGGTGCCGACGGTTTCCGCGTGGATCTGGCATCCTCGCTGGTTAAAAACGATCCGACCGGCGAAGGCGTGATCGAGCTGTGGAACGATCTGACGGAGCGGTACTACACGGAGTTTCCGGATCACGTGCTGATCGCCGAATGGTGTCATCCGAAAAACGCGATCCAAGCAGGCTTTCACATCGATTTTCTCATTCACAGCGGACTCAAAGCGTACACCACGCTGTTCCGTTACGAAAGCGGTACCAACGCCACCGAAACGTGGCTGGGAGACAGTTATTTTCGCCGCGCCGGTAAAGGCAATGCGCGCGAGTTTTTGGACGAATACCTCGACCATTACCACGCCACCAAGGATCGCGGCTACATCTCTGTTCCCACCGGCAATCACGACATCCCCCGCATCGCATATGGACGGGATATGGAGGAGCTAAAGGTCGCCTATGCGTTCATCCTGACGCTCCCGGGCGTGCCGTTTTTGTACTACGGCGACGAGATCGGTATGCGTTATGTGGAGGGGCTCCCATCCAAAGAGGGCGGCTACAACCGCACCGGCGCACGCACGCCGATGCAGTGGACCGACGGCAAGAACTTCGGATTTTCTTCGGCGGATTCGCTCTATCTACCGACCGATCCATCCTGCGATGCACCGACGGTCACCGCGCAAGAATCCGATCCGAATTCTCTGCTAAATTTCACCCGCAAACTGCTTGCTTTGCGCCACGAGCATCCGGCGCTGTCGGCAGACGCTTCGTTTGAAGTGCTGGCTGACGGCTATCCGCTGGCCTATCGGCGCACGGCAGAGGGCGAAACCGTCTGTGTGGCGGTCAACCCATCTGACAAGGCATACGCCCTTACACTTCCGAATCCCGATACCGTGCTTTTAAGCCACGGCGTAAAGTTCGAGGAAGACACCGCACAATTTGGCGCCCTTTCCTATATCGTGTATACCACAAAATAAAAAGTACCCCCAATCTTGCGAACGCAAGATTGGGGGTATGTTTTTGCTATTTATTTGTCGTACGGCATCGTCTGCCCGCCTGCGTCGGCACTGGCGCACAATGCACGAATCAGCCGCACCGATTCTGCGGCGCTCTCCGGCGGATTGGCGGTATTTTCGTTGCCGTTCTCCAGCATATCCACAAAATACTTGATCTCCGCCTCATAGAAGTTATTGGCTTCCCATTCCGGCGTGTAAGCCTCACCGCCGCGCGGATACACGGTGATTTTGCCGTTGGCAAAATCCACCGTAGCCTTTTCAAAGGCTACACGGTAATCGCAGGTAAAGGGCAAGCCCTCCTGCGACCAGTCACCGACGATCAGCATAGAAAATCCGTCGTAGAACAAGCGCGAATGCGCAATATCTCTCGTGCCGTAGACCTCCTGAGTCACGCAGGAAACGGCAACCGGCTCACCAAACAGATAACGCGACATATCCACATCGTGAATGTGCATATCCAGCACACAGCCGCCGGAGCGCGACTCATCCATAAACCAGTTATCCCAACCCCAAACAGGCGGCCCGCTCATACGACGGAACGTGCCGGACAACACCTTGCCGAAGGTCCGGTGTTCAATAACCTCTTTCAGATAGCGATATTCGTTTCCAAAACGCAAACACTGACCAACCATCAGCCGGCGATCCACTTCATCGGCCGTACGGCACATCACCAGACAATCGTCGTAGGTAAGGCTCATCGGCTTCTCCGAAAGCACGTGGTAGCCGCGTTCCAGCATTTCCACCGCCAGATCCGCGTGCAGAAAAGTCGGTACACACAAATCGACCATATCGAAGTTTTCCTTCTCCACCATCTCGCGCCAATCCGTATAGCGCGCGACATCCTCCGAGAGACCCTCTTCGCCGCCGCCGATGTTGATCTCCATGTTCTCTGTAAAGCGATCGGGGTTTACATCGCAAACCGCCACCAGCTTGACCTTGCCTTCCTTTTCCAACGCCTGATACACCGGCAGGTGCGCCGTTTTGGCAATACCACCGAAACCAATTATGGCTACTTGAATCATCTGACATTCCCCTTCCAAAAAAGATTGACAGTTAGGTTTGATTGGACTATAATCAGTATAGTATATCGTTTTTTATAAGTCTATGTAAAATTGAACACAAAAAGTATGATTTTGGATAGTGATTAAATATGTACGAACATATGCGAAAGCCCATAACGCGACAATTTTCCATCAATTCCTTTTTCACCGCCTACGACTACAACTGGAACAGCACCTATCAAAGCGAGGGTGAAGCGCACGATTTCTGGGAGATCGTGTATGTGGCCTCCGGTGCGGTCGGTGTGACCGAGGACGACCGCGTGTACCACGTAGTCGAGGGCAACATCCTCTTACACGCTCCCATGGAGTTTCATAACATTTGCAGCGCAGAGGGCACGCATCCTCACGTGGTTATTTTATCCTTTGACGCAACAGGAGAATTGCCGAAATCCCTTACGGAAGGGCCGTTTCCCCTCTCGAATGAGATGCGCGCGCAATACGAAAGCATCTTTGCGGATGTCAAAGCCTTTGTAGACGATCCCGAACAAAACAAAACGCAGGGACAGGAAGGCGCGGATCGGTTGGCATCGTTTTTGTTGCGGCTCAACCGCCGGTATCGCTCGGAACTGTCCTTGATGAAAACCGGCTCAGCCATAGAATACACGCGATTGGTGGAGACCATGAACAAGGCAATCTACGAAAATCTGTCGTTGGAGGAGCTCGCCGCGGCGCGACACATCAGCATCAGTTATATCAAGCAGTTGTTTAAACGATACGCCGGCATCAGCCCCAAGGCTTATTATGCTCGCTTGCGATGCACCGAGGCGATTCGGCAACTGCAAGCCGGCAGCAGCGTGACAGAGGTATCGGATGCGTTGCATTTCTCCTCCCCCAGCTATTTTTCAGCATTCTTTAAGAAAATGACCGGTCAGCCGCCGGCACGGTATGTCCGCCAGCGACAGAGCGAATGGGAAACCGAATAAAAAACCGGAAGCGTACGCGATGTACGCTTCCGGTTTTTCTTATTTCAAATCGTTTATCAGTCTCTCGATCGGTCGATCGTCTTTGCAGAACTCATGGCAACCGTCAAACACAATAAGCTCCACCCAATCGGTGCCAACCGATTGGCAGGCGGCTTTCAGTTTCTCAAAGGATTGCTCGCCTTTCCGGTAATCAAACAACTCGTCGTGATCGGCAATCTCCAAGCACAACCGCCGCGGATGCACCAAGCAGGCAACCTCGGCATCGTCAAACAACTCCGCCGACCGAAACCACGTCCAATCGCACCACGGCGCAGCGTCCCGCGAATTGAAAAACGCACAGGAAACCGCCGAACGAATGCGCGTGTCCAGCGCGGTGGTAAACAGCGTATAAAATCCGCCGTACGACAAGCCCACCATACCGAAGCAGGACACGAAATCCTGCGTTTCAAAGTAATCCAAAATACGCGTAAGGCCGTAGACCTCCACCGCCGTGATGGAGCTTCCTACGCGCTTTAAACGGGCATCCAACGACACGCGATCGTACGGCACACCGTAGTCGTCGTGCCACAAAAGCAACTGCGGTGCAAACATATGCACGCCGTGCTGTTTCACCCGTTGCAGCATATCGTTGTAGTTGCCGGTATCACCGTACATTCCGGCGATAAATTCCGGCGTGCCTTGTCCGCCGTGCTGCACCAGCACCAGCGGAAGAGGTTTTTCGCTCTCCGCCCGGAAAAACAGACCTGTCATCTGCAGGTCGTCCAGCACCGTAAAGCGCATACGGAAAACGGCGTAGCCGTCCTCCTCGACGAGTTTCTCCGCTGTTACGCAAGGCGAAGTTTCCTCTTTCGGATGATCCACCAGCGGCCAGCCCAGCATCTGCTTCAGTTCCTCGCGGAACGGCTCCGGTCGATCCAAAATCGCGCGCATACACTCACTGCGGATCTCCGCAGCACTCTCTTGCCGATTCTCGATCAAACGACCAATGCCCTCGACATACGCCTGCTTATAGGAATTCGCAGCCGTTTGCTCCTCAATATAAGACATACGTCACCTCATAGGAAGGATTCCCACCCGCTACAAGCGAGTGGGAAGCGATAATCCTTAATACGCGCCGGGGAAATAGTCCGGCAGAGTGGGTTTGCCGGTCGAAGTTGTCGAGCCGGTCGTGCTGTTCTGTGAGCCCACACTCGTGCTCTGGCTACCAGTCGAGCCGGTTACTTTGCCGGCCGTCGTGGTCGTCGTGGTCGACGACTGACCGCTTCCCTGCGAAGCCGTCGAGCCGGTCACCTTACCGGTCGAGGTGGTCGTAGACGTGGACGTCGAGCCGCCCTTGGTGGTGGTTTTGCCCACTTCCAGATCGATGCTCGGCGTGTTATCCTGCCAATCCTCTGCTTCCTCATCGATATCGACCGTTGTGGAGGTCGTGCCAGACGGTTTATCCTCGTCCTCGATGATCACCACCACACCACTGGTCGTGGTGCCACCCGCTTCGCCCGACGGCTTTTGCGGCTGATCGGCCGGCGGCTCGCTTTTGCAAGCGACCGCACCTAGAACCAACAGCAAGCAAAGAGCGCCGATGATCCATAACTTTTTCATATTGGTACCTCTTAATTCAAGACCGCGTCGTTAGGGTCCGCGTCGTCTTCATCGTCCCAGGTGTCGTTATCGCCCGGAACATCTATCGACGCCGTAAATACGTTCGGATTTGCGATGACCGAAACCGTCATCGTCGGTTGCGTATACTGTTTCATTTTCAGCACCCCTCTCAGTTTCCTGCCATGTAAGCCTGGCAGTTGGCTTCGACTACAGCCTCATAATCCTCGGCAGACCAATTCGTCCGACCGATGATTTCCTGAATCTCGGCGGTATCGAGTTCCGTGCCCTTCACATACTTCTCGTACAGCGCGATCGCCGTGCTCTGGCAGGAACGCGAAGCCGTACCATCGGCAATGTTGGTTTCGGCATCTTCGTTATCGGCATACACCGTATACTCGGTGCCGTCCACCTCGACGACCGCATAACCGCGGAGCGAGTACAGACGCTTCATGTGCGAAGCCGCCGTCTTGGTGATGTTGGCGTAGATCTTATAATCGGTCGCGCCCTCTTCCTGATTGGCCTTGATGTAATCCATCGTGAGCTCCGCGATGTTCGGCTTGACCTGCGTGCCGCTGCCGTTCTTCACGCAGAAGCTCTCGCCGGACGGATCGTTTTGCAGCTCCGCGCCCGCTTTCACCAACGAGGTGGGTACCAACACCACACCGACCTTGGTGACGTTTTCCAAGCCAAGGAACGCCTGCGGCAGCGTCAGCTCGTAACGCAGATCGTATTCGCCGTTGGTGCGGATGGTCGAGCCCTCCATTTCGAGCGCCGTATCCGCCACCACGACGCTCAGATCCTCCGTCGTTGCGGTAGCGATCGCCTTGGTACCGGCCGCGTTGGACACGACCACTTCGCTCAGCGTAAAGTTAGCTGTAGAAATTGCCGCCGTCGCTTCCGCGATCGCGGTAAAGCGGAAGGTCACCCACTCCGCATCGGTGTTGGCGCTATCTGCCAACAGCGCAAACGAGATGGTGCCGTTCTCGGCGTCGTGCGTGATCACGTCACCGGCGGTGGTCAGACCGTTTTCATCGGCACCGTCCAGATGGTTGACAGCCGCCATCGTCGAGGTCATCGACACACTCTGGAAACTAAACAGCGCCTTATCGTAGGTCACCACACCCTGTACACCGCCGACATTGGTCTGATCCAGTTCCAACGCGACTTCGTACTCGCTGCCCTCGACCGCGCTCGTGATCTCGCCGGTAAGCGAAACCGTCACGGCTGCCGGATCTTCACCCTCTGCAAACGCGGTGACACCCATCACCTGACACAGTAACAGCATAGCCACCGTTACCACTGCGATTTTCTTCCACAATTTCATACCGATCACTCCTCTTTTTATTTTACGAATGCTGGTTTGATTGCTTGTATTCATAACCGATCACGCTCCTAACAACGCCGTTGTGTAACGGAGCATCTCGGTAATTTCTGACGCATCGTCGGTCTCGCCGCGGGTTTCCAATGCGTAACATCCGCGGTAACCGGCATTGTCGAGCAAGGCCACCGCCTCGCTCATCGGCACCTCACCGGTACCGAGTTTGACTTCGTACATATACCGATCATCCAACGTTTTCAGCGCCGGTCCTTCGTTTTCCGG
This sequence comes from Clostridia bacterium, assembly GCA_017414965.1. Classification (GTDB taxonomy): domain Bacteria; phylum Bacillota; class Clostridia; order Oscillospirales; family Acutalibacteraceae; genus RGIG426. The sequence continues at coordinate 46,867 of JAFQJL010000025.1, forward strand.
CTTCATCAGCACGTCTTTGATATGTACGTGACAAATGTGCGGCATAAACGCCTTCAAAAACGGGATGATATCCTCACCCGCCTGCGCGATGTTGCCGAAATCGGCCACCACGCCGACGTCACGATCCACTTCTTTAAGGAACCGTCCGAAGTTCTCAACGCCGTTGAACAGGTACCCCTGATCCTCATAGATGGTCTTGACGCCGCGTTCTTTCGCGTAATCGTAGATCTCGCGAACGGCGCGAATGCCTTTTTGGAAGTATTCCTCTTTGTGCGGCAGGATCGCATCCGGATTTAAGTACTCGCACACAATGGTGTGGTGCAAATACGGGGATCCGAGGATCGCCGCCACATCTGCATACGCCTTGACGGTTTCGATCACCTCGTCAGCATCCTCGCCGACCAGATTGCAGAAAACCGAGAAGCACGAGAACTTGATGTTCTTGCTATCGGCATACGCTCGCATCTCGCGTGCCACATCCAGATCGGGGGTAGCAAACTCGAAGGCGTTTAAGCCCTCGACCGCCGTCAGTCCGTACTCGGCAGCCGCATCGATCGTCTCTCGATAGGACTGCATGCCGGGAAGCGGCGGTGTATAAAATGCAATTTTACTTTTCATAGTGCCTCCCCATACCGGAGCAGAACACCGCCCGCATCGGCACTTTCGTAACATTTTTCCAAGCTGTAGATGGTCTGTGCCGAGTGCTCCGGCGGATTCCGGTAGTTGTCACTCTGCGCATCCAACATCTTCACTAAGTATCGGATCTCACCCATAATGCCATCCGCATCTTCCACCTCGATGGTTTGCGTATGGCCGGCACGATCTGTAAAGAACACCTGACCGTTCTTGTGTTCCAACACACCCTTCTCAAACTCCACACGATAACCGGCAGAGAAGACATGGGTTTCGTCATACCAAGCACTCTTGATGCTGACGGTATGCGTCGGATAAACAAATTTGCTGTCTGCAAAGTCGTACGGATATACGTTACTCTGCATCTCGCAGGAGATCTGCTCGGGCAAGCCGAAGATCGCCTGCACCACATCCATATCGTGGATGTTGAGCTCGGTGAGGCAGCTGCCGGTCTTGCCGGCGTTTACCTGCCACTTATCCTTGCTCCACGTCGGGATCGGACTGTACCGATAAAACTCCGACGTTTTGAGTGGACCGTACAGTTCCTCGGAGACCGCCTTTTGCAAGTACTCGTATTCCGGCTGGAACCGCACGCACTGTGCGATCATCAAATGGCGTCCCGCCTCTTTGGCGGTGGCCACCATCTCCACACAATCGGCGTAGCTTTCAGCCATCGGCTTCTCGCACATCACGTGGAAGCCCAGCTTCAGAGCCTCGATCGCCACCGATTTGTGGAATCTGGTCGGCAGACAGATGTCAACCAGATCCGGTTTTTCCTTTTCTAACATTTCCCGCCAATCGCTATACGCGGTAAAGGGAAGTTCGTTTTGAATCTCCCCTCGCAAGGGAATGTTGATTTTGGTGACCGTTTTGAATTTCTCCGGATCGGCGTCACACGCCGCAATCAACTGCACCGGCAAACCGGCTTTGTTGAAATGCCAGTAAGCATATCGATGCGCCTGCGCGATTCCGCCGAAACCGATCATGGCTACCTTGATCATCCGTCCACCTCCTTTTTAGCAAATTCTTTCTCTACGGCAAATCCGGCGCGCGAAGCGGCGGATCCGTAGGTGTAATATACATAGATTGGCAACGCCGCCCATCCGTGGCACAGACTACCTGCGCCGCCGAACGTGTACTCCGCTGATCCGGCGAACGTCTCCCAGAACGTGGTGGCGCCGACGGCCACCATATCGCCCCAGCGTTTGGCGATGTCGTCCATCACAAACGCGGCGTAGGTGTCCCCCTCTTGCATCAGAGCGTCGTACTTATGGATCATACTGCCCATGGTGATCGGCACCCAATCCGCACCATCGCGAAGCTTTCGGCGAAGCGCCGCCTGCTTCTTGGCCGGCACGATACCGGCACACAGGAACAGCGCTTGCGTCAGTTCGGCGTAGTGCTTACGTCCGTCTGCATCGCAGTAACTGGCATAGCAGCCTTTCTCCTCATCCCAGAACAAGCGCTCCGACGCTTCGGCGATCGGTTTCCACAACGCCAGCGTACTCTCGATATCCTTGCCCAGAGCCGCTGCGATCTCGCCGTAGGCTTTCAGCGCCATCAAAAAATACGCATTCAGCGGTGCCGAAAGGACCTTGCCGGTCGACTCGTCCACAAAATCCACGTCCATCGGCGGCCACATATCCGCTTTCCGTCCATCCAGACCGGGCGCCCATTCGTAGAGGTTCCACGCCTCCGGCTCGGTACAGCAACCAATCACGCCGGCGTCGGTCATCTTATCCGCAAACGTCTTGATCACTTTCTCAACGACCGGATAGATCTCCTCCAAAAACGCACAATCGCCGGTGTGTTTCAGATACTCGGAAGCCGAGATCACGTAACACAGGTTAAACGACGGAATGTAAATATCCGCCTCTGCCGGTGCGCATAGTTCCAGCTGACCGTTCTCGCGCTGGGAGTGAGCGAACAGCCGCAAACTCGCTTTGGATAATTCGTATTCTTCAAACGCACGATACGCGCACAGCATCTCCACACGGGAATCCATCCCATAGAGCGCTTGTTCACGCCACGGACAATCCTCGTAATGCTCGTGCATACACAGGTGAAGCGTATGCTTGGCTACCTCGTAGATTCGCTGGTGCAGATCATCTGCACACACCAGACCGCCGCGATCCCCAACCGGATACTGCGTCGGTTGCAGACCGACGTAATGGACGGTCGCCTCTGCCGACGGCAGATGAATCTGCACGTATCGACCGGCCAGACGCTTAAAGCGATGCACAAACCGGTTGTGTCCCGCTTTTGCGTGGTACACCACCGCAAACTGACGACCTTCGATCGCCGTCATCACGCGCAAGTGATCAAGATGTTCGCCAAAACCGATATACACGTCTCCCTCACAAGGCAGCGTAAACTCCACATCCAGCAGACCGGCTTCCTCTTGGCCGAGATCGGCAATCAAGAACACACCGTCTCCGCCGTTGGCGGCGAGCGAGATACCTTCATCAGACGGCATGGTCAACCGCGACAGATCAAAGCCCATCTCTTTCGGTCTCAGCGTAATCAATGCCGATTGCTTCATATATTCGCCGCACGGCAGCGATTGGTCACAGGGCTTATAAAACACACCCTGCGCCACCACGCGAGTCGGCACGCGACCCGCGTTAACCAGCTGCTTGCACGGACGCGGATACAACGCCGCATAACCGGCGCGCACCACACACGGTCCCCACGGCGCCGGCGTTTCCGCCGCCACCGCATCGTAACGGAACGAGAAGGACAACTGCATGGTAATGCGCTCGATCTCACCGCTGCGATAGCCGGCATTCAGACGGCAGAGGGTAGCGGCATTGCTGCAGCACAACATCGTGTCCGCCTGTCGTACTTCAAACAGCACGCCCGCCTCGCCGACGCGGTAGGTCAGCGAGCTTTCGCCCTGGTAGTAGCCAGTCACCAGCAGCTGATTTTCGCCCTCGCGGACCAACGCCGTGATGTCGTAGGTATCGTACACCTTATAATCCGCAAAATCTGCAAATTGATTGCCGAAAAGCGGTTGTCCGTTGACCGTCACCGCATAGTGACTGTCTGCCGAGATCGCCAACGTGACCGGCGTGCGCCGATCGGTTACCGTAAACGTTTCAAGGAAATCCGCATACACGTTTAGCGTTTCCGGTGTGTCGATCCAGATTTTTTGAGCCTGTTCGAGCATTACAGCGCTCTCCTTTCTGCTCAGTTCAACAGCAGCGTTTTCACCAATTCCCACGCGAACAGATCGTGCATCTCACGCGTCGGATGATTCAGACCGTTCGAGAGAAGGGCGGTGGTATCCACACCCTGCTCATTCATCGATTTCCACAAGCGATAGCAATCGCAAATCGGCACCTGTTCTTCACGGGCCGCTTCACGGGCTGCCTCGATAAAGCTATCGAAATACCCGTTATTCTGACGATCGGCGAACATTGCACCCAACTGCTTGGCGTAGTCGTCGGTCACCGTATGTCCTACGTAGGTGTTCATCATATTCGGCGTCATAAACACGACCTCTTTGCCGGCCGCGTGGACGCGCGAGAAAATCTCTTTCAGCGATTGCTTGTAGCTCGCCGCCGACACGCCGTCGTCGTTGCAATCGTTTAAGCCGAAGCACACCACCACCAGATCCGGATCGTGGCACAGCACGTCCCGATCCAACCGCAGCGCGCCATTGACGGCGCTGCCGCCGTTGATGCCGGCATTGATGATCGACAAGGAGGTTTCGGGATACATCATCGACAGCACTTTCTTGGTACGCTCCGCGTAACCGTTGGCGCTGTCAAACACCGTGCGGAGAAGCTCTCCGTCGCGGTAAATCTCAAAGCAACCCTGCGTGACACTGTCACCCAGAAACGCAATGACCGGCGAACGATTGCCGAAATTATCCTGACTTTTCTTGGTCAGCAATTCAATGATTTTCATAGTGACTCCTTATAAGTCGGTTCCATTATAGGTGTTTTTCTTGATGATCGCGCCGGTCACGTCGTGCATCTCCAGCGGCTTCCACGCATCCCCTGCCGCATTCGACAAGCGGTTGCCGGTAATGGTCGCGCCCTCGCAGTAGGTTACCTTGATGCCGCGCTCGCCGTTGTAGCGCACCTCGTCGAGATCCAGTTCCACCGTGTTGTCGACGACCGTCGCTCCCTTGATGTTACCCAAGTTGATCGCACAGCCGTGGAAATCCTTGACGGTGTTATTTTTGACCACGATGTTTTCGTGGAAGGTCATCTGCTGAGACTGCACGGTCGCCGCGCTGTTGTCCAATCGAATGGAGATCACGCCGGTGGCATCCTGATACGCCTCACGCTTATAATACCCGATTCGCTCAAACGTATTATCGCAGATGGTCATATTGCGAATGCGGAGACCTTCCTGATAACCGTACCAACCGTGAATACCGTGGTTGCTGATATCCTCAAATCGGTTACCCTCGATGATCGTATCGGTCGTATGTAACACCAATCCGCGACCGCGGAGGTTCTTAAACAAATTGCCGCGGATCACCGTGCCGGCAAACTCGTGCCGCTGCAGATACCCCTGCGTAGGCACGTCCGTCTCCTTGCCGACCATGCCGGCAATCGGCGTTTCCAGCGTCAGCGTCGCGCGCTGATGCGGGCCCTCGCCGGTGGAATCGGTGATATCCACCACACGGGATACGCCCAGCAACCGCTGACCGACCGTGTCGAAAAACTCCATCGTATCCCCGACCACCGGCATCGCGCCGCCGTCGGTATTCAGCACGATTTTGTCATCCGCCAACACCTCGTCGACAAGCGACCGCCACTGATAGAGGTTCATACCATCGTCCAGCAATCCCACAAACGAGGAATTGGTCAGCGTGACCGCCCCCGGACCACCCTGAATATGCACGCCGTCGGCGGTGCTGGTAATCCAGTGATTGGAATTCGGACGATAGATCATATGGAAATCGTCCACCGTGATCGGACCGGCCATCTGGCTGCCCACCACACCGGTGCAAGCACAGGTGTAGATGGTGATGTGGCGGAGCGTCACGTCACTGCAACGACGGATGTCAAACATCGACATATTGCAGCCGACGCGGTTGTTGATCAGCAACTTATCCCCCACGTTGATCTCGGTGCCGACCATCGGCGTTACCTCCGAGAGCGTGACCTCGTACGACCGCGCACCCAGCTTGTTGACCGCCTTCAAGAAGAAGTAGTACAACGCGTCTGCCGAGAGGAATTTCGGTTCCTCGCGGTTGCGCACCGTGCCGAAGTGACCGCCGATGGTTTCGTGGAAACGCGGATCGTCGAAGATGTTGTAGTCGTCGTCCAACGCCAGACGGAACGTCTGCGTTTCGGCGTCCACCCATTCGACCTCGCCCTGCGCCCACGGCGTGTGCACGTAGTCGAGCGTCAGATTTTCCACCGTGATGTTACGGCAATGGATGAAGCTGAAGCCACCCTTGAAATTGTCGGTCATCCACACAGTGCTGCCCTGACCGTCCAAATGCAAGCCATTCGGACGAATGAAGGACAGATCCAGTCCATACGGACTATCCTCATCCGCGGTGATGTAATAGGTATCGGTCGGCATCACCAGCCGGACGCCGTAAGCGCCGGCGGTCATCATAGCGGCACGGAACACCACGTTATCGATGTGTCCGTTCTCGTCGGCAAAGCCGACGGCTGCCGCATCCAACCGGTTATTTTCGATGTAATCACTCAAATCCGCCACGCGATCTGCGCGGTTGGCCGGAATGAGCGTAAAGCCCTGCTTGTGCAGGTCTGCCGGCGTCGCGCTATCCAACGCCCACGCCGTGACGCTCTCGCCGTTTCGGCTGACCGACACCGACAGATCGGCCGTCAGCTCCTCTCCCTCGTCAAAACGGCAGGAGGTCCAGTAAATTTTGCCGCAGACCGTCGCGGTCTGCTCATCGGTATCGTTCGAGATCAGCACATGTCCCTTTTCATCGGTGAGTGCGTAGATCGCGCCGCGCGCGTTATACTGCGCGCGCATCCCCTCGCCGACAGAAACCGTCACCGTGGCATCCGCGGCGACAAACTCGTGCACCGCCAACCACACGGCCTTTTTCGTCGTTCCCTCGACGAACACCGCTTCTTTTGCGCCGAGCGTCTGTGCGCCCTGTGCGGACGGACCGTCGTCGCGGTCGATCGAAATGTTATAGGATGATCTCAAAAACTGCTTAGTCATCATTGGTTTCCCCTCGTCTGTTTGCGGAGTTCCCACTCCCTGCGGTCCGAAGACCGCAGGGAGTGATATGCATTTTTTTACTCAAGGATCCGCTTGCGGAGTTCCTTGACGTCGTCAACGTCCACGACGTCAACGCCATCGGCCGCTGCGACGGCATCCACCAGATCGCAGACCGACTTGTCGGCGAATGCGGATTCGTCCGCCACGCCGTTGTTCATATTGACCATATCGATGATGTTGACCACACCGTCGCCGTTGGTATCGCCCTCAAGCTTGATGCGCTCAAACTTCACCTTAACGTCCAAATCCTTCTTGATCATCGGCAAGGTGAGAATGCGGCGCGTGTGCTTATGGTACACGCCGTTGACATAGTAGCCAACGATGCGGTAACCGACATCCGGGCTCGCCGTGAAGCGGACGGTGCCGTCTGCCGACACAACGCACTTGCTTCCGTCACTGGTACCGCTGGAGGCGGCGCTGATCTTACCACCCTCACCGTCCACACCGTAGGTAACGGTGTACGGAGCAGGAACCAGATTGATAGACGAACTCGCCGTGTAATAATTGGCATACCAACCATTATTACCCTGTGTCTCATACGAAACACCGGTACTAGCACTATTACTCGTATAACTGGTCGTCGTACTCTCCGCATCGGTAATGCTGATTGTGGATTTAGCGGGTATGTATATAAGGGCGCTGGGTGTTGCCAAGGGTTTCATTATCAGGTGAATCGGTTCACCAGCCACCACATCAAAGGTACTCGTTTTATAGGTCGAGCTCTTTGCAAGTTCCGTTTCCCACTGTCCTTCAGCGGGCCAAATAACCGTGCCGTCTGCCTTACAAACGCACAACGCGGCTTTACCATAAGCGTCACCGTAACCGGAGGTTGTAATGGTGTAGGTTGCCGTGCCGGAAATGGTCGGAACAAAGGTGCGAACAGCTAAATGATTCTTATTGTTGACACCTATCAACAAACCACCGACACAGGTACCGTACGGCGAGCCCGTGATATGCCAACGGTCACTACCATTGGCGGTACCCATTGCGGTGAATGCCGGCAGATCCAGAACCACATCACTATCCGCAGCGGTATCAAATTCAAACTGATACTGCGGCACGTAGTACTTCTCCAGGATCGGCGAGTAATACTCCGCCTTGATAACCGTGCCATCCGCTTTGCAACGGAGCAGCAGGATGTTGCCTTCGCCGCCGTTGCCTTCGTACGACTGGTCGTTCATAATGGTGACGATCTTGTTACCGTTAACGCCAATGTCGGTACGAGAAGAGATACCGGTCGCCACGTGACCGCAAAGCACCATCTGAATGCTCTTGTACTGGCTGATAAAGTCGGAATACAGGCTGGCCGGCGTATGCGAGATCGCGCGCTCCGCCGCATCAAAGCAGGAGTTGTAGGTCACCAGTCCACCGGAGGAGGACAGATAATCGTGCTCAATCACGATGGTGATGAGGTCAGGATATTCCGCTTCAAGTGCCTGCATAATGGTATGCGCCCACTCGGTCACCACAAAACGCGGCTGACATTCCAGCGCGAAGATGGCGTACTGCTTGCCGCCCATCGTCACCATATACACGGCATTTTCCATAGTCTCCACATAGGTGTTACCATAGGAAACCACGCCGGAGGTGTTGCCCTCGGTGGTGTTGGGCATCAGATCCTCAACGCCACTGATCTTCGCGGTGCGCGGATAGGCGTAGACAAGCTTGGTTTCGTTGACCTGCCCCACCGCCTGCGCAAGATGATCCTCAATGGCAAAATAATCGTTGAATTCTGCAGTGGTACGGGTTTTCGTACCGGACATCGGATATTCGTGATTGCCCAATGCGTAAACGTACGGAATCTGCGCTTCCTTCAGAATATCCATACCGGCCTTGGCATCCACCCACTGGCTGGCGGTAGCCGCATAGTTGACCAAGTCGCCGGAGTTGATGACCATCTGGATATTCAAGCGCTCGGCGTTATCCGCGATCCACTGGGTAACCTCCTGATAGCCGTCGTCGATGAAGTCGGTAACCACCTGGTTATCGCCGATGTGGACAATGGTGTACTCGCCGTTTGCGGTGTCGGCATCTGCCGGTTTGCCGGCTTCGTACCAATCCTGGTTAACGGCAGTCTTGGTGCCGTCGTTATCGCCCGCCTTATCGCGATTGTCGCCGTTGAGCTTATAGTAATGAGTTGAACCCGCAATTGCCAGTTCGGCAGCGCCATCGCTAATCGAAGCGGAGAGCGCCAGTTTCTTCATCGCACCCTGGAAGGCGGTAGTGGATGCGTAAGACAGGTCGTTACCAATAACCGGTGCCTTGCCGGAAACTGCCAGAGCAGCATCGTCGGCAAGCGTGGTCTCATCCGCCAGCACACCGTCAACGTACAGCGACAGTTTGCGGTTGGCAGTGTCTGCCGTGAAGGTCAGACGAGTCCACTCGCCGGTGCGGACATCCACGTCCGCCGTCCAATCCACGTTGCCGCTGACAAAGCGCGGACGGCCAAAGGTATCCATCATCACCGCATAACCGGTGCCGTCTACGCCGTTCATATCCGAAATAACGGTGCCAACCTTCCAGTCCGGCACGTTGGTCGGAATGTTGACCTGCACCTCGGTAGTGGCAGGCGCGGCAGTCAAACCATTCTTCAACTGCACAAACTCGCTCCATTCGCCGGTGATAACCTTATTCACCGAAAGATCCGCCGTGGTAAACATCTCGATATGACGGCTACCCTGACTTTCGTCGTTACCAAGGAACAGACGTCCGCTGGAATCAACGCGGTCACCCGAAACAGAACCCGCATGGTTGAAGGAGCCTGCCAGATACACCCACTTTGCATAATTGGCAGCCAAATTTTCACCGCGCGGAATGAACACGAAGTCGAGGTGATCGCCCTTTTGCAGGTTGGAGTAATAGAAAGCAGCGGCCGCGGCATTATCAAATGGATTATCCGTGCCGGCGCGGACTTCGATCAAGCCACCGTTTTCGGGGTAAACCACCTTACCCGTTTTGTCGACAATGCAGAAATCCACACCCGCGCCTGCCGGCCAACTGCTTTTCAGCTGGATACCGGCATAACCGATCCGGAAACCACCGTTACCGCCCGCCGTATAGCGAACAACCAACGAGTGATTCAGGTTGCCGAAATAGGCACCCATGCCGGACACGAAGATGGTGTTGTTGTATTTGCCGTTACCCAACCAACCGGTATTGGCATCGCCGTTGGCGGTCGAAATCTTCGTCATCGGGGTGAGCGTCTCACCGTAATCGACGGTATATTCATCGTTACCCAAGTCAGTCACACCGTTGGGATCAGCGGTGGTCAGTTCCACCGACGGAGCGTACATATAATACCACCTACCTACGTCGTGGGTACCGGCGCCACCCTGCGTATCCATCGGGCTTCCGCAGAAATAAGCGCTGGAGTGGATCTGCTTGCCATAATAGCCACTTGTCTCACACGGAGCGGAACCAATGTGCAAAATACCGAACAGGTTCAGCGAAATGGAAGCGGACGTCGGATTTGTCGCCACAAAATACAGCGAGCCACCGGCGGTCACCGGAATCTCAATGTAACCGTCGTAATCTTCGCCATACGCAACGGTATACCAATCGCCGTTGGTCGGCCAAACCAGTTCCTTCTTTTCGTTGAAAATGCCAAACTTGATCGAATCGCCTTCGCTGGCACCCGTCAGGTAAAGCATTTTGTTGGTCTGATACCGTTCAAAATACAGCGTACCGGTCATATCGGAATCAAACCGACGAATCGCCGCATAGCCGTTCGTATGCGCACGCATGATTCCACTGCCAACCAACAGATTCGCGTGTGCAACTCCGGTCACATCCGCCGCCGACCATTCACCAAAGGAATTGCCGTAAGAGGTATACGATGTCATCAGTTGCGGCTCAAACTCGCCCCATACCGTATTATCCTCCGCCGCAGTCGGCACGCTTGCGCCGAGCAAGCCCAGCATCAGCGCCAGCGACAGGCAAACCGCCAAGATCTTTTTTGTTCTTTTCATTGCGGGTTTCCCCCTTTTCTGAATTTATTTCCGAGCAGCAATACCGATGCTGCCAAAACCAACAGAATTTCCGCCAGCCACACGTGACTGTGGTCGCCCATATCCGGCGAGGAGGGCGTCTCGCCCGCCACACCGCCGCCGGCGTTGCCACCGGTGGGCGCACCCGAGAATTTCAGGTCGCTTGCGAAAGAGTAGTACCACAACGGACCCTGCTCGGTCGAGTCGCCGTAAAGCTGGCCGCCCTCGTTCTGCAGGGAGGTGCTGCCGTTGAGCATCACCGCGAAGTTGTACACCACCGGCACGTTCGCCATCGACGGGTTGAACGAGATGAAATACAGCGCCTCGCCCTTCTTGAGACCCTCAATGGTGATCTCCGGCGTCAGCGGCGTGCCTTCTTTCACGGTCGCCACACCGCCGTTTTGCGGATAGAGAACGTTGCCCTTCTGGTCGGCGATCACAAACTCGACCGTCGCGCCGGTGTACATACCGGACGTGTTATCGATGTACACACCGCTGCCCCACTTAATCTCGATCGTGCCGTTTTGCGGCAGGACCAGTTTGCGGATGGCCGCCAGACCCGAGCCGGTAACCGGCGTCGGATAGTTCAGCGGCGCGGTAATGATACACGTCGGATCGTCCGCTGCCGACCAGTAGCCGGTCGAGGCGTCGTAGGTCATTTCCTTTTCGGTGAAGGTGACCTTGGTCACGCCCGAAGCGGTGGCTTTCGGGACAAGTCCCTCAATCGCCGCCGCGAGTGCAGCCGTAGCCGCATCGATCTCTGCCTGCGAGTTGGCTTCGGTCATTTTCTCGGCCTTCGCAAGCGCCGCTTTCAGCGCTTTCACCGATTCGGCGGAGTACAGCGCCAGCGTCTTGGCCGGAATGGCTTTGGCCGCCGCGATCTGCTCCTTGAGCGCCACCAGCGTTTTGTACTCGGAGCGCTTGACTTCGATGAGATCGGTCGCGTAAGCGTACCACCAGCCGCCGGCACCCTGCTGTCCCGCCGAGCTGTAGTAGTTGCCGCCCTCGGTGTAGGAAATGCCGTTCAAATTGATCGCGGAGTGCATCGACACCGTCGCGCCCTTTTCGGTGTGGTTGTACGCCACAAAGTAGAACACGTCACCGGCCGCCACATCCTCAAACGTCACGTTTAAGTCGTACGCCTTGCCGGCGGTCAGCGTGATCTTGCCGCCCTTTTCGGGATACAGGATCTTGCCGTATTTATCCGTAATAACGAAATTCGCCTGTCCCTTATCGATGGAGATGCCGTTGCCCCACGCGATCACCAGATCGCCGTCGGCCGGCGACACGAACTTGCGCAACGCCACCTTGGCGTTCTGCTTCGGCGTGATCGCCATCGCCGGATAGATGACACAGTCGCCGTCGGCGTCTGCCGTCCACGCGCCCATGACGCTGTCGTAGGTCATCAGTTGCTCGGTGAACTGGAGCGCGATCGTCGGATCCTTCGGGTCCTCCTTCGGCAGGGTTGCCGGCGGATCCTGCGGCAGTTTGTCGAGGTCGGTCACCGAGAATCGCAGGTCGTTTGCGTAGGCGAAATACCACGCCGGACCCTGCTTATCTTCGGTGCCGTACAACTGGCCATTTTCGTTCTGGAGAGAAGCCGTGCCGTTCATCAGCACCGCGAAGTTATACACCACCGGTACGTTCGCCATCGACGGGTTGTAGGAGATGAAATACAGCGGATCGCCTTTTTCCACGTCCTCGATCTGGCACTCCAGCGTCAGCGGGGACCCTTCCGCGACAACCGCCACGCCACCGTCTTGCGGATAGCGGATAATGCCGTTTTTGTCAACGATCATAAACTCGACCGTCGCACCGGTGTAAGCACCGGAGGTGTTATCGATGTACACGCCGGCGCCCCACTTGATTTCGATCGTGCCGTTTTGCGGCACGATCAACTTGCGGATCGCCGCCGTACCGGAGCCGGTGATCGGCGTCGGATAGTTCAGCGGAGCGGTGATGATACACGCCGCCTCGTCTGCGGCTGCCCAGTAGCCGTTAGCCGCATTCCACTCCATCGCCTTTTCGGTGAAGTTGACCGTGTTGACGTTATCCGCCGTCGGTTGCGGCTTCAAGCCCTTGACCGCTGCCACGAGCGCATCCGCTGCTGCATCGATCTCCACTTGGGTGTTTGCCTTGGTCATCGATTCTGCCTTAGCAAGCGCCGCATTCAGCGCCGCCACACTCTCGGCGGTGCACAGAGCCAGCGTCTTCACCGGCACCGCTTTAGCCGCCGCGATCTGCGCATTCAGCGCATCCAGCGTCTTGTACTCGGAACGCTTGACCTCGGTGAGATCGGTCGCGTACATATAGTACCAACCCTTGTCGCCCTGCACGTTCGCCGTGCTGGCCAGATTGCCGTTTTCGGCATAGGCCACGGCGCTGATGTTCACCGCCGAGTGCATGGTGGTGGCCGCATTCGCTACCGTCTGGTTATACACGATGAAATAGAACACATCGCCTGCCGTCACATCGGCAAAGGTGTGATCCAACAGATGCGCTACACCAGCGGTCAGCTTCACCTTACCGCCGTTTTCGGGATACACGATCTTGCCGAAGCCGTCGGTAATGACGAAGTTCGCCTCGCCTGCATCGATCGTCACACCGGTACCCCACGCCAGCTTCATCTCGCCGGAGGCCGGAGCCACAAATTTACGAATAGCAACCTTGGCGTTCGCCGCCGGCGCCACCGAAGCCCACGGATAGATCACGCAGTTGTTTTCGGCATCCGCCGTCCAACCGGTCAGCGCGGTATCGTAGGTCATCAGCTGTTCCGTAAAGTCGAGTGCCACCGTCGGATCCGCCGGATCGTCGTCCGGCAACGCCGGAGGCGGCGGAGGCGGAGGCGGAGTCGGCGCCTTTTCGGTCAGACCGTTGATCGCCGCCGTCAGTGCCGCAGCCGCCGCGTCGATCTCCGTTTGGCTATTCGCCTTGGTGATCGCCTGTGCGGCGGTCAAAGCAGCGGTAAACGTCGCCGCCGAATCCTCGGTGTAACCACTCAGATCGGTGATGGTCTCTGCCGCGGTCAACGCGGTTTGCAGCGCCGTCATATCGCGGACGTCCTTCGCCTTGACCTCGGTGAGATCGGATGCATACATATAGGTCCAGCCGGCATTGCCCTGCGTGGTGATATCGGCCGCGCCGTAGCCGCCCGATCCGTTATCAAAACGCGTCTGGTAATCGTCCAGACTGATGACGCTGCTGGTGTAATACGCAGTCGGCACCGCCGACGCGTTAGCAAACACAAAGTAGATCGCGTCGCCCGCCTCTACCGTCAACGTCACGTTCACCGCCGCCGGAGTGGACTCCGTAACGGTCGCCATGCCGCCGGTGGTCGGCCACACGATGTTCTTATCCTTATCCAAGACCGCAAACTCATAGCTCTTGCCGGGCTCGGTCGTCACACCGGTCACACCCCACGCCGTGAGATGCTCGATCCGGAAGGTGCCGGCGCGCGGCATCACCAGCTTGCGAATGTTGGCGTTGGTCTGATCAACGTAGCCCCAGTTAGACCACGAACCGGTGTAGTAGGAATCCCCCACACCCCAAGCCGAGACGCCGTCGATCCAGTTCATCTCCTGCTCGGTGAAATCCAGCGCCACCACTTTGTTTTCCGCTTCATCCACGGTGGTTTTGGTGACCGTAGCGGCGTACTGGTGATACCAGCCGTTGCCGCCCTGCGTGGAACCGTCGTACAGGAAGCCGCTGTTATTGGAATAAGCCACGCCTTCCAAGATCACGCCGAAGTTCAACACGCACACCAGCTGATCCACCGAAGGATTGTTGACGACAAAGTAAAACTCGTCGCCGGCCGCCACCGATTCCACCGTCAGCGAAATCTCAAGCGGCGACCCCTCTGCAACGGTTGCCACGTCGCCATTCGTGGGGAACAGGATCTTGCCTTCACCATCGGTGATGGCGAAATCCACCGTAGAGCCGGTGAGATTTCCCTGTCCGTTATCGATAAATACGGTGCCCCACATTGCCTGCAGGGTGCCGGCCGCCGGCGCGACAAACTTACGAATCGCCGCCGCACCGCCGTTGGCCGTTTTGTTCACGACCGCGTAGCCGGGATAGTTCACACAGCTTAAATCGCCGGTCGCCTTTGCCCAGACGTTGTTGGTGGTGTCGTACACCATATCCGTTGCGGTAAAATCCAGTTTATACTGGGTATCCGCCGATACGGTGATGCCGGTCAACAACAGCGAGCACAGAATGCCGATCACAGATACAATGCCAAGAAGTCGTTTCATATGACATTATCCTTTCTGCTTATTTGTTATCCGAACTTAATGGGTAGCGTCATACAGTCTCTGATACTCATCCAGCACCAACTGCAGACCCTTCTTGTTGAGCTCTGCGATGTAGGTGTCCCATTCGGTATCGATGTTGCGATAACCCATCGCAAACTCGCCCATCATCTGGCTCGCATATTCCGAGATATTATCGGAATACTGATCGATCACATCCAGCGCCTGTTCGTCGTACGGCAGCATCCAGATGAGATTTTTCGGCTCATGCTTGCCGAAGTAGGTTTCTTTGGTTTCTTCTTTCAGGTGCTGGCTGGCCAGTTCCAGCTCGGTCATACCCTCGGCATCGGTATCGTTGAAGATGCTCAAGGTCTCGTCATCCACGTAGTACGGAAGCACAAAGCCCGGCGTAAAGGTGAAGCGGTCCTTCGAACGATCGTAATCGGTGTAGTTCCACTTGCCCTCTTTATCCTTTTCGATCATATCGCCCGGCTGACCGTAGGTCACCAGATAGTAGCCCTCGGTGGAGTACAGGTAATCCACCCAACGGATCGCCGCGATCGGATTCTCGCACTTGTTGGTGATAACAAAGGTGTTCGGGTAATACGAACCGGAAACCGACATCACCGGCTTCACGTTGTCGGAGCCGGCAAACGGCTCGACCATCACGTATTCCTCCGCCAGATCGGTGCCCACGGCGGTGAAGTCCGCCAGGAAGTAGAACACACCGACCAGACCGTTTTTCAGTTTGGTCTTCCATTTGCTGTCGCTATCGTAGTTCTCGCACAGGCCCAAGCTGTACAGACGGTTGTAGAACGACAGCGCCTCTTTGGTGGCGTTGCAGCCGTAGCCGTAGGACACCTTGCCGTTGTCGTCTACGCACAGCGCGTCGTTGTTGTAGTTGAAGGAGATACCCCAGCTACCGAAGAAGGACGGATCGATGCCACGCGTGGCAAACGGGATCTCATCCTGTTGACCGTTGCCGTTCGGGTCACCGGTCTTGAACGCCTTAAGCATCTCGTAGAATTCCTCGGCGGTCTTCGGCACATCCAGACCAAGGTTATCCAACCACGTCTTGCGGATGTACATCTTCTGCGGGAAACGCTCGTGGTTGCTGGAGTCGGTCTGCACGGTCGGCAGCGAGTAGATGTTGCCGTCCGCCGCGGTCGCCGCGGTCTTGAACTCCGGCGAGGTCTCCAACAGCTTTTTGATGTTGGGAGCGTACTTGTCGATCAGGTCGTTTAACTGGATCACGTCGCCCGTTCCGCTGTATTTCAGCAGACGGTCAGAACCAAACAGGTTCAGCGGCAGGCTGATCACATCCGGCAGGTTCTTGGACTGGAACATCAGCGTGAGGTTGCTGTCCAGCTCGGCATCGGTCGACAACGTCCACTCGATATCGATGTTGGTCATATCCTCGTAGTAGCTGGTGAAACCCATCTCATCAAAATCGCCGTGGTTCAAGGATTTGATGGTCATGATCTCCAACTTTTCCTGCTCCTTGACGATCGGGAAATCGGCCACGTAGGTGTTGCCTTCCAGTTCGCTGGTGTTGGTTTTGCCTCCGCTGCAGGAGCAGCAGCCCAACACGATGGCCACCGCCAACAACACGGCGCCGATCTTTTTCATAGTTTTCATAACACTCTCTCCTATTCTTTGATGATTTCAAGAGCCTGCTCGCAAGCAAAGCTGTTATTCCGAATTTGGATATTCTTGACCGTTGCGCCTTGGTAGCGGATCGCGCCGGTCAAACCGACCTTATCGTCGTTAAAGCGGTTATCCTCGATCGTGACGGTATCGCTGTCGCTGATGTACAAGGCATTGTTCTTCTTGTAAACGTTGCCGACCTCCTTCAAATTGAAGGAGTTATCACGGATCGTCACGTCCTTGCAGTTTCCGATACCCACCGCGCAGCCGTGATAATCGGTAAACTTGTTGCCGGAGATCTCGATCTTGCTGTGAGTGAGGTACTGCGATTGCTTCCACGCATTGTTGTCGGTGGAGATCTGCACCATACCGTGATTGCCGTTCTCTACCTCACGGGTCAAGTAGTTACAACCGGTGACCTCGTTATTTCTGAACACAAAATTGTTGAGTTCGTAGCCCTCATGACCATCGAACCAACCCTGCACCGCGTAGTTACTCAAATTGGTGAAGGTGCAATTTTCCACCACCGTATCGGTGGTACACAGCACCAGTCCGCGGCCGCGACCGTATTGGAAGGTGCAGTTTCGAATCTCGGTGCCGATAAAGCTCTTATTTTTGTTGTACCAATAATAAGTACCCGTTGTGGCGCCGACGGTCATTCCCGAAATCGGTTTTTCCAAAATCACCTTCGCAGCTCGATCCACGCGCTGACCGTCCAGCGGCAGCAGATCCTTGATCTTGGAGGTGCCCATAATGCGACCGGTGCTCGGTTCGATCACTTCGATCGTATCGCCGATCTGCAACGGGCTGGTGGTGGTGATGGCGTCGATCTCGGTCGACGATACCACCTTACTTACGTCACCGTACCACTGGTACAGGTTCATCGCGTCGTCCGCCAGATGCGAGAACAGGCAATCCTCCAAGATCACCTTGCCGCGCGAAGCCTGAACGTGTACGCCGTCCGCGGTGCCGCAGGCCCACAGACCCTTGCGGATATCCGGAATCATCTGAACGTTTTTGAGCGTCATCACGCCGTGGTTTTGCAAACCGACCACACCGCCGCCGGGGCTGTTGTAGATCGTGATATCCTTCAACGTGGATGTGCCGGAATGCATAAAGTTAAAGATGAAGGTACTGGTGTTTTTACGGTTATTGAGGGTCAGTTTGTCGCCCACCTCGATGTAGTTGTTGGTCAGGTTGGCCGTCTGCGGGTCCAAAACCAACTGAATCTCGGTATCGCTGATCTTCTTGTAACTGTTCACGAAATAGTAGTTGGTGCAGTTTTCTTTCAGCAGATACGGATTATTCTTGTTGCGAACCGTGCCGTTCGCTTCTTTGGTGGTCAGACGCTCCTGCAAACGCGGATCGTCAAACATCGTGTACGCACGATCGGTCTCGAGGGTCAGCACCTGCAGCGTCTTATCAAACGCCGTAACCGTACCCTGCGCATTGGGCGGATCGATCGTATCGATCGTCATACCCTCCACCGTCACGTTATTGGAATACGAAAAATCGAAGCAGCCAATGAAGTTATCCAGCAAGATCATCGTGCAACCGTTGCCCTTGATGGTCAGTCCCTCGATCTCGTAATCGCCGAAATCGAAGTGGCAATTCGCTTCGCTGTCGGTCGGACCGACGTAGTAGGTTCCCTGTTGGAACTCCAGCACCGTGCCCGGATTTTCGATCGCGGTGCGGATCGCCGAACGAACCAGCGGACCATAGTCAACCAAGCTGTTGACCTCGGCTCCACACGCTTCCAGCGTCAGCACACCGTCTTTGATCTTGTCACTGAAGTCTTGATTCTCGTAATCGACCTCGGCATCCTTGATGTCCGACAGCGTCACGACCGCTTCGTCATCCGACGGCTCCTGCTCGGGCGCGACGGCGGGTTTGCTCATTTGAATACCGAAATACGCCGTCGAAACGGAGGAAATCAGTATGAGTACCGCCAGTGCGGCAATCAATATTTTCTCTTTTAACACCATATTTTCACGCCCCTTTCATCATTCCACCAGACCGGTACGCTCAATGCCCTGCATAAACTTGTTGTTTAAGAACAGGAACATGATCAGCAGCGGAATCACGCAGATCAGCGTGGCCGCCATAATCACACCGGTGTGATATTTCATAGCCATTTCCAACGACTCTTGCGTGGTGTTCACGTCCAGCTTCTCAAAGAAATCATACATGGACGGGAGCATCTGAGGCAAGAGGTAGTTTTTGGTATTGTTGATGTACATACCCGGTTCGAAATAATCGTTCCAGTGCCACGCACAGGAAAGCACGAACGACACCAGCATGGTCGATCCGGTCGACGGCAGGATAATGCGGAAATACGTGGCGAACTCGTTGCATCCATCCAGCGCCGCGGCTTCTTCCAACGACGGCGGCAGGCTCAAATAATACTGCCGGAACAGGAAGATGAAGATGCCGCCGTTTAATCCCATACCAAAGAACGTCGGGACAACCATCGGCAGGTAAGTGCCCACCCAATCCAGATTGGAGTACAGCATATACAGCGGCACGCTCAACGTCTGAATCGGCACCACGATGCTGAAGATCACCAACCCAAACAGCAATCCGCGACCGGGGAAGCGGAAGCGGGTGAAGCCGTACGCCACGAACGAACAGGAGAACAGATGTCCAAGCGTCGACAGCAGCGTTACTAATAAGGAATTAAAGAAGGTCGTATCCAGATTGATGGCTTCCGCCGCCAGCGTCCAGTTTTCCAGCGTGCCCTCACGCGGGATCCACTTGATGGACATATTCATAACATCGGTGTAGGTTTTGAAGGAGTTGACCAACATATAGATGAACGGTTGCAGAAACACAAATGCCAAACCGATCAGCATCGTATACAGGATCAATTTCCCCATTAGGTTTTTGACCACTTTCGGGGTTATCCGACGGGTCAGCAGATCACATTGAAATTGTTTCATATCCACCCCTCCGTCAGCGATTGGATGCGCGGTCGATCGGCTTGCGCATAAACAGGAACGTCAGCGACACGAACAAGATGATAAACAAGAAATAGATCCAGCCCATCGCCGATGACAGTTCCAACTGGTTCTTTTCGAACGCGATCTCCAGAATGTACTCCAGCACCACGTTCGAGGAATTGGTGAAGCCGGCCACCAGCGTGTACACGATAGTCAAGAGGATCATCGGGGACATCAGCGGCAGCGTGATCAGCCAGAACTGCTCCCACTCGCCGGCGGCGTCTACGCGAGCCGCTTCGTAAATGCTCGACGAAATGCCCTGCAGACCAGTCAAAAACAGCAAAATCTGCACACCGGAATTCCAAAGCACCACCGTGATGCGGTTGAGCAGTTCCTGAACCATCTCCAGAAACTCTGCCGGCACCGCCCGCACGACCTCTTCCGAGAACAGCAGGTCGCGCACCACGTTGATGGATTGCTCTTGCAGATTCTCACCGAGGATCTGGTCTAAGATGAAGCCGGTACCCAAGATCACCGGCAGGAAAAACACCACGCGGAAGAAGCTTCTGAAACGGATCTTCCGGTTGATGATGATCGCAATAAAGAACGAGAAAAACAGGATCAGCACCATATTGATCAGCGTATCCCCTACCGATTGCAGGAAGTTGGGTAAGAACTCCGTATCCACCAAAAACGCGTCCATATAGTTTTGCAAGCCAACCATTTTGAACGAGAAGGTGGTGGGATCCTGAATCTCGGAAAAGCTGAACATCAGCGAATACACGACCGGAAACAGGCAGAATATACCAAACCCGATCAGCCACGGCGCAATAAAGGCGTAGCCAACCAGCGCTTTTCTTTTTTGCAAACCGCCTTGTTGCTTCTTCATACCGGTTTCCCCTTCCTGAGTCACTGAGCGTTTATGCGGCAATCACCGCGTAATCCATCGCTTTGACGACCGTTCCGTCGACGGTCACGTCGGTTTCGTTGTAATTGATGAGAATGGTCGTTCCGTTTTCATACTGCACACGGGCCACGCCGTCTGCCTTCTGGTGACGAACCATCGCACTGTCGAACACCGTGCTCAGGCGCTCGGTAAACTCCGCGCCCATCGCCGTGATCTCCTCTTTCCACAGATCGTACTCCGAGGAAAACAACAGGTTAAAATCGGTGTCCTTCAAATGATCGCTGTTCTGATATGTGAGCATAAAGGTCGGCATATAGCCGTACTCCACCCACTCCAGCTTGGTTTTTTGCAGATCCTCCGACAAATTGCCCGGCAACGCATCGCTGTACGCCACGTAACCGTGCAGCACCATCTGCACAAACGGCACGTCCTCGTCGAGCAGCATATAATGCGAGCTGTCGGAAGTCAAATTGAACACGTAATCGGTTTGAGCCGCCAGATACGGCGCAAAACCGTCGGTGGCGGTCGACACACCGGCCTCCCGCGCCGTTTTCAGCAAGTCAGCCGACTGCTGCTTAAAGCCATACCGCGTGATGCGGCGATTCTTTTCGTAATCCTCATACAGCAAACTGCCGAGGCCTTCGGTCGCCAGACCGGCGCCGACCTTCTCACAGGTAGCCAGATCCTTTTGCAGACGATCCTCCTGCGTGCCGAGGTTTAAGAGGTATTTCTCCTCCTCTTCGTCGGTCAGCGGGACGCTGTCGATCTGGTATACCACGTCAGTATACGTCGAGAAGCCCTTTTGTCCCTCGGTCGCATTGACGTAGTTTTGCAGCAGATAGAACGCGGTATCCGGCGCCGACGCCGCCAAGGCGCTCAGCTTGGATTTGCCGCCGGCCGACCCCGCCACGCTGCTTGCCGGCGGATAGGCGTAATAGCCGTTCTTTTGCCAACCGTACAAAATACTCTTGGCGACGGTCGCACCGCCTGCCGTGAGTTCTTTAAGCATTTGCGCCGTCTGTTCGAAGGTCGCGGTCGTCACCATCTCGTCGTACAGCATCGTCTCGCGCTGCACACCAAAGAGGAAATCCACCGCCATCGGATAGGTGTCGCCGGCCTCAACCGAGCGCGACAGCATTCCGTTTTCCACCAGATACGAACGGTATTCGGCGGCCATTTCGCTGTATCCGCAGTTCTTGCCGTTTAAGAAGGTATAGTCGATGCGGATATCGCTGACGTAATTCTCTTTTTCGTAGGCATAGACCTCGCTGCCGCTGGCCGCGGTCATCGCGTACTGCTTACGCACGCGGACGGCCGGATGTGCGCGGTTGACCTTGTACACGCCGCCGTCCGTTTGCAAAATGATCGAGCAAGATTCCTCACCCGACACGATGTTCGCAAACAGCGCCTTTTCGGGATGCTTGATACCAAACACCGGCACCGCCACTTTGCACTGACCCACCGCAGCCGCGTCCGCCGAAGCATCCAGATCCATCAGCATATCGTCGTACACGTCCATCGACAGCATGGTTTCGCCGGTTTCCGGCTTGCCGAAACGATACAACGCGCCGCAGCCGTCCGGCAAGAAAATGTAACCGTCCACCGTGCCGAGCGTAGCGCCCAGCATCGGCAGCACGTCTAAACCCGTAATCTTATACTTACCGCTTTCGTCGATCGAGTTTTTCGGGATGGCCGCCGAAAATCCCTTTTCGGTCAACGTCAACTCCAGCGCAAGCGAAATATCGTAATCGGTAAAATCAAAATCAAACCGAATGCCATCCGGCAAGCGACGGAGGGTGGTTTCGCAACCGTTAAACCCGTTGTGCACCGCGCCGCTCTTTTTGCCGAAATCGGTATACTTGACGTTGATATATTGCTTGAGCGCCTTTTGCGTCATTTTGTTTTCAATGGCCTGACCGTATTCCTTTTCGGTCACACCGGTCGACCACAGCAGCGCACCGGTCGATTTCAAGCGGAAATTGACACGATCCTCAGCCGGATCGTATTCCATGGTATACGCGCCGTTATCCGCCACAACCGTCGCTTTGTCCGGCTCAAACACCGGCGCGTTGGCGTGGACGTCATCGGCAGCAGCAAACAAATCCACTTGGATGGTCTGCCCGTTACAGCCGGCCAAACCAAACAACATCGACAGGCAACACAACATTGCCGCCCGCTTACGCACAGTCAACACAGGCACCCTCCTTTACATGAACAATTGCTGGTTCTTTAACTCCAAATACACCTCTTTGAAGAACAAAAAGGCTTGATAAGTAAACACAAACAACAGCATAACGACCGCCCAGATCAGCAGCACCGCCACCAATCCGACAAACGCCACGCCGATCGCTTTCACGAATTCGTAGTCGTTTAAGCGCATAAACGACAAAAACTGCAGAATGATCACCCACACCAGCACCAGCGCCTGCAGGGTGTTAAACAGTCCCGCCGCCTCGCCGGACAGCAGATACGACAACCCGATCAAAAACGGCGTCGTCACGATATACGGCACCAGACCGTAGGTCGCACCGGTGAGAGATTCGGTAAACTTGGCCTCGCCGCCCATCAGCGTGGTGGTGGAATACGAGCCGACCACCCACGAAAACAACGGCACAAAGATGAGCGCCAACAAAAGCAGCAGATTGGATTCATCCGGCAGATTCGGATTCAGCGCAAAGGCGGTGAGATACACGCTGGCCACCTGACACAGCGCCGCCAGCACCCAGATGACCACCATCGTCAGCCACGGCGTCCGATCGCGATCCTGCTTGACCAGATCAAAGCAATCCAGCGGATGAAAGATCGCCTGTGCACACATTTTAATACTCTTCATAATACGTCAATCTCCGTCTCTGGTAATGTGGAGCAACTGCCGATTCCACTTATCCACGAGTTTCTTCAAGCGACCGAAGCCCCAACCGCCGACAAACACCAACGCGATCAGTCCGATCACCACCCACGCAAAATGCCGCGTAAACAGCGCGTGCAGCATCTCGCCATAGGCCTCTCCGTATTCCTCCTGATTACCGGCGACCTCAAAGTGATCCATCGCCGCCTCGTAGTTCTTACGCTTAAACTCGATCGCACCCAGCATATTGTGCGCTAGAGGATAACCGGCGTTCAAGCGGACGATCTCGTTCCACGCGGCGTACGCTTCGTCGTACTCGCCGTCCTCAAACAGCCGCAGTGCTTCCAGCACCTCCGTCATAAAGCGCGTGGAGGAAAACACCTGCACGGCGCCACGGTCGGAGTCGAGCACGAACACCTGTCCCTCGCGGTTGACGTCCACCGCGACCGGCATGGAGAAGTAGCCTTCGGTGGCGCCTTCGCCGCCAAATACCGCTACCGAATTCCCCTTGCGGTCGTACTGATAGATCTTGCGGGAGTTGGTCTCGCACACAAACACGATGCCGTTTTTATCCACGGCGATATCGGTGTAGGTCGGCGCCACCAGCACGTTACTCTGGTTGAATACGTACTCCCCGTAGAACTGGTCCTCGTAGATGTTCTCGCCAACGGAGGTGATCTTTTTGATCTGACCGGTGGTCTTGTTGGCGACCGCGTACACCAGACCGTCGCTGCCCAGCGCGAAATTGTTGTAAGCGGAGGGCTGCTTTTTGGTCAGCTTCTGCTTCTGAATATCCGAAGCAAACATATTGACCAGCATATTGGACAGCGAGAACGGCAGATCTTCGGCACCGAAGTAGCCCAAAAACTCGTTATCCTGCGTGATGCTCATAAATTCCTTACCGACGATCACATAGATCAGACCGTTATCGCACACCATTAACTTGGAGGGCTCAAACGAAATGTCGTCGCTGATCAGATCGGAGGTCGGTCGAACGATTTCCCCCACAAACTTGCCGTCGTTGGTCATCTTGACCAGACGCTTGTTGTTGGTATCCGCCACATACACAAAGCCGTCTTCGTCCACAAACACGCCTTTCGGCCCGTTAAACGGACGCTGGGTTTCGTTTTTATAAATGCGGACCAACTCACCGTGGCTGTTCATCCGAATGATCCGGTTGTTGCCGGTATCGGCGATAAACAGCTCGCCCTGCTCGCTGACGAACAGATCCTGCGGGGTGCTGAGCTTGACACCGTCAAAAAATCCGTCGATCACATAATCGAAATTGTAGGTCTTGGGAATAATCTGAGAATCGTAATTCTCCTCCACCATATACGAATGCTCCGCGCCGGAGTTGATGGCGCTGACCGACAGGGGAAAACATCCGATCAGCATGCCCAGCACCAGACAAAGCAACGCTATTTTTTTGATTTGCTTCACGCGACTCACTCCTTCGCAAAGCGGTTTTGCATTATTTAATACCCGAATACGCCATCGAATCGACCACGTGCTTTTGCATAAACACGTAGATCAGTACCGTCGGCAACACCGTAATAAAGGTTGCCGCGCTCGCCGCGCCCGCACGGGCAATGGAGTTGCCCGACGAAATCATCTGCATAGCAAGCGGCAGCGTTTTGAGTGCTTCGTCCTGAATGAAGATCAGTGGCGTGAAGAAGTCGTTCCAGTTGTTGACAAACGAGAACACCGCCAACGTCGCAATAACCGGCTTAAGCGACGGCATCACGATCTTGAAGAAGATCTTCAGCTCGCCGGCGCCGTCCATCCGCGCCGCTTCCAAGAACGGATCGGGGATCTGTTGCACAAACTGTCTCACCAAAAATAGGTTATACGCCACCGCGATCTTCGGAATGATGAGCGCCCAATAGGTATTCACCATACCCAGACCGTTGACGATCAAGTAGTTGGGGATCTGGATGACGTACTGCGAAAACATCATACCCATCAGGATCATCGAAAAGATGAGGTTGGCAAACGGCACCTTGTGCTTAACCAGACCGTACGCGGCCATACAGGTCAGCAGAATTACCAGCAGCACCACGGTCACCGTCACAAACACGCTGTTAAACAGCGAACGGGTAAACGGCACGTCCAACCCATCCAACGCCAAAAACAGATCTTTAAAGTTTTTCAGTGTCGGTTCTTCCACAAAGAAACGGGGCGGGAAGTAAAACAGCTCGTTTAGCGGTTTTAACGCCGTCGTCACCACGTACACCAGCGGCAACGCCATAAAGACCGCCACCGCCGCCAGCAGCAAAAAGCCGACAAACTTTCCAAACGAAAGGCGCCCGATGCTGCCGCTGTGAAGCCGAATTTTAAGTCCTTTTTCAACTGACATAGCTTCTCATTCCTTATTGCTCAAAAGTTTCATAGCCAACTGACCGATACCGAAGGTGAACAGGAACAGCACCACCGATATGGCCGACGCGTAACCCATCTCGTACCGGATAAACGCGTAGTCGTACAAATGCGCCACGATCGTGTGACCGGCGTAGTCGGGACTGGGCAAGCCGGCCACGACCATCGCGATATCAAACACACCGAACGCGTTGACCACCGCGTTGATAATGCCAAACAGAATCTGCGGCCGCAACTGCGGAATAATGATGTAAATCAGTTCTTGGAAGGCGTTGCCGATGCCGTCGATCTGGCCGGCCTCCTGCAATTCCTTCGAGGTGTTTTTAAGACCGGCCAAAAACACCATAAAGCCGGAGCCCATATTCATCCAGACCGAGATCACGATAATGACAAACAAAATCGTGTCCGGATCGGTGTTCCACAAAATCGGCTCGTTGATCACGCCGAGGTTAAACAGCACGTTGTTAATCAGACCGTAGCGGTCGGCGGAGAAGAAATACATCCACACCACCGACATCGCGATCGAGCTGGTCAGCGACGGCGCGTAAAACAAGAGCGAAAACAGTTTGCTAAAAGGCGCCTTGTTGATGATCCACGCAAACAAAAACGACGCGATCAGACCGATCGGTCCGGAAATTACAGCGAACACCGCGGTGTTGGAAACGGCGGTGATAAACACGTCGTCCTCCATAAACAGCAGCTCGTAGTTTTTCAGGCCGACAAAGTCCGGTGTCTGGAACAGGTTGTAGTCGGTCATACTCAGGAAGATCGCCACCAGAATGGGCGCCACCACAAACACCAAATACAACACCAGAAACGGCAAAACAAACAGCGTTCCGACCTTGTAGGTATTCACTTTTTTCAAAAAGGATTGCCGTAATGATTTTTGCATAACCCTCATCCTTTGTCGGTAGGTTTAATCGTCATAAATACCGTATTCCTGCTGCTTTCTGCGAAGCTCGATGTCGATATCCTCGACCGCTTCCTCCCAGGAATCGCGGAAATCGTCGCCGCTTTCTACGCAGCGCGTCCACGCATTGAGAATGTGACGGCTGGTGTAGTAACCGCCCAGTACCGCCTTACTCTCCACGTTGTTTTCAAAGAAGGTGTTGATCACCGCCATCTCGTCCTTCGAGAAGGACAAGGTGGAAAACGCCTGCTTGTTCGCCGAGAAATACCGTGCGGTCACGCCCAGCTGATTCTCGATCTCGTTGGCGAACTTGGTCTGCGTTTCGTCCGAGAGCCACCACTTGAGGAACTCCCACGACTCGTCGATGTACTTGCTCTGGCTCAAAATCGCCGCGCAATCGATCGGCGCACCACTGCTGTAACGACACAGGCCGTCCTCCGTCTTGGTAGCCGGCAACGGCGCGATGTCCCAGTTGCCGTTGATTTCCGGTGCCGCCGACGTAAAGCTCAGATAATCCGACGCCTGACCGATGATCATCGGCATTTCACCGGTGCGAAACCGCGTAAAGTAGTTGGCCGCCACCGGAATGCTGTAGTTGATATTAAGCTCGCAGGTCTGCTTAAACGCGTTAAACGCCTCCGGCGTACCCAGTGCCGAGGAATGTCCGTCCTCGCTGTAATACTGTCCGCCGTTTTGGAACAAAAAGATGTCGTACAGCATCGGGATGTAGCACTTCATACCGTTCTGGTACATCACCGGCAGGGTGGTGTCGTAAAACTCCTCCCACGTATCCGGCGGCGTCAGTCCCAATTCTGCAAACACATCGGTGCGGTAATACACGCAACGGAAGTTGACCGTTTCGGGAAGCGCGTACGTGCGCCCGTTGTAGATCATCGGCTTAAACGCTTCGGAGAATAGGCCCTTGGCGACCTCCTCGTAGCCGTCCAACGAGGACAGATCCACGATGGCGTCGCGCGCCGCGTATTCCACCGGCATACCGGCGCCCAGTCCCAGCACCACGTCGGGCGCCGTGCCCGCCGCCACCGACAACATCAGCGAGTTGACGCCGGCCGTGGTGATCTGCGTAGAGGGCAGCACGTTGATGTTGATGCCGATGCCCGTTTTCGGCGTGAAGTTGGCGTCCGCCAACTGTTTGATCAGGCGGCACCACTCGGTACCGCGGCCGACCCACACCTCGATCTCGGTATCGGCAACCACGCCGGTATCCGCCACGCTGACGCTCTGGTAATCCTTAGTGAAGCTGTTGATCAGCTTGATAATGCCGTACCAGATGCTCTCGAAAATCGAGGCCTTGTAATTGTCGATCTCCTCGTCCGGCGAGGCGATCCAAATCTTATCCAACCCCAGCGGGTTGCTTTTCAAACTATTGATCCACGTACCGAGGTTGCCGAGCGCTGTTTCCAAGTCGGTCAAACGCTTCGGAATACGGTCGGGTTTCTCAATCAACTCCGCCAACTGCTTGGCAATGGAATCAAAGTTGTTGCTCATCGAGGAATTTTTGCCGGCCAGATCGTAGGCGACCTTCTCACAATACTCCACGCTTTTCTCCAGCGCTTCCAGATCCTCCACGATACCCGGTACGTTTTTGACGATCTCGTAATCGTAGTTGGCATCCGGCTCCTCGCCCGTCACCTTCTTGATACGACGGATGAGCGCCGACATATCCTGCGTGGTCTGCGACAGCACCTCTTCCACCTCGGCGTACGGGCCCATCTTGACAGTCATTGTCAAGGTATGCGTGCCCGGCTCCAGCCACAGCAGATACGGCTCGCCGTCTACATTGTCGATCACCTTGGAATACCAGTTGTCGCTGTAAGCAAACGAGTAGCAATCCCACTCGGCAAACGGCACCTTGCCGTCTACCTTGATCTGCCGGTAGGTCGGCAGACCGTCGTTGTACCACTGCGCGATACGCAAGCCGAGCTTGTAGTAACCGGCATCCGCCACGTCAAACGTCCACGTGATGCTCTGGTTGCCACTCTTGTAGCCGGCACCGCCGATGTAATTCATTCGCACATAGTACGGCGTCGACGGCGAAGCCGACGGATCGCCACTGGCCTCTACGCCAATGACCGAAGCCGTTTTCTCTGCTACGCGATCAAAGCTTTCCGCTTCGAACACCACCGTCGTACCGTTGCCGGTCTTGCCCTCGCTCTTCCAGCCGGACAACACCTCGTCGTACGAAGCCACGGTCTGCGGCGCCGCCAGATACAAAGACGACAGGAACAGCGGCTCGTCGATGTAGCGGAGCGTGATCGTATGCTCACCGGCGGTCAAATAGAATTTCAGCGCCGCGGTATACTTGCCGTCGCTATCAAACAGGCGCGTATCCTCAAACCGCGGATTTTCCTCCGAGAACGGCTTGACCTCGTCGCCGGCTTTATCTTTCAGCGGCGCGTTCGCGTCTTTCCAGAAACGCAAGAACTCGATGCTCTCGGTTTCCTTAAACGGCGAAACGCCGTCAATCAACAATTCGCGAGTGATGGACGAGCCGCTGGTTCCCAGCGGGTAGTACACCACACCCAGATCGTACAGTGCATCGGTCTTGACCGACACTTTGAAGCTGACCGATTCGATGTCTTCCTGCCACAAGATGCCGGTATACGACGCGTTGTCCAACTCGGTCTTGCCTACCAGCGAAGGATCGGTCACGGTCGCTTGAATGTTTGCACCCGTGTAATCGCGGTATCCGTTTTGGGAATACGTTTCCAGCACCGACGAGTAATAAACCGTATAGCGGTCGAGCATCGTATCCTGTGCATCGGGCGAAACGGTCGTCGCCGTAGCGATCGCCGGTTCGGCCGCCTGCGCGATCGGCGTAAACGCCAACAGCATACACAGCGACAGCGCCGCCGCCGAGATTTTAACAAGCTGTGCTTTCATTCCCAAACGTCCTCCTTTACGGGGTCGGTGTTTCCTCCTCGTCTGAGGCTTCGGTCGTCGGTTGTTTGACCGGCGAATCCTCCGACGCTTCTGCCGCCTCCGGCAGATCGGTCTCCGGCGGCACGGTCACCGCCGATTTCTTTCGTACTTTCCACAAAATGTAGAGCACCAGCAACACGATGCTGATCAGATCCACGCCTGCCGACACCCAGAACATCACCGTCATCAGCGGATCCGGTGCAGCCGTCTGCTGCTCGTCGGGCTCTTCCTTCGAGTCATCCGGCTTCTCGGTGTTGACCGATGCGTTGCCGGTGATCACCTTCTCCAGCTTGGTGCCCTTCACAAAGCGATAGCTGTCGTTGGTGGTGTAATAGTAATTCCAACCGTTCGCTCCCTGCGTATCCGAGAAGCCCTCGGCAGTGCCGGTCAGCGGCACGCTCGGGTTTTCGCCCTCCGGCGTCTCGAAAATCTGGAAATGCGTGTACAGATACGCAAACGCCTTATCCGATCGGTTGCGGAACACAATGTAAACCTTGTCGCCCGCGGCGGCTTTGGCGGACACGTTGATCACGATGGGTTTATCCACCGTCAGATCCGACGCCTTGAAGGTGTAGAATCCGCTCTGATCCTCGGGATACATGATCTGGCCCTTGTCGTTGCAGACCATAAAGTCAAACAACGGCTCGTTCGGGGCGGCTCCCAAAAACTCCGGCACTTCGGAGAACATGTTGCCGTACAC
The DNA here is from genome assembly GCA_017414965.1 of Clostridia bacterium. Classification (GTDB taxonomy): domain Bacteria; phylum Bacillota; class Clostridia; order Oscillospirales; family Acutalibacteraceae; genus RGIG426. Next base: position 77,234 of record JAFQJL010000025.1, read on the forward strand.
GCTGATCACGCAATCCGATTCCGCCTTGTACGAACGGACCAAGCTGTAATGCGGCGTGGACACGTGCGCGCCCTCCAGCAAAACCGCCATATAGCCGTTCGAAGCGGGGTTTTCCCAGTCGCTGACGCTCCACATCCATTTCTCTTCATCAAACTGCGTCAGCTGCTTCGGATCGAATATTACGTCACGAATGCCGACATCGTCAGCCGACAGATACGGCGACTCGCTGCGCTCGGTTTTGAGAAGTTCGGTGCAGATATCCGCCACCGGCGCGAAATAGTAATTCATCTCGCCGGTGCCGCCACCGTTCACGGTCATATCCGTCGACAGCGTGACCGGATCGCCCACACCGAGCATCGCCACTACAAAGAGATATTCATCGCCTTTTGCAGCCGTAAAGCTGCCGCTGATCGTTTCTTTCTTGCTGCTCAGCAGTTTCCACGCGGTCGCCGCCTCAAAGGTGGACTTTTTCACCACACAGAAGCCTACCTGCTTATCTGCAGCCGCACCCTCGTGGCTGAAGTTGTAAGACACCTTGCCGGCCGACGCGGCCTTGTAGCCGATCGCCGCACCGGTGTGCTGCGTTACGGTCAGCGCGCCTTTGCCGATGTTGGCCAGATACGAAGCGGTCACCTTTTCGTTGACCGATTCAGGCAACAGGTACCACGTCTGCTTGGCCTCGTCGTAATACGACGCTTTCTGGAAGATCGGCTTCGCCGGTACCATCGGCGTCTTAAAGCCCTTGATCGAGGCATAATAGTAACGCCAGTTGTTCTTGCCTTGCTTGTTGGAGAAGCCCTCGTGTGTGTTGCCGATCTTGACCTTTTCGCCGTTCTCCTCGCGATAGATATCCATGATCACCTGCACCGACGGATGCAGATCCGTGGTCTCGTTGCGAGTGATAAAGAGGATCTCGTCTCCCGCTTTCGCTTCAAACGTGCCGGAGATCATGGTCGGTTCGGTGCGGTTTTTCTCGGTGTTCTTCATCACCATAAACTCCGCCTTGTCCGACGGATACAGCACCATATTGCTGTTTTTCTCGATGACCATAAATCCGACGGTGTCCGTATTCTCCGGAACACCCATCGTGGCGTTGATGTCCAGCATCACCGTACCGGAGAAGCTGACCACGCCATCCGTGGCGACCTTGAAGCCCTTGGCGGTCATATAACCGGGTGCCGGCGGCTGAGTATGCGTGCCGTTGGCCATACTAAACGACGGCGACGCCGGATTCTGCCCCTGCGAATCCGCCCACCACCAGCCATCCATAAACGCTTTCATTTCCACAAAACCGTTGGTCTGCTCTTCAAGCGGCGTTACCGGTGCGGTCGGCGTCGTATCGCCGCCCTCCGGCTGACTCTGCTGCGGAGCCGACGTGGTCGGCGTCTCCGGCTCACCGAGATCCGGCTTGCCGGCCGCTTTCAACTTGGTAACCTTGTCGGCATACTGGTGATACCAGCCGCTGCCGCCCTGCAGAATGCCGTCGTACAACTGACCACTACCGTTGGAATAGGGCTCGCCGTCGACCATCACACCAAAATTCAGCGCACAGACCATCCGATCGACCGAGGGGTTCATTACCACAACGTAGAGCGCGTCGCCCTTCTTGCCCGAGGCGATGTCCAGCGACACCTCCAGCGGCGTGCCTTCCTTCACCGTGGCCACGTCGCCGTTTTTCGGGAACAGGATCTGACCGGTTTTATCGGTCACGGCAAACTGGACGGTCGCACCGGTCAGGTTACCTTGGCTGTTGTCGATAAACACACCGCCGCCCCATGCGAGTTTGACGGCGCCGTCGTTCGGCAGCACAAATTTGCGGATCGCAGCTGCCCCGCCTTTATCCACCACCGAGTAACCGGGGTAGTTTAAGCAGGTCGCATCGCCGACAGCTTTCGACCACACGTTGCCGGTGGCATCAAACACCATATCCGCCGCCTTGAAATCGAGGCGATAATATGTAGTAGCCGACACCGCCAAAGGCAGTGCCAACACCGATGTCAGAAGAAGCACGACCGTCAATAAAACGCTTATCGTTTTTTTCATTTTCCTACCCCTTTCGCCGTAAACGGACACCCGATTTCAGCGGGCAAACACCCACTTTGCACTATCTGCCTATATTTTATCATATAGGGCGTTTATTCGGCAATGCGATATTGCCCCTCGGTTTTGCACTATTGTCCTTTCGTTTGCTGCAAGATTGACAAATTAACTTGTAGGTGTTATTCTAAAAACACGATGATTAAGGAGGGATTTTTATGAAAAATACCGATAATATCTTTTCCTCCGTCCCCTTGACGTGTGTGGTTTCCGTCACCAAGATCCATTCGCTTTTCTACTACGAATTCCCCAAGGACTTTCAATTCAACGGCGAAAGCCACGATTTTTGGGAATTGGTATATGTGGATCGAGGCAGTTGCCTGTCGACACAAAACGGGATTTCGGCGGCGTTAAATGCCGGCGAAGCCGTTTTGATCTCTCCCAACTCGTTTCATTCCATTTGCGGCAACGGACGCGATATGTTCAACGTCTTTATCATTTCGTTTACCTGCAAGAGCAAAGCGATCGAGGCTGTACCTACCGCACCGAGCACCATCACCGCACCGATGCGCGAACTGATTTCGAAGATCATCAAGGAGGCGCGACGCGCATTCCGCCTGCCGATTATCGATCATTTCACCTCCGATATCGTCCCGCAGGAGCATCCGATGTTTGGCTCACGGCAGTTGGTCAAGCTCTATCTGGAGGAACTGCTGATCCTGCTTCTCCGCACGGAATTTACGGATAAAAACGATCCGATTTTATCCGTGCTTGCCAACAAATCCGCCGATCCGAAGGACTTGGTGGAAGCGGTGGAAAAGTACCTGCTGGATAACTTGGATAAGGCCCTTTCGATCTCGGCGATCTGCGAGACGTTCCACTACAGCAAAAACTACATTTGCTCCCATTTTAAGCAGAAAACCGGCTATACGATCATCGAATATTTTAACCGCGCCAAGATCGAGCGCGCCAAGGAATTGATCCGCGAGCGCGCCCATTCCCTCTCCACCATTTCGGAGATGTTGGGCTTTTCCAGCCCCGGATATTTTTCCAAAACGTTCAAACGCATCACCGGCCTTTCCCCGTTAGAGTATCAGCGCTCGCTGCGCCTTCTCTTGGGTTAAGCATACATTCACATTATTAGGAGGAATTCATTATGAAACTCGTCAAAGACAAAAAGCTCGTTGTCGGCGCGGATTTTGCCGGTTTCCCGTTGAAAGAAGCCGTCGTCGCTCACCTGAAAGCCAAGGGCTGGGAAATCACCGATATGGGTGTGAAAGCGGACAGCGATCCCAATGACACCGATCTGATGTTCCACCGCGTTGGCCTGCGCGTCGGCGCGATGATCTCCGAAGGCGAATTTGAGCGCGCGTTGCTGTTCTGCGGCACCGGTATGGGCATCCACATCGCGGCCAGCAAGTGCCCGCACGTCCACGCCGGCGTAGTGGAAAGCGTGCCGGCGGCGCTTCGCGCGATCACCGGTAACGGCGTCAACGTTCTGGCGATGGGTGCATTTTACGTCGCGCCGGCCATGGGCTGCGACATCGCGGATGCGTACCTCAACGCCGAGCTCGGCTCCGGCTACGAGTGGTGGCACAATTTCTACGAGTTCCACAAGCTGGCTATCGACGAGCTGGAGGAGTTCGACTACGACGAATACAAGAAAAACGGCTTCAAGGTCAACAAACTCGGCGACTTTGATCTGAAACTGGAGACCAAGCCGGAAGACTGATTTCCAAACATAACAAAAAAATCCCGCTGTCCAATCGGACAGCGGGATTTTTGTTGCAAAGTATGAAATTATTTCGCGTAATCGACCGCGCGATTTTCGCGGATGAGGTTGACCTTGATCTGACCGGGATATTCCATATTTTCCTCGATCTTCTGGGCGATATCGTGCGCCAGAATGACCATCTGATCGTCGTTGACCATCTCCGGACGAACAATGATGCGGACCTCGCGACCGGCCTGGATCGCAAACGAACGCTCCACACCGTCGAACTCGTTGCAGATCTCCTCGAGCTTCTCCAAACGCTTGATATAGTTCTCGAGATTCTCGCGACGAGCGCCCGGGCGGGCAGCCGAAATCGCATCCGCGGCCTGCACGATGCAGGCAAGCACAGTGGTAGCCTCCACGTCGCCGTGGTGCGCCTGAATGGCGTGGATCACGCCGGCACTTTCCTTGTATTTACGCGCAATATCCACGCCGATCTCCACGTGCGAGCCTTCGATCTCGTGGTCGACCGACTTGCCGATATCGTGCAGCAAACCGGCGCGACGCGCGATGGTCGGATCAATGCCCAACTCGCTGGCGATCATACCGGACAGGAACGCCACCTCCAGCGAATGCTGCAGCACGTTTTGACCGTAGCTGGTGCGATAATGCAAGCGACCGATCAAGCGCACAACCTCCGGACTGATGCCGCGGAGACCGGTGACCAAAATGGCGTTTTCGCCTTCCTGTTTAATAGTATTTTCCACTTCACGACGGGATTTTTCCACCATTTCCTCAATGCGAGCCGGATGGATACGGCCGTCGGAAATCAGGCGTTCCAGCGCCACGCGAGCGATCTCGCGACGCACCGGATCAAAGCACGAAAGCGTGATCGCTTCCGGCGTATCGTCGATGATGAGATCGCAACCGGTCATCGTCTCGATGGCGCGGATGTTGCGACCCTCGCGACCGATGATGCGACCCTTCATTTCGTCGTTGGGCAACGCCACGACCGAAACGGTGGACTCGGTGACCTGATCCGCCGCCACGCGCTGAATCGCCTGCGCGATCATCATACGGGCTTTGGAGTCCGCCTCGTCCTTCAGCTGCTCGGTAAATTCCTGCAATTTGCGAGCTTTTTCGTGAGTCAGTTCCTCCTGCAAATTCTGCAACAGATATTCCTTCGCCTGATCCACGGTGTAGCCCGAGATACGCTCCAGCGTTTCCAGCTGCTGCTTGCGGAGTTGGTCGATCTCACCAAGGCGTACCTCGATGTTCTTTTCACGCTCGACCAGATTTTCTTCTTTCTTTTCGTTGTTTTCGATCTTGCGATCCAGCGTCTCCTCTTTCTGTTGGAGACGACGCTCCTGCCGCTGCACTTCGTTGCGGCGCTCTTTGATCTCAAAATCGGCTTCGCTGCGGAGTTTTTGAATCTCGTCCTTTGCATTAAGGACGGCTTCCTTACGCGCGGTTTCCGCTTCCGCCTTCGCTTGACTGCTGATGCGCTCGGCCTCTGCTTCCGCAGAACCGATCATCGCTTCGGCTACGCGTTTCCGGTTGTTCTGGCCCATTTTAAAGAAGACCAAACCGGCCACCACAGCGCCGAGAACGAGGGTACCGCCGGCAATCAATGCGACTTCCACAATACCAAACATTGCAAAGCACCTCCTAATAGAGAGGCACGTTGCCCGGCTTTATTTAACGCCGCCAACGGCGGCTATGAAAAATTTAATAAGATGCGGAAAATCCGTATCTATAAAACCGGGTTCGTGCCCCGAAGTAAAAAAATTAAGAATATATGAAGCCCTCTAAATAGAAAGCCACTTATATGCCATTTATTACTATACACATTTTTCCGCTATCTGTCAAGAGCTCCACGCAAAAAACCACAAGATGTTGTGCATCTTGTGGTCTTTCGATTAGATTCGATTGAGGGCGGCAACCACCGCATCGCCCATGGCGGAGGTGGATACCGGCGTTTCGGTCGGTTTGGCGATATCCGGCGTGCGAACGCCGTCATCCAGCACGGTTTTGACCGCCGTTTCGATCGCATCCGCCGCTTCGGTCTCGCCGAGCGAGTACCGCAGCAGCATACCGGCCGACAGGATGGTCGCCAGTGGATTGGCGACGCCCTTGCCGGCGATATCCGGCGCTGAGCCGTGGATCGGCTCGTACAAGCCCGGTTTGCCGGCTTCGCCCATCGATGAGGACGCCAGCATACCGATGGAACCGGCGATCTGGGAGGCTTCGTCCGACAGAATATCGCCGAAAATATTGGAGGTCAGCAACACGTCGAATTGCTTCGGGTTGCGGCACAGCTGCATCGCGGCATTATCCACATACTGATGACTGAGTTCCACCTCGGGATACTGCTCCGCAATGCGCGTGACCGTCTCGCGCCACAGACGGCTGGATTCCAACACGTTGGCCTTATCCACGCTGGTCACGCGCTTATCGCGCTTCATCGCGGTTTCAAACGCCACGTGTGCGATGCGCTCGATCTCCGGCACCGAGTACCGCTCGGTATCGTAAGCCGACAGTGTGCCGTCGGCGGCGGTATCGCGACCGCGATCGCCGAAATAGATGCCGCCGGTGAGTTCACGCACGATCATCACGTCCATGGAATCCCCGATAATCTCAGGCTTCAACGGACTGGCGTCAGCCAGCGGACCGTACACCACCGCCGGACGCAAATTGGCAAACAGACCCATCGCCGCACGGATGCCGAGCAAGCCCTTTTCCGGCCGATTGTGACCGGGCTGTGCGTCCCATTTCGGACCACCGACCGCGCCAAGCAACACCGCATCGGACGCCAAGCAGCAGTCCACCGTCTCCTGCGGCAGCGGTACGCCGGTCGCATCGATGGCGCATCCGCCGATCAACGCATCGGTGAAATTTAATGCAAACCCACACTTCCGGCTGACCGCTTCCAGCACCTTGACCGCTTCGTTTACGATCTCGGGGCCGATGCCGTCGCCCTTCAGCAGAGTGATATTGTAAGACTTCATAAACCTAACTCCCATCGTGGTTATTGATGATACTATTATGCACCCAACTTTTCCCTGTGTCAAGCAAAAACTTGACAAGTTATGCGCCCTTGTTATATAATGAGATATGCCTGAGATCGCTGCGGTCATCAGGCTATTCTTATGAAAGAGTGATTGCGATATGAAATACGATGTGATCATCATCGGCGCGGGTCCCGGCGGCATCTTTTCCGCCTACGAATTGGCGCGACTGGCGCCACAGCTTCGCGTGCTGGTGCTGGAAGAAGGCAATCCGCTGGCCAAGCGCAAATGCCCCATCGACGGTGTGAAGATCAAATCCTGTATCGGCTGCAAGCCTTGCTCCATTATGAACGGCTTCGGCGGCGCCGGCGCGTTTTCGGACGGCAAATACAACATCACCAACGCATTCGGCGGCACCTTGTACGAATACATCGGCAAGGATCAAGCCATCGATCTGATGAATTACGTAGACGGCATCAACTTGGCTTACGGCGGCGAAGGCACCAAGCTGTACTCCACCGCCAACAGCGACATCAAAACGCTTTGCCTGCAAAACGGCTTGCATCTGCTGGAGGCTTCGGTCCGTCACCTCGGCACCGACATCAACTATGTGGTGTTGGAAAACTTGTATAACGAACTGAAGGATAAGGTGGAATTCCGTTTCAACTGCGGCGCCAAAACCGTTCGCAAAACGGACGACGGCTACGCCGTCACCACCGCCGACGGCGAGGTAGAAGGTCGTTACTGCATCATCTCCGCCGGTCGAAGCGGCAGCAAATGGATGGAGACCGTCTGTCGCGATATGGGCATTCCCACCCACTCCAACCGCGTGGACATCGGCGTACGCGTGGAGCTGCCGGCCGAGGTATTTGCCCACCTGACCGACGAATTGTACGAGAGCAAGATCGTGTATCGCACCGAAAAATACGGCGATCTGGTGCGTACGTTCTGTATGAATCCGAAGGGTGCGGTGGTCAACGAGAACACCAACGGCATTGTCACCGTCAACGGTCACAGCTACGAAGACCCCGCCAAGCAGACCGGCAACACCAACTTCGCTCTGTTGGTTGCCAAGCATTTCTCCGAGCCGTTTAAGGATTCCAACGGCTACGGCGAAAGCATCGCGCGGCTGTCGAATATGCTGGGCGGCGGCGTGATGGTACAGCGCTTCGGCGATCTCATCAACGGCAAACGCTCCACGCCGGACCGCATTCGCGAATCCTTCACCGTGCCCACCCTGCAGGCGACTCCCGGCGACTTGAGTCTGGTGATTCCGAAGCGTATTTTGGACGGCATCATCGAAATGATCTACGCGCTGGACAAGATCGCCCCCGGCACCGCCAACGACGATACGCTGCTCTACGGCGTCGAGGTCAAGTTCTACAATATGGAAGTCGGCATCGACGAGAACCTCGAAACGCCGCACAAGGGCTTGTACGCCATCGGCGATTGCAGCGGCATCACCCACTCGCTTTCCCATGCATCCGCCTCCGGCGTGTACGTGGCGCGGCACATCGTCTCTACGCTCAACTAACAAACAAACCCCCGATCGGATCAACCGATCGGGGGTTTTTCTTTTAGCGAATGCCGTATTTTTCAATGATGTAATCCATATCCTTGTCGCCACGGCCGGAAAGGTTGATAAGCACCGAGCCCTTGTCCATTTCCTTGGCGAGCTTGATGCCGTAAGCCACCGCGTGCGCGCTCTCGATTGCCGGAATGATGCCCTCCATCCGCGACAGCGCGTAAAACGCGTCGATGGTGTCGTTATCGTCCACTACGTCGTACTTCACGCGACCGAGCTCGTGCAGGAACGCGTGCTCCGGACCGGAGGATGGGTAATCCAGACCGCTGGCCACCGAATAGACCGGCGCCGGCTCACCGTTGGCGTCCTTGAGCATAATGCTGTTAAAGCCGTGCATAATGCCTTCCGTGCCGTACTGCAGGCTGGCGGCGTGATCGCCGAGCTTCGGACCTCTGCCCAACGGCTCCACACCGTAGATCTTGACCGGATCGTTTAAGAAGCCGGCAAACAGACCGGCTGCATTGGAGCCGCCGCCGACACAAGCCACGACCGCATCCGGCAGTTCGCCGGTCATTGCCAAGAACTGCTCGCGCGCTTCAATGCCCACGACGCTCTGGAAATCGCGCACCATCATCGGGAACGGATGCGGACCCAGCACCGAGCCAATGCAATAGATCGCCGTTTCGTATTCCTTGGTATACGCCTCAAACGCCGCGTCTACCGCCTCTTTCAGCGTTTTCAGACCGTGCGTGACCGGCACCACGTTGGCGCCGAGAATCTTCATTCTGGCAACGTTGGGAGCCTGCTTGGCGATATCCACTTCGCCCATATAAATGTCGCATTCCAGACCGAAATACGCCGCCGCCGTCGCCAGCGCCACGCCGTGTTGACCGGCACCGGTTTCGGCGATCACCTTTTTCTTGCCCATGAACTTCGCCAGCAACGCCTCGCCCATGCAATGATTGAGTTTGTGAGCGCCCGAATGGTTCAAGTCCTCACGCTTGACGTACAACTGCACATTGCCGATCGAGCCGGACAGACGCTCCAGGTAGGAGATCGGCGTCGGGCGACCCTGAAATTCCTTGCGGATGCGGCGCAGCTCGCTGATAAATTTGCTGGATTTGCAGATGGTGAAATACGCCTCGGTGATCTCATCCATCGCCTTTTGCAGTTCCGGCGACACGTACGAGCCGCCGTACTTGCCGAAAAATCCGTTTTCATCCGGATAATTTTTCAAATACGTATCAAAATCAATGCCGTTATAAATCATTTTTACTTCCTCCAAAATGTTGTTTGTGGGTTTTTGTGTGGAAATCAGCCACGCCATCGCACCCCGACCGCCGACGGCGTCAGCCAGTTTTGATTCGGTTGTTTCATTGTTGACGCCTCCCTCGGCTAAAAATAAAAACTCCTGTCCCAACACACGGGACAGGAGAAATTTCCTGCGGTACCACCCGGCTTCGACCGACTGCGCGATCGCACCTTACCATTCGTTAACGGGAATGACGCGGCCACCCTACTTACAGCCCGAAGCCGTTTCGGTTCGCCCTCACAGGGCCATTCGCACCGGTCGCTTTTACCGCAATCCCACCATTTTGCGGCTCTCTGGAAAAGCGAGGACGATGTTACTCTTCCTGCTCAACGGTTTTTCTTGTTGTGCTTATTATAGCGCCGCCCAGTCGGTTTGTCAAGTGATTTTTACATAAAAATCAACTGTCCGAGCAGCAGTCCCACTACCCCCGGAAGTCCCAAAACCGCCGCCACCGCACCGGTCACCCAACCGAGTCCGAGCGTCACGCCGGTAAACATACCGGTCACGTTGACCGCCGCCAGCGCACAAATCCCCTGCACGGCGGTGCTAAGTACCCGACGAATCGGTCGCCCGCTTTTTAAGAGGGCGATGACGACCGCCAACAGACCGCCGCCACCGAAAACGCCGACCAAGACCCACGACCACACACTCATCCGATCCCCTCCCCGTCATATCGGTACAACGGCCGTACCGCGCGGATGTTGTCCCGCCGCGCGATCCCCAACAAATAGCGCCGACGGGCATTGAGTGCCTCCATTTCGTAGATACACGCTTCGATCAGATCCTGATCGCTCTCCCAGTCAAACCGACCGCGCACCAGATCCATCTGCTCGTACACCTCGGCGAGCGCATCCTCCACCGTGGTATCCGGTTGCGGTTCTCGAAGCAACTGCGATTTCAAACGCGATAACATAAATCCCTCTCACCCTTTCGCTTTCACTTTATGAAAAGTATAGGCGAAATATGAGAGGGATAATCGTTTTTATGAAAGTGGAATCACCTGTTCGTGAATGGCAAACAATTTCTCGCCCACCACCCGATCCTGATGCCAATGCCCGAAAAACCACGCCGAAAAGGTCAGATCCGCATACAGCGCATCCAGAAAATCCGAAAGTGGCGCTTCCGGCGGATACGGGCGCTCGTCCAGCGCCTCGATCGCCGCACGCGGCGCGGTATGCGTCAGCACCACGTCCACCTGCCAGTCAACCGTTTCCAGACTCTCGGCCGCAGCTGCCAATTCCTCGCCGTTTGGCAGTTCCCGTTCCCACCACGGCAAGCCGTTTTGCAGGCGGTATGGCTTGTCCACCGATGCCGCCCCGCCCATCGTAAAAAAGCGATAACCATCGATGGTATAGACCTGTCCGCGCATCAGATGAAACACGTTGTCCCGCACGCGATGGACCGTGCCGCCGTAGAGTTCCTCCGCCGGCATCGCGTCCAGCCAATCGTGATTGTCGTGGTTGCCGTCAATAAACAGCACCGTATACGGTTGTCTGGCCAGCCACGCCAATCCGAAATCGTTTTCCGCCGGCACGTGACAAGCAAACCCAAAATCGCCGCAGACGATCAGCGTATCGTCCGCCGTCAGCGTCAGCTTGCTTAAGCGCGTGATCTCACCATGCAGATCGCCGGTTATATAGATCATAGCAAACCCCTTAAAAATACAAATACAACTGGCATTTGAGCATGCCGTTATACAGCTTGCGGCGCTTGTTCGCCGGTCGTCCAAACAACTGCTCAAATTCCTCTTCCGGACTGATAATGCCGTAGCTCCAGCCCTTTTTGGGCACAAACACCTGTCCCATCGTCCGCACCAGACGGCGCGCCGTTTCCACGTCGCCCAAGCGCTCCCCGTACGGCGGATTACAGATCACCACACCGCTGTCGCCCTCCGGCTTAAACTCGCGCAGATCGCGACAGACGGTTTCCAGCCGTTCGCTCACGCCGGCTTTGAGCGCGTTTTCGCGACAAAGCGCCAGCGCCTTTTCGTCAATATCGCCGCCCAGCAAGCGCGTGGCGCTGTCCGGTCGTTCCAGCGACTGCGCGCGCTCACGTTCAGCCTCCCAGATCGCATCGTCAAAGCATTCCCAGCCCTGCGCCGCAAACCGACGTCGAATACCCGGCGCGATACGCGCGGCCGCCAGACCGGCTTCAATAAGCAGCGTGCCCGAGCCACAGCACGGATCGATCACCTGCTCGGCCGTACGCACCCGCATCACGTCGCCAATGGCGGCGGCCAGCGTTTCCTTGATCGGCGCTTCCATCGAATTGGCGCGATAGCCGCGCTTGTGAAGCCCCATACCGCTGGTATCCAGCAGCACGCTGACCTCATCCTTCATAATGGTAAACTGCACCTGAAACAGCGCGCCACTCTCCTCAAACCAATCGATTCGATACGCCGATTTCAGTCGCTCGACGATCGCTTTTTTGACGATCGACTGACAATCCGGCACGCTGTGGAGCACCGAGCCAATCGACCAACCCTTCACCGGAAACGCGTCATTTTTGCCGATAAAATCCTCCCACGGCAGCGCCTTGACTCCCTGAAACAGATCTTCAAAGCTGACCGCGCGGAAGCTGCCCATTAGAATTTGAATGCGCTCCGCGTAACGCGATTGCAAATTGGCACGCGCCATCATCGATTCGTCGCCGTCAAATAGCACGCGCCCGTTTTCCGGTCGCACGTTTTCCGCACCCATTCGGCGCAATTCTGCTCCCAAAATACCCTCGATACCGAACAGGCAGGGTGCACACAAAGTCAATTTCATTAAAATTCTCCGTTTCCTGACATACGTTTATTGCTTTTACTTTACAACATTTTACCGCTTTTCGCAAGTCATTTATCCCCGCCTTGCAAATTTTTTGCGAAATTTCGTGAATTGCCGTTGAGTTTGTGTAAATTTATGATATAATCTATGTTAGAGTATTATATCTTAATGGCCGATATTGGAGGAAAACCGTATGGCATCCCAATTCAAACATAAAAACAATCGTCCGCCTCACCGTCCGGAAGCGACCGAGCAAACCGATCGCCAGAGCGATCTGGTCGGCGGTCGCAACGCCGTTTCCGAACTGCTGAAATCCGGTCGTGCAATCGATCATCTGCTGGTCGCGCGCGGTGAACACAGCGGCAGCTTGACGGTGCTGGTCGCCAAAGCCAAGGATGCCGGTATCCCCGTCAAAGAGGTGGATGCCCGCAAGCTGACCGCCTTGTGCGGTCCGCATCATCAAGGCATTGCGGCGGCCGCGGCGTGCAAGGAATACGCCGCTTTAGACGATCTGTTCCGCTTGGCCGAGGAGCGCGGCGAGCCGCCGTTATTCGTGGTGTGCGACGAGCTGGAGGATCCGCACAATCTCGGCGCGATCATCCGCACGGCCGAAGCCGCCGGTGCGCACGGCGTGATCGTCCCGAAGCGTCGCAGCACGGGACTGACCAACATTGTGTATAAAACCTCCGCCGGCGCGGTGGAATACCTGCCCGTGTGCCGTGTGGGCAATCTGGTGGATACCCTGCGCGAGCTCAAAGAGCGCGGCGTGTGGATATATGGTCTGGATATGGACGGTCAAAACTGGAGCGAAACCGATCTGACCGGCGCCGCGGCACTGGTGGTCGGCTCGGAAGGTCGCGGCATCGGCCGCTTGGTACGGGAATCCTGCGATTTTGTGGTCTCCCTGCCGATGCACGGCCGTATCAATTCACTGAATGCGTCGGTGGCGACGGGTATTCTGCTGTACGAAGCGGCCCGCCAGCGCCACCGCTGAAAGGAGGGGCTATTGTATGGACAAAAACAGACGCGATGAGGAATACGAATTAAATCTCATCGTCGCCGAAGTGCTGGGCACCCCTCCCCCTGCGCCGCCGGAGCCGGAACCGGAAGCCGTTGCCGCTGTGGCGGCGCCGGTCACCGAAGCGCCGGAGATCCGTCCGGTATCCGAGCCGGGCGTGGTGCATTCACCCGCCCCGACAAAGCCGGAATCCGAGCCGGAAGAGGACGTGCTGGTGTACCTGCCAAAAACCTCGGTCGGCTCTGAGCCCGAGCCGACGGAGGACGAGGATATCAAGATCGCGCCGGTCCGCATTGTTGAGCCGGAACCGTCCACCGCGGATGCGCGCACGCAGGTCATGCCGGCGGAAATTGTCGAAGATCTGCCGGAGGAGGACGATAACCAGCTTCGCTTGGAAGGCTTCGATCCTCCCAAACCGGAGCCGCCGCGCGACGATCGTGTGCTGGAGGAACAGCTTCGCCAAAACCGCGAACAAAAGGTATCCTCCTTCCGTATGCGACTGTCGGGCGAGGAAGAATTTAACGAGCCGGACGAAGAGCCGGACGTGTACGAAACCGATTATATCGAGGATTTTGCCGACTACGAGGACGCGGACGTCATCCGCAACGAGTTGGAGTTCCGGTTGGGCAAAAGTCGACTGACACTGGTCGCCGCCATTGTGCTGGAGTTGGGACTGTTGCTGGTCAACGTACTGGGACGCTTCGGTCTGCTCGGCGCCGGATTGGTATACACCGTCGTCAGCATTCTGCTGTATGCGGTGATGGTGGTGGTGTGCAACCGCACCTTTAAATCCGGACTGGCCGACCTGCGCGACGGCGATCCGAGCAGCGATACCGCGGCAGCCGCCGTCGCGATGCTGGCGGCGGTACAGATCGTCACCACCGTATTCGACCCAACCACCGCGCCCACCGTCTCGTTGGCGGTCGTGGGCGGCGTAGCGATGTTTATCAGCGCATGGGCGCACGAGCGCCAACTGCGGCAGGTTGCGCAAAACTTTCGGTTTGTGGGCCACACCGGCACCAAAACCGCCTGCCACCGCATCGACGACGAAAAACTCGCGCTGGAGATCGGCCACGACGCCGTCGCCTCCGGCGTGCCGGATGTGGCGTACTACCGCCCGGCTTCGTTTTTGACGCATTATCTTTCCCGTTCGTATGAACGCGCCGACAATCGTCAGGTCAGCCGCATCTTCATTCCGATTATGGCCGGCGCGGCACTGGTTGCCGCGGTCGTATTCGGCGTGCTGAACAAGGATTGGATGGGCGCACTTCGATTGTTTGTGGTGCTGTTGGCACTCGGACAGCCGCTGTCGCTTGGCGTGGGCGCCGCTTCGGCGCTCACCCGCGTGTCTGCGCGTATCCTGCGCGCCGGCGGTCTGCTGGTCGGACGCGCCGACGCCGCCGATTTCGCGCGCGTACACGCGCTGGCGGTGGATGCCATCGAGCTGTTCCCCGGCGAATGCGTGCTGTTAAACGGCATCAAGACCTTCTCCGGCACCCGCATCGACGACGCGATCGTGGATGCCGCCTCCGTATCGATCGCCGCCGGCGGTCCGCTTTCGGAGGTGTTCCGCCGGATCATCGAGAATAAAACCGAGCTTCTCCACGAGGTGGAAACGCTCACCTATGAGCAGGAAATGGGGCTTTCCGGCTGGGTCAACGGTCGCCGCGTATTGGTCGGCAACCGGCGTCTGCTGGAAAACCACGGTGTAGACGTCCCCTCGCGCGACTACGAAATGCGGTACTCCAAGGGCGATCGTCAGCTGGTATATCTCTCCACTGCCGGTGAGTTGTCGGCGATGTTTGTCATCACCTACACACGCAGCGAGGAGATCGCCAAGGCTGTCAAACAGTTGGCGGCGGCGCACATCACGTTGCTGGTGCGCACCTGCGACCCGAACATCACCGCCGAATTGATCTGTCGCACGCTGGACGCCGACGATTACTACATCGAAATTCTCGGCTCGACCGCACGCCGTCGCTACGAGCAGCTGGTCGGTAACGAGCCAATCGAAGAGCCGGCCGGCATCGCCTCCAACGGGCGCATCGAGGGGCAAGCGGCCGCTTTGACCGGTTGCCGTCGTTTGCACGCCGGATTGGCGGTGGTACAGATCTCCGCGATGGTGATCGCCGCCTGCCTGTTTGCGCTGATTGCGCTGTCGGCGTTTTTGCAGCCGGCGCTTCCCCTCTCGTCGTTGTCGGCGGTGCTGTACATTCTCAGCGGATTGGTGGCTATACTAATACTGCCTATGTTGCTGGGATCCTAATTCCATTGATTTAAGGAGTCGGATGACTATGATGATTTCCAGCCGCGGACGGTATGCCCTCCGCGTGATGACCGATCTGGCCGAGCACAATACCGGCGCATACGTTCCGCTGACCGATATTGCGCGCCGCAAGGAGATCTCGGAAAAATATCTCGAAAGCATCGTGGCCACTTTGAGCAAAAGCGGTCATTTGGATGCGCTGCGCGGCAAAGGCGGCGGTTATCGCCTCAACCGACCGGTCGAGGAGTATACGCTGGACGATATCCTATCGGTCACCGAGGGCAGCTTGGCGCCCATTGCCTGCGTATCCGGCGAATGCGAGCATTCGGCCGACTGTCGCAAGTTGCCGGTATGGCAAGGGCTGGACAACGTCATCCACGAATATCTCCGCAGCGTGACGCTGGCAGATATTTTGGCAGAACAGAATGGAGAGGACAACGCATGATCTATACATCCGTAGAGCAGTTGATCGGCAACACGCCGTTATTGGAGCTGACTCATTGGGAAACCCGCTTTCAACTGAAGGCGCGTCTGCTGGCAAAGCTGGAACGCTTTAATCCCGGCGGCTCGGCGAAGGATCGCGCCGCCAAGGCGATGCTGGACGGCGCGGAAGCCGCCGGCAAGCTGCAACCCGATTCGGTCATCATCGAGCCGACCTCCGGCAACACCGGCATCGGCATCGCGTGTCTGGCAGTCGCGCGCGGCTACCGCGCGATCATCGTGATGCCGGATACCATGTCGATGGAGCGCCGCACGCTGATGACCGCATACGGCGCCGAATTGGTGCTGACCGACGGCAGCAAGGGCATGGCCGGTGCGATCGAAAAAGCAAACGAACTGGCAGCCGAGATTCCACACAGCTTTGTGCCGGCGCAGTTTGACAATCCCGATAACGCAAACGCCCACTATCTGACCACCGGACCGGAAATTTGGGCAGATACCGACGGCAAGGTGGATATTTTTGTATCCGCCGTCGGCACCGGCGGCACCATCACGGGTGTCGGTCGGTATCTCAAAGAAAAAAATCCCGCCGTGCAGATCGTGGCAGTCGAGCCGACCGGATCGCCGGTGCTATCGACCGGCGTTGCCGGCAAGCACAAGATCCAAGGCATCGGCGCCGGATTTGTGCCGACCATTTTGGATACCACCGTTTACGACGAAGTACTGACCGTGACCGATGAGGATGCGTTTGCCGCCGGCAAATCGCTCGGACAAAGCGAAGGCGTGCTCGCCGGCATCTCCTCCGGCGCCGCGCTGTGGGCGGCGACCGAGGTGGCCAAACGCCCCGAAAACGCCGGCAAAACCATTGTGGTGCTGCTGACCGATACCGGCGAACGCTACCTGTCCTCCGGACTGTTTGATTGATGCCTATGAAATTGACAGAAGTGCGCACGGCCGCTTTGCGTCGGGCGGTCAAGGCGCTGTATAAATCCACCTTCCCCCTAAACGAGCGTAAACCGTTTTCGGTCATTCTCAAAAAACAAAAAACCGGACAAATGGAACTGCTCGCCATCACCGACGACGCCGAGGAATTTTGCGGATTGGTGATCACCATCCTGTACCGCGATCTGGTGCTGCTGGACTATTTCGCCGTCTGCCCCTCGCGGCGCGGCCGGAATATCGGCACCACCACCCTGTCACTCATTCGCAAGCGCTATCCCGATCGGCGATTGATTCTGGAGATCGAGGATCCCGACGCCCCCTGCGATAATCGCGAGGAACGCTTGCGGCGACGCGCGTTTTATCTGCGAAACGGGATGGAGATCATGCCGTTTCGCGTCGATCTGTTCGGCGTGGAGATGCTCATCCTCACCGCCGGCGGCGCGGTCTCGTTTGACGAATACCACGCCTTATTTCCGGCGGTATTCTCGGATTTTATTGCCCGCTTTGTCAAGTTGTTATAAAAAGCCAACCGCATCCGAAAGGAAGCTCCTTCGGATGCGGTTTCTCTTTTTTGATCGCAAACGTCGATTTGTACCATTTTCAAAAAATTTTCTTCTCAAAAACCATTGCTTGTTGACTTTTCTTATGGTATACTAATACTGACATATTATCCGAGGAGGCGCTGAAAATGACCTATCGATACCACACGCACGGCACCTGCTCGCGGTCCATCTCCTTTGATTTGGAGGACGGCACTCTGAAAAACGTCCAATTCGAAGGCGGTTGCAACGGCAATCTGAAAGGGATCGGTTCGCTGGTCGAGGGTATGCCGGCTGAGGAGGCCATTCGTCGCTTGGAGGGCATCACCTGCGGCTTTAAGAAGACCTCTTGCCCCGATCAGTTGGCGCAAGCTCTCAAGCAAGTATTGGCTCAGTAAGCAGTGTTACGAGGTGTATGTGATGATGTTCGGTGAAGACAGTGATATGAAGATCGTCGGTCAGGAACCGGTAAAAACGGTGGAGACCAACGAAGTGGAAGAACTCCGTCGCGAAGAGGCAAATGGCAATCTGGCCCGTGCCCGCGCGTTGGGGGCTTGGTTGGTGCGCGCCGCTTCCTCCATCGAACTCTCCACGCCGATTGACGACAAGCGGTTGATTGCTCAGCGTTGGCTACTCCTCGTGTTCACCATTGAGCACGAATTGGCGCAGCTGTTGCCGGAGGTATCCGCACAGACCGCCCAAAACGAATTTTACAATTCTCTGCACATCGACGCTCCGCATATTTATGAGGAGTTGCAGGAAAACGGCGGTATGACGTTTTATTATCTGGCCTTGCAGGCCGAGGACGTTCCGGCGGCTGTCGGCAAGACCTTTGCCGGTCTGTACGGCCGCGCCAACGACGCCGAAATGGTGCAGATGGGCACCGACCTCTACACCGCCTGTGTCCGCGAGGTCGAGGAACTGGTCAGCAAACAGAATTTTGTAAAATAAGCAAAAAAACCAAAAAAGCGAACAGATCGGTTGATCTGTTCGCTTTTTTTATTCTCCAATATAGGTAAACCGCGGAAAGGTCTTGCCGTCTCGGGTGACCGTTTCGTTCCACATTTCCGCCGGACGCACCCACAATCCACCGTCGCCGTACAACGCCCGATATACCACCATCGGCGACAGATCCTCGGAGTGCTTCGCCACCCCCAAAACCTCGTATTCGTTTCCTTTAAAATGGCGGTATTTACCGCACTTGATCTCGTTCACAGCCTCTCCTCCAAAAAGAAAACCCTGATGCGCGCATCAGGGTTTTGACCGATTAACCTTGCGGAATCAGATCCGTTTCGTCGTCGTCCAGTTCCAGACTGATCGTCACGATCGCCGTCGCCTGCATCGAGATGATCTCCACTTCGGGATTGTTATATGCCTTCATCGTATATCCTCTCCTTTGAGAAACGTATTTCCTATTACAACTGTATTTTACTATTGTTTTTGGGGAAAGTCAAGTACCTATCAAAAATAAGGCAAACCCCAATCTCAACCAAACGGCACAAACGGCAAAGAAACGTCGCCGTCTTCATCGGTGTCGTCGCCGTCCAACTCCAAGCTGACCGTGGCGATCCACTGCCTTTGCATATCCCACAATTCCATTTCCGGTGCGAGGTAGCGTTTCATAAAGCTCGTTTCCTTTCGCTTTTTCTTCATTGTAATCGGTTTCTTGAAAATTGTCAATAGCCGATTAAACGTCCAACCGGTACAGCCGTTCTACCGGCGAATCCGACTGAAAGGTCGGCACCTCCTCTACCAACGTCCAACCGAATTTCTCATACAGTCCGACGTGATGAGTATAGAGATACAACTCGGAAAGTCCTGCTTTGGCGGCGTTTTCCCGCACCGATTCCATCAAAAGTCGACCAATCCCCTCGCCACGCCGATTCTCGTCCACATAGACGTTGGCCAGCCACGGATAGATATCCGGTCGACCGGCGAGATCGTCGCTCATCTGCAGCTGATACATCCCCACCGGCTGATCGCCGTCCAGCGCCACGAAGGTCTGCGGCAGACGATCGGCACACAGTGAGTGCGCCATAAAGCTTCGCACCTCCGCCTCACCGCTGGTTTTGTGTCCCCACCATTCGATATTCCAGCGACAGATCGTCTCAAACACGGCGTCGTCGCTTGTTTGCCATTTGATGATTTCCATATCCATCACCCAATCCACGGTTGTAATACACCGGCCGCAATTCCCAGCGCCGCCGACAGCGCCACCACCACAATGGGATGTGCTTTTTTGAATACCAGCACCAGCATCCCGACGAAAATGATCGACGATACGATAAACCAGTAGCTGGTGAGCACCGAAAGCGCCCAACCGGCCGGAAAGAACACCGCGCTGCCCATGGTGACCACCGCGCCGGCAATCAAGCCGACTACCGCCGGCTTCAAGCCGTTCATACAACCGGCCACGATGCGATTGGTCTTGAATTTCTGGTACATCCGCGCCACCAGCAAAATGATCAAGAACGACGGCAGTACCACACCAAGCGTGGCGCACGCCGAGCCCAACAGACCGATCGGCGCGGTCACCGACCCAACGTAGGTGGCGATATTGATTGCAAACGGGCCGGGAGTGGATTCGCTGACCGCCATAAAGTTGATCAGTTGTTCGGTATCCATCCACGCGTGAGCGAGCATTTCTTCCTCAATCAGCGGGATCATCGCGTAGCCGCCACCAAAGGTGAACAGCCCGATCTTAAAGAAGGTGAGAAATAGTTGCAAATAGATCATTTCTCCGCCCTCCTTTGCGCAATCAGGGTGGCGGCCAAACCAAACGCGGCACAACCCAAGATAATCCACACCACGTTAATCCCCGTAAACGCCGACAGTGCAAACGCGGCCACCATGACCACGTACGACCACGCGTGCTTCGGGCATTTTTTGTACATCGTCCACAGCGATTTGACGATCAACGCCAGCATACCGGCACGGATGCCGTTAAAGGCATACTGCACGTAGAGGTTTTGCTGGAACGCCGTCAACACCGTGGCAATGATCGAAATGACCACAAAAGACGGCAGTATCACACCAAAGGTGGCCGCAAACGCGCCCCAAAAACCGGCAGTCTGATAGCCGATAAAGGTCGCCGAGTTGATGGCAATCGGACCGGGAGTGGACTCCGCAATCGCCAAAATATCCATAATATCCTGTTCGGTCACCCATTTCCGGCGCTCCACCGTTTCGTGCTGAATCAGCGGGAGCATCGCCAGTCCGCCGCCAAAAGTAAATCCGCCGATCTTGGCGAAGGTCACAAACAACTGAAAAATCGTTTTCAGATCGCGTCGCTTTTCCATACCTGCGTTCCTTTCGTTTGATTTCAACTCATTGTACCACAACCGCACGAAACACGCAACGGTTTTATAAGAAAAATCCCGTGGTGTAATACACCACGGGATTTTGTTATACGGAAATTACACGCGCTTGGAGAGAACCTCGGCCTCGTATTTCTCGATCTCCGGGAACCACTCACCATCCAGCGGCGCACCGCAGATGCGGCAGTACTCATCCCAGATATCGCCAAACGGCATGGTCTTTTCTTCTTCCAGCATCACCATCAGCTTGGAGAAGTTGCCCTCATCCTGCAGCTTCTTCAGCTCGGCGTTCGGCTCCAGAAGCGCAAACAGCAGCGCCTTTTGCAGGTTACGGAAACCGGTCACCCACGCCGACACGCGGTTGATGGACGCATCGAAGTAATCCAACGCGATAAAGACCTTATCCAAACCGTCGCAACGGACGATCTCCTTGCACAGTTCCTTGGTCTCGTCGTCAAACAGCACAACGTGGTCGGAGTCCCAGCGGACGCCACGGGTGACGTGCAGAGCCATCTTCTTATCGTAGGTCAGGATCGCGGCGATCTTATCCGAAACCACTTCGGTCGGATGATAGTGGCCGTTATCCATCAAGCTGATGCAATCGTCGCGGGAAGCGGCATATTTGAGGCACCACTCCGCCGAACCGACGGTGTAGCTCTCCACGCCAATACCGAACACCTTCGACTCGGCGCACGGATACACCATATCCTTGTCGAACTTCTCCGACAGCATCTCGTCAAACGATTGCTTGTAGCGCATACGCGGCCCCAAGCGATCGGCCGGCACGTCCTTGTAGCCGTCGCCGGTCCAGATGTTCATCACGCAGGGCTGACCGAGCTGCTCGGCCATATACTGCGAGATGCGGACGCACGCCTTGCCGTGCTCCACCCAGAACTTACGGGTTTCCTCGTTCGGGCTGGACAGCGTCAGCGGATCGCATTTCGGATGGCTGAAGAAGGTCGGGTTGAAATCGCAACCCATGCCACGCTCTTTGCAGAAGTCGATCCATTTCTGGAAGTGCTTCGGCTCCAGCTTATCGCGGTCGACCCAGCCGCCGTTCTCCTCGTCAAAAATCGCGTAGCACGCGTGCACGTTCATCTTGACCTGACCCGGCACCAGCGAGATCACCTTATCGATATCCGCCATCAATTCCTCCGGCGTGCGCGCACGACCCGGATAGTTACCGGTGGTCTGGATACCGCCGGTCAAGGCCTTGTTGGGATCGCTGTCAAAGCCGCGGACGTCGTCGCCCTGCCAGCAGTGCAGCGCAACCGGAACGGTCTTCAGCTTAGCGATCGCGGCGTCAACGTCGACACCGAGCTTGGCATACTTGGCTTTTGCTTCATCAAAACGACTCATTTCAGTTTACCTCCTTAATTTCAAAAGACCGACGCACCAGCTCGCGGCAGGTGGTAAGGTCCCAATGTTGATCGTACATGATCTGCGAGAGCAAGTTGCCGGTGGCAGTGCCCTCTTTCAGACCGGTGAACACCTTGCGTCCGCTGACCGTGCCGGCCAGACGGTTTAAGTACTTATCGGCGCTGCCGCCGCCCACGATCTGGATGCAGTTGATCTTTTTGCCGGTCAGGCGCTCCAGCTCGTTGGCCGCATTCTTATACGAAGTCGCCAGCGACAGATACACGCACGCCAGCACGTCTCCGAGCGGCAGATCCGGCTTGCCGAGCACTTCGCGAATCGCCTGGATCATATTCTCCGGCGCCACAGAAGCCGGATGGTTGCAATCCACCAGCTCGGTGAAATCGCTCGCCATCGCCATTTCCATCATCTCATCGTAGGTGTATTTCTTATCCAGATTCTTGCGAATGTTCTGGAACAGCCACATACCCATAATGTTCTTGAGGAAGCGGAAGCGATACTCCACGCCGCCTTCGTTGGTGAAGTTGCAGGCCAGTGCCTCCTCGGTGGTGACCGCCACCGGATTTTCCACACCCACCAGACTCCACGTGCCGGAGGAGATATACATACTGTCATCGGTCAACGGAATGGCCGCCACCGCCGACGCGGTATCGTGGCTCGGCGCACAGATCACCGTGGCGTTAAAGCCGACCTCCTGCTGAATCGCCTCCGAGAACTCCCCGATCGGCGTACCCGGCACCGACAGTGGCAGGAAGATGGACGGGTCGATGCCCAGCGTCTCCAACACTTCCGTATCCCACTGCTTGGTCTCGGCATTGACCAGACCGCCGGTGGTGGCGTTGGTATACTCGTTGGCCATCTTACCGGTCAGACGCCAGGAGAGATACTCCGGCATCATCAGGAAATGACGCGCCTTTTCGAGCTTGCCGCTCTGTTTATCGCACCAAAGCTGGTAAATCGTATTAAAATTATTGCGCGCGATGCCGATCTTGGCATACAGCTCCTTTGCCGGAATGATCTGATCGATCTGCTCCGGCACACCGTCGGTACGGCTATCGCGATCGCCGACAACCGGCAGAATTTCTTTCTCGTTTTCGTCGAGCAACACGTAGTCAACACCCCACGTGTCGATCGCCACCGTTTTCGGCAACTTGCCGATCTCCTTGCAACGACGGATGCCGGCGATCACTTCCTCCGCCAACCGATCGTGCTCCCACGTGAGCTGACCGCCCTCGGTGTTCAAGCGGTTCTCAAAACGATACACTTCTTCCAGATGCAGCTTGTCATTCTCAATGTATCCGAGAATGTGGCGGCCGCTGGATGCGCCGATGTCCACTGCCAAATAATAGGTCATGGAACTCTCCTTCCTGCCAAGCATTTCGCCGGGCACTATACTTAATTTTATTATAAAAGATTATCCCTTATATTGCAAGGACTTTTTGGATATTTTTGTGCTTTTTTCATACATATCCCCATAGAAAACGCCCTCTGCTTTACAGGCAGAGGGCGCCGGATTATTCAGGGGTTACCCATTCGATAAAGTGATAACTGTCCAGTATCTGGAAATAGCGGGCCAGCCGTTCGTACAACGGATGCGCCGCCTCGCCGAACTCGGCGTCTACCAGCTTGCCGATCTCGGTAATGGTCTTTTCACCGTCCAACAACGGCCACACAAAACTGCCGGTCTTATCCAGATCCACACGCGTGACCTTGGGGCGATCAAACAGTTTTTGCGCCAGTCGGTTGGCCCAACCGGTATTCTCGATCAGCAGCGTCACCGTGCCGTCCTCAGCGGTCTCCCATTGGATCGCCGCCGGACGCGACGGAATACGCGCCAGATAGTTTTCAGGGATGATAATCGGCTTCTTTTTCTTACTCATCCGATTTCTTCTCTTTCTTCCACAGGCTGAACTTCAACAGCGACAGAATGACCAGCGCAAACACGACCAAGCTGCCGATATTGGATGCCCACGGCGGCAGATTCAGCACGCCGGACAGATCCAGCATCGCACCGACGTTAAACACCGCCAGCACCGCCAGCAGAATGCCGACCAAGCCTTCACCGGCAATCATACCGGAGCAGAACAGAATGCCGTTGCTGATGATGGTCTTTTTCTTTTCGCTTTCTTTCATCCGATCAAAGAACATACGCACCAAGCCGCCCACCATAATGCAAGCGTTGAGCTGCACCGGCAGATACACGCCGATCGCAAACGGCAAAACCGGAATGCCCACGATCTCCACCACGACCGCAATGATCGCACCGATAAAGATCAGGCCCCACGGCAGATTGCCGCCCATAATGCCTTCGATAACCATCTTCATCAGCGTCGCCTGCGGAGCCGCCAACTCGTCGGTGCCGAAGCCCCACGCGCTGTCCAGCAGATACAGCGTCGCGCCGATAGCCAACGCCGCGGCGACCACGCCAATGATCTCGCCGATCTGCTGCTTCTTCGGCGTAGCACCCAGCAGATAACCGGTCTTTAGATCCTGCGAGGTGTCGCCGGCAATGGCCGCGACAATGCAGATGATCGAGCCGATAGCGATCGCCGCCTGCATACCGGCAGCGCCGGCCTCGCCCGTCAGCTTCAGGATCAGCGTAGCGATCAACAGCGTCGCGATCGCCATACCGGAGACCGGGTTGTTACTGCTGCCGACCAAGCCAACCATACGCGACGACACGGTCGCAAAGAAGAAGCCGAAGATCACCACGATGATCGCACCGACCAGCGATACCGGAATCGCCGGTACCAGCCACACCGCCAGCGTCAACACCAAAATGGCGATCAACACGATTTTCACGTTGATATCCTGCTCGGTACGCGCCACGCTGGCCGAGCCGCCGATGCCGCTAAAGCCTTTCAGCGCATCGCGGAAAGTCCGCACGATCAGCGGCAACGATTTGATCAAGCTGATAATACCACCGGCCGCCAGTGCACCGGCGCCGATATAGCGCACATAACTGCCCCAGATACCGCCGGCTCCGTCCGCGGCGAAGATCTCGCCGATGGTGCGGGTGCTTTCGGGATACAGCACCAGATTGCTGCCGAAAATGACGATGATCGGAATCAACACACACCAGCTGAGCACGCCGCCGGCAAACATATACGACGCAATGCGCGGTCCACAAATGTATCCGACGCTCATCACCGCCGGATAGATCTGTGTGCCGATCGCACCGGGATAGGTCTTGGCGGTGCCTTCCAGCGAAACCTCGCCCGGCACCAGCTTCAAGCCGTCAACGATAAACTTAAACGCCGCCGCAAAGCCCATACCGGCAAACACGGTAGACGCGTTCGCGCCGCCCTTTTCACCGGCTAACAGCACTTCGGCACACGCCTGTCCCTCCGGATACGGCAAAACACCGTGCTCCTTTACAATCAGAGCGTTGCGAAGCGGCACCATAAAGAATACGCCGAGCAGACCGCCGATCAACGCAATCAGCGTGATCTCCAACAGATCCGGCTTGTCCATCTTGCCTTCGGCCGCCCACAAGAACAGCGCCGGCAACGTAAAGATCGCACCCGCCGCCAGCGATTCGCCCGCCGAGCCAATCGTCTGCACCACGTTGCTCTCCAAAATGGAGTTTTTCCGCATAATCACGCGGATAACACCCATGGCAATAACCGCCGCCGGAATGGACGCCGACACGGTCATACCCACGCGCAGGCCCAAATAAGCGTTGGCCGCACCGAATATCACCGCCAACAAAATACCCATAATGACCGACGTCACCGTCAGTTCGGGCGTGATCTTATTGGCAGGAATATATGGCTGGAATTCCTTTTTCTCTTCCATCTCATTCCTCTTTCCGGTCGATTTTTCCCAATCAACCTTGACTATTTACAGATGTAGTCATTTTAACATATTTTCGCCCTTTCGTCAAGCAATTAGCATGGCGAAATAATTTGTTGCCAGAGATGGTACATCGTGGTTTCCCCGTCGGTTTTTTCCAGCAACCGAAGCGGTTCTGCCTCCAGCTCGTCGATGGCCGACAGTTCGCCGCAGAGATACGCCCGCAAGCGTGCCGCACAGCCTTTCAGCCGTTGCAGCAACGCACCAAAGCGCGCCTCCTGAATTTCAAAGCCGAAGCCCTTATTTTCCGTATACCACATACGCTCGACCGCCGCATACAAGCTCTCCACGCGCGCGATCAGCGTCGGGATCTCCTGCGTTGCGATCGCTTCCAGCGAAGCGCGGTCATCGGCCGCATACGCCGTGCGAATGCGGATGCCGAGATCCGCTTTTATGCTCAATGCCGCACACAGCTTCTGTATCACGTCAAACACGTAATCGTACGGGCGACCGTTGATGGACGAGGCGATCCGTTCGGCCAACGCCGCATACTGCTCCGCCGCGTGAGGCGGCGTATTCTTATCCAGCAACCCGATAAACGGATCGTTATACAGCAAATATTTGGCCGGATTTTTGCGTTCGGTCGGCGGATCGGCAATCTCGTTGGCCGCCCCCAACGCCATAAATTCATCAAAGGTGTAGCCGGTATACGCTTCAAACCGCGCGGCGATATCCGCACGATCGAAGTTTCCCTTGGCAAACTGCGCCGCCGCAAAGATCGCCGGAAGCACCGACCAGAACGAGCATTCCTTGCCGTCGTCACCCCACAGCGTAAACATCACCGTGTCCACGTCATGCTCGTGCACGCTGCGCATCGCCGCTTCGCTCCCCGCCAGCGAGAATTCCGAGCACGGCACAAATCCGACCCATGTCCAAATCCCACCGGCAAATGCCGTTTTATTCGGGAACTTGGCGTAGGCATCCAGTTGCGTATCGTACCGTTTTTTGTCTGCCGAATAGTAATCCCAATAAACCAGTTCGATTCCCTCCGGCACGCCGTCGATCGTCTCCTGCGGGATAATCGGATGCTCCGGATAGGGATCGCCTCCGTTATTCAGGCGCATAAACATATCCGCCCACATCATCGGTCGGAAGCCGTAACGATCGGCGATCTCCTTTACCCGACGGAGATGTTCCAGCATAATGTCGTTGCGATTTTGGAAGCCGTGCTGATCAAGATACTTGCCCAAGCCCACAAAATGCGCTTCATCCATACCGATGTGAATACGGCGGGACGAAAACGCCTTGGCGCACGCGGCGAACATTTTGTCGATCAGCTCGTACACCTTCTCATCGCCAATGAGCAAGATGTTGGTGCAATCAAAATACGGCTCGTAGCATTCAAACCGCGTCAAATGCTCAAAATGCGCCAGCGTTTGAATACACGGGATCAACTCGATGCCGATGCTTTGGCAATAAGCATCAATGTCCTGCAATTCCTCCACGGTATACCGACCGCGCATATAACCGAAAAACGGCTCGTCCTCCACCTCGTAGGTGGTTTCGGTATATAACTGGAGCATATTGTACCCCATATCTGCCATCATTCTCGCAAATTCTTTCACCTTTTCCGGCTTCATCACGCCGTTGCGCGAACAATCCAGCATCAGTCCCAGCGTTTGGGGAGTCATATCGATCGCCTCCTTTATTTAATTTTATTATAATAGAAGTCTTGCCGATTGCAATGCTCTTTAAGAAAAAAACTCTTGCATTTTCAGACAATGCAAGAGTTTGTTTTTTCTGTTAACCGCCGAGGTAGGCTTTGCGGACGGCGTCGTTATGCAACAGCTCGTCACCGGTGCCGCTGATGACCACACGGCCGGTTTCCAGCACGTAGCCGCGGTGGGCAATCGACAGCGCCATCTGCGCATTCTGCTCAACCAGCAGGATGGTGGTACCGGCCTTGTTGAGCTGCTCGACGATCTCAAAGATCTGTTCCACCAAAATCGGTGCCAAGCCCATCGAGGGCTCATCCAGCATCAGCAAGCGCGGCTTGGACATCAGCGCACGACCCATCGCCAGCATCTGCTGTTCACCGCCAGACAGCGTACCCGCCGTCTGCTTGTAGCGCTCCTTGAGACGCGGGAATTGATCGTACACCATCGCCAACGAATCGGCGATCTCGCCGGCCGGACGCGTGTAGGCGCCCATTTCGAGGTTTTCCTCAACCGACAACTGCAGAAACACGCGGCGACCTTCGGGGCACAGCGCCAGACCGTCTTTCACGACCTTGTGCGCCGGCGTGCCGACCAAGTGCTTGCCGTTAAATTCCACCGATCCCGCACGCGGATGCAGCAGACCGGCGACCGTGTTCAGCGTGGAGGATTTACCGGCGCCGTTAGCACCGATCAGCGTGACGATCTCGCCCTCCTCTACGTCAAAGGATACGCCTTTGATCGCGTGGATACTGCCGTAATAAACGTGAATATCGTCAACCTTCAGCAAACTCATCGTCAGCCCTCCTTCTGCTTGCCCAGATAGGCCTCAATGACCTCGGGGTTATTCTGAATCTCGCTCGGGGTGCCCTTGGCGATGATCTTGCCGAAGTTGAGCACCGCAATGCCTTCGCACAGGTTCATCACCAAGCTCATATCGTGCTCGATGAGCATCACGGCGATTTGGAACTCGTCGCGGATCTTGCGGATGTTTTCCATCAGATCGGCGGTTTCGGACGGGTTCATACCGGCCGCCGGTTCGTCCAGCAGCAACAGCTTCGGCTCGGTCGCGAGCGCGCGCACGATCTCCAAACGGCGCTGCGCACCGTACGGCAGCGAGCCGGCCGGCACGTTTGCCAGATCCTGCATATCGAAGATGGAGAGCAGCTCCAGCGCGCGTTCGTGCGCTTTCTTCTCCTCTTTCCAATAAGCCGGCAGACGGAACACACCCTCAAAGGTGTTGTAGTTCATATGGTTGGACAAACCGATGCGGACGTTGTCCTCCACCGTCAGCTTATCAAACAGGCGGATGTTCTGGAACGTACGGGCAATACCGGCACGGTTGACCTGCACCGTGTTCATACCGTGGGTGGACTTGCCGTCGAGCATAATGGTACCGCGCGTCGGCTCGTACACTTTGGTAAGCAGGTTGAAAACGGTGGTCTTACCGGCACCGTTCGGGCCGATCAGACCGGCGATCTCGGTACGACCGATGGCGATATTGAAATCGTCAACCGCCGTCAGACCGCCGAAATCGATGCCGAGGTGCGCCACTTCCAAAATCGGCGCATAGCCGATGTCGCGCTCCGGAATTTTATTGGGGCTGGGAACTTCGACCAGCTTGGTTTCGGCTCTTTTCTCAAATGCCATCGTTTCCAGCCTCCTTTTCGGTGGATTTCTTGGTAAACAGCTTCTTCACCCACGCAGCCGCCTGCTCGATCCAACCGCGGATCAGCGGGTTGTTGGTCGCGATCATCACCAGAATCAACACGATCGCATAGATGAGCATACGGTAATCCTGGAACTCACGCAGCAGCTCCGGCAACACGGTCAGCAACGCCGCCGCTACGATCGAACCGGTAATGTTACCCATGCCGCCGAACACGACGAACACCAGCACCAGAATCGAGGTGTTGAAATCGAATTTGCTGGGCGTGACCGCCGCAAAATTCTGACCGTACAACGCGCCGGCCGCACCGGCGAGCGCCGCCGCGATCACAAACGCGATCATCTTATAACGAGTGGCGTTTAAGCCGCAAGCCTCCGCCGCGATGCGGTTGTCGCGGATCGCCATGATCGCACGACCGGTACGGCTGCGGATGAGGTTTTGCACCACCACCAGCGTGAACATTACCAACAAAATGCCGGCAAAGAAGGTGGCCGTCTTATCCTGGCCGGTCGCACCCTGCGGTCCGTTGATGAGGAAGCGTCCGGTATCCTCCAAATGAATGTCGCTGGAGGAAAGGAACGCCACCTGCAAGCCGTTGCTGTCGTACGCAACGTACAAGCAGTTGAAAATGTTTTTGATGATCTCGCCGAATGCCAGCGTCACGATCGCCAGATAGTCACCGCGCAGGCGCAACACCGGAATACCGATCAGAAAACCGAACACCGCCGCCAGAATCGCGCCCACCACAACGGCGACCAGCAACCGCAGCGGCTCGCTTTGCACGGCATTTTGCATCACGCCGGCTACCACCGCACCCGAAAACGCGCCGATGCTCATAAAGCCGGCGTGACCGAGGCTGAGTTCACCGGAGATGCCGACCACCAAGTTCAAGGAGACCGCCATCACAATATACACACAGATCGGCACCAGCTGGCCTTCCAGACTACGCGTCATAAATCCACCCACGTCGTTCAGCGGGCCGCAGATCAAGAAGAACAGCAGAATGATACCGTAGTTGGTAAAGTTTTGCAAGGTGGCTTTTTTCATCGTTAATTTCTTCATATCGCTCACCTCAAACTTTCTCGGTTACTTGCTTGCCGAGCAAACCAGCCGGTTTGACAAGCAGAATGATGATGAGCACTGCGAACACGACCGCATCCGACAGCTCGGTGCTGATGTACGCCTTCGCCAGCGTTTCCAACAGACCAACCAAAATGCCGCCGACCATCGCGCCCGGAATGGAGCCGATGCCGCCGAACACCGCCGCGGTAAACGCCTTGATGCCGGGCATCGAGCCGGTGGTCGGGGTCAGCACCGGATACGCCGAACACATCAGCACACCGGCGATCGCCGCCAGACCGGAGCCAATGGCAAAGGTCACCGAAATGGTACCGTTGACGTTGATGCCCATCAGCTGTGCCGCGCCCTTATCCTCCGATACGGCGCGCATCGCCTTGCCCATCTTGGTCTTGTTGATAAACAGGGTCAACAGCGCCATGACCAGCACACAACAAAGCACCGTCACGGTGGTGACAGACGACACTTTCAAATCGCCAATCGAGAAGCTCATCCACGGCAGATCCACCAGAGACGGATAGACGATGGGATCGGGCGACCAGATCAGAAGCGCCGCATTCTGCAAGAAATACGACACGCCGATCGCGGTAATCAACACCGCCAGCGACGAAGCGCCGCGCAACGGCTTGTAAGCCAAGCCCTCAATCAGCACGCCGAGAACCGTACAGACCAAAATCGACATCAAAATGCCGCCGATCGCTCCCCAGCCGAGATTATGCGCCACAATGTAACTGATGTAACCGCCCACCATGATAACGTCACCGTGAGCGAAGTTGAGCATCTTGGCGATACCGTAAACCATCGTGTAGCCAAGGGCGATGATGGCGTAAATGCTGCCGAGGCTCAACCCGTTGATCAAATGCGATAAAAAGATCATCGCTTCTCCCTCTCTTTCAAAATGTGATAGCCTTTGTTCAGCCGTTTGCCGTAAGCGGCGAGCCGCTCAACAAAGGCCATCCAAAAAAACCACAGCGGGGAACTGCCGTCGTTTGACGGCAGTTCCCCCGTAGGTTTTTACTTGTTATAGACGATAGAATTAGTCCATACCGATGTAGCCGTAAACGGCGTTGCCTTCATCGTCCTTACCGGTCTCGGAAATGACCATACCCTTCGGATCCTTGGTCACTTCGCCGGTCGCTTCCCAGGTCATACCGGTACCGGTCAGACCGTCGAAGGTGAAGTCGCCGGAGAAGATCTCGATCATCTTCTCGCACAGCTCTTCCGCGCTCATATTGGTCGCGTCAATCTCGTTTTCGGTGATCGCCTTGTAGATCGCGTACACGCAGTCATAGGCGTCCGCCGCAAACTGGTTCGGCACGTCGCCGTGCGCTTCCTTGTACTTGGTCACGAAATCCTTCGCATCCTCCGCGTCCGCCGAGAACGGGGTCAGCAGCATAACGCCTTCCGCCATGGACTGCTCGAAGCCTTCCATGGTCAGGATGCCGTCCATGCCGTCCACACCGAAGATCTTCGGCGCATAGCCCATGTCCTTCGCCTGGCCCATAATGAGCGAGGCCGGCGTGTAGTAGATCGGCAGGAACAACAGATCCGCACCGGCCGCCTTCGCCGCGCTCAGCTGCGTTTTGAAGTCGGTGGTCTTGTCGCTCGGGAAGGTTTCGGTCGCCACGATGGACAACTTCAACTCCGCCGCCTTGTCCTTAAAGGTCTGGTAGATACCGGTGGAGTACGCGTCACCGTTATTGTAGATGACCGCGATCTTGGTGCCGAGCTTCTTCTCCGCGATGTAGGTAGCCGAAGCCGCGCCCTGGTTCGGGTCGGTGAAGCACATCTGATAGACGTTGTCGCGGCCCTTGATGACGTCGGTGGACGACGCCGACGGAGTCAGCATAAACACGCGATCCTCATACGCTTCCGCCGCGACAGCCGCACACGGAGCGCTGGTGACCGAGCCGACGATGATCTGGGTGCCTTCGTCCAACAGGTTGTTGTACGCGTTGACCGACTTCTCCGCATCGTGCTCGTCGTCCTGATGGTTGATCTCGATCTGCAGGCCGCCGAGAGCGTTGATCTCGTCAACCGCGATCTGCGCGCCGTTCTTTACGGCGTTGCCGTACAGAGCCGCATCACCGGTCAACGGGCCGATCGTGCCAAGTTTCAGCACAGCCGCGTCATCCGCCGGTTTTTCGCCGCAAGCGGTCAGGCCAAACAGCATAACCGTCGCCAGCACCAAAGCAAGAATTTTCTTCATGGGGATTCCCTCCTAAAAAATAGTAAATGCAACTGCCGCCTATGCAGCCTGCATTTCTCCTTAATATGTATTATATAAATTTTAAATCAAAAGTCAAGAAAAACGTCAGTTGTTACGGTAAAAACGTCAAAATAACGAACATTACACAAATTTTTAAATTGATTTCGGTTGTTTTGTCCGTACGTGGTGAACAGCTGTCTATCAAGCAAAAACACCGCACCCCGCCGATCGCTTGACTTGGATGATAGGAATGTGGTATAATTTTTCAGAATTTTAACGAAAGGACGTGCGCCGATGACCCCGATCACCGCTAAAATGCCGTGGGCCGGACACACCGGTCAGATCCCGCTGCATCTGGAGTATCCGAATACCACCATGGTCGAGGCCGTCTGCCGCATCGCCGAAGCGCATCCGAACGCGATCGCGCTGGAGTTTATGGGTTGTCGCACCACCTACGCCGCCTTGGTCGAGCAGATCGACTGCTGCGCTCGGGCGCTTACCGCCGTGGGCGTAACCGCCGGCGACCGCGTGACCATTGCCCTGCCCAACTGTCCGCAGGCGGTCGCGCTGTTTTACGCCATCAACCGCATCGGCGGCATTGCCTGTATGATCCACCCCCTCTCCGCTGAAAAGGAGATTGAATTTTACCTCACCGAATCGGACAGTCGCACGCTGATCACGCTGGATCAGTTTTACCACAAGATCGCGGCGATCCGTCCCAACGTCTGCTTGCAAAACGTGATCGTCGCCTCCGTCAAAGACGCCCTGTCGCCGCTCCTAAAGCTCGGCTATGCGTTCACCGAAGGTCGTCAGATTCCCTCCATTCCCCGTGATGCCGATTGCCTTGACTGGTCGGCGTTTTTGCGCGCCGGTCGTTTCTGCCGCCGTCCGTCGCTCGCCACACGGCAAGCGGACGATCCGGCCGTCATTTTGTACTCCGGCGGCACCACCGGCAAAACCAAGGGCATTGTGCTGACCAACCGCAATTTCAACGCCTTGGCCACCCAGATCGTCACCACCAATCCGATGTTTGCGGTGGGCGACAAAATGCTGGCGGCGATGCCGATCTTCCACGGTTTCGGACTGGGCGTTTGCATTCATTCTATGCTGGCAAACGGCGGTCGGTGTATTCTGGTGCCGCGCTTTACGGCGGCCAGCTACGCCGGTCTCATCACCAAAACCCGTTGTCATTTCATTGCCGGCGTCCCCACACTGTTCGAGGCGCTGTTGCGCTCGCCGGCGCTGGATCGCGCCGATCTCTCTTGCCTAAAAGGCGTCTTTTCCGGCGGCGACTCGCTGTCGGTGGAACTGAAAAAGAAACTCGACGATTTTCTGGCCACCCACAACGCCTCCGTGCGCGTACGCGAAGGCTACGGCACCACCGAAACGGTGACCGCCTGTTGCCTGACTCCGCCACATCGCGCCAAGGAAGGCAGCATCGGCGTGCCGTTTCCGGATACGTATATGAAAATCGTCCGTCCGGACACCGACGAGGAACTCCCCTACGGCAAGGAAGGCGAGATCCTCATCGCCGGTCCGACGGTGATGAAGGAATACTGGAACCATCCCGATGAGACCGCCGCGGCACTCCGCCCCCACGCAGACGGGCTAACGTGGGTATACACCGGCGATCTCGGCACGATGGACGACGAGGGCTTTGTGTACTTTAAAGGGCGCGCCAAGCGGTTGATCGTCACCTCCGGCTACAACGTGTACCCCAACCAGATCGAGAACATCCTCGACGCACACGAATCGGTGCAGATGAGCTGTGTGATCGGTGTGCCGGACGATTACCGAATGCACCGCGTCAAAGCCTACATTATGCTAAAACCCGACGTGCCTCCCACCGAACAGACCAAGCAGGAGATCCTTGCCTATTGCACCAAGCACATCGCCAAGTACGCCATGCCGCGCGAAATCGAGTTCCGCAGCGAGCTTCCCAAAACGCTGGTCGGCAAGGTGGCCTATCGGCAGTTGGAGGAAGAAAATCGCTGATCTCCACCGCGTAAGTTGACGAAATTGGTCGAATATGGTATACTGTGTTCAATTTCGAGAAAGGGGCGATGAAAATGGCCACCTACTGCGTTCTGTATAACCCCAAAGCCTCACACGGCAAAGGCAAAGCCAACGCGTTTGCGTTGTTGGATATGTTTCCAAAGGACACCCTGCGTTACGCCGATCTGACCCAGATCGACGATCTGCCGGCGTTCGTCGACGCATTGCCGGCGGACGAGCGATTGATTATCGCCGGTGGCGACGGCACACTCAGTTGTTTTGTTAACCTGATGAACCGGAATTCGTTTGAGCGCGATATCTATTATTACGGAGCCGGCACCGGCAACGATTTCTTGCACGATCTGGATATGCCCACCGGCACACGCCCCTTCATTATCAATCGCTATCTGGAGGATCTGCCCACCGTCAAGGCCGGCGACAAGGTCGCCCGTTTCATCAACGGCACCGGCATTGGCATTGACAGCTACGTGATCGAGCAGGGCGACCTGCAGCGTGAAAAATATCCGCACAAGAAATTGAATTACACGTGGATCGCCATTAAAGGTCTGCTCGGCGGCTTCAAGCCGGTACACGCCAGCGTGACGGTCGACGGCATCACGCGCGAATACGAAAAGGTCTGGCTCGCACCGACGATGAAAGGTCGCCTGTTCGGCGGCGGGATGATGCCGACACCCGATCAGGATCGCACCGATCCGGAGCAGACCGTATCGGTAGCGGTGGTGTACAAGCTCTCGGCGTTGCGTGCCTTGACCATATTCCCCACGCTCTTTAAGGGCAAACACGTGAAATACACCAAGTACGTGCACATTTTCAAAGGGCACGAGATCACCGTCAAGATCGACCATCCGTTTGCGATGCAGATCGACGGCGAAACGGTACACGGTGTCAGCGAATACACCGTCACCGCCAAGCAGCCGGCAACGGTATAAAATCAAAACCCACCTGACCGAATCGGTCGGGTGGGTTTATTTTTCGTCCGTTTGATCCAACAAATAATCGATCGACGTATGGTAAAAACGCGCCAACTGTATTAAAATTTGTGTCGGCACATCGTTTTCACCGGTTTCGTATTTCGAATAACCGGTTTGCGACATTCCCAACATTTGCGCAATCTCTTTTTGCGTCATATCCCGATCTTCGCGAAGTTCCCGTATCCGCCTATACATATCATCACCTCAAGCATATTATATCTAATCTAAAACAGGCTGTTGACTTTTAACCTGTTTTAGGTTAAAATCGTTTTGCAGAAAGAACTCCTTTCTCGCTATTTAGATGGAGCAGAGGAATATACCGAATTGGTTGCCGAACAGGCGTTTTGTGAAGGGTTTTGTTTACCATTTTATAATAAAAGCACCCATTGTCGAACGACAATGGGTGCTTTTTTTGTTGTCTCTCGTGTCCGAAAAAAGCCGGTCGAAAACCGAGGATTTTTAGTGAAAAGCGGAAAAGTAAAAATCCCGTTCACTTTCGTGAACGGGATCTGTGGAGCGGCTTACGAGGCTCGAACTCGCTACCTCCACCTTGGCAAGGTGGCGCTCTACCAGATGAGCTAAAGCCGCGACTGCCTTGCTATCATAGCACAGCCGCGCGGCTTTGTCAAGCACCTTTTTTGAAATTTTTTATTTTGCGCGGCGTTTGGCGGCCGTTACGGTGTTCTTGAGCAGCATCGCAATGGTCATCGGTCCCACACCGCCCGGCACCGGCGTGATCTGCGAGGCGATCTCCGCCACCGCATCAAAATCCACGTCGCCGCACAGCTTGCCGCTTTCGTCGCGATTCATGCCCACGTCAATCACCACCGCGCCTTCTTTGACCATATCGGCGGTGACAAATTTCGCACGACCCACGGCCGCTACCAAAATATCCGCTTCGCGACAGACCGCCGCCAGATTTTCGGTGCGGGAATGGCACACGGTGACCGTGCCGTTCTCGTGCAGAAGCAGCATCGCCATCGGTTTGCCCACGATGTTGCTGCGGCCGATCACCACGCAACGCTTGCCGGATACCTCCACCCCACTGCGATGGAGCATCTCCATCACGCCGGCCGGCGTGCAGGGCAAAAACGTGTAGTCGCCGATCATAATATGCCCGACGTTGACCGCCGAAAACGCATCCACGTCCTTGGCCGGATCGATTGCGGCGATCACCGCCGCATCGTCCAACGGCTTGGGAAGCGGCAACTGACACAAAATGCCGTCAATGTCCGTGCGGGCATTCAGCTCCGCCACCAGCGCGAGCAGTTCGTCCTCGGTGGTATCCGCCGGCAGACGGAATTCCTCGGCGTGAATGCCCACCTCCGCACAGGCGCGCGTCTTATTGCGGACATACACCTGGGAAGCCGGATCCTCCCCCACCAAAATAACCGCCAGACCCGGCTCCGTACCGCCGGCCTTCAGCGTTTCCACCTCGGCCGCCAGATCGGCACGCACCGCCGCGGCAATGGCTTTTCCGTCAATCAACTTCGCTTTCATCGTGTTTCTCCTCCGATTCCTCGTTCTCTGCCGTCAGCGTCAGCGGCAAGCGGTTGGCGTACGCGTGGAACGCGAACATCAATCCAATGCCGGCCAACACCATCACGACCGCCACCAGTTGCGACACCTTCATCGAGCCTAAGTACAGACTATCGGTGCGCAGGCTCTCGATCATAAATCGACCGATGCCGTACCAGATGATATACGAGGCAAAGATCTGTCCTTTAAACTTATAAAATTTCACCGACATCAGATGCAGCAGAACAAAGCCCAACAGACACCACAGCGATTCATACAAAAAGGTCGGATGCACCGGCAGAGAGGGATCAAACCCCTCCACACCCATCGTACTGTTGATATGTGCGCCGGCCTGAATGATGTCGCCGGTCATACCCCACGGCAACGTGGTGTTGCCGCCAAAGGCTTCTTGATTAAAGAAGTTGCCCCAGCGACCAACCGATTGTCCGATCAAAAATCCGAGCGAGGCAATGTCAAACATCGCGCGGGCGCTCTCCTTGCGGATGCGGCACATCAGCAGCCCGACCAAAAACGCGACGATGATGCCGCCGTAAATGCCCAGACCGCCTTTCCAAATCTGCAAAATGCGGATCGGATCTTCCAGATACCACGCCACGTCCTCCGAGAACAGCACGTAGTACAAGCGGGCACCGATAAACGCGAATACCGTCGACACCAGCACCACGTCAAACATCTTGTCCTTATCCAGCCCGAACTTCGGTGCGCGCACCGAGGCGTAGATCACCGCCAGCAAAAATCCCAGCGCGATCAACACACCGTAGTATTTCACCGTAAAGCTACCGATGGAAATCAGCGTGTCGTCAATCGGAAAATGCCAGCCCAAAGCCGGAAATTCGATCCAATGTTCCATACCTTACTCTCCTTTTACATACACATCGGTCAGGCGCGCCGCCTGCACCGCTTCTTCCACGTCGTGTACGCGGATCATCCGCGCGCCGGCCGCTTGCGCGAGGGTGTGAAACGCCACCGTTCCGCCCAACCGCCGATCGACCGGCGAATCGCCGGCAAAATGCGTAGTCACGCGTTTTCGCGAAGCGCCCACCATCAGCAGTTGCTCCGAGAATGCCTCGGAAAGCGTCGGCAACGCCCGTAACGCCGCCATATCCTCCTCGCGATTTTTGCCAAATCCGATGCCGATATCCAGACAGATCTGCCGCCGATCCAATCGGGCGGCGTCCGCCGCGGCGAGCGCCTTATCAAAATACGCCGACACATCCGCCGTGGGGGCGGTTATCACCAGTCCGGCGCCGCTTTTCGCGGCGATCGACAAAAATCCGTTTTCCAAACTGCCGGATACGTCGTTTAAGATCTGCGCGCCGGCATCCAGCGCCCGCACCGCCACCTCCGGCAAATAGGTATCCACCGAGATCGGCACGCTCAACCGACCGGCAAGCGCTGTCAGCACCGGCTCCAGTCGCGCCCACTCCTCCTCAGACGATACCGCCGTGTACCCCGGTCGCGTGGACTGCGCACCGATATCGATCACGTCGGCGCCGGCAGCCTGCAGCTCCAGTGCCCGCTTGACCGCTTTCTCCGGATCGACGTAACAGCCGCCGTCCGAAAAACTGTCCGGCGTCACGTTGAGGATCGCCATCACAAGCGTTCGATCCGCCGACAACGACCGGTCGGCGATTTTCCAGATCGGCACGGCGATCCCCCCTTACAGAATATGGTACTATTTTACTATGCCACCGCCCCTTTGTCAATCAACCCGCGAAAAAACGTTTGCGTTATGAAAAGAAATATGGTATACTGAATTTCCAATCCCTATTCCAATCCCTATGCAAAGGAAGTGCAAGCTATGGCTTATAGCTTTTATGCGATGCTTTCGCGTATGAAATACATCCATCGTTGGCCGCTGATGCGCAACACCAGCACCGAAAATATCAGCGAGCACACGCAGGAAGTCGCCGTGTTGGCGCACGCGCTGGCGCTGCTGACCAACACCCGTTTTGGCGGAAATGCGGACGTCAGCCGTTGTGTGCTGCTGGCGTTGTATCACGACGTGCCGGAGATCCTCACCGGCGATCTGCCGACGCCGGTCAAGTACCACAACACCGCCCTCCGCGATGCCTATAAGCAAGTGGAAAAAGGGGCCGCCGATCGTCTGCTGACGCTGTTGCCGGACGACCTGCAAGCCGCGTACGCACCGCTTCTCCACGGAGAAGATGGCACACTGGAGGCGCGCTTAGTCAAGGCGGCCGACAAGCTCTCGGCACTGGTAAAATGCACCGAGGAATTAAAGCTCGGCAACCGCGAGTTCATCAAAGCAAAGGAATCCACCGAGGCCGCCCTCCGTGCGATGCAGTTGCCGGCGGTTGAGTTGTTCCTCGATGAGTTTATGCCGGCGTATGCGCTGACGCTGGACGAGCAACAGAGTTAACCGACATTTTCTTACAAAATATTCAAATCCCTGTCACACACGGTGGACAGGGATTTGTTATAATCAAGACGTACCTGAAAGCGTGTGCCGCAACACGCCTTTCTCCCCAAGGTACAACGAAAACCCTCCTCAACCCCTCTGAAACGAACAGCCGCCCGTTTGGGCGGCTGTTTGTTTTTGTATAATTCACGTTGGTTCGCCCATACTACCCTTGAACGTATAAGAATACCTTTAAGGGAGGAAACGCATATGAAGATCACGCATCGGCAATCGCCGGCCGAGTCGGGCAAGGGCAAGAAAAACCAAAAACTACCCCTGTTTTTTGCTGTTTTGGCGGTCGCATTGATCGCCGGCATCGGTCTGGTGGCTGCGTTGGACGGCTTAACCGCCCCTGAAACGACCGATCCCGACCGCACCGCCGAAGTAAACATCACCACCACCCAATCGAGCACGCAAACGACCACCACTACCACCGCTAAACCAACGACAAGTACAACCACTTTACAGACAGAGCCGGAAAAGCCGTTGTACGTGTTGCCGCTTTCCAACAACGTGATCGCAGAATACAGCGACACACCCATCTGGAATGAGACGATGCAAAGCTATCGCGTGCATCAGGCGGTGGATTTTGGCGGCACGATCGGCGACAAAATCGTCGCCGTGGCCGACGGCACCGTCAAAGCGGTGTACAGCGATCCGCTGTGGGGTAACTGCCTCGAACTGGATTGCGGATACGGAATCGTAGTCAAATACTGCGGCATCCAAACCGATTGTCAGCCGGAGCAGGCTTTGAAAGTCAACCAAGCGATCGGCACATTGGACACCGTCCCTTGTGAAGCCGACGCCGAGCCTCACCTGCATCTCGAAGTGAGCGTTGACGGCACGCCCATCGACGTTCTCAAAGCCATTGACAATTTAGAATAACAAAAACCTGCCCCCGGAAACCGGCTTTGCCGGATCGGTAAGAAGGGCAACAAAAAAGGATGAGCACTCGCTCATCCTTTTTTGCTTTATACGCGTCCGTCGCGATCTGTCAAGGCTTTTAACTTGTCAGGGAAGTTGACAGTCATACCGTCGGTATCCAACGGATACACCGCTTTCATGATCTCCTCATCGGTCACATCCCACAAGCGAACGCCCAAACCGGCGGCTCGCGCCTGCGAAATCCCCTCCGGTGTGACGTGTTTGGCGCTCGGACAGATCTGGCTGGCACCGATTTCCAGCAATTTTTGGATATTCTCCTCCGTGATGTCGTAAACCAGCCACGAAAGCTTGATATCCGCATCCAAAGCGCGCATCGTCTTTAGATAATCGTACTGAAACGACGATACGTAGATGTTTTCGTGTGTTTTGTACCGCTGAATGATCGCCAGCGTCTCTTTTTCGATATTCCCCACCTTTAACTCGATGGCGAAGGTCAGATCCATCGGCAAAAATTCCTTGGCAAAATCCTCAAACAGCATAATCGGCTCGCCAGCAAATTTCTCGTCCTTCCAGCTACCGAAATCCAACTTCAGCAGTTCCTCGTAGGTGTAGTCGGCGATGCGACCGGTACCGTTGGACAACTGCTCGATGGTCTCGTCATGAAAGATCACGATTTGCCCGTCTTTGGTCTTTTGCAGATCCAATTCAATGCCGTTGGCCTGCATCTCCACACCCAACAAAAACGAGGTGCGCGTGTTTTGCGGCGCATAATGCGACGCGCCG
Organism: Clostridia bacterium; assembly: GCA_017414965.1. Taxonomy (GTDB): domain Bacteria; phylum Bacillota; class Clostridia; order Oscillospirales; family Acutalibacteraceae; genus RGIG426. The sequence goes on from JAFQJL010000025.1 coordinate 118,579, forward strand.
CGGTGTGCATAGTTGACAAACATAGGGTTATACCTCCTCAACCGTGACCGTGCCGTCCTCCTCGACGGTGACGGTCATACCGGTCTGTACAACTGACAAAAATTCCTCGCCCAAGCCGTCTACCGTCGGCATCGACGCATCCGTCCAAACATCCGAGAGGATGGCACCGGCCGCCGCCAGCGAATCGATCGGCTGAGAAAACAGCAAGCACGCCGGCTGACGACCCATGGCCGCCGCCGAGAACAACACCAAACCGCCGGTAGTCGAGCCGATGGTCTGCGGCAGGCACAACGCCGTGCCAACCATTTCCTTGCCGTACAGATCGGGGTTATTTTGATCGCTGCACGCAGCCTTCTTGTCGCCAAACAGCAAGCTCTTTTGATAGGATGCGAGCGTGTTGAAGCCGCCGTGCGACACAAGCGCGGTCGCCTTGGCCTTGCCCGGCACAACCGGACGTCCCTTAAATACCTTCGCCATCAGCGATCGCCCCCTTTCGTGATCTGTTTAAGCAACTCGTCACTCTTATAGTACCGCGCCGACGTATAGGTGCGAAGCTTGTTCGAGTTGGTGATAACCGGCATTTTGCCGGCCAGCGGATTGTTCATATACATCAGCGGACAGATATAACTGACCACCACGCCGCGCGCCTTGAGCATCGCCGCCTCCGGCAGTTCGTTGAACTTGCGGAGAACCGCTTCCGGCGTGGTCATCACAGTGGGCACCGCCACCTTCTTGCGACCGGCATCGGTCAGCGCCTCGTCGATCTTATGCGCCCAATCGGTTAACTGCTCCAGCGACAAGTGCGGGCAACCGATAAACGCCAGTTTCGGCGCGGCATCCGGATTTTTCCAGATGATCGGATACGCCTTTTCCACACGCTCCAGCTCCGCATCGTCGATGACGTAGACCTGTGCGCCCTCGGCGATGAGGGCTTCGCCCTGCTCCTTGGCTTCCGGCGTCAAGCCGTCAATGTGGTACAGACCGACCGCGCCGTTGGAGGCAGTCGCCGCACCGAAATCTTTAAGATAATCGCGCGCCTGCTGATCCAACTCGTTGCCGATAAACAGATCCAATCCACGCACGTACGGCACCTCTTCCATCACCTTCATACCGATGGCGGAGCCAAGAATCTGCGCTTCCGGTTTTTTGCTGGTCTTGACGTCGATGATCCAAGTCGCCTTGCGGCCTTCGTCGGTCAGCAGACCGAACTTTGGCACACAGCCGAGGATCGAGCCGAACAAATCGATGATGCCGGAGTTGCGGTTGCACCGCGCGCCAAGCACCGAGTTGGCATACACCACCGCCGAGCTTTCCGCCCACGACAGAATATCCCCTTGCTTGGGGACGTTGCCCACCTCGTCAAAATAGCAGGCGCAGGTAAACCCGGTCTCGCGGGATTCCAAACCAACCTTGCTAAGCTGCTCCTCGTAAGATGCCTGCTTGGTATACATAAATTTCTTGGTGATCAGATCCATGATCGGATTGGACGGTACGTTTTTGTCCATCGGCCGCGGATCCACCGTAAAGGCCTGCTTGGAAACGATACCGGCGTCGATCAGCTGATCCATCAGATCAAACATCGCCGTCATCACACCGAATCCAAAACTGGTGACCAAATGCCCCTTCTCGCTGGTGACCGGCACCATTTCCTCCGCACCGAAGGTGTCGCCATACATCACCATCGTTTTCATTACTTTGGCCATTACCTCGCCTTGAGCACCGTCGAGGATCGCCTGTTGTTCTTGTGTCAGTTTCATCTATGTACTCCTTTCCGGAAACCGATCATTCCTTGATCATCGCGCGGTACAAGCGCAGATACTCGTTAGCCGAACGTCCCCAGCTGAAATCGCTGTTCATCGCACGATCGACCACCGATTCCCATTCCGTGCCGTGATACGCCCCGACGGCGCGACGAAGCGCATCGAGCATATCGTCGGCGTTGTAGGTAGCAAACGTGTATCCGTTGCCCTCGCCGTCGCCGGCATCGTGGATGCTGTCCTTCAAACCGCCGGTCTCGCGCACCACCGGCACCGTACCGTAGCGGCACGCAACCATCTGCGCCAACCCGCACGGCTCGCTCTGCGACGGCATCAAAAAGATGTCCGCACCGACGTAGATCCGCCGCGCCAACGCCGGAATAAAACCGGCGCGATACGCCACGCGATCCGCATAACGCTCCGCCAGATCGCGGAAGAAATTCTCGTACGTCCAGTCACCCGAGCCAAGCACCGCCAACTGCGCATCGGATTCCTCCAACAGCCGTTCAATGCGTGCCTTGACCAGATCCAGTCCCTTGTGCGAAACCAAGCGACTGACCATACCGATGATCGGGCAATCCGCCTTGACCGGCAAGCCCATTTCCTCCTGCAACGCCTTTTTGCACAGCGCTTTTCCGGACTTGTCGTCCTTGGAGTAATTGGCTGCCAAATTGGCGTCGGTTGCGGGGTCGTAACCGATCACGTCGATGCCGTTTAAGATACCGGAAAGCTTCCACTTGCGCGCTTCCAGCATATCGTTCATCCCGTGAGCAAACCACGGATCCAAAATCTCCTCGGCATAGGTCGGGCTGACCGTCGATACCCGATGCGCCGTCTCGATGCCGCCTTTCATCAGGTTGATGCCGCCACCCATCTCCACAATGGACGCGCAATCCTGCGGAATGCCAAACACGTCCTCCAGAATATCCATGCCATACTGGCCCTGGTACTGAATGTTGTGGATGGTAAACAGCGTTTTGATACCCGAATAAAACGGATCGTGCGCGTAAAACAGCGTCTGGTAGATCGGCACCAGTGCCGACTGCCAGTCGTTAGCGTGAATGATGTCCGGCTGGAAATTGATCTGTTTGAGCATCTCCAGCACCGCACGCGAGAAGAACGCAAAGCGTTCCGCATCGTCGTAATGACCGTACAATCCCGCCCGCTTGAAATAGTACTGATTATCCAGCAAATAGTAGATCACGCCGTCGATTTTGGCCTCAAACACACCGCAGTACTGCCGACGCCACGCAACCGGCACCGAGAAACTGGTGAGGAAGGTCATTTTATCGCGCATTTCCTGCGGAATCGCTTCGTACAGAGGCAATACCACGCGGCAACCGCACAGACGGCGACGAAGCTCCTTCGGGAGCGAGCCGGCCACGTCTGCCAATCCGCCGGAAGCGATAAACGGCAACGCCTCACTGGCTACATATAAAACTTTCATAATGCGTTTCCTTTCAAAAAACGATCAGATCTCGCGGCCCTTGTTGACGTACAGCGGATAGGTCGGCGCACCGCGCAGCACACGACCCTCGCTGACCGATACGTCTTTGTCCAGCACCACGTTTTCCAGCACCGCACCCTTGTGCACCACGCTGCCCTCCATCAGAATGCAGTTGCGCACCGTTGCACCGGTTTCCACCTTCACGTTGCGGAACAACAGCGAATCGGTCACGACACCGTCAATGTACGCACCGTCCGCCGCCAGCGAACCGGTCATATCGGAGTTGAGTCCGTACACCACCGGCGCGCAGTTGTGAACCTGCGTGTACACCGGATAATCCGCCGGGAACAACTTGGCGCGGATGTCCTTATCCATCATCGCCATATTGGCGTCAAAATACGTTTGCAGGTTGGAGACAATCATCGTAAACTCCGGCACCTCGTACGCGTGCAGATTGCCGCCTTCCGCCAAAGGAAGCAGAATGTCGCGCTCAAAGCTGAGCTTGCCGCAGCTGTACGCTTCCTTGACCAGACCAACGAGCGTTTCGCGCGCGATGACGTACAGGCCGATGCCGTAATTGACCTCGCCCTGCGGACGCGCGCCGACGCGCAAGCAGGTGACCTTCTGCGATTCGTTGACGTCCAGCACCAACGCATCCGGCAGATCGGGGCATTTGCCGTTCTTATACGCAATCGTGATCTCAGCACCCGAATCGATATGCTTTTTCACCAATGCCTTGTAGTTGATGTTGCCCACCACGTAGCAGTCGGACATCACCACGTACTCCTCGTCGCACGTTTCCAGCCATTCCATGACCTCGTACAGCGGCACCATACGCCCCTCGTACTGCTCCGGCGTCGCGCCCAGAGCCGGCAGCAGCGAAAGTCCCTGCTTTTTCCGCGAGAGATCCCACGCCTTGCCCGAGCCGACGTGACGCGCCAGCGACATATACTTTTTGGTGGTGATCACGCTGATGTCGGTAATACCGGCGTGCACCAGATTGGACAGCGGGAAATCCACCAAACGGTAGCGACCGCCAAAAGGAATCGAGCCCAACGCGCGCACCTCTGTCAACTCGTGCAGCATCTCATCGTGCACGCTCGGAAAGATCAAACCGCAAACTCCGGTCTTCTTGATCATTTCTGCTCGCCCCCTTTCTGATCCTCTTCAATCATCGCCTTTGCCGGCACCTGAACACCGGCACCGATCCGAATGCCGCTGGCGACAACCGCCACGCCCCATTCGTCCAAATTCTCCATTTCCTCCGGTTTTTCGCCCACAACGGCGCCTTCTTCGACCACCACGTCCTCTGCCAGAATGGCGTATTGCACCTTGGCATTCTTCCCGACGTGTGCGCCCGGCATCAAGATCGCATCCACGATCTCCGCACCTTCTTCGACCACCACGCCCGGAAACGCGATGGAAAACTCCATATTGCCTTCGATCTCGCTACCCTCGGAGATCATGCTGTTTTGCACCTTGGCGTTCTTGCCGATGTAATGCGGTGGCAGACCGGCGGTACGGGAATAGATCCGCCATTTCGTGTCGCGCATAAACAGCGGCACCTTCGGATCCAACAGATCCATATTGGCTTCCCACAAACTGTCGATGGTGCCGACGTCCTTCCAATAGCCGTCAAAGCGGTATGTAAACAGACGCTCGCCGTTGTTTAACATATTCGGAATGATGTTCTTGCCGAAATCGTTAGACGACGTTTCGTCTGCTTCATCCTCAACCAGATATTTCCGCAGCTTCTGCCAGCTGAACACGTAGATGCCCATCGACGCCAGATTGGACTTCGGGTTGGCCGGCTTCTCCTCGAATTCGTAGACCGAGCCGTCCTCGTTGGCATTCATAATGCCAAAACGTTTGGCCTCCTCCATCTCCACTTCCAGCACCGCAATGGTACAATCGGCGTTTCGCTCCTTGTGCTGAGCAATCATCTTGGAATAATCCATCTTGTAGATATGGTCGCCCGACAGCACCAGCACGTACTCCGGATCGTAGCGCTCGATAAATTCGATGTTCTGGTAGATCGCGTTGGCCGTACCCTTATACCAGCCGGCGCCGGAAATCGCCTGATACGGCGGCAACACGTGCACGCCGGCATCCATACGGTCTAAATCCCACGGCTCACCCGAGCCGATGTATTCGTTAAGCACCAGCGGACGATACTGCGTGAGCACGCCCACCGTTTCAATACCGGAATTGATGCAGTTGGAAAGCGGAAAATCGATGATGCGGTATTTGCCGCCGTACGGCACAGCCGGTTTGGCGATCTGTCGCGTCAGCGCGTACAGACGGCTTCCCTGTCCGCCTGCCAACAGCATCGCGACACATTCTTGTTTGCGAAACATAAATCTTCCTCCTTAATTTTGATTGGTCTTGCGACCGCTTTGTTTCTTTTTGGATACCTTACGCGGCGACGCCGTCCGCTTCAAAAACTGTACCGACAGCGGCGGCAGATCCAACGCCAGCGACTGCTCTAAGCCGTGCATCGGCTGAGGATCGGTTTTCAGCGGCGACACGGCGGCGCTTCCACCGCCAAAGGCGGCATCGTCGGTGTTAAAAAGCACCGTATACGTCCCATCCGCCGGCACGCCGATGCGGTAGTTTTCTCGCCGAACGGGCGTGAAATTGCATACCGCGATCAATTCCGAGCCGTCCGCCGCTTTTCGACGGAACGCAATCACGCTTTGCGTGTAATCGTCGGCCGAGATCCATTCAAAGCCTTCCCACGAGAGATCTCTCTCCCACAGCGCCGGCTGCTCCAGATAAAACCGGTTAAGAGCCTTGGTGTACCCCTGCAGCGTGCGATGTGCTTCGTAATCGAGCAGCATCCAATCCAGACCGCTGTGGTAGTCCCACTCCTTAAACTGACCGAATTCCGAGCCCATAAAGGTCAGCTTCTTGCCGGGATGCGCCATAATATACGCCAAAAACAGTCGCACACCGGCGAATTTCTGCTCATAATCGCCCGGCATCTTGTTGATCAGCGAGCCTTTGCCGTGCACCACCTCGTCGTGCGAGATGGGCAGCACGAAATTTTCGGAAAACGCGTATAAGAACGAGAACGTGAGCGCGTTGTGATTGTCCTTGCGGAACAACGGATCGAGCGACATATACCGCAGCATATCGTTCATCCAACCCATATTCCACTTGTAGTTGAAGCCCAGACCGCCATCCGAAGCCGGACGCGAGACCATCGGCCAAGCGGTCGATTCCTCGGCGATCATCAGTGCCTGCGGATGGTTGCGGAAGATCACCGCGTTGAGTTCCCGCAGAAAATCCACCGCTTCCAGATTTTCGTGCCCGCCAAACTGATTGGGCACCCATTCGCCGTCTTTGCGGTTATAATCGAGGTACAGCATCGAGGCGACCGCATCGACGCGTAACCCGTCGACGTGGTATTTCTCCAACCAGAACAGCGCCGAGGAGATCAAGAACTCCCGCACCTCGGGGCGCCCGAAATCGAATACGCAGGTCCCCCATTCCTTGTGCTCGCCCTTACGCGGATCGGAGTACTCGTAGCACGGCGTGCCGTCAAAGCGGAACAACCCCGCCTCATCCCGCGGGAAGTGCGCCGGCACCCAGTCCACGATCACGCCGATACCGGCCGCGTGGCATTTGTCCACAAACGACATAAATCCGGCGGGCGTACCGTACCGCGAGGTCGGTGCGTAGTAGCCGCTGACCTGATACCCCCACGATCCGTCGAACGGATACTCCGACATCGGCATCAGCTCGATGTGAGTGTAGTTCATTTCCTTGACGTAAGCAACCAGCTCATCGCCCAAGCGCTCATAATCGTAAAAGCCGCCGTCGTCGGTCTGACGCCATGAACCGGCGTGCACCTCGTAGATATTCATCGGTCGATCGTAAGACGGCGTCGCGTCTCGCTGCGCGATCCACGCGGCGTCCTGCCAATCGTAGCACCCTTCCAGCGGATAGACCTTGGAAGCCGTGCCCGGTCGCGTTTCAAAATGCGTGCCGTACGGGTCGGCTTTTAACACGACGTGCCCACTCGGACCGGTCACGGCGTATTTATAGTTGCTGTAAAGGGGAAGTGCCGGTACGGTCACGTCCCAGCAATTGTTGAGACCTCGGCGAAGCGGTGTTTCACCCACCTGCCAGTTGTTGAAATCACCCACCAGCGAAATTGCCTGCGCCGACGGCGCCCATACGCAAAAGGTCATACTGCCGTCCGCATTGACGTGGCACCCAAACCGTTCGTACGCGTGCCCCGGTACGGTGCCGAATGCGGAATTCTGCTGCCGGTCCATTCTGCTTCCTCCCCTTTTCATAGTTACAGATAGTGCATTATAAGTTTATTATAGCACATTTCCGCTTGATTTCAAGTGATTTTTCACCATTTTATCTAATGGATGTAGAAATTTTCCGCTATTATTTGTCTTATTTCTACAAATAACAGCCCAAATTTGCCAATAAGAAAACCCGAGACGAACGTCTCGGGTTGCTTATATTCCTTGTGTAACACGAGCCGGCAACCGCCGTACGATCAGTACCGCCGCCAAACCGATCAATCCGCCGGTGACGATACCGGATACCAGCAGGATCGGCAGATACCACACGATCCGGACCGTCTGCGTAGCAAAGACTGCCACCGCCAGCTGACCAAAGTTGTGTGCCAAACCACCGGCCATACTCACGCCGTACAAGCTGATGCGCTTAGCAGGAAGCAGCAACGCCATCACCGCAAAGCTCAGCAAACCGCCGGCCAGCGCGTACAGCATACTCGACGGACTGCCAAAGGTCAGCCCCACCAGCACGATCCGCGTGACCGCCACCACCAGCGCGTCCCGACGGCGCAACAGACACATGGTGACCATTACCACCAGATTGCCAAGCCCCAATTTGACGCCCGGAATGCCGATATTAAAAGGAATGAGCATTTCGATATACGAAAACACAAACGCGAGCGCCACCAGCAGCCCGTACATCGCCAATCGGCGAACATTCATCTTTCTCATCCCGTCACCTCGCAATCAGGTCGGGGGCGTCTGCGGCTTCGCCGCCGACCACCGTCACGACCAAGCCGTGCGGGGCACAGACGATGCTCTCGCCCACGCGGGAGATCGCCCGATGATGTACACAGACCTGCGTGGCGCAGTCCGCTTCGCTGACTGACACGCACCCGTCTGTCACGACGACGCGGTTGACGCCACCGGCCGAAAGCTCAAACAGGCGGTCAGCGTCGGTTTCCAGCGGCAGCACGGCGATCACCTCGCCGTCGACGGTGATCATCGCCTCCCGCCGTTCCGGCTGCGGCAACACGGCAGACAGCACCATCAGCACACCGGCCAGCAACACCGCCACCGCCGGAATCAGCAAGTCTGTTATATGAAACGTCAGTTTATCCGTTGATAACATGGTTTACAAACTCCGTCGCCGTCTGAATCAGCGCCACCACCGCTTGCGAGGAACCGGTCGCGCCGCTGGCCATATCCACCTGCGATTCGTTGATCGGCAACACGCGACCTTCAAACTGCTCGGTGAAATACGGCAGCTGCACGCGGATGTTATAATATCGGCCGCCTTCGCTGCCACTCACGTTCCGAATGCCGCCCAACGACTTGCCGTCCGGTGCGATCACCACCGTACAGGTCGTCGCGGCCGGTTGCTCGACCGATACCGTCACCAACCAACCGGCCAGTTCGCCGTCGGCATCCAAGCCCTTTTCCACCTTCTGCACACCGTTTTCCAGCGGATAATCCGCCGGCTCGGTGGCAACAATGCCGTACGGCCACGCGGTCGCGGCGGTCGCGCGCGAAGCGGACACCGCCCGATACAGCGCATCACAGCCAAACATACACGCAAACGTCAGCGCGAGCATCAGCGCAATCAGCGCCGCCCATACCATCGGATTTTGTTTTGAATGAGCCTGTTTCATCGCGTTTCCCCGTTTCCGACCAAGCGGCTTTCAAAGCCGTCGGTCATCGTTATTTGATGGTCCATCGTCACCCACAGCGCTTCCACACCGTCGAGCGAATCGACCAGTTTCTTTCCGTCCTCGACCGGCATCAAAAACAGCGCCGTCGACAGCGCATCCGCCAGCCCCGAATCGTCGCACAGCACCGACGTTTCGTGTACGTACGCCGCCGGCGCCAACGTGACCGGATCGATAATATGATGATACGGCACGCCGCCGACGGTGTAATACCGTTGGTAATCGCCGCTGGTGACCAGCGACTCTCCCTCCAGTTGCACCGTCGCGACGGTCGGTTGCTCCGCCGTCTGATCGGGATTTTCCACCGCGATCTGCCACGGCGAGCCGTCGCCGCGAACGCCGATCGTGCGGACGTTGCCGCCCGCCGACACCGCCGCCGACTCCCACAGCGTTTCTGCCTGTCGGCAGATCTGTTCGGTCGCGTAACCCTTGGCGATCGCCCCGACGTCCAAGCTCATGGCGGCGTCCTTCAGGTATACCGTGCCGGCCTCACGATCGAGGATCATATCCTCGATATCCGTGTGCTTGGCCGCCTCTTTCAGCGCCGCCGAATCCGGCAACACCGCCGTTGCCGGCGACGCCAATCCGGCGGTACGCGCATCGTGCCATAGCTTCAGCACCGCACCGGCCGCAATATTGACTTTTCCGCCCGACAAGGTGTAAACCTCCTTGCCGAACGCCAATAGATCCAGTATCCGTGCATCCACCTTGACCGGCGCGATTCCCGCCTGCCGATTCACCGTGCACAGATTGTTGAGACCCTCGTATTCGTTATAAATGTCGTACAGACGATCGTACTCCTGCCACGCCGCTTCCAGCGAATCCGCCTTTTGAGCGAAGCTCTGCTCATCGACGTCGTAGGCGATCAACTGCACAACCGTATCAAAGGTATCCACCGTCGTACGACTGTACCGCGTCGGCCCTTTTTGGCAGCCGACCAGCAACAGCAGCAACGGCAGTACCGCACAAAGCAGCCGCTTCATTCTGCAACCGTCGCGGCAAGTTGACCGACGATACCGCCAACGTAGACGGTCGCCTTGGATGCCAGATCGATATCCGGCACCACCTTGCCGTTTTCACCAACCAACGCCAACACCTCGTTCGGCGTCTTGCCGACCGCCGCCGCCTGCAGCGCGTCCATCTGCTCAAACCACTCGTACTTCGCGCCGGCGTAAGCGACCATACCGTAATCAAAGCCCAGCTCGCGCTTGGTTTTGAAGGTCGCCGAGCTCTCCGCCGCGTATGCACCCTTTTCCAGCGGAACCGGCACCTGCACCGCATCGATCGCACAGGCTGTAAACCGACCGTCAGCCGAGGTGCTGGCCGTAGCCAAGAACTCGAATTCATCCGCCTTCTCCGAGGCCGAAACCGAGCCGGACAAGGTCATCGCCAACGCGTCTGCCGCGGCCGCTTCCACCGCCACCGCGCTCTGGCATGCCTTGGCCAACGCATACTGGAACGGCATCACCGAGATGGTGCAACCGGCGCTCAGATCCGCCTCGCCCGCTTTCAGGTTCATCGCTTCCTCCAGCGTTTTGCCTTCCACGGCCTTGCAGAAAATATCCACCTGCTCGTACCACTCTTTTTCAGCCGGCCCGTACGCCACCATGCCGTAGTTTTCTTTTAACTCGTACTTGGTTTTCAGCGAAACGTCCGCCGCGCCGGGCATCGAATCTGCCTTAATTGAGTCGATCCGGCAGGATACAATGCGATCGGCGGCATCCAACACCACCGCCGCCCACGTTGTTTCCACCGTCGCCTTACCGTCGGCAGAGACCGTGTACACCGCATCCGCACCCAGACCGAGTTTCATGCGCGCATCCGCCGTCGGAGAGACCGCACAACCGGTCAAACCCACCAGCAGAATCAAAGCCACCATCAAACCTATCACACGTTTCATAAGAAATCTCCTTCTTCAGGGGATATTATCGGAAATAGATCACCTTACGCGGACATTTGGAAACACACACGCCGCATCGCACACAGGTCTCCTGGTCGATCACCGGCAGATTGCCCACCATTTGAATCGCATTGACCGGACAATTGCGCGCGCACAAGCCGCACGCAATACAGCCCATCGAGCAGACCTCCATAACGGATTTGCCCTTATAGTGAGACGAACACACGATCTCGGCGATCGCGTCGTACGGCTCCAGCGTGATGAGATGCTGCGGACAAGCGGCGACGCATTTGCCGCACGCCTTACAGGCTTCTTTATCCACCTTCGCCAGCCCGTTATGCACGTGAACGGCATCGAACGGACAAGCCTTTTCGCAGCTTCCCAGTCCGTAGCAACCGAACTGACAGCTGCGTCCGGCGCCGCCCATGATCGCGGCCGCGTGACAATCCTCCGCACCGCTGTACTGCGCCTTGACCGGCGCGACGTCACAGTCGCCCGAGCAATGCACAAACGCCGTCTTGCGAACGGTTTCGCCTGCCTCCACACCCATGATCTCCGCGATCTTTGCGGCGCAATCCGCGCCGCCGACCGGACAGATGTCTACCGGCACGGTGCCCTCAACGATCGCCTTAGCGCACGCGTCGCAACCGGCGAGACCGCAGCCACCGCAGTTATTACCCGGCAGGACCTCGCGCACGGCATCGACACGCTCGTCGCTTTCCACTGCCAATACCTTGCCCAAAAAACTCAACAAAATACCAACCAACAACCCGATCGCACCAACGGCGACGGTCGCAATCCATACTGCTTGAAAATCCATCTTCCATTCCCTCCTTACAGAACCTTAAAGCCATAGAAGGCAATGGACATCAAACACGCCGTCAACAACGCCTGCGGCATTCCCTGAAACGCCTTGGGCACGTCGTTGTGCGCCGTCTTTTCCCGAATACCGGACATCAACACAATGGCGATAAAGAAACCAAGCGCCGTGCCAAAACCGGTGAGCACGCTGGTCCCAAGATCGTTGCCGTTTTGTACGTTGGTCAACGCCACGCCCAACACCGCGCAGTTGGTGGTGATCAGCGGCAGAAACACGCCCAACGACTCGTACAGCGGCTGGGAGAACTTTTTGATGACCATTTCGGTCATCTGCACCAGCGCCGCAATCACCAAAATAAACACGATGGTGTTGAGGTAGGTCAGCCCCAACGGCACCAGCAGCAAATCGTACAGCAGGCTGCACAGCGCCGACGACACGGTGATGACCAAAATAACCGCCACACCCATACCGCTGGCCGTCTTGATCTGCTTGGAAACACCAAGGAACGGGCACAGACCTAAAAACTGGCTGAGAACGACGTTGTTGACCAACGCCGACGTGACAACCACCAAAAATAACGTCATAAACGTATCCATCTGTCACCCCTCCTTACTGCGGTTTGCAGTCCGGCGAAGCACTCGGACAATCGGCACAATGACCGTTGCACGAAACCTCCCGCTTGACCGGCAGATTTTTCTTGGTACGAATCTTGTTAAACGCGGCGATCAAAAACGCCAGCGTCAAGAACGCGCCCGGTGCCATCACAAACAACGCCACCGGCTGAATCCAGTCGGGCATCGCCTCGGCAAACGAGATACCGAACACCGAAAACGCGCCGATAAACTCGCGCACCAGACCGATCACGGTCAGCGCCGCGGTAAAGCCGAGGCCCATTCCCAGACCGTCAAAGAACGACAGTCCCACCGTGTTGCGGTTGGCAAACGCTTCCGCGCGACCGAGGATGATGCAGTTGACCACGATCAGCGGAATATAGATGCCCAGCGTCTCGTACACCGACGGCACGTACGCTTGCAACAGCAGCTGCACCATCGACACCAGCGACGCCACGATCACGATATAGCACGGAATACGCACGCCGTCCGGAATGATCTTACGCAACAGCGAAATGACCACGTTGGACACCAGCAACACCGCCGTGGTGGACAGACCCATCGAAAAGCCGTTGACGGCATTCGAGGTGACCGCCAGCGTGGGACACATACCCAACAGCAACACAAAGGTCGGGTTGTTTTTAATCAAGCCGTCAAAGAACGGCTGCCAATATTTTTTCATTGTAACCGTCCTCCTTTAACCGCGATCGGCGTAGTCGACAGCAAATTTCATCGCCGCCTGCAACGCATCGTTAATAGCCGTGGTGGTGTAGGTCGCTCCCGAGATGATCACCGCGTCGGTCTTGGCCGCATCGGTGTACTGTCCCCAGTAGGACTCCTCCGAGCAGACGTTACCAAAGCCGGCCGTTTCACTCTGCTCCAGCACCCGCATACCGTTGATGACAGCGCCATCGTCTGTCAGATCCACACGAAGTGCCATCGTGATCGCGCCGCCGTAGCCCTTCGGCGATACCGCCGTGACAGCGTAGCCAAGCACGGTCTCGCCCTCCCGAGCCACCATCGCATCGGTGACGTACGCGCCGTTAAACGAGGCTTCCAGCATTGCTTTACTCTCCTCGATCGCGATGGCAGCGTCCTCCGCCATCGCCAACTCGGCACTGTCGTCGTACATTTCCAGATACGCCGCCGCCTGCTTTTCGGCAGCCGCCTTGGCGATCGGATCCTTGGTGACCTGATACACCAGCGACAGCAAAAATACCGACACCAGCGCGATCACCGTCAACACCACAATGTTTTTGACAATCACTCGATTATTCATGCCGTTTTGCCCCCTTTCTGAAAGCCGAAAGGACGCGGAACGGTGATCCGTTCAATCAACGGCACCACCAAATTCGCGATAATGATCGCATACGACACGCCCTCGGCAGTCGAGCCGAACACGCGGAACAGCGCGGTCAGGAAACCGATGAGAATCGCATACAGCCATTGACCGCCCTTGGTGATCGGGCTGGTGACGTAGTCGGTCGCCATAAACACCGCACCGAGCAGCAAGCCGCCGCCCAGCACCTGCGCGAGCAGGTAGTTGGCCGAAAACGCCAAGGTCGGGTTACCGTTCAACCACTGAAACAGCATCACAAACAGCACCGTCGAACCGATGTATACCAGCGGAATCCGTGCCGCGATCACGCGACGGATGAGCAGGTAGACAAAACCAATGAGGATCGCCACCGCACAGGTCTCGCCGATGGTGCCGGAGTGCTGACCGAGCAGCATCTGCAGCAGATCCACCTGCTCGCCGTTTTTGGCGGCAGCCAACGGCGTAGCACCGGAGGTCATATCCGCCAACGCCGGAAACGCGGTCATCTGACCGGCAAAGGACATCATCAAAAAGCACCGCGCCGCCAACGCCGGATTCATAAAGTTCTGCCCGAGACCGCCAAACAGCATCTTCACCACCAGAATGGCGAACACACCGCCCAGCACCGGCAGATACCACGGCGCCGACGCCGGCAGGTTAACACCCAAGATCAAGCCGGTGACTACCGCGGAGAGATCCCCCACCGTGACCGGCTTCTTCATCAACACTTCGTACAGCCATTCGGTCAGTACGCAGGAGCCGACCGACAACGCCAGCACCAGCGCAGCCTGCCAACCAAACAGCCAGATGCCCACACCGCACGCCGGCAACAACGCCAAAATGACATCCGCCATAATGGTGGTCGTGGTGCGCGAGGTGCGTACGTGGGGCGCATTGGAAATATTCAGCACGTCGATCCCTCCTTACTTCTTCTGCGCGCGACGAGCGGCTTGCACCGCCGTTTTGGCACGCTTAATGCTCTGCGTCAACGGACGGTGTGCCGGACAGACGTACGAGCAACAGCCGCACTCCACGCACTCCATACCGTTGAGATCTTCAAACTTATCAAACTGCTCGTAGCCGGCCGAAACCGCCAAAATCTGCGGCACCAGATTTTCCGGACATACCGAGAGACAACGACCGCAGCGAATACACGCTGTAATGGGTCGCGCGGACACGTCGTCGTGCAAGAACGCCAAGAAGCCACCGCTGGTCTTGGTGACCGGCACACGCATATCCACAAACGACGTACCGGTCATCGGTCCGCCGGCAACCAGCTTCTCCGGCTCGTCCTTCAAGCCGCCGGCCGCTTCCAGCAGGTCGGCAAACTTGGTGCCGAGCGGCACCTCGAAGTTACCCGGCTGCGCCATACCCTCGCCGGACATCGTCACAATACGGGACATCAGCGGCGTATTCTCGCACACCGCCTCGTAGACCGCCACGCTGGTAGACACGTTTTGCACCACGCAACCGACGTCCGCCGGCAGTTTGCGCGAGTTGATATCCGCGCCGGTGATCACGTGCAAAATCAAGCGTTCGCCACCCTGCGGATACTTGGTTTTCAACGCACGAACTTCAATGCGATCGTCCTCGGCGGTCAGCCGTTTGAGAACGGCGATCGCCTCGGGTTTGTTATCCTCCACCGCGATAATTCCCTTTGCATGCGGGAACAATTTCAGCATCACGTGAATACCGCCGATGAGTTTCTCCGGCCGTTCCACCATCAACCGATAATCGCAAGTCAGGTACGGCTCGCACTCCGCGGCATTGATGATCAAATAGCGGATATCCTCCGGATTTTTCGGAGCCAGCTTGACCGCCGACGGAAATCCGGCGCCGCCCATGCCGACGATACCGGCCTCCGCCACAATGCGACGGATATCCTCCGCCGTCACCGTCGAGAGATCTCGCTTATCGCCAACGCCGGCAACCGTTTCGTACTGATTGTCGTTCTCGATCACGATCACGTCGCCGACGCCGCGCAGCAGCGGACGCTCCTCAATCGCCTTGACCGTGCCGGATACCGACGAGCAGATGCCCGCCGAAACAAAAGAGGCTGGCTCGGCGATCGGCTGCCCGCGCAGCACGCGGTCTCCCACCGCCACCACCGGCTTAGCTGGCGCACCAATGTGCTGAGCCAGCGGAAAGATCACCTCTTTGCCGGCCTTGATCGGTTGGATCGCTCGATTTTCGCTCAGTTCTTTTCCCTCATATAAATGAACTCCACCGCGAAAGCTTTTCATTCGAATACTCCTTCCCTATACGGTTTTGCAACATCTTTCTGTTTTCAGTATTTACCATTTTACTATAAATTATATTATACCATATTTTTGCGGCTTGTCCATCCCCAAAACTGCAAAACTTCCGACCGAAAATTGATTTTTTCTCGAATTTTGCAAGTTTGTCCCTTGTTATTCGCAAGAATTTGTGGTAGTATGGTAACGACAATCAGCAAGGGAGGCTCTATTGTTGGATAAATCGCAAGTGAAAGCATGGCTGGAACACCCGAAACAGCGGGCCAAGCGCAGCCTGTCTGCTTTTTTTAGATGGGGATTTTTCGCCCTGTTATGCGGTGCGCTCGCCGGCGTGGCCGGCACCCTGTTATTTTGGGTGCTCCATATGGCACAAAGCGTCCGCGAAGCACATGGTTGGTTGGTCTATCTGCTGCCGGTTGCCGGCGTGATCATCGTCTTTTTGTACCGCACGGCGCACATGGCAAGCGATCGCGGCACCAACCGCATCGTCTGCGCCGTCCGCGGCGAAGAGGAGGTGCCGCTACGCACCGCCGCATTGATCTTTTTCGGCACGGCGCTGACGCACCTCTACGGCGGCTCGTCCGGACGCGAAGGCGCGGCTTTGCAGCTTGGCGGCAGCATCGGCAGTTGGCTGTCGCGTGTGTTTAAAGTCGACCGGCAAGTCGCTCCGATTTTGGTGATGTGCGGTATGTCGGCGGCGTTTGCCGCCATCTTCGGCACGCCGGTCACCGCCGCCGTCTTTGCGCTGGAACTCGCTACCGTCGGCGCTATGCCGTTTGTGGCCTTCTGGCCGTGCGGCTTATCCGCCCTAATAGGCTACGCCATTCGTCTGGCAACCGGCGCCGATACGGAATTTTTCCACATTGCCGAGATACCGGAATTCGGGCTTGTGCCGTTGTTGCAAGTGGCACTGGTCGCGATCGGATGCGCGCTGGTCAGCCAGTTGTTCTGCCATTCGATGACCTTCAGCGGCAAATTGATCAAACGCGTATCCTTTTTGGAAAACCCCTACGTTCGCGTGGTGGTCGGCGCTGTTGGTATGGTGCTGATCACATTGATCTTTGGGCACGACTACAACGGCACCGGCATGGGCGTGATCGAGCAGGCGATCACTCGCGGCGAAGCGGATTGGTACGCATTTTTGATCAAGCTGGTCGCCACCGTTTTGACCTTGAAATTCGGATTTAAGGGCGGCGAGATCGTACCGGCGATGTTTATGGGCGCCACGTTCGGCTGCGTGTTCGGCGGACTGATCGGCCTGTCGCCGTCGCTTTCGGCAGCCATTGGTCTGACGGCGCTGTTCGCCGGCGTGACCAACTGCCCGATCGCAGCAGTTCTGCTGAGCTTTGAGCTGTTCGGCGCCGAGTCGGCGGTATACGCTCTGCTTGCTGTGCCGATCAGCTGGAGTCTGTCTGGCTACGCAAGCCTCTATTCCAAGCAACATTTTCTGTTTTCCAAATATCAATTATCTGCGTGGGAGCATTAAAAAAACGGCATTCTGAAGGATTTCAGAATGCCGTTTTTCTTATTTCTTTTTGCCAGACACCGCATTGAGCTTGTGCTCGCGGCGGTTCTTGACGTGATCGGGCATCGGCTTAATTTCGCCGGCAGCCTGCAACGCCTGACGCGTCAGCACCGGTCCGATCAACTCGTAGATCAGCACCGCAAACAGCGTGATGTTGCGGATAAGCGCCCCTTCCGCACCCAACTGCATCGCGGTCGCGCACATACCGAGCGCCACGCCCGCCTGCGGCAACAGGGTGATACCCAGATACTTGCAGATCGCCGGCTGGCAGTGCGTCAGCTTCGCGCTGCCCAACGCACCGAAATACTTGCCGAGCGAACGGAACAGAATATACACCAATCCGATCACCACGATCGCCACGTCCGCAAACACGTTGAGCTCCAGTTCCGCACCGCTGATCACAAAAAACAGCGCAAACAGCGGCGAGGTCCATTTGTCCGCGCGCTCCATCAGATCGTGTGAAAGCGCACACGTGTTGCAAAACACCGTGCCGAGCATCATACAAACCAACAGCGACGAGAACTGAATGTGCACCGGTCCGATATGGAAATCCAGCATCGACAGCGACGCCGTCAGGAACACGAAAGCAATGGTGAGATTCAAGCGGTTGGTGTTGGAGTTGAACAGCTTTTCCAGCCACGTCAGCAGGGCTCCCATTACCGCGCCGAGTGCCAGCGAGCAAGCGATCTCAATCAACGGATTAAGCAGAATGGATACCATATCCACCTGACCGCTGACCAACGTTTTGGCGATACCGAAGCTGACCGCAAACACCACCAAGCCCACCGCGTCATCCAACGCGACGATCGGCAACAGCAAGCGCGTCAGCGGTCCGTCCGCTTTATACTGGCGTACCACCATCAGCGTGGCCGCCGGTGCGGTCGCGGTGGCGATAGCACCCAACGTCAGCAACTGCGGCACGGTCAGCTTATCCGGCATCAGCAGGTGCACGCCCAGCAGCGCCAGATCCACCAGTGCCGTTGCCGCCACCGCCTGCAGAATACCGATTACCAGCGCCTGATGACCGGTCCGTTTCAGTTCATCCACACGGAATTCGTTACCGATCGAAAAAGCGATAAAGCCCAGCGCCACCTCGGAAACCAGCGACAACTGCGACACCGCCTCGCCGGTGGTAAATCCCAAACCGCCGATGCCGAGCGCGCCCAGACAATACGGTCCGACCAGTACACCGGCAATCAGATAAGCCGTCACCGACGGCAATTTGAACGGCTTAAACAACCGCGTCATCATCAGTCCTGCCAACAACGCGATCGAAACCGACAACAGTGTATCCATAAAACCCTCTTCTTTCCTTTTGAAACATTGCGAAAACGAACTTATTATAGTCCTTTACTTTTGCTTTTTCAAGTGGAAAAACGGATTGTGCAAAAACTTTTTCCGTAACACCCAAAATTCCGACGAATTCCATTGAAAATTTTTATTATTTTTTTGTCGTAACATCGTTGCACATCCGGTCGGAACGTGGTAAAATAAGAAAAATAGTCTATTTTAGACAAAGGAGAGTCGTCTTATGCTGAAACGTCATCTCATCGATCTGGCGGATGCCTCGGTAGAGGATTGGAACGAGATCACCCGATTGGCCGGTGATATTGCCAAACATCCGCACTATTATTCCCATGCCTGCCACGGCAAGATTTTAGCCACGCTGTTCTACGAGCCGTCTACGCGCACGCAAATGTCTTTCCAGACCGCGATGCTCAAGCTCGGCGGCAGCGTCATCGGCTTTGACGATCCGTCCAACTCGTCGGTCGCCAAGGGCGAATCGCTTAAAGATACCATTCGCGTTGTCAGCGGCTACGCCGATCTCATCGCGATGCGCCACCCGGTAGCCGGCTCGGCAAAAGCGGCCTCGCTCTACTCGCGCGTGCCGATCATCAACGCCGGCGACGGCGGTCATCTGCACCCCACCCAAACGCTGACCGATCTGGTCACCCTCCGCAACGAGAAGGGACGCTTTGACAATCTCTGCATCGGTCTGTGCGGCGACCTGCGCAACGGTCGCACCGTGCATTCGCTCATCAAGGCGATGTGTCGCTTCCACAACAACCGCTTCGTGCTCATCTCCACCCCCAACCTGCGCGTGCCGCCGTACGTCATCCGCACCATCGAGGAAGCCGGATGCCCATACGAAGAGGTGGACAACCTGGCCGAAGCAATGCCGGAGTTGGACGTGCTGTATATGACGCGCATCCAGCGCGAGCGCTTCGCCTCGGAGGAAGAATACCGCGCGCAAAGCGGCGTCTACGTTCTCGACAAAGAAAAAATGGCACTGGCCAAGGACGATCTGATCGTCTTGCACCCGCTGCCGCGTGTAGACGAGATCGCCGTGGATATTGACGACGATCCCCGTATGAAGTTCTTTGAACAGACCGAGTATGGTCTGTATGCGCGCATGGCGCTCATCCTCAAAATGCTGGAGGAGGAGAAATACATCGATCCCCATCCGGCAGACGAAGGTCGCGCCTGCTCCAATCCGCGCTGTATCACCAATCACGAACACTACGTTCCGCGCGTGTTCCGAAAGGTGGGCGACCATGAGATCTGCGACTACTGCGAAGAATAACGTGCTGATACTGGACGGCTCGCCGCATACCGACGGCACCATCGCCCGTTTGATCGCCGCGTTGCCGGCGGAGGATGCCACGCATGTGCGGTTGTACGACACGCCCGTCGCGCCCTGCACCGACTGCCGCGCCTGTCGCGTCACCGGACGGTGCGCGTTTCGGGATATGGACGTGCTGTACGCACAATTGGAAGAAGCGGACGTGCTGGTGTTTGCCACACCAGTGTACAACGACTCCTTTCCGGCGCCTCTGAAAGCGGCGATCGACCGCTGTCAGGTATATTGGTCGCGTCGCTTTTGCTTGGGGATGCGGCCGCCGATCGCGCGCCGCAAGCGCGTGTTTCTGCTTTCGGCCGGCGGCGCTGACACGACGGACGCTTCGGCGTTGGTCGCACAGCTCAAGCCGCTTCTCACCGTGCTAAACGGCGAACTGATAGGCACAGTCCACGTCGGAAACACCGACCGATCCCCCGATCTGACCGCCGCCGTGTCGGCGGTCAAGGCACTTTTCTGAAAGGAACTCACTATGAACAACTATCAACGCTTATTGGCGCTTTCGGTCTATCGCGGCGTGCTGCGCCGTCCGATCGGACGGGCACTGCTGGCTGTTGCCAAAGCGCAGATCGGCGATCAAGCAGACGCGCTGATTGAAGCGCGCGGCGCGCTGGCCGAAGAGCTGGCAAACGGGCATCATCTGAACAGTCTGCTCACGGCGCTCGGCTTAGAGGTGCTGTCGGAGGAGAACGCATTTACCGTCACCGCCGCCGCTGGGGACGCCGTTCCTGCCGAAACCATGCAGGCAGCCGCCCACGACCTCGCAGCGCTGTACGATACCGCCGTGGCGGTCACGACCGACACCACACCGCCTCTCCTCGGTAATCAGCCGGCGGACGCGCCGTTGGATCGCCCGTGGGGCGAGCAAACGGAAGCGCTTGTTCGCTGGCACAGCAAAAACGGTTGCGGCGAATTTGTGTTTCACACCGCGTTTTTGTGGCGCAACGGCAGCATGAAGGCGGTCGAGCACATCGACCCGATCCGTTTATCGGATCTCAAGGGCTACGAAATGCAACAGGCCACCGCGTGCGACAACACGCTCGCCTTTATCAACGGCTATCCTGCCAATAACATTTTGCTGTACGGCGACCGCGGCACCGGCAAAAGCTCCACCGTCAAGGCGATCTTAAACGAGTACGCCGATCGCGAGCTTCGGATGATCGAGGTCCCCAAAGAGTATCTGCATGAACTGCCGGATCTGACCGATCGCCTGTCGGCTCTGCCGATGAAATTCATCGTGTTCATCGACGATCTCTCGTTCTCCGGCAACGACGATAATTTCTCTGCACTCAAAGCGGTGCTGGAGGGTGGTCTGGCTACCCGTCCGCAAAACGTGCTGATCTATGCGACCTCTAACCGCCGTCACCTGCTCCGCGAGAGCTTTGACGATCGCGACGGCAGCGAACTGCACGCCGCCGACACCATTCAGGAATCGGTGTCGTTGTCCGATCGCTTCGGCATCACGCTGACCTACATCCATCCCGACCACCAGCGGTTTATTGAAATGATCCGCCTGATGGCCGCCGATATGGATATGCCGCTGACCGACGAACAGTTGTATACGATCGCGCAGGAATTGTCCAGCCGTCGTGGCGCTCGATCGCCGCGATACGCGCGCCAATATCTGATCGATCTAAAACACAAGTGGAAAACCGAATAAATAAAAACGCTCCCGAAAATGCTTTTCGGGAGCGTTTTTATTATCCTTCTTTTAGCGTAACCGTCACGTCAAAGACGTCCGTTTCGTAGGTGTACTGCGAGCCGAAGCAGTAGTAGCCGCCGTTGGATTTTTTCGCCGTCACACGGGTGATGGTCAGCTTGACCTGATCGCCCGCCTTGTGCTTGGAAAGCTGGTTGCGAAGCTCGGTACGACCGCCCACCTTGACGCCGTCAACGGCGGTGATTACGTCGCTCGCTTGCACCTTCGTCCCTTCCAGACAAGAGCCTTTTTCGATCGTCTTGATCAAAAAACCGGCAATGCCGGACTGATTGATGTCATAGCCGGTGATGCCGAGCGCTACACGACCGGTCACCTTGCCGTGCTCGATGAGATCATCCAGCACCGGCTTTGCCTCGGTGATCGGAATGGAGAAGCCGAGATTCTCGTAACCCTCGTACACGATCTTGGCCGAATTGATGCCGATCACCTCGC
Source organism: Clostridia bacterium (assembly GCA_017414965.1). Lineage (GTDB taxonomy): Bacteria > Bacillota > Clostridia > Oscillospirales > Acutalibacteraceae > RGIG426. The sequence continues at coordinate 140,970 of JAFQJL010000025.1, forward strand.
CACGCGAGTTGAACAGTGGGCCGCCGGAGTTTCCGGGGTTGATGGTCGCATCGATCTGCAAGCACTGAATTTGATAACCGGTTTCGTCGTACACGTCGCGATCGGTACCGGACACGATGCCCTGCGACACCGACCACGGTAGACCGCCGGAACAACCGATGGTCACCACGCGCTCGCCCAGCACCACGTTATCCGAATTGCCGAAGGTCGCCACCTTCAAGTTGCTGGCGTCGATCTTAATGATCGCCAGATCGGTATCGCTGTCGCCACCCACGACCGTCGCGTTATACACGCTGCCGTTGTACAGCTGGACCTCCACGCGATCAAACGGCTCGCCGGTCTCCTCGTTGATGACCACGTGCTCGTTGGTGATGATATAACCGTCGGCCGACATCACGATGCCGCTGGCCTGACCGGATAAGGTTTCCGTCTTTTCTCCCGACTCGATGTTGTAGCCGAAGAAATCCTGCTTGGCAGACAACGAATAGACGTTGATCAGCACCGTAACGTCCACGTTATCCGCCGCGATCTGCGCGGTATTGATGGCGTCCGCGTCGTTGTCATCACGAATCACCACGGACGGCCGATCCTCCTGCTTGCCGGTCGTTGTCGTCACGCCTGCCGGCTTGTCGCCCGTGCCGACGCCGCCGCGATCGATCAGATCCATCACGGTCAGCACCGAGCCGATCAAGAACACCGCCACCAGCACCACGACCAGCGCCACCAATACGCCGTTCTTTTTCTTTTTCGGCGGTTTTGCCGGCGGCATCGGCGGCTGAGCGTTGCCGGACGGCTGCCAGCTTGCGCCGTACGGCGTGTAGCTGGTATAGCGATTGGTCGCCGGCGCTTGCGGCTCAATCGGAACTTGCGGCTCAACCGGAACTTGCGGCTCGACCGGCTTCTGCTGCTCGACCGGCGTCTGCGGCTCAACCGATGTCTGCGGCTCAACCGGAACTTGCGGTTCAACCGGCGTCTGCGGCTCCTGTGTATTGTTCATCCATTCATCGGACATAGTAGATTCTCCTTTCGAGAGTATGGTCTGTTCCTATTATAACGCGGAAACCGCGCAGAATTGTAACCATTTTATAAATTCTGTTTGATCGGTAGCCAAAAAGCAAATTCGGTATAGCTTTCCGCATCCGACTGGACGGTGATCTCGCCGCCGTGCAGCTGGATCACGTGCTGTACGATGTACAACCCGAGTCCCACGCCGGTCTTATCGACACTGCGGGATTTATCGCTCTTATAGAATCGCTCAAACAAATGCGGTAGTTCGTCAGCCGGCACGCCGCCACCGGTATTGCGGATCGAAAACCACGCGCGTCCGTTTTCGACGCGAAGTCCCATGCGGACGGTGCCACCCTCGTCTGCAAATTTGATTGCGTTGTCCAGCAGGTTATAAACCACCTGACCGAGCAAATCAAAGTCGCCGACCAGCGGCAGTGGCGTGCAACACGCCTCCAGTCCCTCGATCTGCAGTCGCTTTTGTTCTACACGCTGTTCAAAGGACAGCGCCGTTTTGCATACCAGTTCGGCAAAATCGAACTCGACCGGGCGAAACGCCAGCGTGCCGTTGTCGATACGCGACAAATTCAGCATCGCGTTGACCAACCGCGAAAGCCGACGAATCTCATCCGACACAATTCGCAGGTAGTGGCGCTCTTTTTCCGGCGGGATGGTGCCGTCCAAAATGCCGTCGATAAATCCAGAGATGGTGGTCATCGGCGTTTTCAGTTCGTGCGACACGTTCGCCACAAAGCTGCGGCTCATTCCCTCGACCGATGCCAGCGACACCGCCATTTCGTTGAGCGATTGCGCCAGTTGCGCCACCTCGTCGTCGCCCCGTACCGTCAGACGTCCGCTGAAATCGCCCTCGCCGAACTTTTTGGTGACCGCCGCCATCTGACGAAGCGGACGCACCAAGCGATACGCCACCACGTAACTGCAAATAAACACCAACAGCAGTGCGATAAACGCCGCCACCAGATACACCTGCAACTGATCGCCGATGTATGCGCCAAACGAAGCCGCCGACGCCATCACAAACACATACCCGACCGGTATCTGCCCGTGTATAATCGGCGATACCGCCACGTACCGTCTGTCCGAAAACAGACCGCCGAGCGTGCCGACCAAATAGTGTCCGTCACCGCCGGCCGCCACCTTTTGCATTTCCGCCATCGGTACTGTGTCGCCGTTGGTGGCACAGCCCACCGAACGAATTAAAATACCGCCCTCGACGTTAGCGACCATCAAATCAACGTCCGATGTCACCGAAATGGTGCGGATCAGTTCGGGGAGCATACTGCTCTCGTCTAAGCGGATCGAGTATCCGCCGATGGCGTTGCGCTCCACCTGCTTGCTGATGGTAATGGCCAGCAAATTGGAATCCTCGGTCAGATTTTTCTTCTGCTCGCGTCCCCAGAAATTAGCCGACAGCGCAATCTGCGCGACGCCCAACAGCAAAATACAGCTGACCACAAACACCGAAAACAGCGACATATATTTGGCAAATATGCTCCGAAATTTCGGGCGTCTTGGCTTGCTCATTCCTCTTTTACCTCGAATTTGTAGCCGACACTCCACACGGTCTTTAACGACCATTGATCCGAAATGCCTTCCAATTTCTCACGCAGACGCTTGACGTGTACGTCTACCGTGCGGCTGTCGCCGTAATACTCAAAACCCCACACCTCGTCGAGCAACTGATCGCGCGTAAACACGCGGTTGGGGTTGCTGGCGAGATGAAAGATCAAATCCATCTCCTTGGGCGGACAGGGAATCACCTTGCCGTCCACGCGCAGCTCGTAGTTTTCCATATTGATAGACAGCTTATCGTACTGCACTTCGCGCTTCTTTTTCTGTGTGTCGGCACCGCTGCGACGGAGTACCGCCTTGATGCGCGCGACCACTTCTTTTACCTCAAACGGCTTGACCACGTAGTCGTCCGCGCCCAACTCCAGTCCCAACACGCGATCAAATACCTCGCCCTTGGCAGTCAGCATAATAATCGGCACCTGCGAGGTCTTGCGCAGTTCGCGGCAGACCTGCCAGCCGTCCAGCTCGGGCATCATCACGTCCAAAAGCAGAATATCGGGCTTCTCCGTTTCGTATTGCTGCAACGCCTGCGCGCCGGTATACACCGTCACCACATCCCAGCTTTCTTTTTCCAAATACAGCCGCAACAGATCGCAGATATTGCGATCGTCGTCGACTACCATCACTTTGATTGTTGACACAAGGATCCGCCCCTTTCTTCTGTGATTTCAGTATAACATTCGACTATGCGCAAAATGTGAACCATATTTAAACAAAAACCAACAAGTTTGTAAATTACTCGATTTCGGGTTGCTCGTAGTCGTATTTCCGCAGAAAATCCGCCATTTTGTCAAAATTCGGCGGGCGGTTATTCATATTGTGCGTGTCGCTTCCCAGCAAAAACGGCACCCCGTTTTTGAGGAGTTTTTTGAAAATTTTCTTACTGGCGCGTTCCTCCAGCACCTCGTTGTTGATCTGGATGATCGCGTCCTCAAACGCCATCGCCTCGGCCAACTGCTTGTCGGTCATAAAGCCCCACACCAAAAACCGATCGATATGCGCCAACACCGGCACGATATCCAACTGATAGGTCAGGTTTTCGACCTCCTGCATCATCCACGGCGCATGCTTGATATACGGAAATTCCAACAAAAGCAGGCGCGTATCGCCGATGCACAGCTTGGCGATATCGGGATCTTGCGAAAGCCCTTGCTTTAGGCGCACCTCGGCTCCGAGCAGCATCGGCGGAAACGTCGACGCCTCCGGCGCCGCCATCAACGTCGCGTAGCTTTCCTCGCGCCGCTTCAAAAACTCCGCCACACTCTCGTTTTCCGCATAGTAATGCGGCGTGAGCACGATCTTTTCCACGCCCTGCGCCTGCAGCGCGCGGATCATCCGCACAGACGTTTCCACATCCGGCGAACCGTCGTCGATCCCCGGTAAGATATGGGTATGAAAATCGTATGCAAACATAAGATTCTCCTTAAAATCAACAGCCGACGCGTACAGACGCGTCGGCTGCCTTGTGTTTAGTTCTCGTCCGCGTCAGCGCGACGGCGGCTTCCGTAATAACCGCCATGATAGTAACGGTTTCCATAATATCCGCGAGCACGACGGCCGTCGTAGTCGCCGTACAAACGGTCACGCTCGTGCACGTCCGTAATGACCGTGCCGATGACCGAGCCGCCGCTTTGGGCGATCAGGTCCTCTGCCGCGGAGAAATCCGCATAGGTGGTATGCTTCTGGCGCGCCACCAGCAACACGCTGGGCACACGATCCAGCAACGTCATCGCATCCGACACCACGCACACCGGCGGCGTATCGATAAACACGTAATCGTACTTATCCATCACCGCATCGAGCAGATCGGTCATCGCTCGCGACACCAGCATTTCCGACGGATTGGGCGGGATAACACCCGCCGTGATCAGATCCAGATTCGGCTGCACTTCCTCGTGAATCGCTTCTTTCAGCGTGCAGAACGAGCTGAGAATGTTGGAAAGACCCAAACGATTGACACGCTTGAACACCTTATGCTGCGTGGGCTGACGCATATCCGCATCGATCAGCAGCACCTTGCAGCCAATCTGTGCCATCGCCACCGCCACGTTCGAAACGGTGGTGGATTTACCGGCATCCGCTTCCGCGCTGGTCACGATCAACGCCTTTTTGTTGTTGACCGACATCGCAAACTGCAGATTGGTACGAAGGGTCTTATAGGATTCTACAATGGCAAAGTTGCGATTGCCGCGGGCGTAGCCGCTTGCTTTATCGTTCTTTCTCATGTCAGTTCTCCTCCTTCGCTTCCGTCGAGGCGGTTTCGGTTACTCTCACGCGACCGGCACGTTTCTTGCCTTTGGAGGCGCGGCGATCGTTCTCAAACGCCGGAATCTCCGCCAGCACCGGCACGTCGGTGCGTTCCGAGAGGTCCTCTTTGCCCTTGATGGTGGTATCGGTCATCCAACGAATAACCACCACCGCGACCACCAGAATCAGACCGACCATCGCACCCAGCATGGTGTTGAGGGTGGTGTTCGGACCGGCCACGATCGCCTTGGTAGCCGGACCGATCATATTACAGGTACCGACCTCACAGGTCTCCTTCAGCTTGATCGGAGCCAACGCACCCAGCGAATTGCACACCGCCTCTGCGGTGGTCTGGCTGGTGCTGACGCACGAAATACGGAGAATGTTGGTGTCCTCCGGAATTGTAAACGAGATCATTCCCTTGATCTTCGCTGACGACAAGTTGGTACCGAGCGTGTTGTTCACATCCTCGGCCACCGCCTTTAACACCACGTTATTTTTCAAAACCTCGGCATAGCTATACGTCAGCGCCTGGCTACCGGCCAACGCTGCCGACGAGATGCTGCCGTCTTCAAAGCTGGTATAGCTGGTAACAAACAGATCCGCACTAGACTGATAAGTAGGGGTAATCACAAACGTAGAGACTGCAAACATCAGCAGCGCGCCGATGACCAGTCCCAGCACCAACCATTTCAGGTTGCGCCAGCACAATCGCATCAAGGAAGCGAGACTAATTTCGTTCATCGTATTCATCCTTTCATTCCTACATAACATACCAATAGGCATATATATTCATTATACTAATTTTCTGCAGGTTGTCAATGCCTTTGCCGCACAGAAAAACCGAAAAAACCTCAAAAACGCAGTCAGCGCGCCCAATTCTGTACAGAAAAAAGTTTTTTCCATTTTTCTATGGAAAAATGTCACACAGTGTTGTATAATACCTATAATTGATCCTGTCGTACCTTAGGAGGCGCATTGAATATGAAGATCATCGTCATCGGCGGTGGCAAAATCGGCGTGACCATTCTCTCGGCTCTAATCGCAGAGGGACACGAGATTACCGCTATCGATTCCGATCCGGCAGTCATTAACGAAATCACCAACACCCACGACGCCATCGGCGTGGTGGGCAACTGTGTTGACTGCGACGTGCTCAGCGAAGCCGGCGTGGAGGCTGCGGAGTTGCTGATTGCCACCACCGGCTCGGACGAAGTGAATATGCTCTGCTGCTTCATCGCGCGTAAACTCGGCGCGAAGCATACCATTGCGCGTATCCGCAACCCCGAATATAACGATAACAGCCTCGGCTTCCTGCGCCAGCAGCTGATGCTGTCGATGGCGATCAACCCCGAGTACCGCGCGGCACGCGAGTTGTATCACCTGCTCAAATTACCCAGCGCCGCCAACGTGGAAACCTTCTCGGTGCGCAATTTTGAAATGATCGAGCTAAAGCTCAAGCCCGATTCCCCGCTGGACGGGCTCAGTTTGATCCAGCTTCGCCAAAAATATCCCGAAAAGTTTCTGGTCTGTGTGGTGCAACGCGGCGAAGATGTGTTTGTTCCCGGCGGTAACTTTGTGCTGAAAAGCGGCGACAAGATCGCCGTCACCTCCACCCCGACCGAGATCCACAAGTTGCTCCGTCACCTCGGCTTGATGCAGAAGCAGGCTCGCAACGTGATGATCCTCGGCGCGAGCACCACCGCCTACTACCTCTCTAAAATGCTGTTGGCCGGCGGCAACAACGTCAAGATCATCGATAAGGATCTGGCGCGCTGCCAGAAATTCTCCGAGGAACTGCCCGAGGCAGTCATCATCCACGGCGATGGCGCCCAGCAGGAACTGTTGCTGGAGGAAGGTCTGCGCTCGATGGACGCGTTCGTCTCGTTGACCGGTATGGACGAGCAGAACATCCTGCTTTCGTATTTTGCGTCCTCCCAGCAGGTCCCCAAGACCATTGCCAAGGTCAACCGCGACGAATTCGCGGCGATGGCGGAACATTTGGGTCTGGATAGCCTCATCTCGCCGCGCAAGACCATTGCCAATATCACCACCCGCTACGCGCGCGCACTGGAAAATTCTAAGGACAGCAGTATGGAAACGCTGTATAACCTGATGGGAGGCAAGGCGGAGGCGCTGGAATTCATCGTCCGTCACGATTGCGAGATCATCAACATCCCGCTGAAAGATCTGCAACTGAAGCCCAACGTGCTGATTGCCGGCATTTTCCGCAACAAGCGGATCATCATCCCTGCCGGCGACGACGTCATCATGGAAGGGGACAAGGTTGTGTTGCTGGCCGCCGGCCATCGGGTCAACCTGTTGTCGGATATTATGAAATAATCGGAGAAGATTATGAATCAACGAATGGTATTCAACACGGTCGGCAAAATTCTGCTGGCCGAAGCGGCCCTCATGTTGCTACCGACATTGGTGTCGCTGATATATCAGGAATCCTGCTTTTCGGCGTTTCTGCTTACTATCGCGATCGCAGCGGCGCTCGGCGTGTTGCTGATGCTGATTTCGCGACCGAAAGACACCGTCATCTACGCCAAGGAAGGTTTCGTCATCGTGGCACTCGCGTGGATCGCCGCGTCACTGATCGGCGCTCTGCCGTTTACGATCAGTGGCGAAATCCCCTCGTATATCGATGCGATCTTTGAAACGGTCAGCGGATTTACCACCACCGGCGCCTCTATCCTCACCGACATAGAGAGTATGAGCCACGGTCTGTTGTTCTGGCGGAGCTTCACCCACTGGGTAGGCGGTATGGGCGTGCTGGTGTTTGTGATGGCACTCATCCCCAGCCTTTCGGAGCGTTCCATTCACATTTTGCGCGCCGAAGCCCCCGGCCACAACGTCGGCAAGCTGGTGCCGCGAATGAAAGACACCGCTAAGATCTTGTATCTGATCTACATTGGTATGACATTGGCGGAGATTGTCTGCTTACTGTGCGGCGGCATGTCGCTGTTTGAAAGTGTGGTACACACATTGGGTACGGCCGGCACCGGCGGTTTTGGCGTTAAGGCAGACAGCATTGCCGGATATTCTCCCTATTTGCAATGGGTGATCGCTATTTTTATGCTGTTGTTCGGCGTCAACTTTAATCTGTACTATCTGTTGCTCATCCGCCGTTTCAAGTCGGTGTTTCGAAGCGGCGAGTTGTGGGCATATATCGGCATTGCTTTGGCCTCCGTGTTGCTGATCTCTATCGATATCTGGCCGAAATACCAAAATTTTACCGAGGTATTGCGCCTATCAACCTTCCAAGTCTCCTCCATTCTCACCACCACCGGTTACGTCACAGCCGATTTTAATCTGTGGCCGGATCTGTCTAAAACTGTTTTGCTGCTGCTGATGATCGTTGGTGGCTGCGCTGGCTCCACCGCCGGCGGTATGAAGGTCTCCCGCGTAGTCATTATGCTCAAGCGGATCGGCAGCGAGTGGCAACGGATGCTGCATCCGCGCTCGGTCAAAACGCTCAAATTCGAGGGCAAAAAGCTCGAGAATACCACCGTTACCGGCGTGTGCAACTATATTTTGGTGTATTTTATCTGTCTGGCGACCATCCTCGTGCTGCTCTCAACCGATCCCACTGCGTTCGGGTTTGAAACCAATGTCAGCGCTGCACTTGCCTGCTTTAACAACGTTGGCCCCGGTTTAGCGGGCGTCGGTCCGGTGGAAAACTACGCCGCCTATTCGGATTTCAGCAAACTGATCCTATCCGGCGCTATGCTTCTGGGACGCTTGGAGATCTTCCCCCTGCTGATCTTCTTCTCCCCTTCAACTTGGACGAAAAAAGGATAAGTAAAAACCTCTCTTGCACCGGCAAGAGAGGTTTTTTATTTCCGTTTGCACTTCTTTTGCATAGTATGAAATGAAAGGTCGTACGACCGATTCTATGAAAGGAGTTTTTGCTGTGAATCGTTCCAACTATTACGGTATGCACGGACGGCCGATGCCGCTTCGCGCTGTACCGACGGTTTCGGAGCCGGCACCGGCCTGCGACGTTCTGATGGTCGTCGCCCACGTAGAAGCGCAAACCCTTGGCGAAACGTATTCCGTGGAGGATGCATTTTCCGCCGGCACGCTGTTTCCGGAACTCAACAAACCGTTAGGAGGTGTCTGCTGTGGATAAAGCCGCGCTGTGCCGTCGCATTTCGGCAGTGGACTTCTCCATTTGGGAGCTGCAACTGTTCCTCGACACTCACCCGCACTGCGCCGAGGCGTTGGAAAAGCGCCGTCAGCTGATGGCTGAACGGCAGCGCCTGATCGAACTGTACGAGTCGAATTTCGGCCCGTACGCCGTCGAAGCCCGTCATGTCGACGGCGAGCGCTGGTCTTGGATCGACGATCCGTGGCCGTGGGATCTGGAAGGGGGATGCTGCTAAATGTTTATGTACGAGAAAAAATTGCAATACCCGGTCAAGATCAAAAATCCCGATCCCCGTGCGGCGCAGATCATCATCACGCAGTACGGCGGTCCGGACGGCGAGCTTGGCGCGTCGCTGCGTTACCTCTCGCAGCGGTACACCATGCCGACCGGTCAACTCAAAGGCATCTTAACCGATATCGCGGTGGAAGAGCTTGGTCACATGGAAATGATCTCGGCGATGGTCTATCAGCTGACCAAGAATCTCACGCCGGAGCAGATCAAGGCCGCCGGTTTTGACAAGTATTTTGTCGATCACACGCTGGGCGTGTATCCGGTTGCCGCCTCCGGTCTGCCGTGGCGCGCGGAGTATATCGCCTCCAAGGGCGATCCCATCACCGACCTGCACGAAGATCTGGCCGCCGAACAAAAGGCGCGCACCACCTACGACAATCTGATTCGTCTGTTAGACGATCCGGATATCCTCGAGCCGCTGAAATTCCTGCGCGAGCGCGAGATCGTGCACTATCAGCGCTTCGGCGAAGGGCTGCAGAGCGTGGTCGACAAGCTCGACTGCCGCAACGTCTACGCCTGCAATCCGTCCTACGACAAAAATTGCGGAAAATAAGAAAATCCCCGTCGGATTCATCCGACGGGGATTTGTGTTTGTTATTCTGCGATCACACGATGCAGCGGACGCGAATGACGCCTTCCACCGCCGCGACGTCTGCCAGCACGGCCTCCGATACGACCGAATCGACATCCAACACCGAATACGCCAGTTCCTTGCGCGAACGGTTGAGCATCGATTCCACGTTGATCTTATCCTCCGACATCACCGCGGAGATCTTGGCGATCAGACCCGGCTCGTTCTTGTGCAGGACGCACACACGGCAGGGCGAGCAGCGCGGACCGGCCACGTTCGGATAGTTGACGGAGTTGACGATGTTGCCGTTCTCGATGTAATCGATCAGTTCCTTCGCCGCCATCACCGCGCAGTTATCTTCGCTCTCCGGCGTCGACGCGCCGAGGTGCGGCAGCGGCACCACGTTGGCCACGCCGAGGATGTCCGCCTTCGGGAAATCGACCACGTAACGCGCGACCTTGCCGCTTTCCAGCGCCGCGATCATATCCGTGTTGTTGACCAGCTCGCCACGCGCAAAGTTCAAGATGCGCACGCCGTCCTTCATCGTCGCCATCGTTTCCGCGTTGATCATACCCTTGGTGCTATCCAAGCACGGCACGTGCAACGTGATATAGTCGCAGGTCTTAAAGATCTCCGCCATATCGGACACCTGATGAATGCTCGGGTTGAGACCCCACGCTGCCTGCACCGACATATACGGATCGTAGCCATACACATCCATACCCAGCGCGTCTGCCGCGTTAGCGACCATACCGCCGATCGCGCCCAGACCGATCACACCCAGCTTTTTACCGAGGATCTCGGGACCGACAAACTGGCTCTTGCCTTTTTCCACCAGTTTACCGACCATATCGCCTTCGTCCTTCAGCGACTGTGCCCACGCAATGCCGTCCGTCACCTTACGGGAGGCGAGGAACAGACCGCACAGCACCAGTTCTTTCACCGCGTTGGCGTTGGCGCCCGGCGTGTTGAACACCACCACGCCCGCTTCGCCGTACTTGTCGACCGGAATGTTGTTGGTACCGGCGCCCGCGCGAGCGATCGCCAACACCGATTCCGGCAGTTCCATTTCGTGCATCGCAGCCGAGCGAACCAAAATGCCGGTAGGATTCTCCACCGCGTCGCCGACCGTGTATGCCGCTTTATCAAACAGATCGGTGCCGCAAGCCGCGATCTTGTTGAGCGTCAGAATGTTTTTCATTGTTATGTCCCCTTAACCGTTATTCTTGGCAAACTTCGCCATAAAGTCAACCAGCTTCTCCACGCCTTCGGTCGGCATCGCGTTGTAGATAGACGCGCGCATACCGCCGACCAGACGGTGACCCTTCAGGTTGACAAAACCGGCTTCCGCCGCCTCGGCACAGAATTTCTTGTCGAGATCGGTTGTCGGCGAGGTGAAGGTCACGTTCATCGGCGAACGATACGGCTTCTCCACCGGATTCTTGAAGAAGGACTGGCTGTCGAGGAAGTCGTACAGCACGCCGGCCTTATTGACGTTGATCTTTTCCATATTGGCCAGACCGCCGATATCCTCTTCCAGATACTTCATCACCAGGCCGGTCATATAGATGCACCAGCACGGCGGGGTGTTGTACATGCTGTCCTTGCTGATGATGGAGGTGTAGTTCATCATCGTCGGGACGTTATCCGCCGCGTGACCAAGCAGATCCTCACGGATGATCGCCACCGCCATACCGGCCGGCGCGATGTTTTTCTGCACGCCAAAATAGATAGCGCCGTACTTCGACACGTCCACCGGCTTGCTGCAGATGCAGCTGGACAGGTCCGCCACCAGCGGCACGCCATCCACCTGCGGCAGCTCCGTATAGGTCGTACCGAAAATGGTGTTGTTCTGGCAGATGTGAACGTAGCTCGCATCCGCGCTGTAATTCAGCGACTTGACATCCGGAATGTAGGTGAAGTTCTTATCCTTGCTGTTGGCGACGATGTTGACCTCGCCGAATTTCTTGGCTTCCTTCGCCGCCAAATTCGAGAAGTTACCGGTCACGATGTAATCCGCTTTGCCGGTGGTCATGAAGTTCAGCGGCACCATCGCAAACTGCTGGGTCGCACCGCCCTGGAAAAAGCCGATCTTATAGTTATCCGGCACGTTGAGCACACGGCGCATCGCCGCCTCGGTCTCTTTGATGATCGAATCAAACGCCGGGCTGCGGTGGCTCATTTCCATCACCGACTGACCGGACGTGCCGTACTCCAACAACTCCGACTGTGCCGTTTTCAGCACTTTTTCCGGCAGCATCGACGGACCGGCCGAGAAATTATAAATTCTTGCCATTGTTCTTACCTCCAAATATTGAATTCAATATTAAAATATCGGTTGTACCTTTCCATAATACCCCCTTTTCATAAAATAGTCAATGGAAAACCGTAAAAAATCGGCCGTCTTTTGCAAAAAAACGACCGAACACATACATAAAAACCGCCCATTCGAATGAATGGGCGGTTTTGATTTTTACATATGCGCTTCCACGCGGTTGATCGCGCTGAGAATGCCCTTGATGGACGCGCGGTTGATGTTGTGCGAATAGCCCACACCGTAACGCGCCACGCCATCCGGACACTGCAGGCGGATGTACGCCACCGCGCGCGAGTTGGAGCCACTGGTCAACGCGTGCTCGGAATAGGTCAGGAAGTGGTAGCCGTACACGCCGATCTGCTCCAACGCCTTAAAGAACGAGTCGATCGGGCCGTTACCGATCGCTTCGATCTGCTTCTCAACACCGTCCACCTTGACCGTGCCGGAGAAGCGCACGTCGCTGCCGTCGTGACCGGACAATTCGGTAATGAACATCTGCCCAAGCTCGTACTTACGCGGCACGTCCACGTAGTGCTGTTTGAACACGTCCAGCACTTCCTCTGCCGACAACTCGCGACCGGCATCGTCGCACGCCTTTTTCACCAGCGTGCCGAACTCCGGCTGCATATCCTTCGGGAGATGGTAGCCGAAGATCTCCTGCATCACAAACGCCGCGCCGCCCTTGCCGGACTGCGAATTGATGCGGATGATCGGTTCGTACTGACGACCGACGTCCGACGGATCGATGGGCAAATACGGGATCTCCCAGTACGGAGAATTGCTCTCCTCCATATAGTGAACGCCCTTGTTAATCGCATCCTGATGCGAGCCGGAAAACGCGGTAAACACCAGATCGCCGGCGTACGGCTGACGCTCACCGACCTTCATATTGGTGCAATGCTCGTACATCGCACGGAGCGACGGCAGATCCGAGAAATCCAGTTCCGGATCGATGCCCTGCGTGTACATATTCAAGCCCACCGTAACCAAATCGAGGTTGCCGGTACGCTCGCCGTTACCAAACAGCGTACCCTCCAGACGATCCGCACCGGCCATCAAGCCGAGCTCCGCGCCGGCCACGCCGGTACCGCGGTCGTTGTGAGGATGCAGGCTGATAATGGCCGCCTCGCGATTTTTCAGGTGGGTGATAAAATACTCCACCTGATCGGCATACGTGTTCTGGGTGCACATCTCCACCGTGTTGGGAAGATTCAAGATCACCGGATTTTCCTTGGTGGAACCGAGTGCCTCCATCACCGCCTCGCACACCGTCACAGCCGCATCCGGCTCGGTGCCGGAGAAGCTTTCGGGCGAATACTCGAAGCGAATGTTGGTGTCACCGTCAAATTCCTCGGCGAGCTTACGCACCAATTTGGCTCCCTCCACCGCGATGTCGGTCACGCCCTGCACGTCGGTGTGGAACACCACTTTCCGCTGCAGCGTCGAGGTGGAATTGTAGAAGTGGACAATAACGTTTTTAGCACCGCGGATCGCCTCAAACGTGCGGCGAATGAGATGCTCGCGCGCCTGCACCAGCACCTGAATGCTCACGTCGTCCGGAATATAACCGCCCTCGATCAACGCGCGGCAGATTTCGTATTCCGTTTCGGAAGCGGACGGAAATCCAATCTCGATCTCCTTGAAACCCATCTTGCAAAGCGCGGTAAAATACTGCAATTTCTGTTGCAGATTCATCGGATCGACCAACGCCTGATTGCCATCGCGCAGATCCACGCTACACCAGATCGGCGCCTTAGTGATGGTGCGGGTCGGCCACTGCCGGTTGGGCAGATCGATCTGCTGAAACGGAATGTACTTCTTAAATCCTTTATTCATCGTCAGAGTCCTCCTCTTTGTTCCACGGAATAAGGCTTACTGCCTCCATCACCGGTTCGCGCATCCACAGCTCCGGCGTCACGCGCACCTCAAATCCACACGCGGCATCGGTCGCCCACTCGCCCATCGTGGCACGCGGAAACGCGTACCGCGACATAATCAGCATCAGCACACCGCCGGGAGCGCACACCACCGCTTCGGTAGTGCCGGTATGCATCAGATAATCAACCATTCCCTCAAACGCCTCGCACACGCGGCTCTGGAACGTCTCGGCATCCTCCCCGCCAGGAATGGCGCCGGACTGCCCACTCACCCATTCGGCAAAGCCGGGCTGCGTTTTGAGCTGTTCGACCGTCTTTCCCTCCCATTCGCCGAGCGAGCATTCGTTCAAGCCGTCCAACACCGTCATATCCGATTTCGGATACAACACTTGCAGCGTCTGCTGACAGCGCAACAACGGTGCCGTGAACAGCTTTGTATGCGGCGTGACCGGCGGATAATCGAACGCTTTCTGCATATCCAGCAGATGCCGAAGCCCCTCCGGCGACAGCGGCACGTCGGTCTGTCCCAAGTACTGTCCGCGCTCGTTTGCCTCGGTCATTTCGTGTCGAATTAGATAAATTTTGTAAGATTTCATAAAAAAACCCCTCGTTTTATGGCAAACCTACCATTTACAAATGGTAAATTTTACGCTATAATAATAAAACAATGAGTATAAACTCGCTTTTTGCGAGATGGAGGTTACCCCCATGAGTAATACGTTCTCCCGCATCATCACCTTGCTCCGCAAGGAACGCGGGATCAGCCAAAAGCAGGCCGCCATGGAACTCGGCGTTTCGCAGGCGCTGCTTTCTCACTATGAAAAAGGCATTCGCCAATGCGGTTTGGAGTTCGTCGTGAAGGTGGCGGACTACTATAACGTGTCCTGCGATTATCTGCTCGGTCGCACGGCGGACAAGTCCGGTGCGATCATCGCCGTGGACGAGATCCCCAACGCCGAGGCGCTGGATACGGACAACAAGGCCCGCGGATCCATCCTGCCGGTGCTCAACAAGAAGCTGCTGTTCAATTCGATGAACATCATCTTCAACCTGTTGCAGCGGTGTGACAACAAGGCGTTGACCAACGCGGTGTCGTCTTATTTGATCCTCGCGGTGTACGCGTCCTTCCGTCAGCTTTATGCCGCCAACCCGAAAAACCCCGAAGCGATGTTCTCGGTACCGGCGTATGCGTTCCAAGCGGACGTGCTGGGCGTCAGCGCCAAGTTCTTGGCGGAGGCCGGTCAGCTGGCCGCCGGCGGCAAGGTCGGCGACGAAGAGGGTCTGGAATCCGAGAAAGCGCCGTTCATTCTGCCGGACAATCTCGCCAGAGAATTCCCGTTGTTTGCCTCGTCGCTTCTCAACCTCCTCCGCAAAGCCGAGGAAATGCTGTAAACCATATAAAAATAGAAAGACCGTCGGGTATACCCGACGGTCTTTTTTTGTCGGTTTCTCTTATTATAAAATAGTCACCTTAAAAAAGCAAGAGCTTTCTGCACGATTTCGCCGGCAACGTCCACGCCGGTACACGCTTCCAGCGCGGCCATATGCGCACTGGCGTTGACCTCACAGATCAACGGTCCGTCCGGTCCGTCCAACAGGTCCACACCGGCGAACACCAGACCAAGCGCTTGGCAGGCTTTTTTTGCGAGTTCTTCCTCTTGCGCGGTCGGCGTGTATGCCTCGCCGCTGCCGCCCGCACCGATGTTGGCGCGGAAATCGCCGTCCGAGTGCCGACGCATCGCGGCGACCACGCGGTCACCCACCACGTACAGTCGTTTATCCGTGCCGGCGGATCCGGCGATAAATTCCTGCAACACAAACGGACGATGCTTCATAGACGCGGCACGCGCGCGCAGCTCGGCGGCGTCCGCTACCAGATACACCTGCTCCCCCAGCGAGCCGAAGCATTCCTTAAACACCAGAGGAAAACCCAGGCGCTCGGCTGCGGTTTGCAAAAAGGCTTCGCCGGCTTCGGTGTACGATACGTAGGTCATTGGTGCGAGCATCGTGCGCGGTTGCGGCAACCCCTGCCGCGAAAGCGCGATGTGCGTGAGCGATTTGTCGTCGCATACCGCCACCGCATCGGCGCTGTTTTGCACGATCACGCCGTCTGCCTCCAAGGCACGGAGCAGGCGCACGTCCTTGTCCCAGCACAGCACCAGATCGCCGGCCGCCAGACCGCTGCCGCCGGTGCGGCTGATCTCCGCCGCAAAGGCGGTGTTGGGTATCGGCGAGAGCGTCACACCCAATCGATCGCCGGCCGCAGCCAGCCGCCGCACCGGATCCGGAACGTCGCCGTTCCAAAATCCGTTATATACGATATAACCGGCCATTGCCGCACCTCCTTTAAGACAAAACCGCCCCGTGACTGTTCACGAGGCGGTTTTTCTCAGTCGATCTCGACAGATACCCGCACATCCTGACGGGTAGCCGCCGCGCGCATCACCGTACGCATCGCCTTGGCGATACGTCCCTGCTTGCCGATCACACGACCCATATCCCCCTCTGCCACGTGCAGATGGAGAACGATCAGGCCGTCATCGGTCGGCTCGTCCTGCTCCACGACAACAGCGTCGGGATGATCGACGAGACCGCGCGCGATCAGTTCCAATAATTCTTTCATGCCGTGCTCCTTCAAAAACCGTCTCAGATGCCGGCTTTCTTGAGCAGAACCTTAACGGTATCGGTCGGCTGAGCGCCGTTGGCCATCCACTTCTTGGCCTTCTCCGCGTCGATCTTGATCTCGGCCGGATCGGTCAGCGGATTGTAGGTGCCGATCTCCTCGATGAAGCGGCCATCACGCGGGAAACGGGAGTCCGCCACGACCACACGATAGAACGGAGCCTTTTTCGCGCCCATGCGGCGCAGTCTGATTTTTACTGCCATAATAATTTCCTCCTAATGACAAAAAATTAACAATTTTATTTATTCTCCCGCTTGGGGGTTGAATACCAATTAAAACCCAAAGCCTTTGGGCATTCCCGGCATATTCGCCAGATTCATGCCGCCGGGCATATTGCGAAAACGCTTGGCGTTTTTGCCCGAGGACATCTTTTTGATCTGCTTCATCATATCCTTCATCTGCTTATACTGCTTCAAAAGGCGGTTGACTTCCTCCACCCGCAGACCGCAGCCTGCCGCCACGCGACGCTTGCGCGAGGCGTTTAAGAGATCCGGATTGGAACGCTCTTTTTTGGTCATCGACAGGATGATCGCCTCGGTGCGATCAATCGCCCGTTCGTCGATATCCATATCCTTGATCTGCTTCGAAACGCCCGGGATCATACCGACCATATCTTTGAGGTTGCCCATCTTTTTGATCTGGCGGAATTGATCGAGCATATCGTTTAAATCAAACTTGTTTTCTTGCATGCGACGCGCGAGTTCTTCGGCTTCCTTTTCGTCCACCTGCTCCTGCGCACGCTCAATGAGCGTCATCACGTCGCCCATATCCAGAATGCGGGAGGCCATTCGTTCCGGATGGAACACCTCCAGCGCATCGAGTTTTTCGCCGGTACCGGCAAATTTGATCGGGCATCCGGTCACCGCGCGCACCGACAGCGCCGCGCCACCGCGCGTATCGCCGTCCAACTTGGTGAGCATCACGCCCGTAATGCCAAGTGCCTCGTTAAACGAGCCGGCGACGTTGACCGCGTCCTGACCGGTCATCGCGTCGACCACCAGCAAGATCTCTTGCGGTGCGACGGTCGCCTTGATGTTTTTAAGCTCGGTCATCAGCGTTTCATCAATGTGCAGACGACCGGCCGTATCCAAGATCACGTAATCGTTGCCGTGGAACTTCGCGTGTTCAATCGCCTTTTGCGCGATCTCCACCGGATCGATCTGCCCCAGCTCGAACACCGGCGTATCCGCCTGTCCGCCCACGACCTTCAACTGATCAATTGCCGCCGGACGATACACGTCGCACGCCACAAGCAGCGGACGATGCCCCTGCTTTTTGAGCATCTTGGCCAGTTTGCCGGAGTGGGTGGTTTTACCCGAGCCCTGCAAGCCGCACATCATAATAATACACGGTGGACGATTGCTCCGCGCCAGCGGTGCGGCCTCGCCACCCATCAGCGCCGTCAATTCTTCGTTGACGATCTTGATGACCATCTGGGACGGAGACAAGCTCTCCATCACCTTAGCACCGATCGCCCGTTCGGTCACGGTATTGGTAAATTCCTTGGCGACCTTGTAGTTAACATCCGCTTCCAGAAGAGCCATGCGCACCTCGCGCATCGCTTCTCGCACATCGGCTTCTTTCAGAACACCGCGCGAACGCATCTTTTTAAACGCGGCAGACAGTTTATCGCTCAATCCTTCAAAAGCCATCGGCGAGCACTCCTTTCCTCGGACTTGAAAACCAATTATTCGTCAGCAGCCAACTGCGCGGCGAGCATCCGAATCTTGCTGACGCGCATTTCGATCTCCACCGACGCTCCCTGATGCTGGTTGAAATCCGATATCTCCGCCGCGGCCGCCGAGATATCCGCAAGCCCGGCCTGCATATCCCGAAAACGGCGAGCCAGACCCAGCCGATCTTCCATTTCCAGCAACTGCGCTTCCGCGCGCTTGATCGCGTCGCGCACACCCTGACGGGTGATACCGGCGTTTTCCGCGATCTCCGAAAGCGACAGGTCGTTATCGTAATACAAACCAACCATATCGCGCTGTTTCTCCGTCAGCATATCGCCGTAAAAATCGAACAACAACGCCATCTCCATATTCTTAGCCACGAAAAAACGCCTCCCTTTGGGCTTAAAATCCTGCTTGTGATGTAAAGCAAATTACTTTACACATATCATAGCATATTTCCCCCTCCTTGTCAAGAGGTAGAAGCGGAATATTTTCAGAGATTTTTGAAAATTTCTGTCCGAAAAATGCAGAAAACCTTTGCGTTTTTGATAAAGAGATGGTACAATAAGAACAGATTATCGGAAAAGAGGCATTTTTATGCTCGGAAGAACGGCCACTGTGGTGGTGACGGTCCCGTTTGGCGCCAAGCGCGCCGACGGCTCGGCACAGCCCCTCAACTTCGGCCACATTAAAGGCTTCACCCAAAAGGGTGGAGCACCCTTGGATGCGTATATTATCGGTATGGACAAGCCGGTCCACAGTTTTACCGGTCCGGTTTTGGCGGTGTTGTACCGCGCGGATCGCACGCCCTGCTGGATCGTCGCGTCGCGCCGCACCGTCATGGTCGAGCCGGCGCTACGGCGGTTGCTTGGCGCCTGCGAGCAGGAACCGTTTAAGCTCTCCTGCCGATACGAAAAAAGCTGTGGCGGCGTGGTGTACACCCACATCGGCGGCGAGCGCCATTATTTGCTGGTGCGCAACCGTTCCGGCTATTACGGATTCCCCAAAGGTCACGTGGAGAACACCGAGACCGACGAGGAGACCGCCCGCCGTGAGATCTGGGAGGAAACCGGTCTCCGCGACGTCACCTTGATCGAGGGCTTCTCTCGCACCAATCGATATCTCTGCAAGGCGCACACGCAAAAGCAGGTTACGCTGTTTTTAGCGCAATTTCCGCCGGAATCCCCCATCGCTCCGTCGATGGAAATCCGCGAGTACAAACTGCTGCCGTATGCGGAGGCGGTGGAGACCATCGGCCACGAAAACGACAAGCAGATCCTGCGCGAAGCGGAAGAATTTTTAGCCAAACAAGAAGAAAAAGTCCCACTCGGCTGAGTGGGACTTTTTTATATGCTTTTATACCGATTACATACCGCCGTTGTTGGTGGCGGCGTTGGTGGTCAACAGATCGATCGCCGCTTGCAGCTGCGCGTCCTCGTTGCCGTCCATGGAGATGGCCAACACTTCGCGCGACGGCGTCAGACCGACATCCTGCCACGAGCCACCCACCGTCAGCGCCAGCTGACCGGTCGACAGCTTGATACGGGCGTTGGTGCTGGTGATGGGGAAATATTCCTGCACCATCGCACAGCCGTTGCTGGTGGTACCCACCAACGTGGTTTTTTGCTGCTCGGCCATCACGCCGGCGAACAACTCCGCTTCACCCGCGGTTGCCCCGTTGATGAGCGTCGCCGACGGCTGCGTCAGCTCGGTCGTTCCCTCGCTGACCAACTGCTCGACCATACCGCTCTTGGTAAGCGTGCCGTACGCGCCGCGCGGCAGCAGATACCCAAGCATCTCGCGCGCCGCCGCCAGCGATCCGCCGGCGTTATTGCGCAGGTCGAACACAAATGCCGTAGCACCTTCGGTCTTGAGCGACTCCACCACCGTAGCAAACTGCTGAGGCGTATTATCCGCAAACGCAGACACCTTCACGTAACCGATGGTGGTCTTTTTGATCATCTTGCCGGTCACGGTCTCCAGAATATACGCACTGCTGACCAGCGAGAACGAACGCTCTTTGTCGTCCTGCTGCACCGTCAGCTGAATCTTACCGGCGGTTTTCAGCAGGTCTTGCACGTTGGTGATGGTCATCTCGGTGCCGATCGGCAGGTCGTTGACCTTCACGATCTGCGCACCGACCTTTAAGCCTGCGGTTGCCGCCGGCGAGCCACTCTCCACCGAATCCACGGTGAGCTGTCCCTTGCCGCTGTGAAGCACCGTCAGACCAAAGCCCTCCGCTTCACCAAGCAATTCCGCTTGCACTTCGGCGTATTCGTCCGCCGTCAAGTACTCGGCATACGGATCGCCGATGCCGTCCACGTAACTGGCGGCCACCGACTCGCGCAGCAGCGCCTCGTCGATATCGCCGTCGTACTGTTCACGAACCTTTTTATCCACCTCGGTCAGATAATCCAACAGCGCTTGCCGCTGGTTGACGTCCGAGACCGTCACGCTGAACTGGCGCATCGCAAACGCCATTGTCAGCGTAACCGATAACGCCACCGCCACCGCGATCAGCGCAATGACCGTTCCCAATGAAATCTTCTTATTCATACAAGATCTCCTCTTGTTTTTTACGGCACCGATACGTAACCGTTTCCGATCGGATCCACCGCCGTGCCGTCCAACCGCACCTCAAAGTGCAGGTGCGCACCGAACGAGTTGCCGGTGTTACCGACCGCGCCAAGTTGCGTCGAGCCGCCAACGACCCGCTGACCGACCGACACCATTACGCGAGACATATGCGCATACAACGTGGTAACGCGGCGTCCGTTGGAATCGTAGCCGTGATCCACCAGCACGCAGTAGCCGTAACCGCTACACCAGCCGTAACCCCACGAGCTGGTGCTGTTGGCCGCAATGACCGTACCGTCTGCCGCCGCACGAATATCCTTGCCGTGCGCGCCGCCGTAGGCCGCCAAGTCGATGCCCTTATGCAACCGACCCCAGCGCCAACCGTAAGTCGAGGTCAGCACCGTGCACTGCGTCGACGGCCAATACATCGAGCCTGTCTTAAACGACTGTCCGCCACCGTCGGTCGCCGCCAGCAATGCGGCAATATCCGCTTCCAGCTGCTTTTCCTCGGCTTCGGACAGCGCGATCTGACGATTGTAATACGAAATATCCGCCTCCAACTCGTGCACAACCGCCGCCAGTTCATCGTAGCGCTCGTCGATTTCCGCCATCAAGGCTTTGAGCTCCGCGTGCCGGCTTTCCAGCACCGCGCGTTGTTCCTCGATGACCTTCATCTCCTCGGCGATCTTGACCATTTCCGCTTCCAATCGCGCAATGGTCTCCTCGTCGTTGGCCGCCACCAGCTCCATGACCTTGGTTTTCAGCAGGTAATCCACGTAGCTGTCGGTCGACAACACCATCTGGAACGAACTCATATTGCCCGTCTTGGACACTTGATTGAGCCGTTCTTTCAGATAGGCAAATTCTTCTTCTACTTCTTTCTTCCGCTTGGCGATCGCCGCTTCCTTCGCCTCGATCTTCGCCGTGGCGTCGTCAATCGCCGCTTGGTTGAGGTCGATCTCCTGCTGCTTGAGCGCGATCTGATCCTCAATGTTTTTCTTGTCGAGCAATTTGCCGTTTAGGTCCTTCGAAAGACCCTTACGCTGCGATTCCAGCGCCGCGATCTTGTCGCGGATTGCCTCCTGCTCCTGCTCCAATTGCTCCACGGTTTTGGCCGCCGGACGAATCACGGTCATCGGCTGCATCGCCAATACCAACACGATCGCCGCCAGCACGCACAGCGCCGAACGGAAGAACCGAGCGTTCCTCGTCATATCGGCGCACCTCCCTCATCCTTGAGGTAGCGGCCCATCGAGATGCCACTGCCCAGCACGCCGGTCAGCACACCGCCAATCACATACGCCGCCAGCACGATCCACCACAGCGTATCAAACGCCACCAGATCCATGCCAAGCACCGCCCCATCGAACATGCCGAGCACCTTGTCGTAAGCCAGCCAAGTGATGCCATAGGAAAGCAACGCCGACGCCAAACCCAGCACCGCGCCCTCTACCACAAACGGCATCCGAATAAAGAAGTTGGTGGCACCAACCGCTTTCATAATCGCGATCTCTAAGCGACGACTGTACACCGTCAGCTTGATGGTATTGGAAATGATAAACAGCGAAACCAGCACCAGCAGCACCACAACCACCACACCGGCGATCATCAAAATGTTGCGCAGCTGCGCCAATTTTTCCGCCAGACCGTCGTCTGCCGAGACCGACTCGGTTTGCGGCAATGCCTCGATCTGCGACAGCGTTTCGCTAAACAGCTCCAGATCATAGAACGTGATCACATACGCGTCTTGCATCGGGTTGTTCTCGCCCTGAAGCTGCGCAAACAGTTCCTCCGAGAACGAGCCCTTATAGCGCTCCAAAATGTCGTCTTTAGACAAGAACTCCACGCCGGATACGTTGCTGATCGCCTGAATATCCGCACCCATTTGGGTGACCTCCTCGGCGGTCGCGTCCTTTTGTGCGTAGGCAATCACTACGTTCTGGTGACCGACCTGCTCAAACACGCTGTTGATGTTGACAAACGCCAGCGACGCCGCGCCGGTGATGAGAATACAGGCGACCAGCACGCAGATGGACGCCATCGCCATCAAGCGATTCTTCCACACACTGCGGAAGCCTTCGCGGATCAGATATCCAAAGTTTCTCATGCCGGCTCACCTCCCTCCGGCACGTCGGCAATGACCGTACCATCCGAAATGCGGATGGTGCGCTTTTTGAATTTCTCCACCAATTCCTGCGCGTGAGTAACCACCAGCACGGTGGTACCCAGACGGTTGATCTCGATAAGCAACTGCATGATCTCGTGGCTCATCGCCGGATCGACGTTGCCGGTCGGCTCGTCCGCCACGATCATCGACGGATTGTTGACCAACGCGCGAGCCAAGCTGACGCGCTGCTGCTCACCGCCGGACAGCTCCTTCGGATAGTTTTTCATCTTGTCCTGCAAGCCCACCAGCGACAGCACGTACGGCACGCGCTTGTGGATCTCACGGTTGCTGGCGCCAACCACTCGCATGGCAAACGCCACGTTATCAAACACAGTCATCGTCTGGATCAGGCGGAAATCCTGAAACACGATGCCCATCGTGCGACGAAGCTTCGGCTCGTGCCGACGGCGGAGCTTGGACAGTTTGAAGCCGTTGACAACCACCTCGCCGACCGTCGGCGATTCTTCGTGCATGATCAGTTTCAAAAACGTGCTTTTACCGGCGCCGGATTCACCGACGATAAATACGAATTCTCCTTTTTCGATGCGGATGTTCACATCGCGGAGGGCTTCTTTGCCGTTATCGTATACTTTATGAACGCCGTTAAACTCGATCACAAAGATTCCTCCTTTTGTTACAATCTGCAAATCCCAGTATACCATACCGCATACCGACGGACAACCGTCAAAGATTTCCAGTCGTGAGTTGCATCTTCAAAAAAGTTGCGCCGGACGGATGACCGGACGGCGCAAGCAGCTTAATATTTCACCGGATTGGCTTTGAGGTACTTTTGCACCATCAACGCCACCTTGAACACGATCGCATCGTCAAACTCGCGCAGGTCCAGACCGGTCAACCGCTTGATCTTTTCCAGACGATAGACCAGCGTGTTGCGGTGGACGAACAGCTTACGAGAGGTTTCGGACACGTTTAGGTTGTTCTCAAAGAAGCGCTGAATGGTAAACAGCGTTTCCTGATCGAGCGACTCGATCGAGCCACGCTTGAACACTTCGCTGAGGAACATCTCGCACAGCGTGGTGGGCAACTGATAGATCAATCGGGCAATGCCGAGATTGTCGTAGCTGACGATGGTCTTTTCGGTGTCAAACACCTTGCCGACCTCCAAGGCTACCTGCGCTTCCTTAAATGAACGCGCCAGATCCTTGATGCTCTCCACCATCATACCGATGCCGATGGTCGCGTGAGTGTAGAACTCGCTGCCCAGCGTATCGACGATGGAGCGCGCCAGTTTTTCCAGATCCTTGCTCTCGGTATCCGGACGGATCTCCTTGACCAACACAATGTCGGTCTCGTTGATGCTGATGACAAAATCCTTGTTCTTTTCGGGGAACAGATTCTGCACCACGTCGTAAGTAGACACGTCGCTGTGGTTCTGCACACGGATGAGCATCACCACGCGAGCCGCCTCGCTGTTAAAGCGAAGCTCGTGCGCTTTCAGATAAATATCGCCCGGCAGGATGTTGTCAAGCAGAATGTTCTTGACAAAATTGCCACGGTCGTACTTCTCATCGTAGTACTGCTTAATGTTGGTCAGCGAGATCGCCAGCAACGCCGCATAGCGAGAGGCTTCCTCATCGGTACCCTCCACAAACAGCAAGTGCGACTTGTGCGGATCGGCGCCGAACGTGCGGTAGGTCATTCCGTCCACCACAAACGAGCCGGACATCTCAAACGCATCCGACGACAGTCCCTCGACCGACTGGCCGATACGACTCAGATCGCTGCACGCAACCACATTGAAGGACTCGTCCACCACGCCGATGGCACGGGCGATCACTTCACGCATCTGATACACAATTCCCTGAAACAGTCTGACAGACATAATTCATTTCTCCTCTTTATCATTGAATAGGCACAAGATATAGAAGCCCATAATCCTACTTAATACAAATTATATACGATATCGCGCAAGATTGCAAGTAAAAATTATAGGAAAATGCAAAAAACGGCGGAAATCCGCCGTTTTTTTCATTAAATTTCTGCGATGACTTCCACTTCGCACAGCACGTTTTTCGGCAGGCTTTTGACCGCCACACACGAACGCGCCGGCTTTTCGGTAAAATACCGACCGTAGATCTCGTTGAACACGGCAAAATCCGCCATATCCGCGAGGAAGCAGGTGGTCTTGACCGCCTTTTCATAAGATGAGCCGGCCGCCTTCAGCACCTCGCCGAGATTCTTCATCACCTGCTCGGTCTGACCGACGATATCGGTCGCCTCCACATTTCCGGTCGCCGGATCAATCGCGATCTGACCGGACGTAAACACCAGATTTCCCACCACCGCGGCCTGCGAATACGGGCCGATCGCCGCCGGCGCAGACGGGGTATACACTTTTTCAGACATACTCGTTCCTCCTCACATCAAATGGAAACCGGCGGATTCCAGCGCCTCGCGGATCTCGTCCACGTGCGCTTGATCGCGCGTTTCCAGCACCAACCGCAAATAACAACCGGTAATATCCGCATCCAGCTCGGTCCGATCGTGGAAAACGCCAACCACGTTGCCGCCCAGATCTGACACGATCTTAGACACCGCCGAGAGCTGACCCGGCTTATCGGTCAGCGCAATGGTGATATCCGCACTGCGACCGGTCTTGAGTAAACCGCGGCTAATCACGCGGGACAAAATGCTCACGTCGATGTTGCCGCCGGACAGCAGGCAGACCACCTTTTTCCCGCGGATCGGCACCTTGTTAAACATTGCCGCCGCCACCGCGGTCGCACCGGCGCCCTCGGTGATCAGCTTTTGCTGTTCAATCAATGCCAAAATCGCGGTTGCCACTTCGTCATCGGTCACCGTCACGACCTCATCCACATACTCGCGAATGATCTCGTAGGTGTTGTCGCCCGGGCGTTTCACCGCGATACCGTCCGCAATCGTCCGCACCGCCGGCAACGATTCAATCTTGCCGTTGACCAGCGCGTCGCGCATAGACGGCGCTCCCGCCGATTGCACACCGTAGATCTTACATTCGGGATTGAGCGCCTTGATCGCATAGGCGATACCGGAGCACAGTCCGCCGCCGCCGATCGGCACGATAACCGCTTCCACGTCCGGCAACTGCTCCAAAATCTCCAAGCCGATGGTGCCCTGACCGGCGATGACGTCCACGTCATCAAACGGATGAATGAAGGTGTATCCCTTTTCGTCACGGAGTTGCAGTGCACGCGCATACGCGTCGTCGTACGCGCCCGGCACCATCTCGATCTGCGCGCCGTAGCGGCGGGTGGCCTCCACCTTGGAGATGGGCGCACCGGCCGGCAAGCAGATCAGCGAGGAAATGCCGTTTTTGGTGGCGGCAAGCGCCACGCCCTGCGCGTGATTGCCTGCCGAGCAAGCAATCACACCGTGAGATTTCTCCTCCTCGGTGAGCTGGGACATCTTATAATACGCACCGCGCACCTTAAACGAACCGGTGATCTGCAAATTCTCGGTTTTGAGATAAATTTCGCTGCCGGGGCACAGATTCGGCGCCAAGATCATATCCGTCTGCCGAATGACCGGTTTGAGCACGTACGAAGCGTGATAAATTTTATCCAGTGTCAACATAATTTCAGTTTCCTTTGCTATGGATTATCATACAGTATAGGGTAGTTTTTACGGTTTGTCAATGACTTTTTCCAGATCTGCCAAGCCGCGCGCGGCCAGCGCCGCATAGCGTTCGCGCTTGTCGCGGATGGGCGTTTCCAACGGCGGTAAAATACCGAAATTCGCGCCCATCGGCTGAAAATTGACGTTCGGCGCCGCCACGTAAGCAGACAGCGCGCCCATCATACTGGTACGCGGCAGCACCAGTTCCTCCCGTCCGGTCAGCGCACGCGCGCAGTTAATGCCCGCCAGCATTCCCGACGAGGCGGACTCCATATACCCCTCCACACCGGTCATCTGACCGGCAAACCACAGGTCTTTTCGATCGCGGAAGCGGAAACCGGACGTCAACAACTCCGGCGACCGCAAAAACGTGTTGCGGTGCATCACACCGTACCGCACAAACTCGGCGTTAGCGAGCGCCGGAATCATTCCGAACACCCGTTTTTGCTCGCCGAATTTAAGATTGGTCTGGAATCCCACCAGATTGTACAGCGTGCCCTCCGCGTTCTCCGCGCGAAGCTGCAGCACCGCCCACGGTCGATGACCGGTACGCGGATCGCGCAAGCCCACCGGCTTCATCGGTCCGAAACGGATGGAATCCGCACCGCGCTTGGCAAGCACCTCAATGGGCATACAGCCCTCGTACACCTCGGGCGCCGCCACGTCAAAATCGTGCAGAGGCGCGGTTTCGGCGCTCACCAGCGCCGCATGAAACGCCTCGTATTCCGCTTTGTTCAGCGGGCAGTTGATATAATCGCCCGCACCGGAGCTTTCGTTGTCGTACCGCGAAGCACGAAACGAGGTTGCCGGATCAACGCTCGCCGCCGTGACGATCGGCGCAGCCGCATCGTAAAAATGCAGCCCATCCCCGCACAGTCGGGCGATATCCTCCGCCAACGCATCCGACGTCAGCGGACCGCTTGCCACGATCACCGGTCCTTCGGGGATCGCGGTCACCTCCCGATGCTCCACCTCGATCAGCGGATGCTCGTGAATGCGGCGGGACACCGCCGCCGAAAATCGATCGCGGTCAACCGCCAGCGCGCCGCCGGCGTCTACGCGGCTTTCGTCCGCCGCCGCCATACACACCGAGCCAAAGCGCCGCATTTCTTCCTTGAGAAGACCTGCTGCGCTGTCGATCCGCGCAGCTTTAAGCGAATTGGAGCAGACCAGCTCCGCCAATTCGTCGGTGCGATGCGCCGGACTGCGACGGATCGGTTTCATCTCCACAAGCCGCACCGGTACGCCGCGCGTAGCCAACGCCCACGCAGCCTCACAGCCGGCCAATCCGCCGCCAATTACGGTTACTGTCATACCTTTACACTCCGTGACGCTGGCAATATTCTTCCAGCGTGATGCCGTCGCGCATGATTTCGGTCGCGGCCTCCACGCCGACGTAGCGATAATGCCACGACTCAAACACCACGCCGGTCACATCCTCTTTCCCCTGAGGGAAGCGCAAGATAAAGCCGTATTCGTGGCAATGCTCCAACAGCCAATTGTACGCGGTCGTGCCGGTAAACGATTCGTCGCAGTTGTTAAAATCGACCGCCAGACCGGTGTTATGTTCGCTCTGTCCCGGACGCTTGACGATGGTTGCCGCCTTATCCTCGGCTTCTGCCTGCGCCAAGCCTTGACCCTTCCAGTAATCGACCTCTTTCCAGTACAAGCTCTTCTGGATCTCGTACGGGCGATACATCGATTGCGCCCAGATATTGCCGCCGGCCTTGCGACAGGCGGATATCATTTTGTTCAGCGGATCGGCAATGCGCTCATCCACACTGCCGTTGACCGCGCTCTGATTGATAACCTTCAGCTTCAGCGCATCCACCGAGGCCTGCGGCATGGTGTTCCAGTCGTTGACCAGCAGCAAATTCCACGCCGCCCCCGCCGGCTGCACGTAATGCGATCCGGTGTTTTGCGCGGTCGTACCGGCGGTCGTCGAAGAGGACGAATTGCCGGTCGTCGCCGTCGTCGTAGTCGTTGTGGTGCTCGACGGCGACGTGGTAGTCGTGCTCGACGGCAACGTGGTGGTTGTGGTAGTGGTAGTCGTCGTTCTCTTGGTAGCAGACGGCATCGGATCCTCCTCGTTTCCGTTGGCGTGGGCAATCGCAACCGACGCACCGATCACGGCGATAGCCACCACCACGATCAAAACCACCGCCGCAATGATATCGCCACGGTGCGCCCGACGCCGCGATTCACGGCGGCGACGCGCCCGTTCTTTATCCGAAACACTCATGTTACTTCCCTCTTTTCGGTCCGATGTTTTCGGTGTTATCTCCGCGTTCTCGGACGATCATCCGCACCGGCGTTCCCTCCAACCCGAAGGTCGACCGGATGCAATTCTCAATATATCGCTGATAGGAATAGTGGAACAGCTGCGCCTTGTTGACAAAGCACACAAAGGTCGGCGGACAGGTGGACGCCTGCGTCATATAGTAGATCTTTAAGCGGCGACCTTTATCCGTCGGCGGCTGCACACGCGCGGTGGCGTCCGCCAGCACGTCGTTGAGCATACCGGTGGTGATGCGCATACAATTCTGCTCGTGCACGTATTTGATCAGCTCGAACAGTTTATCCACGCGCTGACCGGTCTTGGCCGAGATAAACAGCATCGGCGCATAGGACATAAAACTGAAATCGATCTCCAGCTCTTTCCGCATCCGATCCATCGTATGCGTATCCTTATCCACAATATCCCACTTGTTGACCGCAATAATGCACGCTTTTCCGGCCTCGTGCGCCAGACCGGCCACCTTGCTGTCCTGTTCGGTGAAGCCCTCGGTGCCGTCGATCATAATGACACACACGTCCGATCGTTCGATGGACATCTGCGCGCGCAGAATGGAATAATGCTCGATATCGGTATCCACCTTGCTGCGACGGCGCAAGCCGGCGGTGTCGATGAACACAAACTCACCGTGCTCGTTTTTCACGGTCGTATCAATGGAATCGCGCGTGGTGCCGGCCATATCCGACACGATCGAACGCTCCTCCTTGGACACGCAGTTGATGAGCGACGATTTGCCGGCGTTGGGCTTGCCGATGATCGCCACGCAGATGGGCGCGTTTTCCTCTTCCTCGATCTCACCGGCCGGAAAATGCTCCGCCACCGCATCCAGCAGATCGCCGGTGCCGTGTCCGTGTACCGAAGAAACCGCGATCGGATCGCCCAAGCCGAGATTGTAAAACTCGTAGAAATCCGGCGGAATTTGACCGATATTGTCGCATTTGTTGACGCACAGCACCACCGGCTTACCGGAGCGCTGCAGCATCGCCGCCACATCCATATCGTTGGCAGTCACGCCGGCGGTGACGTCGGTCACCAGCACGATGACCGTCGCCTGATCGATCGCCAACTGCGCCTGTTCGCGCATTTTGGAGAGGATCATATCGTCGCTGCGCGGCTCGATACCACCGGTATCAGTCAGCAGGAACGGACGGCCTCCCCACTCGCACTCGGACATAATGCGATCGCGCGTAACGCCCGGCGTATCCTTCACAATGGACAACCGTTTTCCGATCAATTTATTAAATAAGGTCGATTTTCCCACGTTGGGGCGGCCGACAACGGCCACGATCGGCTTTTTCATAATGCATCCTTTCAATACAGCAAGGCGTCCAGCAGTTCGCCGCCGTCCTCGCCGACAGTCACCAGCTTCACGCCGAGCGCCTGCTCGACTTCGGCAGGCGTGGTATCGTCCAAAAACAGATCCTGTTCGTGCCGCAGCATACTCGACGGAATCAGCAGGATATCCATCTCTGTCCCTGTCAGCTGGTTGATGATATCTTGTCCGGTGACCAGACCGGCCACCGTAATACTTTCTCCGAAAAATTCGTTTTTAATCGCCTTGACGGTCACGTCCAGCTCCGGCCAGCGCTGTCGCGCCACTGCGCACAGACGCTCGATTTCCGGCGCCGCCAGCATGCCGGTGGCAATCACCAGCTTGGAGCCTTGGGGGTGTTCGTCACACACCGCCATCGCGGCGGCAAACTGCTCACGCAGCAGCGAGATCATGCCCACGCCGTTTTCCCATTGCACAAAATCGGCATAAAACGGTGCCTCCGGCAACGGACGATCGGCCAGCAAATAAAACTCGTCCGACGGATAGAACAGGCGCACGCCTGTCTCCGCCTCCATTGCGTCGCCCATCGCGGTCATCCGATCGATGACGTCGGCGGCCTGTGACGGTGTAAACAGCGACAACTCCGGCAAGCCCTCGCGGTACTTGGTCAGACCGACCGGCACCGCCGCCACGCTCTGAATCGCCGGATAGTAGGTTTTGAGGTCCTGCATGGTGCGCGAAAGCGCCTCCCCGTCGTTCCAACCGGGACACAGCACCATCTGCGCATTGATCTTGATACCGGCATCTGCCAACCGCCGCATATGCCGCAGGCTGTCGCCGGCGAAGCGGTTGTTCATCATCCGGCAACGCAGCTCCGGATCGGTGGTGTGTACCGAGATATTGACCGGACTGATGTGCATCTCAATGATGCGGGAGATCTCGTGCTCGGTCAGGTTGGTGAGCGTGATATAGTTGCCAAACAGAAACGACAACCGGCTGTCGTCATCCTTGACGTACAGCGTGTCGCGCATACCGGCCGGCATCTGATCGATAAAACAGAAAATGCATTTGTTACGGCAGGTGTGCTGACTGTCCATCAGGTAATCGGAAAATTCCAGACCGATCTCTTCGTATTCGTCCTTCCGCAGCCGCACCACACGGCGTCGACCTTTGGCGGTTTCCAGCTCCAGCTTCAGCTTGGTATCCGGCAGAAAGAAACGGTAATCGAGGACGTCCTCGATGTCGTGACCGTTGATTTTCAGCAATTTGTCGCCAACCGCGATCCGCTTTTTCGCAGCCGGACTGCCGGCGGCAATCCCCTCTACGATGACCATCCGCACACCTCCTTTGCCATATAATATTATATCGCGCGCGTAGGGAAAAGCGGATATCCGAACCTTGTTTTAAAAAGATGGATTTCCGCTTTTTAAAAATCAATCAACAATCGATCTCGAATAACATTCACTCTTTTTAAAATCCTCGACCGAAAAGTGCGAAGATTGGGAGGGATTTTTGTTCAATTGGGACGAAGCAAGGATTTGTCCTTGCAAGGAGCAATTGGGCAAAAAGCGCCGCAATCTGCCACTTTGCGGCAGGTTACGGGTATCCGACTTTCCCTAATAAAATAGGGGTGGATATACTCCACCCCTACTTAGCTTCGATTAGGCTTCTGCCTTCTCAACCTTGACCACCTGACGGCCATTGTAATAACCGCAGGACGGGCACAGGCGATGCGTACGCTTGTAAGCGCCGCAATTCGGGCACTTCATCAGCGACGGAGCATCCATCTTCCACAGGTTGTTGCGGCGTTTGTCGCGACGCGCTTTCGATACTTTTCTCTTCGGTACTGCCATACTTTTCAGCACCTCCTTAATTTGATTTCATAATTGATTATTGCAGCAATTGCCTGAGTGCTTCCAATCGCGGATCGGTTTCCGACCCCTCACAAGCGCATTCGCCTTCGTTCAGGTCCGCTCCGCAACGGGGACAAAGTCCCTTGCAATCCGGCTTGCACAGACGCTTGATCGGCATTTCCAAACACAGATCCGTCTGCACCACATCGTCCAGATCCAACTCATACGAATCGCCTACGACGATCGCGTTTTCGTCCTCACTGTCCGCCTCTGACAGGATCAGCAAGTGCTCCGCTTCCAGCGTGCCACCTCGGGAAAAGTGAGCCAGACAGCGATCGCAGGAACCTTCGAACGTATACTCCACAGTACAGCGCAGTACGACGATACTGCCGGCGCCGGTGACAGCGCCATGCACAAATACCGGCTTCACGAGCGGGTGTTCTCCCGACCATTCCAACCCCGATAAATCGAGTGTATCTTGAATCGGCAGTTCCTCTCGTTCCCCTGTAAAGAGCGTTCTCACATTCCACTTCATGCTAACACCTCAGATACGCCAAATATTATAAACTACAAAACACCGGCTTGTCAAGTGCTTTTTCCAACTTTTTATGACGAATTTATCCCTGCACAAAAATGACCTCCGCCGGTAAGCGGAGGTCATACGGTTTAGGATTTCATCGGACGAAGCAAAACAAACGGCGTCAACTCGTCATCCTGACCGGCAGGGTTGTCCCGAATCAGATCCAGCAGATCCTTTTCCGGTCGATCCGCAAGATCCGGCGAAGCCGCCAGCATCTCTTGATTGAGGTCGTTGGCGTCCACCAACACGGTGCTCACACCGGTCTCCTCATACACCTTTTTGCACAGCGCGTCCGGATTTTCCGGCATCAGCACCGCCAGCGTATGATACACCTCAAACGACGAGTGGCTGTAAAAGCCGTCAATACCGGCAACGTCCTGCCCCACGATCTCGTAAAACACGCCACGCTTGCCGAAAATCCGCGCCACAGCACCGCAGAAGCACGCCCACAGAATCAGCGGCAGACCCTTCATATTGATGGCCAGCTGCAGCTTGTACGGCTCGTCCATACCGATGCCGTGGGAGTTGCTGGTGGCGAATTTCGACAGAAATCTCGCCCAGAAGCCCACGTGCACGTCCTCCATCTGAACGGTGTTATCCTGGCACATGGCCGCCACCTTTTCGCTGGAGAAGACGATATCGCCCTCCTGCCAGATCGGCAGAATATACCGGCGAATCAACTCCACGTAATCCTCTCCGCGCTCCACAAAATGCGTTTGCACGGCGCGGCAGGAGTAAGTCACACCCGCCACCTCACGATCCGCACGCGGCCAATAGGTGATGCCGTTTTCCTCCTCGGGAGTTTTGCCGAAATTCAAATTTTCCTTGTTAGGATTCATTTAATTTTCGCTTCCTTTAACGATTTGGTAGCCGATTACAGCTCCACCACGTACGCTTTGACTTCCGCCGGCACTTCGGACACATCCGCCGACACCGACAGCGTCACGTTGACGTTGACCTGCTTGCTGAGCTTATCCAGCTTCTCCACAAACGCCGCCAGCGCCGTCAGGTCGCCGCCGCCGATCTTCATGGTGGACTCCACAAACACATCGGTCACGTCGTAGTTGGCAGAGCACATACCGGCGATGTAGCCGTACAGCGACGCAAAGCCAAACACGCCATACTCATCCGCGCAAGCCAGACGAGTCTTATGGCTGAGGTTAAAAGTCAACGTATTATCCTTTTCGATAAACACCACCACGCCGTTGGACGATTCGGTCGCCGCCGCGCACAGCTCCAACAGTTTCTTGGTTTTACCGGTACCTTTTTTACCAATCAAAACAGTCAACATATTCATTTCCTCCGTTTTATGTGTATTTATGTCAACGCATTACAAACGCGCTTCCAACTTGGCTTTTTCCGCTTCGTAACCGGGCTTGCCCAGCAAAGCGAACATATTCTTCTTATAGCTTTCCACGCCCGGCTGATCAAACGGGTTGACGCCCAGCATATAACCGGAAATGGCGCAGGCTTTCTCAAAGAAATAGAACAGATATCCAAGCGACTCCTCGCCCATATCCGCCACGTTTAACACAAACGTCGGCGTGCCGCCGTCCGCGTGTGCGAGCGTGGTGCCGAGGAACGCCTTGCGGTTGACCTCGGCCATGCTCTTACCGGCGAGGAAATTCAACCCATCAATGTTCTCGGGATCTTCTTCGATGATATACTCCTGCTGCACCTTTTCAAAGTTCATCACCGTTTCAAACAGGATGTTCGCGCCATCCTGCACAAACTGCCCCAGCGAATGCAGATCGGTGGAGAAAATAACCGAGGTGGGAAGCAAACCCTTGCCGTCCTTGCCCTCGCTCTCGCCGTACAACTGCTTCCACCACTCGTTGAGCAGCGTCGCGTTCGGCTCGTAGGAGACCATCATCTCGGCCGCGCGGCCCTTGCGCAGCATGATCTGCCGCGCCGCCGCGTATTTGTAGCAATCGTTTTTGTTGATATCCGGATCGCATAGCTCCACGCGCGCCTTGGCCGCACCGGTCATCAGCGCATCGATGTCGCAACCCGCCACCGCAATGGGCAACAGTCCCACCGCGGTCAGCACCGAGAATCGACCGCCGACGTCATCCGGCACCACAAACGTTTCGTAACCTTCGCGATCCGCCAAACCCTTCAGCGTGCCACGGGCTTTATCGGTGGTGACGTAGATGCGACGCCGCGCCTCTTCCACGCCGACCGTCTTTTCCAGATACGCGCGGAACACGCGGAACGCGATCGCCGGCTCGGTGGTGGTTCCGGACTTAGAGATCACGTTGACCGACACCCGCTTGCCCTCGCAGATCGAGAGCAGATCCTGCAGCGCCGTCGAGCTGATGCTGTTGCCGCAGAAATACACGTCCGGCGTATCCTTCGGCTTGGCGTTGTAGTTGGCCGACTTCAAAAATTCAATCGCCGCACGCGCGCCGAGGTAGGAGCCGCCGATGCCGATGACCACCAAAATATCGGTGTCCTCTTTCATACGGGCGGCCGCCGCCTTGATGCGAGCGAACTCTTCTCTATCGTAATCTGCCGGCAGATCCAGCCACCCCAGAAAATCGTTGCCGGCGCCGTTTCGGCCCGTCAAGATCTCGTGAGCAGCGGTCACCGCCGCCTGCACCGACTGCCATTCGTGCTCACGAATAAACGGAGCGGCATAGCGTGCATCAAAAGTTACCATAAAACGCATTCTCACTTTCCTGCGACCAAACGGTCGTTACTGTTGGTATTATTGTACTATATTCTCACCCGTTTTGCAACCGTTTTTGCATAGATTTTGAAAAAATTAACAAAGAAGTGCCTGTAACAGCCACCCAAAGGCAACCCCGACACTCAGCCGATCGACCGCTTGCTCGGCGATCAGCGGATATTCGGCACAAACCGACTCCCCAAGCCGCACCTCTACCTTGCCCACCGTCTGTCCTTTTTGCACTGGCGCCTCCACGTTTTCGGCCAGTTTGACTTCGTAAGCCACCTGCTTCTCCTCGCCCTTGGCAAGCAGCAGCGGCGTCATCTCCCCCACCGTCAGCGGCACCGTCGGCATCACGCCGCCGAGCACCGGCACCGGTGTCAGACTCGCCGGATCCACCGCCGGCGTATACACCGCGTAGTGCGCGAAGCCGTAGTCGAGCAGTTGCCGTGCGCCGCCGAAGCGGTGGTCGGTCGTATCGCAACCGAGCACCACCGCACAAAGCGCCATGCCGTCGCGCTCGGCGGTCGCGGACAGGCAATGACCGGCCGCCGCCGTAGTGCCGGTTTTGAGGCCGGTTGCCCCTTTATAGTACCGCACCAGCTTGTTGGTGTTGACCAGCTGCGATTCCCCGCCGCGCAGACTATCCATCCAGATGGTCGTATACTCGGTAATCCGTTTATGCTGCATCAATTCGCGCGTGGCCACCGCGATATCCGCCGCCGACGATACCGCGGTATCGTCCAATCCGCAGCAATCCTTAAACGTGGTATCCGCCATTCCGAGCTCGGCGGCGCGCGCGTTCATCTGCGCCACAAAGCTCTCCACGCTACCGCTTAAATGCTCCGCCACCATCGCGCAGGCGTCGTTAGCCGACACCACCGCGATCGCTTTGAGCAGATCGTGCAGACTCATCTGCTCGCCCTCCTCCAGCCAGATCTGCGAGCCGCCGTACGAGGCGGCGTTGGCCGAGCAGGTGAGCATCTCATCCAACGCGATAGCGCCGCTGTCCAGCGCCTCCATAATCAGCAGCATCGTCATCACCTTGGTAACCGAAGCAATGGGCAGTTTTTCGTGGCTGTTTTGCTCAAACAGCAGTTTGCCGGTGGATAACTCCATCAGCACCGCGCCCTTGGCGTGAATATCCAGGCTCTCCGCCACCGGCGCCGTGGCCGTCGCCTGCCACTCCTCCGCCTCGGTTGCGAGGATCAGCGATTCCGCCGTTTCGCCCGATTCCTGCTCCACGATCCACTCGGCCGATACGCACATCGTCTGTGCGCTAAGCACCAGCACGCAGACCAGCGCCGTCCAGATTCTTCCAATCGTTTTCATGGTGACACCTCCCAATTTATTCCAATTATATTGGCAATTCCCGCCGGT
Source organism: Clostridia bacterium (assembly GCA_017414965.1). Classification (GTDB taxonomy): domain Bacteria; phylum Bacillota; class Clostridia; order Oscillospirales; family Acutalibacteraceae; genus RGIG426. The sequence goes on from JAFQJL010000025.1 coordinate 177,798, forward strand.
TATGATGGCAGGGTTGATTTTCTGCTGAAAATATGGTATGATTATGGCGAATATGGGCGAAAGAAGTGTGAGGAAATGTTCCATCCGATCAAACGGATCGTGAGTGGCGCGCTGGCGTGCGCCGTGCTGACGGTGTGCTGCACCGCGGCGGCGAATACCACGCCGAAAGGCGACATCAACGGCGACGGCGTTGTCAACAGCTTCGATCAACGGTTGCTGTTGCAAGAGCAGGGAACCGCCTCCACACTCAGCGACTTAAACGCCGACGGTACGGTGGATATGCAAGACGCGGATCTGCTGTGGCAGCTGTCGCTCGGCGCTCTGTCCGAGGACGAGCTTCCCACTTTGTCCTCCTCGTCAAGCACCGAAAGCACCCCCTCGTCCTCCGGTGAAACCACCACCTCGCATTCGACCTCGACATCAAATACGACCGCCACCACGGCGAAGCCGACAACAACGACTACGACGACCACAACCACCAAAACGACTACGACCACGAAAACCACCACGACCACCACAACGACTACGACGACCACCACAAAGCCCACCGCCGGCACGACCTCGCCGGGTAAAGCGACGTTGTTTGTGCGCTGCTCCGATGGTACGGTGTACGATAACGCTACCAGCCAGAACCTGCAAAAGCTGCTTGCCTACATCGTCAAAAACGAAATGGGCACCGCCAAGTTTGCCCTTTACAGCAACGAGGCGTGGAAAGCGCAGACGGTGGCGGCCTACACGCATCTGCTTTACAGCCTGGAGCATTCCTCCGGCTCGACCTATACATACCGCTTCGGCAGCAAGCCGCTGGATCTGACCAACAGCAACGACAAAAAGATCTACGAGGCCGCCGGCGAGGTGTTGGGTGTGCGGATGGTCGATGCAGGCGGCAACGCGATCTGCTCGTATTACTTCGGCAGTGCCGCCGGCAGCACCCGCAACAGCCAGACGGTCACGCAGCTCGATTACATTCAGCCGGTGGATAGTCCCGAAACCGACGCGCTGTGCAAAAAATACGGATATTCCGGCTTGTACAGCACCGTCACCTACACCTTGGCAGAGATCAAGCAAGCGGTCGGCAACTACATCAGCCGCGAGATTTTGGCCGAGACCAAAAGCGGCAAGGCGCCGTTGTATGCGCGGTCGATGACCGGCAACTACATCGACAAATCCAATCTGTATTACAAGAGTGGCAGCAGCAAGGTGTATATCACCGGCCGCCAGATCCGCGAAGCGCTCGGGCTGCGGTCGGCGTCCATTACGGTCACCAAGACCAGCGGTAGCACCATGACTCTGCAGGTGATGGGACACGGTCACGGCATGGGCATGTCGCAGACCGGCGCGGTCATTTACGCCAACGAGCACGGCTGGGGCTATCAAAAAATCTTAAAACACTATTTCAACTACGAAAACTCCTCTTGGAGTTTTGCAGACTAACAAAAAACAGCCGCACCGAAACCGGTGCGGCTGAAACTTTATGGTTTTTTATCAAGAATTGGTGAAGCGTTAAAATCAAGGAGACATCGAGAGTTAAGAGAATATATAAACTCTCCTTCATATTCACCTGTTTTCATTTCTCCAAAATAGTATAATTGATATCGAACGGATGGCTGACCCTTACATTTTATAAAAACGTAGTAAGTATACTTTCCATAATCGATTTCCTCTATACAGAAACTTCCGCTATACGAAATAATAGATTTTTCGTTAATATCTGTTTGATAAGGAAGAATTAAAACTGTGAATGCTAAAATCAAAACTAGAATTGAGACAATAATGCCACCAATTATCCACATTTTACTCATTTTAAATTTTAGTAGGAGAGCTAAACAAATAATTGCTATTATACATATTATGCAAACAAAAATTATCCCTTGATTTCTCAACTCGACAAGAGTTTTGCCGTATTCAAGAAAATGATCCATATAAATTTACCTCATTGTCTTGTTTTGCCACTTTCTAATTAAATCGTACAAAATTGATACAAAGAAGCTAGAAATATTAATAATTTATCTCAAAATATAAGAGTTCGGCTAAATGCTCGGCATAAACGATTTTTGCCTCGTATTTTCCGGCTTTGATCAAACTGTGATCGTATCCGTTGTCTTCAAAAAATTTGAGTCGAACTTCTCTTCCATCCACAACAAACGTAGCACGCTGAAATATACCGCTTGTAATCTCTACAATTTCAACCGTTCCTTCGTAATAATGAATGGTCTTTTCATCGATATCCTTTTTTGCGTGATAGGGTCCAACAAAAAAGTACACCACAACACAAGATAAAATTACAACCAGCAAAATCCAAACAACGATTTTTTGCCATAACGGTTCCTGTCTGTCTTTAATCGACCGAATACCAATAAACAAAAGAACAAATACAGCAAGAAAAACAGCTACGATAGCGATGTTGTAAGTCGATTGAAATTTTTCATAATATAGCGATAAATCCATGCCTCATCCTCATTCTCAGATCAAAACATTCGCAACACTTTTGATTATATTGTTAGAAATATTTAACGCAAAAGTAATCTTTACTCCTAACACATAGAATTGTCATTTATTGCAATGGTCTTATTTCTTAATTTGGCATTTTGCAAGGTTCTCGACAATTTCTTTTTATTTTTTGAAATTTGGTTGGTGGCTCTTTTAACCTTTTTCAATTTTGCTTGATCTAAAGCTCCACCTATGATTTCACTAATCACAAGAAACATAAGATCTAAAACAATCGAATCCTCGTTGTCATACAACGGAGCCAGAACGTTTTCGCCCTATTTGTCTGCTTATATTATAAAACCATTCCTAAATAATGTCAAACAAAAGAAAAATCCGCTTAAACCTTGCGGTTAAGCGGAGTTTCTTGGCAGGGGCACTAGGACTCGAACCCAGGGCACGCGGTTTTGGAGACCGCTGCTCTACCAACTGAGCTATACCCCTATGTAGTTTTCCTCGAAAGCCAAATGGTGGGCCTTCGGGGACTTGAACCCCGGACCGGCGGCTTATAAGACCGCTGCTCTAACCGGCTGAGCTAAAGGCCCGTGGCTTCATACAGCAGATATTATTCTACCATAAAACAAAGAAATGTCAACCCCCTTTTGCCAAAAAATAACGACGCGGCTTTCAAAACCGCGTCGTTATTCTCATTTCTTACAGATCGATGTCGATTCCGCTCTTTTCGTCCGATACCTCATTCGAAAAATCGCCCAAACTCACATCGATGACCGGCTCTTTTTTCTCAACCGGAATGGCCGGAAAATCGTCGATCGGCGGCAGCAGGATTACCGTCTCCTCCACGATCACTTCTTCCTCCGTCGGCTGTTCCTCCGCTTCGGATTCGGCGTTTTCATCCGTTTCCTCAACCGGCTCCTCTGCCGCTTCCTCCTCGTTTTTCGGGAAGAACTTCTTCTGCACGATCGGCCACAGGATCGGCCACAGCAACAGTACCACCGCGCCGAGAATCAACAGCGCGCCCAGCACGTACAGCAGGACGATCCACACCACCGCGGACGAGCCGCTGCCCACCGCGCCGGTCTTGGCAAAACCAATCAGCGCGTAGTTATCCAGATCGTTGACCGTAAAGGTCAGCGTACCGTTCGTCGCCGTCACCGGATGCAGCTCGTACAGCGCATTCGAGCCGACAAGCGCCACCGCAAAGCTGCGTGCATCTGCCATGGTCTCCGGCACCGGAACGGTCACCGTGTAAGCCATATCCGCCACACCGGTGGTGATCGCCGTGTCAACACCGGTTCCCACTGCCTGCAGCGCGAAGTGGAACGGCACCGTAACCGCCGAATCGGCCTTCATACCGGCAAAATCCTTGTTGCCCTTCATCGCGGCTTCGAGCATCGCCGCATCAACCGTCACATCCGTGGCAGCCTCCAATTTCGCAAAGATCGCACCTTGGTGCGCTTCGGCCAGATCATCGTAATTCTGCTTCGAAAGCTTCACTTTTGCCGCGCCGGCAAAGGTGCTGTAATCGCTCATACCCATCGCCGAAAGCAGATTGGTATCGACGATCACGTCGGTCCAAACCGCGTCCGCCTCCACCGCCGTGGTCAAGGTGTTATACACCGTCGCATTGGTGGTGCCCGCCGTATGCGAGCCGGCGGTCGGCAGGGTCGTTTCGGTCGTCTCACCGGCAGACGTCGTCGTCTTGCCCGACTGGGACGTCAGCGCCACCTGCTTGGTGCCGGTCGCTCCGTTGTAGGTCACGCCGGCGATGGTGGCGGTATCAAACACGCACTTGACCGTGACGGCCTTATCACTCGGCAGCACGCCGTTGAAGGTAACGGTGCCGTCGCTGTTGGTCTTTTGCGGCGCATAGGTACGCTCGCCCACCGTGAGGGAAATGCTGGCGTTGGCCACCGGCAGCTTGAAGGTTTTGTCGTACAGATACGCCACAACGTTCTTGCCGGAGACCGAGATCTGCATCAGCGTATCCACCGTGCCGGTGCGCGTGTAAGAAAACGGCACGCTACCCTTAGCAAACACCAACGTCGCCGAACGAGTGCCAAACGGCAATTTGCTCTGCGCCACGATCGCCTTGCCGCCGCTCACGCTATCCAACGCAATGTTCTTGCCGGCCGCCACGATCGAGGTCGGTGCCGAGCCGTCCGCGGAGGTGTACACGATCTCCATAATGCGGCTGCTGATCATGGTCACGCTCTGCACCCGCACCGAGAAACCGGCCGCCGTCGAACCGGTGGTCGTAGTGGTAGAAGCCGCCGTCGAGCCGGTGGTCGAGCTCGCCGCCGTCGAAGCGGTGGTCGACTCGGTCGTCGACGCCGTCGTCGAGCTGGTAGTCGATTCCGTGGTGCTCTCCGTCTCACTCGCCGAGGTGGAACTCTCCGTAGAGTCCGACGACGAGGTGGTTTCGGTGTTCGACGGATCCGTTTCGTCCGCCAGTACGCTCATCACGCCGACGTTTAACAGCAGCAACACCGCCAACAACATGGCCACATACTTTTTCATAATGACAACTCCTCCTTTTCAGGTGAGAAAGCTTGATAGCTACAATCAAAATTAGTATATCATACTCCTACCGAAAAGTAAACCATCCGTCGACAAAAAATTGCAAACAAAAAACGGGGCTCTATTTCGTTTGATTATACATATTCCTTATCCGTTATACAACGCATTTTGAAAAATTTCCGTCCGGCATCTTTTTTCGCAAAAGTGTAAATTTAGGCTTGACAATGACAACAAGTTGATTTATAATAGGAAAGCACGAAAAAAACAAACGGGGAATTAGCTCAGCTGGGAGAGCGCCAGGTTCGCAATCTGGAGGTCAGGGGTTCGATCCCCCTATTCTCCACCAAAAAAAGACAGGTTTCATTTGAAACCTGTCTTTTTTTATGCGCTGACGGAAGTGTACTTTTTTAATTAAAAAGTTCGTTTTTTTAAGAAATCCCATTTTCCTATTCCCTTTTTCAAGAATAAATGGTATAAAAAGACTAAAGGAGGGCTGCTTTATGAACAACTTTCTGAAAACCTTCAAAAATCCCCCCAGAGAATACAGCATGGCGCCGTTTTGGTTCCTCAACGACGATCTGGATCCGGATCATTTGCGTTATCAACTGGACGAAATGGCCGCCAAGGGCGTCTACGAGTGCGTTCTCCACGCGCGCAAGGGACTGACCGTCCCCTATTTGAGCGAGGAGTGGTTTGACCGCATCGGCGTCATTTTGGAGAAAGCGCAGGCGCTTGGCATGCGCGTGTGGATCTACGACGAGGACAACTGGCCGAGCGGATACGCCGGCGGTCGCGTGGTGGCATCCAACCCCGATTTCGCGGCCGAGTGCCTCACACTGGACAAGATCGTGCCGGTGCTGGGCAAACCGTTGGTCATTCCGGACGTTCCGGGCAAGCGTCTTGAGCGTGTGGTTGCCGTACACCGCAACGAAGAATTTTTCGACATTACCGGTCAGGAATGGGCTTCCCCGGAGTTGCAATACGAGGTGTACGTGTTCCGTTCGGAGAAGAACAAACACCATCCGGCGTACAGCGACCAGCCGTACATCAATTTGATGAACAAGGACGCTGTGGCCAAGTTCATTGAGGTCACCCACGCAGAGTACAAAAAACGCTTTCCGAAGCATTGGGGCACGACCATCAAGGGCTTCTTCACCGACGAGCCCGGATTCTATCAAAACTATCTCTACCAGACCTACAACCTCAACACCATCCCGTGGTGTGCGGATTTTTCGGATTACTTCAAAAAGATCAAGGGCTACGACATTATGCTCTATCTCTGCTCACTTTGGGATGATATGGGCGAGTTGTCGCACAAAACGCGCATCGATTATTTCGACGTGATGACCAAGCTCTACAACGAGAGCTTCTTTAAGCAGCTGCAAGACTTTTTGTCGGCGGACGGCTTGGTATCCATCGGTCACTTGCATCAGGAAGAGCATTTCAACAACACCGTGCAAATGGAAGGCGATTTCTTTGCGGATATGCAGTATCTCGACTACGCCGGCATCGACCGCATCGACCGCGAGCGCGAGCGCGTGACCGAAAAGCTCGGCTCCTCCGCTATGCACCTGCAAAACAAGAAGTTCTGCTTCTCGGAAACGTACGGTTGCTTCGGCTGGGGTCTGACCATGGACGAGATCAAGCGCGAGTTGGATTGGCAGTACGTACAGGGCGTCAACAAAATGGTGCCGCACGCGTTTTTCTCCTCGATTGAGGGATTCCGCGTGAACGAATGCCCGCCTTCGTTCTTCACACAAAACCCCTTCTGGCCGTATTTTAAGAAATTTGCCGATTACACCACGCGCTTGTCGTATGCGCTCAGCGAGGGCGATTTCGCCGCCAACGTGCTGGTGTATTACCCCATCAAGAGCTGCTGGAAGGAATTCCAGCCGCTGGATACCCATAAGATTCGCCTGCTGGACGATGCGTTTATTCGCACCTCGCATTATTTGCTCACCCACCAGATCGACTTCGACTTTGTTGACGACGATTCGCTGGTTTCGGCCAAGCAAGAGGGCGATCAACTACACATCCACCGTACCGCCTACAAAGCGGTAATCGTGCCGCCGATCACCTATCTGCCGCCCGAAACCGAGCAGGCGTTGCTTGCTTTCGCCAAAAACGGTGGTCTGGTGATTGATCTGTCGGACAGCGGTCTGCTCGACCATCTGCCGACGCGGCATTCGCTGTCGCTTGCAGACCTGCCGGCGTTTAGCGCCGATCACGAATTGGCCGATCTGCGCCTACTGCTTCCCAGCGAACACTTCAAGTACCAACACCGTCGCGTTGAAGGCGGCGAGTTGTACTTCATCACCGGCGAGAGTGACGAGGAAGCCTTGCTCACCGCCGAGCTCAAGGCCGCCGGCACCTGCTACCGATTGGATCCGGTTACCGGTGATGCCACGCCGTTTGAAACCGTACAGCAGGGCGACCGCACCGTCATCACCTATCGGATGCAGCCGTCGGAATCGCTTCTCTTGTATTTCCTCGATACGCCGTCGCAGGAAATTCCGCTGGAAAATTGGGAAGTCGTGTTGCCGGACGGCAAGACGGTAAAAACACCGCCCTGCACCTTCGACAAGCTCGGACTGGAAACATATTCCGGCGCCGTCGAGTATCGCGCGACGTTCTCCGCCACCGGCGGTCAGCTGACGTTGGATCTGGGTGACGTTCGCGAGATCGCCGAGGTGATCGTCAACGGAACCGCCGTAGACACCCTGTTGTGGAAGCCTTATCGCCTCAACATCGGCGGCTACACGGTCATGGGCGAAAACACCTTGTCGATCAAGGTAAGCAACACACCTGCCAACGCCTTGACCGCCCATCACCCACTTTCGGGTCTGGCATCGACTCCTCACCTTTGGATCGAAAAGTAAAACGCCAACAACCCCGTCTTTACAGACGGGGTTGTTTCTTTTTTCCTTTGTTTAATAAATTCTTGATTTTTTGAAAAAAATAGTGTATAGTGGGTAAAGATAAAAGATTTTTAATGTGTAGGAGGATGGGTTATGAACCGCAGTCTGCAAATGTTTTCACGCGATGATTTCGCCTATGCGCAGGCGCCGGGCTTTAATATGCCCAACGCTCACTACCACGGCTGGTACGAGATTTACTATCTCGCCAAAGGCACGCGCCGCCACTTCATCGAGACCTCCATCTACGACATCCAAGAGGGCGACATCATTTTGATTCCCGAAATGACGGTGCACCAGACTATGCGTGTCCCCGGCAGCGACGCCGGCGAGCAGCACGTGCGCTATCTGCTCTCCCCTTACAAAGCAGACATTCCGCCGGTGTTTTTGCCGTTGTTTGACAAACACCATTATCGTCTGCCGAAGCCGTTGCAAAAACGCATCCAGCAGTGCTTTGAGGACTTAAATGAAGCGCCGCAAAAGCACGGTCAGTACTACTCCTATTACATCAATGCCAACCTCATCAAGATTCTATCGCTGCTAGCGATGGCGGACGCTCAACAGCCGGCCGTGACGCTATCTGCGTTGGATTCGCGGATGCACAAGGCGGCCGAATACGTAAAAGAGCATTGTTGCGAACAACTGACATTGGCGGCCGTGGCAAAGGAATTCGGCTACACGAAAGAATATTTTTCCTCGGCGTTTAAGCGGTCTACCGGCTTCGGTTTCAGCGAATATCTCAACCATATGCGCATTTCCAAGGCGGTGCATTTGTTGCAGACGACCGACTGGTCGGTCACCAAGCTGGCCGCCCTTTGCGGATTTAACGACGGCAGTTACTTCGCCTCCGTCTTCCGTCGGTCGACCGGACTTTCCCCGCAAAAGTTCCGCTTGATGCAGGAATCCCTTGCTTCTGAATAAAAAAGTCCCCGAAGGCGTTCCTTCGGGGACTTTTTTATGTTCGTTTTATCAGCGATCCATCAGCGACGCCGAATTCTCGTCGATGTAGAGATACCAGTCGCCGTGCTGCTTGAGCATCGTCGCCGGCACCATATTGGTCAGCTCGCACGCCATCGTATTCTTGATCGCTTCCGCTTTCGCCTTGTGCGGCACGGCGGACACGATAGAACGGCAGCGCATGATCTCGGAAACGGTCATCGAGATCGCCTGACGCGGCACGGCATCCATGTTCGGGAACCAACCTTCGTTGAGCTGCTGCTGACGGCAGGTCTCGTTGAGGTTGACGGTGATGTAAGACTCCTGACGATCGAAATCCGCCGGCGGATCGTTAAACGCGATGTGCGCGTTCTCGCCGATGCCGATCAGCGCCACGTCGATCGGGGCTTCCTTGTATGCCTTGGTGAGCTCGGCGATGTTGGCCTCCACGTCGCCCTCGCCGTTGACCAGATACAGCTTCTTGACGTTGACAAACGCATTGAAGCGATCCAGAATATAGCGGCGGAAGCTCGCCGGATGATCGATGCTCATACCGACGTACTCGTCGAGGTGGAACACCTCCACGACCGACCAATCCACGTCCTCTTTCACCAGCGCCGAGATGGTCTCAAACTGAGACATACCGGTCGACAGCACCAAGCGGGCGCACCCTTTTTCCGCAATCGCCTTGTTAAGCAATTCCGCCGTTTTTTTCGCAGCCTTCTCACCGAGTTCTACAGCTGTTTTAGAGATATCCAATACCATGTTGTTCACGTTCCTTTCGTTTCCTCTATTTGTTTCGCTTTCGCGATTTTACCGAATATATACCGTCTTTCCGCCGACGATCGTGCGGTGCACCGTGATGCGATCGTCAAACAACACCACGTCGGCACGAAGCCCCTCTTGCAGATCGCCGCGATCGGTCAGCCCCATCGCCGCTGCCGGCGTCGCGGTCGCCATCCGCACCGCATCCCCCAGCGGAATACCGGCCTCGTAGACGGCGGTGCGTACCGTGCGATCCATCGTGGCAATACTACCGGCAAACGCCGAGCGATCGGGCAGCCACGCCACGCCGTCAGCCACGACGATCGGCACGCCGGTTTCGTAATGTCCGATGCGTCCGGCACTGCCCTCCGGCATTGCCGCGCCGCGATTGGAGTCGGTCACCAGCGCCATCCGGTTGGTGCCCTTCACCTTCCATGTCAGGTGCAGCAACTCCGGCGGCAGATGGATGCCATCGCCGATTGCCTCGGCGGTGATGTCGTCTGCCAGCATACAACCCTCAACCGCACCGCCGTGACGGAAACCGTCCTTGCGGTTGACCGAGGACATCCCCGAATAGAGATGCGTAGCCACCGTGCAGCCTTGAATAGCCGCTTGCAATATGGTCATCGAATCGGCGTCCGTGTGCGCTACGCCGGTCACCACGTCACGCAAAACGAGCGTTTCAATCACCTCGGCGGCGCCCTCCAGCTCCGGCGCCAGATCCCAGCGACGGATAAACGGATACGCGTTTAAAAAGCGCGTGACCTCCTCGGCGTCCGGCAACCGCAAGACCTCCGGCGGTTGAGCGCCGGCTTGCGCGGCGTTGAAGTACGGACCTTCCATATGCGCGCCCAAGAACTGCGCGCCGTCGGACGGTGTCTCTGCCAACGGGCGCAGACTGTCCAGCGCCGCCGCCAGATCCTCGGCCGAGGCGGTCATCAGCGTCGGGTAGACGCCGGTCACGCCAAACCGCGCGTAGTCGACAAGCGCCTTTCCCGCACCGGCGGCATCCGCGTCCATAAAATCGTAGCCGTTGATGCCGTGAGTATGCAATTCCACAAATCCGGCCGAGCAATACAAGCCCTCGGCGTCGATTACCTCGGCATCCGCAGGCGGGGTATCGGTGATCGCCCGAATGTAACCGTCCTCTATCACCAGCGCTTTGGTCGTATCGTCGCAAACGCGACCGCCAACGATCAAGCGTGCATTTTTAATAACCAGCATAACACTACCTCCCATAGGAAGCGCTTTATACAACTCCATTTTACCACAACAAATTCTCAATAACGCCAATATTTTGGGGTTTTTTCGCTTTTGATGTAAATTTGTTAAGATAATGAAACCCGTCTGCGCTGAGCACAGACGGGTTTTCTTAAATAATGTACATCGCGCTTTCCAGGCCGTCAAATTCCGCCGCCTCGTCAAACGACACGGTCAGGGTATTTTCCTCCTGCAACCACGCGGTCACATCCGCTGTGCGGTTGGTAAAATCGTAAACGAGATCCGCCGCAAAATCCGCATCCGTCAACGGATGTCCGTTTAAGGACATCGTCCAGCTTCCGCGGAGCGTGCGACCCTCGATCAACAGACGACGCTTGCCGCCGTCTGTTTTCGGCATACGGAAGGTCGTCGTGTAGGTCGCCTTCACCGGATACGGCGACGGCACCACCGGCGCCATATCAAAAATGGGGCGATCGAGATTTTTCAAATAATTCAGTTCCGTGCCGGCGATCTCACGCATCAGACAAAACTCACGCGCGACATCAAAGTCGGTGCCGGTCGCAGTATGCAGCTGCATCTGCCATTCGGTGATGGTGACCAGCGCACCCAACGGACGATAGGTGAAATCCTGCTCCAGCGGCGCAAACGGCTCGGCCGGTTTCGTCCACAAGGGAAGCGCAGCCGTCCGATCGGTCGGCATTTCTTTGAGCAGGCACGCACCGTAGCCGGACAGCGACAACGGCCATTCCACACGATAGTAGGCATCCTCGTCCGCATCCCACAACGCCCACTCGCCCTCGAGTTCGAGCGTGGCGACCGTGGTGGCGTTGTTGAACAGGAACAACTCCTCGCCGTCCGCGTAACCGAGGCGGTTAGCCAACACATCCTCCGCGCCGGTGCCGGCGATCGGCGTGTGCACCGCACCCGCGAGGATCGCCTCCCAGTCGAAGTGGCCGTCCTCGCCGAAGAACACCTGCACGCCGGCGGCTTTCATTTTCTCGATCAGCGGCGAAGTCTCGCTTGCCGCACACGGCACCAACACCTGCGTATACTGTCGATTTCCCAGCGTCACCACGCCATCAGCGACGGTGCCCCCCTCCATCGTTTCGGTGCTGATGTTTTCGTATTCGATGTGGTGCTCAACCAATCCCGCGATCGCGCGGAACAGATGACGGCGCACCGCCTTGGCTTTGTCCGGCTCGGCCGGCATAAATCCGGCGATGCGATCCGCAAGCTGCAACACCGCGGTGTTCCCTAACGGTTTGCCGGCGGCGATCCGCGAGCCCACGCGCGTCGTATAGGTCGCGTAGGACGGGAACCGATCAAAGTACGGATCCTGGAAGAAGAAAGATTTGCCGGCATCGTGCTTGCGCGTGCCGTCGTACGAGTAATAGAAGCCGTGCGGCACCATCCAGTTGACACCCTGCGAGAACAACCAGTTGGCGATGCGGCGCATATCGCGCGGCCCGAACGTGTACGGGTTACACGCCATACACTCGCACAGCACGCGATCCTTGCCGAGTTGTCGCGCCGCCGAGCAGATGCTGTGCGCACCGAACAGCAGCGCCGGACGTTCGCGGTTGCCGATGTTCTGCGCCAGATGATCCCATCCCGGCGTATCCAGATATTTCATATTGGCGTACGCGCCGCCATCGCTCGAATGCGCGAACGGATCCTCCTCCGAGTTGACGTGTCCCACGAACTCCAGTCCGTTTTCGTGGCACCAATCGGAGAGCTGGCCGAAGAAACTCGTGCGGTACAGATGCTTGATCGTGTTCCAGTAATCGCGACGGAGTCGGTGGCAATCCTCATCCGTGCCGAGCCACAGCCGATACGCCTGCGGCAAGAACTCGTAGCCGTGCATCTGCTTGAAAGTCTCGGCAAACGCCGCCGTCCACGGCAGACTGCCGCCGATAAACGGCTCGTCGGTGAAAATGCCCGGGATGGTGGTGCCGAAATACTCCCCCACCGTCGCCTTGTATTTCTCGTGCGTCAGTTCGATAAACCGCTTGACGCAATCGGGATTGAGGCAATCCGGAATGTATTTGTACTTACCGCCCATCGCCGGCTCGGTGTAGATTACCATCGCCTTGCGGCCGGCCGACACCTGTCCCTCGAACACCACGTGCGGATAGAACGTCTCCGCGCGCTCGTGCGTGTACGGACGATCCTCGCGCCAGTCGCAGTAATAGGCGTTAAACCACGGCGACTTGAAATAATTCTCGCGCAGGACGCCGGCCTTGCCGGTCATATCCTCAAAATCCACCGCGCCGCGCACCGGATCCGGCGTGTACGAAAACGCCGCCAACACGCCGACCTCGCCGAGATCGGCGAACACGCGGCCGGTCTCGTCCGGCTCCACGATTTTGTGCTTCATACCGCGCGCGACGAAGCCCAAATTCTCCATCGTGATGTAACCGCCGGCCGCACCGCTGGGGAACGGATCCTCGTCGTACAGCCACGCTTTCAGACCGAGCTTATCGGCCTCCTCGACGATCAATCGCACCACGCGGAACCACTCGTCCGAGCCGTACGGCGTCAAAAGACCGGCACGCGGGTGAATAAAAAAGCCGCCGACGCCGCTTTCTTTCATCAGCTTGAGCTGACGACGCAGTTCGTCGTCCTCCAAGCGATGATTCAAAAACCAAAACGGCGCGGGGGCAAAACGCTTATCCATAATATCATCCTCCCGGGACTTTCTGTGAGTTCATTGTAACATACCCGACCGGAAATGTCACGACCTTTTTACCATTTTTTGCACGATTAAGCAAAGATTTTATGAGGTTGCCGTGAGACGCGGAAACGCCCTACCGCAAAAGAAAAACGCCTCCCGAAAATTCGGGAGGCGTTTTGGTTATTGTGCTATTCGATCAGTCCGCGGGATCGGCGTCGTCGCCGAACGGATTGATGATTTCGGTCTCGTCGCTCGTGGTGAGGACGGCAACCGCACGGAGATTCTTGATCTCCATTTCGGGAGTGTTGTACATTTTCATGGTCAACCCCTCCTTATACCAACGCGTTAACCGCTTCAGCGTACAGGATGAGCGCGGTGCAAACCTTCGCAAGCGCGTTATCCTTGGTCGCGGCCAGAGCAGCCGGAGCCAACGTGCTGAAGTTGGTCAGCGTGACAGTACCAGACGCAGTAGTCACCGTCAGCTCGCCAACGGTATCCAGACCGGTAGCCTTGACCGCCGGCAGTTCGACGTACTTGTTGGTGCCGTCGTTGTTGATAACCGCTTCGCCGTTGCTGCACGCGGTGATATCCTCGGTGAAGTACAGACGAACGGTGGTCTGGTCGCGGAGAATCAGCGAGTAACCCAAGAACACCGACTTCATCGCATCGTCAGTAACGGTAACACCAGCCTTGTAGGTATCAACCGGAGTAACTTCCGGAACAACTTCGGTGAAGGAAGGCTCAGCAATCGACCAAACCTGACCCGCAGCGAGCGCCAACATCATATGCTCCCCACTCGCATACGCAACAGTCGGCTTGTAGGTGTAGGTGTAGGTCTTCCATCCGTTCGCATCGGCATCACCAGCGGTCAACTTGAATACGTTCGGAGTATCGGCCGTGGTGTAATCATAGGTTTGACCATCATACATACGCATGCCGCTAATCGTAAGATCCTTAATATCTCCGGTAGTCGCATCGGTCGCCTTTGCCTTAAAGGAGAAGGTGTAGGTCTTGCCAACCTCGGTCACATCATTCAGATAAATACGCAGCCACTGTCCGTCGCCGGTAGAAGAAATCGCATTCGCGCCGATCTCTTCGTTATATGCCGCAATAAACGTATTACCATACTTTTGCCAACCATAAGAAGTACCATAATTGGAAGCCTTATCCAAGTTCGCAAGCGTGGAATTAGCCAGCATCTCGCCACTGTTATCCTCATACGCTTCCTGTACGGTGATACCGGCAAACTCAATAGAATCGCCAACACCAACCGTAGACTGGAACTGAATACCACGATAGTCACGTCCCGTCGGCCCAACGTATGTGATAACCTTCTCGATATAATGCCAGTTGCCATCCGCATTGCTCAGCGTAACACCTTGCGAAGCCCACGTGGTAGTCCACAGGTACAGATTGGTCGACGGAGTCAACGTATTATTGACAGTATCATCAACAATCTTGTACCAGAGTTTCAACGTGTAGGTCGTGCCCGCCACCATATCGTCATCGTCTTCGATACCAAAGTGTGCATAGCTGAAAGCGGAGGAGCGATCGGCAATCGGACTAATCTTGTAGCCGCGACCGAAGGGGTATTCATCACTGATTGTGAAATCCGAATCGTTGTGAGCGCCGTAGCTGCCAACCGAGGTCAGCGGCATCACGTCCGGAACAGCCACTTCCTCTTCCCCTGCGACACCAGCAATATTTTCAACGTCGATCACCTGATCGGCGGCATCCAAATCGGCATTGGCCAGAGTAGAGGTCTTGTAGTTGAAATAGGTCTGCGCGGAAGCGCCATAGTTGAGCATAGCCTTGGCAGTTGCTTTTTCTGCATCGGTATACTCGCCGTTGACAACCGCCATCGCGTATTCCTTAATGGAATAAGAAATGGTATCCATCTCGGTCTCACCGTTCATGATCTTCGCGGTGATAACGTCGGCCATATTCTTCGCCGGGAACAGAACCTCAGCGGTGTAAACACCGTCGGTTGCGGTCGCCGTCAGCGGCAACTCATAGCCAACCGCCGCCTGGGACTTGTTGTTCGCATACTGGGTCTCATCCAGTTTCACGGTCAGGTTCGCAGCGTCCATATTGGTCTTCAGGTGCAGGTTGAGCTTAATTACGTCACTCAGCGTAGCGGTCGCGCCAGTGAACTTGGCGATATCCTCCACGTGGTCGCACGCGGCGGTGCCATTCGTACCGCTGACACGCGTGTAAATGGTGTCCGTACAAGCACCATTATCATCCAACGCATGCACGTGATTGATAACTGCCAAATCGTCAATGTGGAGATAATAACCCGTCCAAGTGGAAGCCATCAAGTGGATATAGAAATCCATCGAAGCATCGTCGTGACGGAACACGCGACGGAACTGATACCAACCATTACCGATATCCGTAACGGCGTTGATATACCAGTTGACCCAACGAGCCGTACCCGAGGTGCCATTGGTGTGGAAGGTTGTACCAAGCCCCGCTTCAGCCGGGCTATAGGTATTGCCCTCTGCATCCGAAATGCGATACTTGAACACCAACTCATACGCTTGGCCAGCCACCGGATGCACGATGCGGGTCAAACGACCGTTCCAGCCAGCGGTTGTGCAATCCAATTTAGCCGAACCGGAGTTGGGATCGTTGCCCGCATCCACGGCGGCGTCGTAGGTGATTTTAGAGCTGCTGACAAGCGCACCGGTGCCATTCAAGCTACCGTTAAACGAGCCGCAACCATACATCAGGTCGCCGTTTTCCGGCAACGGTTTCACCGCCGGGCAATCCGTAAGCAACGCCGCGATGTTGCTGTTGCCGTTAGCACCAGTGGTGCCGATGTTCAGATAGGACTTCGTGCAGTTGCCTTCCTCGCCGTAGGTGTGCTCGGTGTGAGGCGTCAGCTTAATATCGTCAATATAACGCACAGCCGGCGAAGCACTACCGAAGGAGATACCGAACGAGGTAGCGGCTTCGTACTTGATACCGACCTCATACAGATACCAGCCGTCTTCCAACTCGGTAACCGTAAACACGTTGCCGCCATACAGGCCGTTCGCCGTCGTGTAGATGGTGATGTTGGACAGACGCGGAGCCGAGGTGGAACTACCGGTCGGCGTACGAATATCCGTAACGAAGGATCCATTAGTCGGCGTACCGGCGGTGGTATCCAGCTTCAATTTGAAGGAGAAGTCGTACTGCGTGCCCGGGGTGATCGGGAAACCACGCGAAGTGGAATAAGCGGAGATATCGATGCAATAGTTGCCGTCCACCTCGACCGGAGTTTTGTCCGCCCAGACATACGCCTTGCTGGCGGTAGCGTTATCAAACGAACCGAGGCCGCACAGTACGTCGTCGGTCCAGTCGGTCGCACCGCAAGCCTGGCTGTTCGTGTTGTAAGCCTGGCCCGCCTCGGCTTCTGCCGGCAGGTAGTACACTGTCTGCACGCAAGCGCCAGTGAGATCCGCCGCGTGGTGCTCAGTGTGTTCAACCAAGGTAATCTTCTTCACGATACCGCTACCAGCCGCGGAGGAAGAGGTATTCCAGATCTGGAAGCGCACGGAGTTGTGCACCTCTTTCTTCGTCGAGAAATAGATGACGTGATGGTTGTAACCATTCGCATCCGTTTCCAACGCAGCCGTATTACCGTAGTTGTTCAAACGAAGAGCATTGGCACTATTATCCGTCGCAAACTCGATGTTCACACGACTGGAGGTGTTGGTGCCAGTCGGCTTATACCAGTAGTGCATCTCATAGTTCTTGCCTGCCTCGATATCCGCCCAACCGGTGTACCCATTGCCCGCGGAGGTCAGGTCCATCTCGTAGTCGCCGACATACGCGCCCTCGAACAGGTCGTCCGGATCCACGCCCTCGATCTCAAACGAGGTGCCGCAGGCCTTTTTAATAACACCGTTGGCCTCCGGCTCATTTGCACTGGCACCGGTAGCGCCACTCTTGGCCGTGGCGTAATCGTGGTACTGCAATCCGCAAACGCCGTCTCCATCTTCATCAGCGCAAACATGCTCGGTGACCGTCAAATCGTCAAGCAGAATGTAATGGTTCTCTGCATCAACACCGGAACCGGTGGCCACAGCCGAACCTGCCTCTGCATTGATCGCATAGACAGACGGAACCATGGTCATCGAAGCCCACTCCGCATAGTTACTGCCAGCCTTAAAGGAGAACGAATACGTGTACCAGCCATCCGCATCCGGACCGGTGGTAACGTTCGCACGAGCTGCACCAGTTTTGTCGATTACATAGGCATTCGACCAACGACCGGTGTAACCCGTCTGCTCCGGAGCATAGTAGTTCCACAGCAGGTAAGCATTATTCCACTTAACCTTCGCAGAAACCGTATAGATCTTGGTCGTATCCATACCAGAGATGGTGACGGAAGACGGCGTGTTACCGCCCTGCGCAGTCGGCGTAATCAACAACGCGCCGGAACCATTCACACCGGCCGTTTCCGCCCAGGTGAATACTTCCGTATCCGCTACTGCGCTGTGCGCCTGCGTGGTATCGTGGCCATTCACACAAGCCTGGCCCTCACCACGATAGTAATCCTCGCAATAACTGGTTTCGCTCAACGTGAACATCGAAATGTCCGTGTCAAACGAGCCGGCGCCACCGAGCAAGTCGGTCGCATCGGCCGAGGCTGTCAAGCCCATAACCGGCAGCAACGCCAACAGCATGGCGAGGCTCAGGATTACGGAAATGACACTCATTGTTTTCTTCATTCCAAACCATTCCTTTCAAATTTGTGCTATATGTAAAGGTTTTTTGCTAACAAGGTAATGCCCACGGGGCGAGGGAGCAAGAGAATGTTGGGACCACAGTCCCAACGCAAAAGGAGACGTCTCCTTTTGCCGTCCAAAAAGGCAAACGATTAGCCCTTTCTTTACATTATAAAGAATATACAGCGAATCGTCAAGCCTTTTTTCCATAATATTAAAGGATTATTGCAACGTCATCCCCGAAAAAATCAAGAAAACGTTTTCTACCTCAAAATCAAAATGCGCAGCAACCGCTGCGAAGCCTTGATTTGAGTGGATAATCCAAAAAAATCGGAGTGTTTTTCCTAAAACAGTACAATTTTACCACTGTACAAACATTATAACAGAAAAACCATCCTGTGTGCGAATATTTTTAGGTTGTTATGGGTGTTTTTGTGAATATTTTAAGATTTTTTAACTTTTTCGAAAACAAACAGCGCTTTCTCTCTTATTTTTTTGCCCCATTTATTTATAAAATCGTACCTATTTTTGTTTTGGCGGGATTTGGGACGTCGCAAGCGCCGTCCCCGACGGATATCCGGTGGCGGCGGGCGCAAAAACGCCTCCCGAAAAATCGGGAGGCGTTTTCTTACATTCTGCTTAGAGGATTATTCCTCGTTTGCTTTTGCGACGGGCTGCTTAGCCTTGGGATCTGCCGCTTCTGCGTCTTCCTCTTCCTTTTTCTTTTTGCGCTTGACAAGGAAGATGATAAACCACGTAATACCGCCAACGGCAATTGCCGCCAGCACCCAAGCCCACCACGGGACAAACATCGACTTGGTGATCGTCGCCCACTGCTCAGTGTACGGATCGCCTTCACCTTCGCCGATATCGCCGTCCAGCGGATCTTCCTCTTCCGGAAGCTCGATATCGTTGATAACAATATCCTCGATGGGTTCATCCTCGGTCGGGTCATCCTCGACGAGTTCGTCTTCGGGGACATCCCAATCCAATTCATCCCATTCGCGAGCGCACGGGACACGTGCAAACTGCACCTCGACCACCGCGGATTCGCTGATCTTCGAAATGGTCAGCTGGTTGTCGGCGACCTTCACCGGCTCACCATTGACGGTGACCTGCTTCACCATATAACCGGCATCCGGCGTGAATTTGATGGTGTGAGTCGTGCCCGGCTTGACCTGCTGCAGACCCTGCATGGACGCCTTGCCGTGTCCGCCCTTCACATAAGACAAGAGCGAGTAGGTGTTCGCCTTGGTCAGACGGAACAGCTTGCTGCCGTCGATCTCGCCTTGATAGGTGATCGTATCGGTATCCAGCGAAACCGTCTTCTTGGCAAACACGTCGTACACCGCGTAGTTGCCCGGCAGCTTGATGGTCTTGTTACCACCGCCGACATGATGCACGCCGACGTAGGCGCTGTTCGCCCAGATGATGTCGCCCGGATCGTCGGAGTAGATGTGCACACCCGCCATCTCCAGAATGTTGCGGTAGATCTCACGGCTGAGATAGGTGGAATGGAAGTACACACTGGTCCAGTCGCCCATATCCTTCATCGCGAAACCGATGCGGTTGCTATCGTTATAGCGACCGAGCTCGATCACACCGGATTGACCCTCGGCAACCGCGAATTCGTTGGAGTAGTACTTGATGCTCGCGTTGACGTATCCGCCGAATTCCTGTCCGAGCAGGCCTTCCGTGATCTCGGTAGCATCGTTGGTGACTACGATCTGTCCGCTGGATTTCTCCGGCGTGTTGACGATCTCCATACCGATCAATTCCTTCATGTTGGCCATATCCAAGCCTTCATCGTCGATCAGACCGGTCTTATACTGGAAGATGTTGATCTTATCGTCGTTCAAGCAATGCTTGCGGATCGCCTCGGCGTAGCGGGCGGTCATATGACGAATGTCAAGGAACAGGTAGATCTTGTGCTCCGGCACCAAGCCGTCCACCAACGATTCGATGGTGTAGACGTCGTAGCTGGCGCCCATGTCACTCAGCATCTTACGGTGCGTCGTGTACATCTGCATATAGTTGATATCGTGGTTGGGATCGCTGGTATCGGCGTAAGCGGATCCCTCGGTCGGAATGATGATCGCAAAATCGTTAGTGGGATCCTTTTCCAAGAACGAATAGAACTGGTATTCCGCCACGGCATCGTGAGTGAAATCGTAGATCTGCTTCTCCGAATGCCAGCCGCCCATCATATCGTAGTACCACATACCCTGCGCGTTACCGATATTGTAGGCAAGATCGCGCTGGAACTGAATGATGGTATCTTCCATAGTGTGGGTGCGACCAATGGAGATGTCATCCTCCACATTCCAGAACGAGGTGGCGTACTGACCGGTCAGCACCGTACGGTTATCCTGCTCGGCAATGAGCAGTTTGCCGTGCTGTGCGATCGTATCCGGCACCGCCTGCGTGTACGGGCTTTCGCCGAGGTCACGGTCGTTATAGCCAACCGGACTAACGAAGAAATCCATCAGATCGCTCTTGAACACACGCGTCAGATCGGTATGCGACGTGCCGATTGCCGGACCCATCCACATATAGCCGTAGTAGGCGCCGACGATAAACTTGTTATTGGTCGCGTCCTTGATGGTCTTGGCGTAGCTCAGCATCGAATCCGCCGTCATCACGTCCAGCATCAACTTATAGTCGATAGCCTTCTGGCTGCCGGGCAGATCCGGATCGGCCGCTTCGCCGTAGCCGGAGTAATCGTATTTCCATTCCTCATAGGTCGGCGGCGTGATCGCATCAAAAGACGAAATGGTCGGATCGTTCCACGCCTCACGCAGGGTTTCGATATCGCCGTACAACCGTTTGGCATAAGCCTTGAAATACTCGTGCGCGGCCGGCGAATCGTCGTAGTAGCCCATGGTCATCATTTCGCCGGTACGACCGCCGGAGAACTTCACGCCGATCAATCGCGCCCAATACGGCTGCGCCTTCATATGCGCCATCAATTCACCCAGCAATTCGTTGGCGCGTTTTCTCCACAAGAGCGAGCCAAACGATACATACACGTGGCGAGTTTCCGCGCCATCGGCATCGTAGGTGACGATCTCCTCATCCGGATGGCGTTCCAACCACCACTTCGGAGCATCCACGCTGATACCCACGATGATGTACGCTTCCGGAGCGGAGTTGACGACCATGTTCATGATCGAATCGACCTTGCGG
Source organism: Clostridia bacterium (assembly GCA_017414965.1). Lineage (GTDB taxonomy): Bacteria > Bacillota > Clostridia > Oscillospirales > Acutalibacteraceae > RGIG426. The sequence continues at coordinate 199,181 of JAFQJL010000025.1, forward strand.
AGATCCAGCGTATCCGTTTCCATATAGATACCGGTTTCCGCCGAATTGGTAAGCGAAAAATGCCAACCCGAAATTGTTTCGATACCGGACTGTGCAATGGTGTCGTAGCCGGTGGGACGATTATAGGCGTTGCCTTCCCACCAAAGGTTCGGATAGTTTTCGCCGTTGATAACCAGCTGCGGCGTGCCGTTGATCGTTTCAACGGACGCTTCGTTTTCAACCGGAACGTAATCGTTGAGCACGCGGAAATCAACAAACTTGTTTTCCAGAATGTCGTCGTTGGTGAACATAAAATAGGTTTCGGAAAGCTGAAGCGTATAGCTGCCGTCCTCAATGTAATCCGGCAACGAAACCTGCATCTTCACTGAGAACTCTTCTCCGACCGGCCACTTGGTCATATCGCCGTTTTCCAAAATAGTGGCGGTGACGGTGGTGAGCGAATCAATGGAGTTCTTGCGCCAGATGGTCATCTGCATCGGCGAAGTCGTCTCCGGCTTGGCGAAGATCTTCATATTCATCGTAAACTCAAAGGTCAGGTCGCGCACCAGAGTGTCCGCGCCGTCTACGCTAATGAGCTCGATCTGGTTGTCAATGTACGCAGAGGTGTCAAACAACACACCGCCCCACGGCTGCGTCGGCGGCGCGCCGTAAGAAATGACGCGTTTCCATTCGGAATCGTCAAAGCCCACTTCATTCCAACCCTTCGGGGCATCTTCTTCCGTCGGCGGATTGAGATAGACGGTCGATTGCGAGCCGGAGAGAACCTCCAACACCTTACCGCTCGGCAGCTGCCAACGTCCGTCGTACAACAGACCGCCGTAAGCACCGTGGTTGTACAGCTTGAACGCCACAACGTTCTCGCCCTTGACGAGATGTTTTGCCAAATCGATAACCAGAATGTTGGTCCAAACGTCCAAACCGGCATCCAAATTATCGTAAATCAACTTGCCGTTCACAAACAACTGATAGTTATCGTCGCCGGTGCACTGGAACGGCGCCGTCTCCGGCAGTTCATCCAGTGTAAACGACTGGCGATAGTAAGAATGATCGTATTGATCGAAGTCCATTGCGCTGGGAGCATAACCAACCCAGTGGCCGTTCCACGACATCGTGGTAGCGGGCTTGGCAAGCAGCATCAGCACAACGTCGCTGACGTTCAGCTCTGCGCCGGCGCGTACCGCCAGTTCCAGATCCATATTGGTGGCAGAAGCCGCCGTAAAGCGAATTTCTTCGGTCTGCCACTTACCGCCCGTTGCACCGAGTTGGAAGCTCTGCTTTTCGCCGGTGTATTCTTCGTTGCGGTAATTATAGAAGCGCAGATTTGCCGTCACCGCATAGTCGCTCTTATAGCGGATCTGATAGGCGTACTGGTATTCGGTGGCAGTCGTGTCGGTACGCATCACCATCTTGCCGCCGTTCTTTGCGACTTTCAAGTTGGCGTACGTTCCTTCCTTGGCGTCCACCTTCTGCGTAAGGGTCGCACCCTCGGCCTTCCAGAAAGCGAAATTGCCCGCATCGTCCAACGCGTGGAAGTCGTCCGCCGTGACGACGATATCGTAATCGTCCTCCACTTGATCAAAGAAGATATCGTCCAGCCATACCTCACCGGCACCCATGTTCATCACGAACACCAGCGCCACGTATTTGACCGGCGCGCCGTTAACTTCCGTGCGGATTTTGGTGCGGGTGACGACCTGTCGCCAATCGGACACTTCGTCGCTGCCGCTGAAGGTCGCACGCGTGCCGCCCGTGTGGCTCGCCATGGCATCGACACCCGACTCAAACAGCTTCACACCGTTTTCGTCGTAATACCACAACGAGAGATTGATATTGCCATGCGAACCGCCGCGGGAGCGCATCCAGAAGGAATGCTCGTAAACGCGGACGTCGCCCTCTTGCGAAATCGGCAACAGCTCCGTGCCCAGCAGATACGCTCCGCCGGTGCGGGTATCGTACTTGAGGTGCGCAGACTGTTTACCGCTGTGGTAATACTCGGTGCTGATATCCAGTACCGGATCGGGACTGCCGGCGTTGCAGAAATACCAGCTGGCCGGCGCACCGGTCGAATCGACCTCTTCGAAGTCGAGCACCGAGGCGGCGTACTTGTTCGCCTCGTCAACCGTCGTCGGCGCAAACTCTTTCTCCACAACGACCGCATCCAGCATCAGCAATTCCGCTGCACCGATCTTCAACGTCAGGTAACCCTGCGCACAGGTATCGCCGGTAGTCACCGTCATACGAATGTGCTGCCAGCCTTCCGGATTGCGGGGATTGATGGTAGAGCCATACACCCAGTTGTTCCAAGCAAAGCCGGTCGACGTCGCCTGCTTGCGCCAGTTGTTTTCCTCCGCGCCGCTGTAGACATAGATCGGCGCACCGTTTCCATCGGCATCCAGCATATACAGCGTCGAAGAGAAGCGGTTGTTCGTCGACGGAGACTTGGTCTTGATCCAATACGAGATGGCATAGGTGGCGTTCGGATCCAACTCGAACACACCGGAGGTCAGCGTACCGCCGGGGGTATTGGTCAGTTTGAGTGCATAATCGCCACTCTTGGTGTCGCCCATAGCCATCGACAGACTGCCGGCGCCATTGAAGTTCCAGCCAACCGGAACGCCGTCGCCATATTCAAAGTCGAAATTCAGGCGAGCCTCGCCCATCAGTTCGATATTCACGTCGTCCAGCAGATAACCGGCGCCCGCCGTCGAACAGAAGAAGCTGGCATCCAGATACTGTGCACCGGCCGGTGCGTCGAAGTCGACCACGACCGTCTGCCAACCGTCGGTATCGGACAGCGACAGGATCGGCACCTGCATATAGACGGTGGCATCGCCGTCAACCAGCGTGCGTGCCTTATCTTTGTAGAACAGCAGTCGCAGCAGCATACCGTCGCGCGCCGCTTCGTCCGCCTTCACGCGGAAGGTCAAGCGATGGGCCTGGTCGCCAAGTGCCGCCGACATACCCGACACACCAACAGTATCGGTGACGTTCACCGCGCTGGCAGCAACCGCCACCTTCGCCTTAAACGAAACGGTATACTCGGTGGCATCGGACGCCGCCCAAGCGCCCCATTTCTGGTTGTTATCGCCGGTGATCTTCAGCACCTTGCTGTTCTTCTCGGTGGAATTTACCACCTCCAGCGCCGTGCCGTATCCGCCCCAGCCATCCATACCGGCTTCAAAGTCGCCGTTGGTTACCAGATTGGTGTCGCTTCCCTTGGCGGTGATCTTCACATCGTCCAAATACGCGATGTAATTCGGACGCAGATTGAAACGAATGTGCGGCTGCGTATGCGCCGCCGACGCCGTGTAGGTCATCTTGTAGGTTGCCCAACCGTCCGCATCCACGTCGCCGTCGAGCAGTTCCAGATCGGCAACGGTCGAACCGCTTTCGGTGATGCGGATCCAGTTAAACGCACGCAAGCCCTCTTGCACCGCGCCGTCGTAAGTATACAACGCCGCATCGCCCGTATGGGCCGAGCCCCAGAAATTCGGGTGGCCGCCTGTGTGAGTGGTAAAGCCCGCATTCTTAAAGCCAATCTCGCGCGGGGCATCCCCTTCCTCTTCCACCGTCAGATTGGCAAAGTAGTACTTCGCCACACCGGTCACAGAGGTCTGCACCGGCAACACGCGGAGGCTGACAAGCGGCAACTGTGCGCCTTCGGCAACGGATTGCACAAAGCTGATCTTCGTCCAGCCATTGCTCATTGATTCCTTGGTGACACTCGGAATACTGCCGTTCGGCGCACGCAATACCGGATAATGCTCGTAGGCCACCGAATCGGTCTTGAAATAGTAGCTGAAGCGGTAGATCTTACCAACTTCCAGCTTTCGTACGACCGCCGACGAATTGACGTCGGTCATATAATCGTCGTTATACGGCTTGGTCATCACCATCACGTTGCCATATTCCGCATGGCTCTCGACCGCCACAGTCGCATTGCCGTGCAGCTCGTTGGCCGACTGCGAGATGGACCAGCCCACCGTGCCGTTTGCAAAATTACCGTTTGCAAACAGCGGCTGATATTCTTCAAACGAAACATCGGCGAACTTGTAGGTAACACCTTCAGCCAACGCCAGATGCAGCATCGGATTTTCGTAACCGGCTTCAAATGCCACGTCCACGCGGTACTCTTTCCAGACACCGTTGGAAGCAATCAATTTGGTTTCCGCCGTTTTACCGCTGCCGTCCGCTTTGGTAAAGTAGACCGCGCCGAGATCCGCCGCCGCGATCGCGCTGTTGCGCGTGCGGAAGCGCAGCGTGTACTTCTTACCGATCTCCACCGGCTTGGTAAACGCACGGTAGGTCACGCTCGAGCCGCCCGTCGCACCGGTAATGCTCATCGCATTGCCGCTTTCGGCGCCCGCCGAGCCGGCCACGATGTTGGAGGCGGCAATGCCGTTCCAATCCTTCGTGCCGTCGCCCTCCGTGAAGTTGCCGTTGACGATCCACGCCGCCGGTTCATCCGGCGGGCACTCGCCCAGATCGGTCAGCACCAGGTCAGCAATCGAGAACCAATCACCCGCCACCACATACGGCATAAACGTCACGCCGGTGTAGGTTCTTTCTTTCGTATCAAATTCATAAGTAACCGACGTCCAATCGGTCGCTGTGCCGGTCAGGAAATCACCCAAAACCGTGTACCCGGTATATCCGCAGACGCGCACCGCCGAATCGGCCGCCAAAGACGACTTGTACTTAAAGGTCAGGCGATAGTTATGGTTTGCCTGCGTGGGCATGGTATAGATCGCATTGGCACCACGCACAGAAGCCGTCGCCGTAAACGTCTTATAAGCCCCCACAACCGGATCCAGCTGCCACGGGCTATCCGTCCAACCATCCGAAAAACGCGTCCAGAACGCCAGTTCACCCTCATCGGGGCCGGGCGGTGCCGGCGGATTGGTCGAGGTCGAGGTGCTCGTCGAGGTCGAGGTGCTGGTCGAAGTCGAGGTGCTCGTCGAGGTCGAAGTACTCGTCGAAGTCGAAGTGCTGGTCGAAGTCGAGGTGCTCGTCGAGGTCGAGGTACTCGTCGAGGTCGAAGTGCTCGTCGAGGTCGAGGTACTCGTCGAGGTCGAAGTGCCGATCTTTTCTACAATTTTCAAATTTGCAAGCGAGATGCTCTCGTTATACGGCAGCACCGACTCAATGCGGAAATGCACGCAGTTCGCCGCTTTTTCGACAATCTCAAATTCAAAGTGCTGCCACGCGGTCGTCAGCGCCGCATGACCAATCGGCGTCGTGCCCAGACCGGTACCGCCGTTATACAGGAACGGGGACATCTGCATCGAGCCGGTCGATACCTTCGCATCAAAGGACATCACATACGTCTTGGTATCATCCAGCGCAGTAAAGTTCACGTTGATATCCGCGGCATTGCGGGCACAATCGTCCGGATCTGCCGTGATGGTCCAGATGGAGCCATAGGTCGCATCTGTGCCCTGCGCAATAGTGATCTGCTTGGCGGCGTTGTCGTTCGCCTGATAGCTCCACATATCCGCGCCGGTATACATATTTTCCGGCTCCGGCAGAAGATCCGCCTTCTCCGTGACCGAAATGTTCGCGAGCGAAATCGTCTCGTTATACGGCAGCACCGCTTCAATGCGGAAATGCACGCAGTTCGCCGCTTTTTCGACAATCTCAAATTCAAAGTGCTGCCACGCAGTCGTCAGCGCCGCATGACCAATCGGCGTCGTGCCCAGACCGGTGCCGCCGCTATACAGGAACGGGGATATTTGCATCGTGCCGGTCGATACCTTTGCATCGAAAGCCACCACGTACGTCTTGGTGCCATCCAACGTGTTGAGGTTCATATTAATATCCGCGGCATTGCGGGCGCAATCGTCCGGATCTGCCGTGATGGTCCAGATAGAGCCATAAGTCGCATCCGTACCCTGCGCAATGGTGATCTGCTTGGCGGCGTTGTCGTTCGCCTGATAGCTCCACAAATCCGTGCCGTCGTACATATTTGCCGGCGCACTGCCCAAATCGTACGAAATCGTGCTCAGATCGGCAATCTTGGTAAGGGTGATCTCGTCAAATGCCACCGCCGTCTCGGCGGTACCGCCAACGGCACTCAAACACAACGTTGCCGTGCCGATCACATCGGCCGTTTCAAACTGCAGCGTCACTTCCTGCCAACCGCCAGCCGGGGTGTTACCGTCCTGCTTATACGGCACCAGCGAAGCCGAAGCGCCGTTGTTGATCGCCGTTACCGTCAAAGCACCGGTCGCATTGACGGCGTCAGTCGCCTTAATATAGTAATGCAACTCGTACAGCGCGAAGGATTCCAGCGCCACCTCCTGACGCAGATCCGCCGCCTTGCCTGCCGGATACAGAGAGGCCGCCTTGCCAAACCAACCGGTCACCACGTCCGCTTCGCCCGAAGCCGTCCAATCGGTCAAATTCTTGGAGAAGCCGGCGTTTTTGATCGCGACCTGTGCGCCCTCTGCCTCATAGGCAGGAGCGTCGTGGGTGCGCTTGAGCGACACGTTGTCAACAGTAGCCGTGCCACCCGTCACCTCAAACACCACCGACAGACCAACCACATCCGGCGCCGTGCGGAACGTGTAGGTCACGTGCTCGACGTTGCCGGATCTCACCGTCGTCGGAAGTTCGATCTCGACGTTGCCGGCAACCGAAGCCGCGCTGACGCCGGCCTGCGCCACGGAAGCCACGAACGTCGCCTCCGGCGTAAGCGTTACGTCAAAGCTGACGGTATAATCCGCCTCGGCAGACGCTTCACCCTGCCGGCTTTCCAGCAAGGCGTGATTATCCCCAAAGGAGAGTACGGCTGCTTCATTCTTGGCAACAACATCGCCAGTAACGTACCAGCCATCCAATCCGTCGCCAAAATCACCGTTGGTGATCAGATCCGCGGCATACGCCGAGGAGAAGATCCCAAACGGTAGGCAAGACAGCATCATTGCCAGCGCCAGCACAACCGCCGCTACACGCGTTCGGTTAGAGCGCCGCAACACCGCCGCCATTTTCTCGAAAATATTATGAAGCCACCGTTTCATAATACCCCTCCATTCTTGGAAATTTTAATAATACTGAAATAAGTGTCAAAAATACCGCCTATTTCGATTAATATTTTATTCAATTATACCATTATATATAAAATGCCGCAAGGAAAATCTTTATTTAATGTCTTCTCAAATAGGAATATTTTAAGATTGTATAACGCGTGCTTTTCCCTCCTTGTAGGGTGCGAAAGCAAACGAAAAATGCCTCCCGAAAACTCGGGAGGCGTTTTTGGTTATTGCCATTCGATCAGTCCGCCGGATCGGCATCCCCGTACGGGCGGATGATATCTGTCTCGTCGCTCAAGGTGAGCAACGCAGACTGGCGGAGATCGCAAATCTCCATTTCGGGGGCATTGTAGTTTTTCATACAAAACCCTCCTTATGCAAGCGCGTTGACCGCTTCTGCATACAGAACAAGAGCGGTGCACAGCTTCGCGAGGTCCGCGTCGCTGTTCGCCTTGACGACCAACGCCGCCGGCGTCAGCGCGCTGAAATTCTCCAGTGTGATCGTGCCGGACGCCGTGGTAACGGTCAGCGTCGCCGCGTCGTCCAAAGCCGAAGCCTTGACCGCCGGCAGCTGGACGTAGTAGTAATCGCCCGCCGCACCGGTGGTGTAGCCGGTCGCGCTGCACGCCGTCACTTCTTCGTTGAAGTACAGGCGGACCGCCGTGGTATCACGGAGGATCAGCGTGTAACCAACGAACGCGTCATAGTCGGCAGCAGCCGTCTTGGTCGCGAGGTAGGAATCGATCGGATCGACCTCCTCGGTCTTTTCCATAATGACGATGTTCGCCAGTTCGATAATGTCACCCGTGCCCAGCTTAAAAAGCTGCAACAGCAGTTCTTTGCCGGATACCGCCGTGAAATCAAAGGTGAACTTAGCCCAATCCTGCGCACCGGTCAACGTAGAGCTCCGATGTCCGTCGCTGTCGTTGCCATTGACATAGAAGCGGAAGCTCGGGGTCTTGGCTGCCGCATCCGCGACATCCGTAATGCGAACGTCGGCCGAGAAGGTATACGTCGTATCGGCAACGAGATTGGCGTTCACGTGGATGTTGTTGCCATTGGCATTCCCGCTGGTACCGGTGATCTTCACCACGTCGCCATAGGTAGCATCGACCGCGCTGGTCACATCCGCAACCGCGGTCGACCAGTTGTTCTTAATAGACGTAAACACGTTGGCCTGTTCTTCCGCAGACTGACGGCGGACAACCACATTATCGATGTAAACGTGGCTGGTATTGCTAGCACTCGACTGAAGCTGCAGGTTATCGAGGCCCTCAACCGCCGGAGTAAACTTGGCGGTGTAGGTGTAGTAGCCATCCGCATCCGCAACGGCACCCTTCGTGGCACCGATCGTGACACGACCGGAAGAGCTGTTGTTATTCGGCGACGCACCGATAAAGTCGAAAGCAAACGAGCCTTCGACACTACCGCCAGCCTCGGTGGTGGATTTCATCTGGAAGGAAATGTAATACGGCACGTTCATTTCCATCGCTTCGGTCAGCGTCAACCACGTGTTGGCGCCGCCCTTTTGAACGTGAAGCACATTACCATGGGTGCTCGAACCGGACGCAACGATCTCTTTGGCGGTAGCATACGAATTGTAGCCGCCCGCCGCTTCAAAATCGGGGTTGGCAGCAATATTGGTTAGGTCGATGCCCTCTTCCACAACGCCCAGGATGTCGTCGGCGGAAACGGTCTGATCCGCCGCATCGAGATCGGCGTTAGCCAACGCAGAGACGTTGTAGCCAAACTCCACCTGCGCAGCCGCACCGTAGTTGAGCAGCGCCTTGGCAGCCTTAACCGCAGCGGCATTGCCGGTAGCAATCACCGTCTCGGCGTATTCCTTTACGGAATAGGTAACCGTGTCGAGGACCGTGTTGCCATTTTTCAAGGTAGCGGTAAACTCATCGGTCATATTCTTAGCCGGGAACTTAATGCCGACTTTGCCGTCCACCACGTTTAAGGTAAGATTGTCGCGCTGGGCGATGTTATTGGCAAAATCGTCTGCATTCAGTTCGACAGTCAGCGCATCGGTCAACGAAGTGCCCACGTACAGATCCAAGCACACGTCCTCACTCAGCACGCCCTGCGCGCCGGCAAACGCGGTCATATCCGCACCGCAAACAGCAGAATCCGCCGGCGCACCGGTGGAATCGCCGTCGTTACGGATCGCCGTCACACCGCAAACGTAGTTTTCGTTCGCTACGTGCTTGTGCTCCGCAAGCGTCAGATCGTCAATCCAGATCGTACCGCCGGAGGTCAAGCCGGTAAACTGGATATCAAACGAAGTCGCCGGCATACTAAAGGTCAGCGAAACTTGATTCCAACCGGTATCGCCAATCGCGGTAGAGTAGGTGGACGCAGCACCATTAGCGCCCAAAATAGACATATGCAAAATGCGAATGGTATTCGCGTTGTTGCCGCGCAAATACATAATCGCACCCGTGCCGGAGCCTTTAACCTTAAAATTCAGGTCGTAAAGTTTACCGGACTCAATTGTGTTCGAGAACGTAGTAAAGTTGGTTTCTGCCAGCACACGCTTGGCCGAACCGGTGCCGTTGTAACCGACCGTATTGTCGTAGCTAAAATGGCTGGTACCAAACACAGTGGAAACGGTATCGCTATCAAACGAGCCGTCGCCATAGTACAGATCGCCGTTCTCCGGCAGCGGCTTCGCCGCGCCGCAGGTCTGCACAACGCCCGTACCCCACGGCGTATCGCCGTTGGTGGTGATCTTGTAGTAAGAGGAGGCGCAGTTGCGGCCGCTGTAGTTATGTTTGTGCGGCACAATGGAGAGATCGTCAATGTAAACCGTTTTGCCGGATTCCATTGCCGTCAGTTCCAGACGCGCAACCGTAGACGCGATGGAGAAGGTGAAGGACACCTGATTCCAACCGGTATCGCCGATAGCCGTCGAATATCTGCCGGCCGCGCCACCGCTGGCCATGACGTTGGTGTGAACCATACGCACCGAGTTATCCGCATTGGCCAAGAAAATGGTCACGTTACTGGTGCCCTTGACCTTAAACTGCAGATCATACAGCACGCCGGATTCCACCGGCTTGTTGACCGCACCAATAAAAGCACCGGTCAGTTCGGCGTAGGCCGAGCCGGAGCCCGTCTCGCCGTTGGCATCTTCCGAGGAAAAGCTCATGGCCGTGCCAAACACCGCGGCAACCGCATCGGCATCGTCAAACGTGCCGTTGCCGGCGTACAGATCGCCGTTATTCGCAGAAACGCTCAGCCCCATCATCGGTAGCAGTCCCAGCAGCATAGCGAAACTGAGGATGACAGACATAACGCGAAGAGTTTTCTTCATGTAAATCATTCCTTTCAATGGTCGCACGGAGAGTGATCATCGGATACTCTCCTGTTCCTCTAAGCAAGGAGCGTCCACTTGTTTTACATAAAAGGTGAGAGATGCGCCATCGGGAGCACGAGGCAAGATGTGCCCCCGATGGCGCGTAACGAAACGATTGTTTCTACACCCCACATCCGGCCGCAATGACCGGATAGTGATTCAGGGGTAAGTACTTATTTTAGACCGGTATCGATATCCATACCGTTCTGGATCTGCTTCTGGAACAAGCAATACAGGATCAAAATCGGAATCATCGAAATGAACATGCCGGCAAAAACCGCACCGTAGTCCGACTGGTAGGTATACTGGCGAACCAGTTTATCGATACCAACGGCAACCGTGTAATGTTCTTCGGATTCCAAGAAGGTCAACGCGGTAAGGTATTCGTTCCAATTGCCCATCGACTTGGTCAAAACCTCAAACATGACGATGGGTTTCAAGAACGGCATAATGACCTTGGAGTAGATGTACCACTCGCCGGCACCATCGATCTTCGCCGCTTCGATGAAGCTGTTGTTGATTCGGCGGGTAAAGCCATTTAAGAGATACAAGCCGCCGCAGAGGCCGCCCAAACCGTAGATAATACCCAGCGTGACCAAGCTATCGGTCAAAACCAGCGTGAAATCCGGATTGAATTTCTGTACGATCGCTTCGATCCAACGACCCAAGCTGGCCACCTGCATATACTGCGGAACCAGCAGCAGAGCCATGGGGATCATCATACAGACAAAGTAGAATTTCTCCAACGCATGGATAAACTTGAAATCGTACTTACACAGCACGTACGTGTTGGTCGTGAGGATCAAGATCGACACGGTAACCGCGATCGCCGTAACGAACAACGAGTTGCCCACACGCACGGCCATATCCGAATCGATCCACGCGGTAACGAAGTTAACAAGGAAAATCTTGTCCGGAAGACCCCAGACGTTGCCCTGCATAAACTCCGCGTTGTCTTTGAGCGCAGTGGCGATCAACCAGTAAAGCGGGAACGCAATGGTCAACCCCCAACCATAGAGGAAGAAGCGCATGATCCATTGTGCAGCGACCTGGCCTCCGGACATTTTTTCCGGATTAAAGTTTTTAATTTTCTTTGCTTTCGCCATCTTAATCATCCTCCTTCTTCATGATCACATAGTTGAGAAGGTAGGTGACGATCAAAGTAGCGATCATCAGTACCACCGCAACCGCGTTGGCGTAGCCCATGCGGAAGCGCGTAAACGCGTAGTCGTACTCGTACACACCCATAACCGTGAAGCTACCGGTGCCGTCGCCGATAAACAGCTTAACGAAGTTCATATTCGAACCGACGATCGACAGAATGATGCTGGTGATCATATACTTGATCTGCGGCCACACCAACGGAATGGTGATGCTAAACAGCTGACGCCATTGGCCGGCACCATCCATTTCCGCCGCCTCGTACAGTTCGTTCGAGACGTTGTTGATGGCGGCGATCAAAATGATCATAAAACCACCGATACCGCACCAGCTCGCCACAAACGTGATGATGGCCAGCGGGTATTCGGCAATCCAACCGTTATTCGGCTGTTCCAGTCCGGTGATGATACCGAACAGGTTCAAGTCGAAGAAGTATTTCCACATCTTCGCAATAACGACCGACGACAGAATGTTCGGCAAGTAGAACACAAAGCGCAACACGTTGGTTTCGCCCTTGCTGAAACGCAGGCGCGTAACCGTCAACGCAAAGAACACCGCCAACACCACGATCATCAGCTCTTTGCCGAGCAAAATGATCAAATCGTTGATCACGGCATTGCCAAAGTGCGGATCGGAAAACAGGGTTTTGTAGTTGTCCCAGCCCAAAAACGTCATTTCGCCGTAGCCGGAGTAGTCAAAAAACGACGTATAGGCCGAGGTAATCATCGGGATAACGGTCATGAACACGAATCCACACAACGGGGGCAGCACGAAAAGCAGCATAAACCCCCATTGTGCAGGTGTCGGCCGCGTCCCAGAACGTGCTTTTTTGATTTTAGCACTCATAGAGGACGCCTCCCTAAATTACTTCGTGGTTTTGTTGATAACGTTCTTGATAGCGGTAGCCGCATCGATATCACCGGTCAGAATACCGTGGACGGAGTTGCCGGTTTCGGTGTTCAGATCGCCCCAGTCATAGCGCTTGTAGTACACGTCGCACTTGCCGCTATCCTGGTATTCCTGGCACTGCTTCATCGCCGTGGAGGTGGAAGCGTTAACCAGATCGGAAATCTTCGGCACGTCATCACGATACAGGAAGCGGAGGAACGCCTGCGCGTTTTCCATGTTCTTGCACTCGGTCGGCAGGATCATACGGCCTGGGATAACGACCACGGACGGTTTGTCACCGTCGTCGCCCATCGGGCAGCCGACAAATTCCATCGTAAAGCCGGCCGGCGTGGAGGTCTCCATTTCCCACGGCAGCCATTCGCCGTTGGCAATCAGCACGCCCTGGTGCTGCAGCCACTTCATCTGCGAGGTGGTGTGATCCCACGTCGCCGCACCCTTGGTCAGAACGCCTTCCTTGGTAATGAAGTTCTGCCAACGGGTGTAGATCTTCTTGACGCCGGCTTCGCTCCAGCCAGCCTTGGTACCCTTAATGAACTCGTCAAACTTCTTCTGGCCGAGTTCCTGCGCGATCGACGGCCAAACCATCGCCCAGCCGTTGTAAGAACCGGACATACCGTAGCAGGTGTACGGAGAGGTGCCCTTCTTAATGACCGCATCCGCGAACTTCATCAGTTCGTTATAGGTCTTCGGCGGCTGGAGGCCGAGCTGCTTCATATAAGCGGTATCGTACCAGTAACCATAAACGGAACCGCCACCCGTCGGAGGACGCATAATGCGGCCGTCGTCGGTACGCTCGATCATATTCGGATTGATCTTATCCATGATCTTGGTGTTGGTGCCGTAGACGTAACCGTTCTCAATGATATCGGTGCAGTCGTACAGCGCGCCGGCATCTTCCAGCGCCACGTCCGGAATACCGGAGCCGGACAGGTAAGCGATATCCGGCGGGTTGCCGTTCACCCAACGCTTGGTCATCGCCTGGTTGACCTGCGAGCCAACGTGAGCCTTGACCTTTACGCCGGTCGCTTTCTCAAACATTTCGAAAGTACGGGTGAACACTTCGGTCTGCATTCTGTTTTCGTTGGTCCAGCACTGGATCTCCAACGTACCGGAGAGCTTCTTCTCCGTGTTGCCGGAAGACTGCTGTTTCTTGGTGGTCGAGGTGGTCTTGCCACCCTCCTGCTTTTTGGTCGTGGTGGTTTCGCCACCGTCCTGCTCCGGCTCGTCGTCGGTCGCATCGGTTTCCGGCTCGTCAACGTCGACGTCGCCGGCCGTCGTGGTGGTCTCGCCACCCTCGGTCGGGTTAAGCAGGACCTGCTCCTGGCTGGTCACGATCTCGCAGCCGAACAGCGACATACAGAGAATCAGCACCAGCGCCAGAACAACGCCTTTGAAAAGTTGCTTTTTCATTTCTTTTTCCTCCTTAAAATGTATCTCAACGGTTTCCCTTTAAGAACCATTTAAATACCCTCAAACTCACACCCGTCGGGCGACCTGCCGGATGTTCCGGCAGATCGCCGCAGGCGGTTATTTCATTTGAGTCGCCGATCATCCGGCCATTTCTTCTTCCTTTTTCTTCTTGCGCTTGACAAGGAAGATGATGAGCCAGGTCGCGCCGCCGATCGCCGCAGCAATCAACAGCCAGACCCACCACGGCACGAAGATCGACTTGGTGACCGTTGCCCACTGCTCGGTGTACGGCTCGCCTTCGCCTTCGCCGTCATCGCCCTCCAGCGGATCTTCCTCCTCCGGAAGCTCGATGTCGTCAATGACGATATCCTCAATGGGATCGTCCTCAACCGGTTCGTCCTCGATCGGCTCGTCGGCCTCCGGGAACTCCCATTCGTCCTCGACCCACTCGCGCGTGCAAGGCACTCGCGTGAAGCGAACCTCGACCACCGTGGACTCGGCGATCTTTTCGATCGTCAGCTTGTTATCGGTGATCTCCACAACCTTGCCGTTAACCGTCACTTGCTTGACCATATAACCCTCGTCCGGCGTGAAGGTCATCGTCGTGGTGGTGCCCGGAGCCAGCTGTTTCAGGCCCTGCGTGGACACCTTACCATGACCGCCCTTCACATAGGACAGCAAGGAGTAGGTGTTCGCCTTGGTCAGACGGAAGACCTTGGTTTCGTAGTTCTTACCGACAAACTCAATGGTATCGGTATCCAGCGAAACGGTCTTGTTGCCAAAGACATCGTAAACCGCGTAGTTGCCCGGCAGCTTGATCGATTTGTCGCCGCCGCCGGCGTAGTGAACCGCCACGTACGCGCTGTTCGCCCAGACGATGTTGCCCAGATCTTCACTATAGACGTGAGCGCCCGCCATCTTGAGGATGTTGTTGAGAATCTCACGGGTGAGGTGCGCGGTGTGGAAGAACATATTGGTGTAATCACCGAAGTCCTTCATCGCAAACGCGATGTTGTGCGTGTCGGTGAAACGACCCAGTTCGACAACGCCACGCTGGCCTTCCGTTACGTGAATTTCCTGCGCGTAGTAGTTACTGGTGGAGACCGTCGAGCCGAACACATCGCCCAGCTGACCTCTCGTAACCTCGGTTGCGTCGTTGGTCACGATGATCTCACCGGTGTACTTCACGTTGGTATCGTGCGGAATTGCTTCCACCTCGAAACCAAACAACTCGGACATATTGTCAACGGCGATGCCCTCGTCGTCAACCAGACCGGACTTATACTGGAAGATGTTGATCTGATCGTCAGTCATGCAGTACTTCTTGATCGCGTCGCGGTGCTCGTTGCTGATGTACGGCATATTCAAGAAGAAATAGATCTTGTGATCCGGCACCTGACCGGCGGCCAGCGTGTCGATGGTATACACGTCATACGGCGCACCCATATCACTAAACACCTTACGCTGTTCACCGTAGTTATACAGGTAGTTGATGGTGTTGTTCAGATCGGACGAATCAATATACGAGTTCGCGTCGGACGGGAGAATGACCGCAAAGTCATTGACCATATCCTTCTCCATAAAGGAGTAGAACTGGTATTCCGCCACAGCGTCGCGGGTGAATTCGTAGAGCTGCTCTTCCGAATGCCAACCGCCGAACATATCGTAGTACCAGTAACCGTTACCCGAACCGATGTTGTAACCGTAGTCACGCATAAACTGAATGACGTTTTCGGCATTGGTATGGGTACGGCCGATGGAGTAGTCGTCCTCCGGATCCCAGTACGAGGTCGCGTACTGACCGGTCAGCACCGTACGGTTATCCTGCTCGGCAATGATCAGCTTGCCGTATACCTGCAGGTCATCCGGAACGGTCTGGGTAAATTCAGATTCACCCACGGCACGCTCGTTGTAACCGGTCGGGCAGACGAAGAAGTCGAGATACTCGCTCTGGCAGGTATCACGCATCTGCGTGTGAGAAGTACCGATGGACGGCCCCAACCACAGGTAGCCGTAATACGCACCCGTGATCAGCTTGTTGTTGCTGAAGTCCTTGACCGTCTTACCGCAGTTGATCAGGAACTTGGAGGTATGCCAGTCAAGCGACAGACCGTAGTCAATGACCTTCTGCGCGTTCGGCGCATCCGGGTCTTTTACTTCGCCGTAGCCGACGTGGTCGTAATTGCGCTCTGCATAGGTCGGCGCCTCGACATCCTCAAACGACTTAATGGTCGGATCGTTGTGCGCCTTACGGAGTTTATTCAAATCGTTATCGTACTTGTAACGGAGATACTCGGCAAAGCCCTTATGCATCGCGACCGAGTCGTCGTAGTGACCAACCGTCATAAACTCACCAGTACGGCCACCGGAGAAGCGGACGCCCGCCACACGAGCCCAGTACGGCTGCGACTTGATGTAAGTGAGGATCTCCTCGATCTTCTCGGCAGCCGTCTCTCTCCACAGATCGGAAGCATAGGACGCCGCCAGATAGGTGGTCTTGATGCCGTTGGCATCGTAGGTGCAGACCTGCTCATCCGGATGCTGTTCCAACCACCACTTCGGTGCTTCGGTGCCGATGCCCACCAGCACGTACGCATCCGGCGAGGAGTTGACCACCATGTTCATCACACGGTCGATCTCCTGCGTGTTGATCATACCGGTCTCCTGATACAGGTTGGTATCGCTCAGGCCCAAGTGCCAGCCGCAGATGGTCTGAATACCGGACGCGGCGATGGTATCGTAGCCCTTACCCCACGTGCCGTTACCGGCGTGACCTTCGAACCAGACGTTCGGGTAGGTCTCGCCATTGATAACCAGCTGCGGAGTGCCGCCGACCATATCGATCGACGCGGTAACGTCGCTCGGCTTATAATCGTTGAGCACGCGGAAGTCGACAAACTTATTGTTCATCAGGTCCTCGTTGGTGATGAGGAAGTATTTGTCGGAAAGCTGCAAGGTGTAGCTGCCATCCTCAATGTAATCGGGCAACTGAACCTGCAGTTTCACCGGGAACTCCTTACCAACCGGCCACTTGGTCATATCGCCGTTCTCCAGGATGGTGGCGTTGACGGTAGTGAGCGAGTCAATGGAGTTCTTGCGCCAGATGGTCATCTGCATCGGCGAGTTCATTTCCGGTGTCTTTTCGATCTTCAAATTCATGGTGAATTCGTAGGTCTGATCGCGCACCAGATCGTCCGCGCCGTCTACGCTGACGATTTCCAGCTTGTTGTCAATGTACGCACTGGCGTCAAACAGAACGCCGGACCACGGCTGCGCCGGCGGCGCACCGTAGGAGATCACGCGGCCCCAGAAGCTATCGTCGTAATCGACTTCCTTCCAGTTGCCGGTCGGCTCCGGATCTTGCGTCTTGGCGTTGAGATCGGTCAGCTTCAAGCTACCGACGCTCAACTCGCTGTTGGCTTCACCGGTGAAGTTAAACCACAGCTGGGTAAACACTTGGTCGCCGGTCTCAAAACGGAAGTCCGCCGTTTTCCACTCGGAGCCCGTGTTCGTAATGGTACCGATAACCGGGCGGATCGTCTTATCCTCGGTCAACGCATATACCGAAACCTTAGTGGCGCCCTTGAACTTCGCCAAATACTCAAAGGTCAGCGAGTATTCGCAGTTCGGAAGCGTTTCCAACTTATAGATGGCGTTGTTACCCTCGCAAACGCCGGTGGTCGTGATCACATCCACAATACCGTGCTGTCCGCGCTTTTCATTAGCGCGCTTCAGCGGGCCATAAACAATGTTGTAAACCGGCGTATATTCCTTGGCCGGGTTGAGGTAAACCGTGTTCTGCGTTTCGGACAGGACCTCCACGGTCTTGCCGTTCGGCAGCGTCCAGCGACCGTCGTACAACAAACCACCGTAGGCGCCGTGGTTGTACAACTTAAACGCAATGACGTTCTTGCCTTTTTGCAGATACGGAGCCAGATCCAACAACTCGATGTTGGACCAGATATCCAGACCGCCGTCGAGGTTGCCGAACACCAATTCGCCGTTGACGTACAACTCGAAGTTATCGTCACCGGTGCACTGGAACGGCGCCTTCTCGGGCAGTTCCTCCAGCTCCACTATGCGACGGTAGTAGGAATGGTCATACTGGACGTATCCCATCGGGATGTTCGCATAACCGACCCATTCACCGTTCCACGACATCGTCGAGGCCGGTTTCGCCAGCAGCTGCAGCACCATATCGCTGACATTCAGCTGACCGCCCTTAGCAACCGAGAGTTCCAGATCGACGTACGCCGCCGAAACACTGGAGAAGCGGATCTCGTCGTTGATCCACTTGCCGCCGGTGGCGCCCAACTTGAATTCCTGCACCGACTCGGCATACTCTTCGTTCTGATAGTTGTAATAACGGAGCTTCGCCGTCACCTGATAATCCGACTTATAACGGAGGATGTACGCATACTGATACTGCGTAGCCATCTTATCGGTGCGGAACACCATCTTACCACCGGTCTTGTTGACCTTCAGGTTGGCGTAGGTGCCTTCGTTTTTATCGGTCTTCTGGGTAAGGGTAGCGCCCTCTGCCGTCCAGAAGCCGAGGTTGCCCTCTTCGTCTACGGCGTGGAAATCGTCCGAAGTGACGTAGATGTCGTAATCGTCTTCCACCAGATCGAAGGTGATGTCATCCAGCCAAACCTCGCCGCAGGAACGACCAAACAGGAACGCGAGCGCGACGTATTTGACTTCTTTTCCATCGATCTTGTTGTCGATCTTGGTACGGGTGATGACCTGCTGCCAATCGGACACCTGATCGCCGCCGGCAAGCACCGCACGGGTTGCATCCGCGTGGTATCCGAGTTCATCAACACCGGTGGTATACAGCTTCACGCCGTTCTCGTCGTAATACCAGAGCGACAGACGGATATCCGAGAAGTCACCACCGCGCGATCTCATCCAGAAAGAATGCTCATACACGCGGATATCGGTATCGCTCTTCACCGGCATCAGCATGGTGCTGATCAGGTGTACGTTACCGGCCTGGGTATCAAACTTAATGTGCGCAGACTGCTTACCACTGTGGTAGTACTCCGTGCTGGGCTCCATCGACAGTTCCATACCGCCGGCACCGGAGAGGTACCAGCTGGCCGGCGCGCCGGTGGAATCGGTGGTTTCAAAGTCAAGCACCGAAGCGGTGTACTTGTTCGCTTCCTCGGTCGAGGTCGGAGCAAATTCCTTCTCGATGATGAAATTATCGTACATCACCAGATCCGCCGCACCGATGATCAGATTGAGCTGACCACGGGCACAGGTCGGGCCGGTGACCACACGCGAACGAACCTGCATCCAGCCATCCGGATTGGAAACCGAAATCGTCGTGCCGCGGGTACGGTCGGTCCACCAGAAGTAGTAGACCGAGCTGGTGGTACGGTAGCCGGTCACGCTGCTCGAGCTGTAAACCGTCGTCGGAGCGCCGTTGCCCTCCGCATCGTACATCATCAGCTGCGTGCTGAAATTGTTGTTGGAGTTCTTCGCCTTAGTCTTGATCCAGTAGGAGATCACGTAGGTCGAATTCGGCTCCAAATCAAACATACCGGAAAGCAGACGACCACCGGCGGTGTTGGTCAACTTAGCCGCGTAGTCACCGCTGACGGATTCCTCATTGGTACGGACAAATTTACCGGTACCGTTGTAGTTCCAGCCAACCGGTTGCTCGTCGCCGTATTCAAAGTCAAGGTTCAGTTTGCCTTCGCCGGTCAGTTCAATGCTGACGTCATCCAACAGATAGCTGGCGTCCGCCGAGCAGAAGAAGGAAGCGTCGACATACATGGTATCGGCCGGCGTGGTGAAATCCACCACCACGATCTGCCAATCGTCCGTCGCGGCCAGATTCAGATCCGCCGCCTGCAGCACCTTCTGATAGGTGCCGATCTGGTCGGAAACCAGCGTACGCTCGGTATCCTTGTAGAACAACAAGCGAAGCATCAGACCGGCACGCGCCGCTTCGTCCGCTTTCACACGGAAGATCAAGCGATGCGCGGTCTCGGTGAATGCGGTCGTCCAAGCGGACACCGCCGTGTTCTTGTCGATGGTGACCGCACCGTCGGTGACGACCGGCGCATTCACGTTCGCCGCACCCCAGAAATCCGGATAGGTGCCGGTGCCGATCTTGGCAGTAAACGAGCCGTTGTTGATGCCCATCGCCGAACGCGGAGCATCCTCCACCTCTTTCACCGCCAGATTGGCGAAGTAGTAGGTATTGACAATATCATCCGCCGTCGTTTTGTACATGATACGGAGGCCAACGCGCGGGTTGTTCTTGCCTTCGGTCACGACCTGCGTAAAGCTGATCTTCTTCCAACCGTTGCCCAGATCCTCCGTCGAACGGCTCGGAATGCTCGAGCTGCCGCCCGCCGTCAAGACCGGATAATGCTCGTAAGAGGTCGCGTCCGTCTTAAAGTAATAGGTATATTCGTAGGTTTTGCCCACTTCCAGCTTGCGCACCGGATAGGGAGCATAGAAATCGGAGAAATAACCATCTGCCAACGGCTTGGTGACCTTCATCACGTTCTGCTCCAGAACGTCGTCGTAGGCCAGTTCCATCGTCGCGTTGCCATACAGACCGTTGGCCGACTGGGAAAGACTCCACTTATCCAAACCATTCGACATATCCGCCGATGCGAAGTATTCCTGATACTCCACAAAGCTGACATCCGCGAACTTATAGGTCACGTTCTCAGCCAGATCGATGTGCAGCTGCGGCTTCTCGTAGCCTGCCGCAAACACGATCTCTGCGCGGTACTCTTTCCAAGCACCGTTGGTGGCGATCATCTTGGTCTCGGCAACCTTTGCGCCGGTACCGTCTTCTTTGGTGAAGTAAACGGAACCGAGGTCGGCCTTGCTGATCGCGCTGTTCGAAACACGGAAAGTGAGAAGATATTTCTTGCCAATCTCCACTTCCTTGGTAAACGGACGGTAGGTGATCTTGCTGCCGCCGGCCTCGCCGACCACAGACAGCACCTTGCCGCTAACCGCACCGGCACCCGCGCCGTCAACCACGGTCGCACCGGCCGGAACGGTCCAATCCTGCTTGCCGTCGCCCTTGAGGAAGTTGCCGTTGGCAATCCACGCCGGCTTCGGCAGGGTTTCTTTCACTTGAACGTCCGCCAAGCTGAACGACTGGCTGGAGCCGTTCAAGCCGACCATCCAGCGCAGGTATTCGGCACCGTTTGCCACGGTGACCGCCGGCGTATATTCAAACGAGATCTTCTCCCATTCGCCATTGGTGTTGCTGGTGCAGGTCGTCGCGCCGATCGCATTGTTCAACGCGCCGCCCGCCAGACCGTTGCCGTTGTCGCCGCAGCCCTTGAGGAACATATAGGCGTTCTGGCAAGTTGTCTCGCCGGTCTTGATCCAGTAAGAGATTTCGTAGGTCTTGCCCGCGGTCAGCGGGGTCAAGTTAACGTTCAGGAATACGTTGTGGGACTTGCCGTCAATGCCGTTGACTTCAAAGACGTTGCCCGGGAACAACTGCGATTCCGCCGGCGTTGCCGCGCGCACCTGCCAGTTGTAGAAACCGGCAGCTTGGTTGCCGCTGCCCCACTTGATCTTGCCGGACTCGAACAACGTAAGCGGTGCTACGTTCTGAGCGCCCAGATTGCCGGCACTGACCGGGAATTCCGGTTCCGGGAACAGGTTTGAGCCGATTGCCGGCGGCAAAACCTCTTCCAGCACCATGTCGGCGACGGAGAACCAGTCACCCGGCTGCATACGGAACTGCATGTACAAACGATCGTACGGAGTAGCGCCGGTTTCAAACTCGTAGGTCATCTTCGTCCACTCAGAAGCGGAATCGCGAATGGTATCGCCCAGAGAGGTGTAATTGCCGTTATATCCATACAAAATGACCGAGCCTTCAAAATCAGCCTTATATTTAAGGGTAAGTTTATATTTCGTATTCGCTTCGGTCGGCATATAGTAATAGGCATTGGAGCCGTTCACCGCCGCACTGGCAGAGAAGGTCAGATACGCGCCAACCGAGGGATCCGCCATCCAATCGCTATTGGACCAGCCACTACCGTATTTCTCTTTGAAAACCAACTCGCCGTCATCCGGACCATCCACAGTCGAGCCGGAAGTGCTCGAGGAAGTAGAGGAGGAGGAACTCGTGGAGGACGAAGTGCTCGAGAAACTGCTGCTCGACGGGGCGGTCACTTCTTTGATAAAGAAATCATCCAGATAGTAGTCGTCCGTACTACCAGCCCTGGTCACAAACGTAAAGTGCGGGTCGGTCAATTCGGTACCGGCCGGAATGACAAACTTGGCAGTAACTGCCTTGTACCCGTCGGCATCCACGTCGCTGTAGACGTAGTTGCTCGCAAACACCTTGTTTGTCTTCTCTCCCTCGCGAACCGCGATATACTCGATCGCGTACGCACCGGCAGCACCGCTTGCGGCAACCGTCTTGAATTTAAAGGAGAATTCATACGACTTGCCGGCTTCGATCGGCGTAATCGTATACAGATAGGTATTCGATCCGCCACCCTTCAGGTGCAGCACCTTGCCACGAGAAGCCAGACCCGAGTCGATGATCTCACGGGCGCCCTGGCAATAGGACTTGAAGCCCGCCGTCGCACCCTCGAAGTTGCCGTTGACAAACATATTGCCATCCGCCGGCAACGTCGACTGCGTAGCCGAGGTGCTCGAGGAGGACGAGCTGCTCGACGAGCTGCTGCTCGAAGAACTGCTCGAGGAGGACGAGCTGCTCGAAGAACTGCTCGGCGGCGCCGTGATCACATTACCGTTCTCGTCCACCACCGGCGTTTCGTCTTCGACAAACGCATCGTAGAAATTGCTGCTGAGCACCGCCACCTTGGTGATGACGATTTCGTCAAACACCACTTCGGTATCGGCGTTGCCACCAATAGCCGACACGATCACCGTCGCATCGCCCGAAACCTCGCCGGTCTCAAACTGCGTGGTGACCTCGTACCAGCCGCCGGCCGGCGTATTGCCGTCCTGCTCAAAAGCGACCAGCGACTCGGTCACGCCGCCGTTGACGGCCGAAACCTTCACCGCGCTCGTGGCATTTGCCGCGTTGTTCGCCTTGATGTAGTAGTGCAACTCATAAAGCGCATACGAATCCAGCGCCACGTCCTGACGCAGCTCCGCACCGGCACCCGCCGGATACAGCGCTGCCGCCTTGCCAAACCAACCGGTTGCAGCAGCGGCTTCGCCGGTGACCGCCCAGTTGTTCAGACGCTTCGCAAAATCCGCGTTTTTGAGCGCAACAACTTCGCCGTCCGCCTCATAGGCGGCGACGTCGTGCGTGCGCTTCAACGACACATTATCAATAGTCGCCACGCCACCGGTCACTTCAAACGACACAGCCAACGCCGTGACATCCGGAGCCGTGCGGAACGTGAAGACCACGCTCTGCATCTCACCGTTTTTGGTGATCGCCGGCAGTTCGACCGCTACGTTGCCGGCCGCCGACATCGATTCGGCGCCCACCTGCAACACCGACGCGTCAAACGACGCACCGCCGGTCAAAGCGACGTCAAATTTGACGGTATAATTCGCATCGGCCGCCGCCTCGTTCGCGTTACTTTCCAGCAACGCACGTTCGCTGCCGAAGCGGAGTTCCGCCTCTTCGTCTGCGGCTGTTACGTCACCGGTTGCGTTCCAGCCGTCCAAACCGGCGCTGAAATCACCGTTGACGACCAGTTCCTCTGCGTATGCCGACGAGAAAATCCCGAGCGGCAAGCAGGCAACCAGCATAACCAGCGCCACCGCGATCGCCGTCGCACGGCGACCGCCGTGCACGCGACGCACCTGCGCCGTCAGCCTTTCTGTCATATTCTTCATCCACTGCTTCATAATCGTTCTCCTTTCTTATGTTGCAGAGTTTGGCAAATTATGTTTGCGTGATAGAATTTCCCAATATGTACCCCTTTTCCGCCTTTCGGGCAAGGGCACCCGATATTCCTTGACAGTCTCGATTCACGCAACCAACCGTGACCGCACCATTTTTCGCCGAATCAAGCAGAATTTCAAAAGCAACAAATAACCCCCAAAATTCGCTCGATTTTCCAGCGCTTCCAGCCTTTCCCAAAAATCGCGAAAGCGCTTTCTCGACTTGATATAGGTGCAGAATACCGTAGTGTAAAAACATTTTACCTGTTTCCCTTAAAAAAGTCAATATGTTTTGGCAAAATTATCACAATTTTTTTGACTTTTTGTACAACGCTTCGGCAATTTGCCAAAAAAGCCTTTTGAAATTAAAAAATTGTCCGCCAAGCATTTGGCGGACAATTTTTTTCGGTTTCATTTTTGTGGAAATTCGTCTTTTCTTTTTGCTTTTTCTCACTTTTTCTCGTGGACAAAGCACGAGCGGGTGGAGAAGGTCGGTTTGATACGTTCCTGCTTCGGCGGCGTCCAATCCTCCATGCCAAACGTGCGGCTGTTGATCAGATAATCGTACGCAATGCGAACGATGCGTTTGCCGATGCGGCGTTCGTTTTGGATAATAACAGCTTTGAGGATGCCGTCGCGGAAATTCTGCTCGGTAGCGTCCTTCACATAGTCCGTTCCGATTACCGCCACCCGATCCTGCCAGCCGTTTCGACGAAGCTCGTCGCAAACGATGTGGTGGAAACTGGAGGCATCGTAAATGCAGTTGATATCTTCGCGTTCAATTACATTCCTAACGTATTCGCGCACCTTTTCGGGATTGCGGAAAAACTCCCCCGTGGTCGGTCGGAAATCCACGCCGTAGTTTTCCAGCGTGTGAATAAACCCGTTGGCCTTGCTGCGGAGATTAGGAACGTTCAGCGAACCGATCAGTACCGCCGCACGAACATCCTTACCATACATACAGTAGAACAAATCTGCCGCCATACGACCGGAGATGTCCGCATCCACTTCAACCAGCGACACAAACTGATCCGGATTTTCGATCGTACCGCCCTCAACAAACAACGGCACCCCGCGCTTGGCAAGACGCTCCGCCATTTCCGGCAACCCTTTGGAAAAGGCTATGGTCGAGCAAAGGCAAACCGCTTCGATATTGTCCGTTTCGATCCATTTCATCACTTCGTCTATATTAATCTGATCGCCGGTGCAATGGAAGGATTTCTTGATCTTGTATTTCTCCAGTTTGGCGAATTCCTCGTCCATACCCTCTAAGATACCGCGAGAATAGGAGGCTTCCAGTTCGGTTTTATCGTAGCCGGACAAAATGCCGATGGTAATCGGATTGCGCGCCAGCACCTGCGCCACGCTATCCGCCTTATACCCCATTTCGCGTGCTTTTTCCTGCACCTGACGGCGACGCGCGTCGGAAATGCCCGGTTTGCCGGACAGCGCCTTATTGACTGTACACAGCGACACGCCCAGCGCATCTGCCACGTCCTTGGCTACCACGCGTTTGTACGGCTGCGTTCCCATGCTGCCACCTCTTTTCAAAAAATTACCCATTTATTATAACACAGTCCGGACGATTTGGCAAGCGGAGAAAAAAACGCCTCTCCGACACAGGCCGGAGAGGCGCTCAAATTACAGGAAATTGATCATCAAAAGCGAGATGACACCCAGTATCAAACCAACGACCAATCGCCAATTGTAGCGATCCTTGAAAAAGATCAACGACACAAGCAACGCCGCCAAAATACTGCCGCCGTTGGACACCACAAACAGCAAGGCGGTGGGGATATGCTTCGTCGCCGCCGTCACACAGTAGTTGACCACGAAAAATGCCACCGAGATAAACACCGCCGGCAGATAGATGCCGGGCGCCAGTTTTTCCGGTTCGGCCTCGCGTTTGCCGAAGGCAATCATCAAACTGAAAAGCAGCACCGGAATGGCAAACATCAGCATTGTAAACAGCGTGATATTGGCATCAGGATTGACGTAGGTCAACGTCTTTTGCGACACCATCACCAGACCGTTGGTGAAAAACGACAACACCAGATACAGCAGCACTTTCCACGTAAACGGCTTGGCCGTATTGCCCTTACCGCCGGAAACGGTCATCAAGTATGCCGCCGCCAAAAACACCAGCGTGCCCAGCCATTGCCACACCGACATCGGCTCGTCAAAGAATAGCACGCCCGCCAGACACGGCAAAATCAAGCTGGCCGTCGAAAAGATCGAGTTGACGACGATCGAGCCTTCCTTGATCGCCATCGCACCCCATAGCTTGTTGCCGGCCGTTGACAGACCGGCCACCAGCGCCAGCACCACCGTCACCCAGTCGAAACCGGAAAACGCGCCGGTTACCAGCAGCATCAACAATCCCAACACGGCCGAAAGACCCATGGAGAATATCAGATACCGCGACTGTGCGCGACCGGAGCGCGGAAACATCGCACAGATCGGCTTGTTGCAGTATTGTTGCATCATGCGCATCAGCAAGATGGCGCCAATATAGAGATATCCCATTCTGACACTTCCCGAATAAAAATCCACACAAGTCGAACCGGCACGAATGCTCGTGCCGGTTCGCATAAGCTTTATCGAATCACGTTCGTCTCGGCCGGCGCTTTCACGTCGACCTTGCCGTCACGGACGGTGATCTCCAACCAACCGGTCGCGATCGGCAGTTTCGCCTCGATGTCGGTCAATCCGCACAGATTCGGACGGACGGTCACCGTCTTGGCGCCGTCGGCGATCTCCACGCCGAGAATGTATTCAATCACAAAGCCCAGCACGCCGGACGACCAACCGTGGCACAACGAGTGGCGCAGCTGCGTGTAGCAATGCTTGCCGTAATCGCGGTGGATGTTCTTGCGGTCGTCGGTCGGAATATCCGCCAAACCACTCGGGTTGTCCGCCAGCCACGTGATATCAAAGTCCTCCCAGAAGCTGGTCGCGCCCACCGACAGCATACCGCCGTAGTATTCCTTCAGCAGATCCAGCATATCGGTGCAACCGGCCTCGGCCATCGCCTTGAGAATGTAGTACGCCATAAAGGTAGAGAAGCCTTCCGAGCCGTTTTTATCCAGCATCGCGGCGTCGTCCGCATTCTGACGACCGGCCAGCACCTGGAACGCGCGAATCGGCTTCAGCGTGCTTTCGCGGTCGATAACCGTTTCCAGTTTGCGCAACACTTCGTTGGCCAGCTCGTGCTCCTCGACCTCGTTGAACTTCATCGCCGCCAAGCGCCAAGCGCATGCCATGCCGATCCAGCGCTCCTCGTAGTCCTGCGTGGACCAGTCGAGGAAGTAATCCAAGCCACGGCCATCCGGAATGGTGATGGTGCCATCGTCGTTGATGCACTTCAAAATGTGCTTAAACTGCGCGAGCGCGTAGTCGCGGCACTCGGCAAAATACGCCCAGTTGCCGGTCATACGACAGTAGTCGCACAGGTTGATCACGTACCACGCCGAGTAGGACGGAATCAGGTTGACCCACTCGGTTTCCTCGGTGTATTCGCGCAGAACATCCAGCGAGTTCGGGATATGTACCGGATTGCCAAACATATACGAGCCGCTGACGACCTCCGGATTGAGGTCGCCGCACCAGACCAGACGGTCACGCTTGACACCGTCCCAGATCACGCCATGCTGACAACTGAGCTTGAGTGTATGCGTCGCGGTATCGATAATGTCATTCAAAAGCGAATCGTTGGTTTTGATGGTCGCTTCGCGATCAAACGCCGGCAGAATGGAGGCGGCAAAAATGTTTTGCACCGTCGCCCGCTCGCCCGAGATCAGCTCCACACGGACAAAGCGGAAACCCGTCTGACCGTAGGTCAGGTCGGACATCCCGCTGGCCGGCACCACCATATCGCGCGGCGAGTGACCGTTGGTCGAGCCGTGTTCGCCGGCACCGGCCATTGCCTCCGCTACCGATTCGCCGAACATAATACGCCATTTGGGGTCGGTACCCTCTGCCGAGCGCACCACCATACGCACACCGCCGGCAAGTTCGCGACCGAAATCAAGCAGCACCCACGCACCGGGTTTCTCCCAAACAGCACTCAGATCGTTGCGGCGAAACAACACCGATGCCGGCTTGATTACCGTCAGTTTCTCCAACTCGGACACGTTTTCCGACGCAACGATGCGCACCGGCATGAAGTCCTGTCGCACCTCGTTGTACTGTTTTCCGTCAGCCATGATATACATAACCAGTCACTCCTTAGTCGTTTTCAAGATAAATGTGCCGAGGCAATCCGTTGATATACATCGGCGTCAGTTCTGCCTGTATGAGTGGCCGCGCGTAATGCAGAAACGCCGGCATCATATCCATATCGTCCTGATTGATCCATTCCAGTGGCACCTTCTTTTCGAAGTTGGCAACCTCATGCACATCGTGCGCTTCGGTCGTGCACTGATACGGATCGTCGGACAAGCGCTTGAGTGCGATCATCTCGCCGCTGTGTCCCTTAAACGCCGCTCTGGCGGCCGCACCGCCGACCTGATAGGCCTCGGTGATATCGGTACGGCTGGTCATATGACCGGCGCAACGCTGCAGGGTGGACAACTCGATTGAACGAGATTTAATTCCCAGCGCCGCCGACACGCGATTGCTCAAATAGCGCGCCGTACCCGTCAGGTTTTTGTGGCCGAACGCGTCCACATACCGCGCGTCGTCCGACAGTTCGCACACGTATCGACCGTCCGCCAGTTTGATACCTTCCGACACCGCCACAACGATCGCTTTCTTTTCCTGCATCAAGTTCTCGACCTTGGCGATAAACTCGTCCACGTCAAAGGCGACCTCCGGCAGACAGATCATATCCACGCCCTCGCAGTCCTCTGCGCGAGCCAGCGCCGCTGCCGCCGTGAGCCAGCCGGCGTTTCGACCCATGATCTCCACAATCGTGACCGACTTGGTATCGTACACCGTGGCGTCGCGAATAATCTCTTTCATCACCGCCGCAATGTATTTTGCCGCCGAGCCGTAGCCGGGCGTGTGGTCGGTGACCATCAAGTCGTTATCGATGGTCTTCGGCACACCCATAAACCGAATGGGACTGCCGATGCGCTTGCCGTAATCCGACAATTTGCAAATGGTGTCCATACTGTCGTTACCGCCGATATAGAAAAACCATTCGATCTCCAGCTCGTTCAAGATCGCAAACAGTTTCTCGTACGTCGCGGGATCCTTGTCCATATCCGGCAACTTGTAACGACAAGAGCCGAGGAAGGAGGAAGGCGTCCGTTTGAGCATTTCGATCTCAAGATCCGACTTGAGGGATTTCGACAGGTCAACCACCCGTTTTTCGAGCAGACCGGCCACGCCGTTGTTCATGCCGTAGACGGTGTCTGCGCCGCGGCTTTGACACACCTGAAACACGCCGGCCAAACTGGCATTGATTACGGATGTAGGACCACCACTCTGGCCTACGATTGCATTTCTCGCCATACCTTTCCACCTCATTATCGTATTTTAAAACTGCAAAAAACTTTTACCAAAAGTATACCTATTAGTATATAACCAATAGCCGTTTTCAGTATAATTCTAAATAATGGTACTGTCAAGTGCTATTTTGCAAATTTCGGGTGTTTTTCCACCTTATTTTTTCCAAAAATATCCCCCGTATTTGTAATTTCCCAAAATCTATCCCAAAACTAAAATTAAAACGTTTCTCTTGCTTGACTTTTATTTCTCAAAGTGATATATTGAACCCGAAAGTCGAGGTGTTCGGCTTTCGAATTCACAGTCTAGGGATGTGTGTGATATGCGAAAAGTGAAATTTCTCGGTAAAATGCCCGATCCGTTTCAAAAGCCGGATGGCACGCGGATGACAGCGGACGAATGGTGGAAAAACCGCGCGACTCTGCGGGATTTTGTGGTCGATTTTGAATACGGCGGAATGCCACCTCGACCGGAAGTGGTAGAATTTGACCTACTCAATCGACCTTATATGCGCGGCAGCAGTTTTTGGTATAAAGTAACTGCCGGCACCCGCGAAAAACAGATATCGTTTATGCTGGAGTTGAATGTGCCGCCACTGACCGAACCGACCAAATGCGGCGACCCGTATTTTGAACCGGATGAGCGTTTTCCCGTTATCCTCACCGGTGACGCTTGTTATCATAATATGGAAAGTGACACCATCGCCGAAGCCAACCGCCGCGGTTACATTGCCGCACGTTTTAACCGCTTGGAACTGTGCAAGGATCGCAGCGATAAAAACTGGCGCACCGGCGGTCTTCACGAAGTGTATCCGGAAATGGATTTCACCGCGATTTCCGCGTGGGCATGGGGATATTTGGTGTGTATGGACGTTTTCGAAAAGCTCCCCTTTGTCGACGAAACCGAGGTGGGCATCACCGGCCACTCGCGCGGCGGTAAGACGGTTCTGTTGGCGGCTACGGTGGACGAACGAATCAAGTACGTCTGCCCCAACAACTCCGGCTGTCACGGCGCGGTTTCCTACCGCACCATCGCTTACGAGCAGGGCGAGATCAAGCGCCCCACCGAACGGCTGGGCAATATGCTCGACAGCCTGCCCTCTTGGATGGGACCAAAACTTACCCCCTATCGCGATCGCGAGCAGGATCTTCCCTACGATATGCACTATTTCGGCGCTCTGATCGCGCCGCGTTATTACATTCAGTTTGAAGGCATGCAGGACTACTGGATCAACCCCATCGGCGCATGGCAGAATTTTATGGCAGTCAAGGAATGCTACCGTTACCTCGGTTGTGAGGATCACGCAGCGGCTTGGTTCCGCCCGGGCGTTCACCGCCACAAGCTGCCGGATTTTACCGAGTTTATGGATTTTATGGATCGTGCCCGTGCCGGCTTGCCCCTCCGCGAGCACTACGGCCTCAACCCCTATCCGGAGTTTGAGAAAAATTTTGATTGGTAAACAAAAAAGCAACCCTTTTGACAAAAGGGTTGCTTTCATATAGTGAAATCGTTCGCTGGCGCTCACGGTGAAATCAAAGGCTCACCTTTGGTGAAATTGAAACCTCCGGTTTCGGTGAAATTAAATCCACCCACCGCCGCAGCGATTTCACCCGAACAAAGCGAGGATTTCATATTGCGAAGCAATATTGTACCCACCCGCAAGGGTAGATTTAGTTAAAAAGAAGAGAGCAAGTCGATCGACTTGCTCTCTTTTTTTGGTCCGAGTAGCGGGACTTGAACCCACGGCCTCTTGACCCCCAGTCAAGCGCGCTACCAACTGCGCCATACCCGGATACATCCGCTATTCTATCACACCCATCGGCAGATTGCAAGCGGAATTTTTACTTTTCTGTGCTTTTCTTTCCAAACAGCGCGCGTTTGCAACGACTGCCCGCGCGCAGCAAGCGCGTACGCGTTCGCACCCACCAGCGATGCACCGGCGAGATCGCGCAGATCCACCAGCGATAGACCGCGTAGCCGCGGTTGTCCGGCGCGATCCATTTCTCACCGCGATAAAATCCGTCCAGCACCCCCAGCACTGCCTGCTTGGGCACCGTTTCCAACACGCCGCAATTGTCGCCGGCGATGCGATAGTTCTCGCCCTCCACGCGCAAGACGCGGTGGAGTACGTACTGCCCCTTCGGCAGCTTATACAGCGCCACGTCGCCACGCCGCAGGTTTCCCTCGACCGCACGGATAATCACCGTGTCCTGCCGGTCGCGCAGCATCGGCCACATACTGTACCCCACCGTCGTGGAGATGTAGGCGCCGTTTTCGCGCAATTCCTGCTCAATACTGCTGTCAATCATCCAGCAATCCCTCGCTTCGCAGCATTTCCACCAACTTGGCAACGTCCTGCTCCGCCAGTTCGCGCGACACGTCGTACTCGGTGAGCAGCGCATCCACTACCGCCGCCTCGGTGGTGTCACCGGCCGCCAACTGATCCCAAATAAACGCACCGGTATCGTTTAACCGGATAATTCCGGAAAATTGCTTGGACGCCTCGCCGACCGCCACGACCACTTCCTGTGTGCCGAGCCGACGGCGCATAAATCCGGCCTTGATCTTCATAATCCGTTCTCCTTTTTATCGGACCTCGTCCGTCGAATAGACCGCGCGGCAACCGCCGACAAAACGCGGACGGGTACGTGCGCAGACCAGATTGGCCTCGCCGATGGTTTTCACCAACGTGCGCACCGGCACCGCCACGCGACGCAGGTGCATACCGATCAGCGTATCGCCGATGTCCATACCCAGCTCTGCCTTCACTTCCTCGACCACCACCGGATCGGCAAACGCCTCCCAGCAGGTGACCGCCCAGCTTCCGCCGGCGTGCGGTTGCGGCAGCACGCTCACGATCTCGTATCCGCGCGCCTTAGCGGTGGCGCGTTCCACCACCACACAGCGATTCAAATGCTCGCAGCACTGCGCCGCCAGCGCCAATCCGTGCGCGTTGGCGACCTCCGACAGACCGGCGTATACCGCCGCCGCGGCCTCCATGCTGCTGCCGTGGCCGATTCGCGCGCCCACGATCTCGCTGCTGGAGCAGCCGACGACCAACAGATCGCCCGCCTGCGCCTTGGCTTGTGCAATCAGTTCTTCTGCCGCCTGACGAACGGCTTCGGTAATGTTTTTCATACGCTGACACCTCGATTTCCGCTAAAAGTATATCACATTCCCTTTTAGATTGCAACCGTTTTGCCATTTATGAAATTCTTTTAAATTTTTGCATTTTGTATGGAATTTCCAAAAAAGATGTGATATACTACTGATAAGGAGGTGAACTCGAAAATGAACGTGATCTTCAATCCCGATGCCGAGGTGGTCAAAACCATCAAGGAAGGACTCGCACGCACCGGTGGATACTGCCCGTGCAAGCTGGCGCGCACCGAGGAAAACAAGTGTATGTGTCAGGAATTCCGCGACCAGATCAAAGATCCGTCGTTTGAAGGGTTTTGCCACTGTATGCTATATTATAAAGAAAAGTGAGGAATGTATAATGAGCAACAAGTACGCCGGTACGCAAACCGAGAAAAATCTGGAAGCCGCCTTCGCGGGCGAGTCGCAAGCGCGCAATAAGTATACATATTATGCGTCCAAGGCCAAAAAGGAAGGCTACGAACAGATCGCCGCGCTGTTCCAGAAAACGGCCGATAACGAAAAGGAACACGCCAAAATGTGGTTTAAGGAACTCTACGGCATCGGCGATACCGCCGAGAACCTTGCCGACGCCGCAGAAGGCGAAAACTACGAATGGACCGATATGTACGCGGGCTTTGCCGCTACCGCTGAGCAGGAAGGCTTCCCCGAGCTGGCGGCGAAATTCCGCTTGGTTGCCGCGATCGAGAAGCACCACGAGGAACGCTATCGCGCCCTGCTGAAAAACGTGGAGACCGCCGCTGTCTTTGCCAAGAGCGAGGTCAAGGTATGGGAATGCCGCAACTGCGGTCACATCGTGGTCGGCACCAATGCCCCCGAGATCTGCCCGACTTGCGTCCATCCGCAAAGCTACTTTGAGATCCACGCCGAAAACTATTAATCCATAACAAACCCCCGTCCCGAAACATTCGGGACGGGGGTTTTCTTTTATCCATTATTTCGTTCTGTACAGCACGCCGATGGTATCCGGTCCGCAGTGGGACGAGATGGTGCAGGACGCACGCGTGATGCAGATCTCATCCGGATTCTGGTATTCCTTCACCAGCTCCACCGCCTTATCCAGCAGCGACGGATCGGTCATACCGGAATGGGTGATGAAAATGCGGTCGGTCTCAATATCGGTGCGATCTTTCAGCTCGTCGGCAATATACTCCGCCAACGCCTTGCCAAAGGTGCCGCGATATTTTTTCGCCGCATCCATTTTGCCGGAGGTGTTATCCACCTTGATCTGCGGCTTCAGCTTGAGCAGGTTAGCGCCAAACGCCGCCACAGCCGAGCAACGACCGCCCTTATACAGAAATTCCAGGTTTTCCAGAATGAAGCTGGCGTGGCACTTTTCGCGAAGCGCCTCCACCTCGACCACGATCTGCTCGGCCGGCAGTCCCGCCTGCACCCGCTTGGCGACTTCCAGCACCACCAAGCCCATACCGGTGGACAGGTTTTGTCCGTCGATGACGTACACGCCCTCCAGTTCAGATGCCGCCAGACGCGCGTTCTGGTGGGAGGAGGACAATCCGGAACCGAGGTTGACGTGGATGACCTCGTCGCCATCCTTAGTCAAATCCTTAAAGTAGGTCAAATATTCCTCCACGTTGACCGCCGCGGTGGTCGGCAACACGTGGGATTCGCGGTATTTGGCGTAAATATCGTCCGGCGTGATATCCACACCGTCGTCATACGACTTTCCTTCTAAAACAATGTGCAACGGATAATAATGAATGTCATAACGCTGTTTGAGTTCCTCACCCAAATCGCACGTGCTATCCGCACTGACAATAATCTTTGCCATATCTATTCTCCTTTTTGCCGATTTTGTTCATTGTATCACAACTTACCGAAAATTGCAAGCAACCCGCTGTTTTTATACAGTTGTCACATTTTAATTATATGCGCTCTGGTCTATATATAATATAAAATTTTTAAAAAAGGGTTGCAATTTTCTTTTTTAGGTGGTATACTGACCTTGTAATGGATATTCAAGGAGCAGAAAGAGTGGGGCGACCCACTCTTTTGTGTTGATAGGAGGGATTTGCGTGGATAACAAAAAACGACCGGTCGCCGAGGTGTGCTGGGAGTTGGCGCTTCCGGTTGCCGATCAACTAGCGCTGGAGATCTGGGACGTGCGCTTCGTCAAAGAGGGCGCGGATTGGATCCTGCGGTATTTTGTGGATAAGGACGGCGGCATCGGCATTGAGGACTGCGCCGCGTTTTCGCGGGCGATCAGTCCGGTGCTGGATCAGGCCGATCCGATCGGGCCGTCCTATTGCTTGGAGGTCTCCTCCCCCGGCATCGAGCGTGAACTGACGCGGCCGGAGCATTTTGAGGTTTGCGAGGGCTGTGCGGTCATCGTCAATCTCATTCGACCGATGGACGGACAAAAGGAATTTGCGGGTTTGCTCTGTCCGTTATCCGAAGCCGGCGTCGTGATTGAAAACGAGGACGGCGAAACACAGACTTTTGACCGAAAAGCCATCGCCTCGGTACGGTTGATGGCCGATTGGGATGAGTAAATACATTTGGTAAAATTTCCGTGACACACGGGTATGGAGGTATACGATGAAAAGAAGAAGTAAGGCAAAAGAGCAGATCAATTATTCTGCGGAATTTTTTGAGGCTCTGAAACTGCTCGAAAAAGAAAAGGGCATTCCGGCGGATTACCTGCTGGAGAAAATCCGTGCGGCGATCGTGATTGCCGTTAAGCGCGACCACGGCGGCACGGACGAGAACATCTCGGTTATTTTGAATCCCGAAACGGCGGAATTTGCGGTTTCGATGTCCCGCGTGGTGGCCGAAGAGATCACCGATCCGGACACCGAAATGACCAAGGAGCAGGCGGCTCGCTACAACGCAGCGGCTCTGCCGGGCGACACCGTGCACATTCCGTTGGAAACGCACGAGTTCGGACGCATCGCCGCGCAGACGGCGAAGCACGTGATCCGTCAGGGCATTCGCGAGGCGGAGCGCGGCCAGCAGCTGCAGGAGTTCCAGCGCTATAATCAGGATCTGGTGACCGCGCTGATCAACCGCATCGACCCGATGACCGGCAACGCCACGCTGGAGATCGGCAAAAACCACGCCGTACTGCCGAAGTCCGAGCAGATGCCGGGCGAGGAACT
This sequence comes from Clostridia bacterium, assembly GCA_017414965.1. GTDB lineage: Bacteria > Bacillota > Clostridia > Oscillospirales > Acutalibacteraceae > RGIG426. The sequence continues at coordinate 234,649 of JAFQJL010000025.1, forward strand.
GCGTGAGGGTCAGCGCGTCAAGGTGTACGTTGCCAGCGTCAGCGAAGGCGATCGCGGCCCGCGCGTGCTTATCTCGCGTACCCACCGCGATTTGGTTAAGCGTTTGTTTGAACTGGAAGTGCCGGAGATCTTCAACGGCGTGGTGGAGATCAAATCCATCAGCCGCGAAGCCGCCTCCCGCACCAAGATGGCGGTGCTGTCGCACGACGAAAACGTCGACGCGGTCGGCGCTTGCATCGGTCCGCGCGGCGCGCGTGTAGCGGATATCGTCGAGGAACTCGGCGGCGAAAAGATCGACATCGTGGAATACGATGAGGATCCGGCCACCTTTATTGCGGCGGCGCTGTCGCCGGCGAAGGTCGTGTCGGTGGAATTGGATCCCGACGGCGCCAAAGCCTGTCGCGTGATCGTGCCGGATAACCAGCTGTCGCTGGCGATCGGCAACAAGGGTCAAAACGCCCGTCTGGCTGTGCATCTGACCGGTTGGAAGATCGACATCCGTCCGGAATCGGCACCCGACGCGGAATAATTCATTTTTTGGGGGAACACAACTATGGTAACCAAACGGGTACCGCTGCGCAAATGCACCGGCTGCGGTGAAATGAAACCGAAGAAGGAACTGGTGCGCGTGGTACGCACGCCGGAGGGCGAGATCCTGCTCGATTTAAACGGGCGAGCCGCCGGTCGCGGTGCGTACATCTGCCGGTCGGCAGACTGCTTGAAAATCGCGCGCAAGGCCAAACGGTTGGAACGCGGCTTTGGCTGTGCCGTGCCCGATGAGGTCTACGACAAAATGGAACAGGAGCTCGGAGATGAACAATAAGATCGCCGGACTTCTGGGGCTGGCCAAGCGTGCCGGCAAAATACAGGTCGGGTTTGACGAAACGGTCAAGCAGGTGCGTGAGGGCAAGGCGTTGCTCACCGTGATGGCCGCCGACCTCTCCCCCAAATCCGAAAAAGAATGGCGTTTTGCCACCAAACAACAAAACCCCAGCATCCGGCGGTTGCCGCTGGATAAGACGGAGCTGGCCCACGCATTGGGGCTAGCGCGCGAAACGGGACTCGCCACCGTCTGCGACGAAGGCTTTGCCAAAGCCATCGCGGCTTTATGTCCCGATGAGAAGGAGGACTGAATCTATGCCTATTACAACCAAAAACCACGTATCCGACGTCGCCAAGGATTTCGGCCTTGCCAACAAGGTCGTGATCGCGTTGCTCGGTGAGGTGGTGCAGCCGGCGAAAAAGGCGAACACCACCCTGACCGATGAGGAACTGGACATTCTGTACAACCTCATCACCGAGCGCAATCAGGTAGAGAGCTTTGATGCGTATTTTGCCACGGCGGCCGAGAAAAAGCCAGAGCCGCCGAAGCCGGAAAAACCGGCGGAGGAAAAGGCCGAGAAGCCGGCTGCCAAGGAAGAAAAGCCGGCACCGGCACCGATGGCCGGTATGAAGCAGGGCGACGCGAAGCCGAAGAAGGAGCGTTCCACCCAGCCGGCACCGTCCAAGGTCAAGGAGCGTCGCACCATCGATACGCGTACGCCCCAGCAGCTGAACGTCAACAAGTACGACGAGAAGTTTGACAATATGGCGCAAAGCTCGTCGCAGGTGCGCCGCGGCAACGAAAATGCCCAGCGCAAGCAAAAGATCAACCAGCGTTCCCAGCAGTACCGCCGTCCGCAGCACAAGCGCGAGACCGAGGCGGAGCGCATGAAGCGTATCGAGCTGGAGCGTCAAAAGAAGCACCTCTCCATTGAGGTGGGCGAGACCATCACCGTCGGCGATCTGGCCGCGCGCATGAAGGTCACCGCCGGCGAGGTTATCAAGAAGCTGATGCTCAACGGCATTATGGCCGGCATCAACGAGGAGATCGACTTTGATACCGCGTTCCTCATCGCCGAGGAATTCCATGTCAAAGTGGAGCGCGAGGTGGTCGTGACCATCGAAGAGCGCATCATTGACGACAGCGAGGACGAAGAGGAGAACCTGTCGCCGCGCGATCCGGTCGTGTGCGTCATGGGTCACGTTGACCACGGTAAGACCTCCATCCTCGATACCATCCGCAAAACCAGCGTGACCACCACCGAAGCCGGCGGCATTACCCAGAGCATCGGTGCGTACCGCGTCAACGTGGACGGTCAGAACATCACGTTCCTGGATACCCCCGGTCACGCCGCGTTTACGTCCATGCGCGCCCGCGGTGCGCAGGCGACCGATATCGCCATTCTGGTAGTGGCGGCGGACGACGGCATTATGCCGCAGACCATCGAGGCGATCAACCACGCCAAGGCTGCCGATATCTCGGTGATCGTGGCGATCAACAAAATGGATAAACCGGAAGCCAATCCGGACCAGGTTATGCAGCAGCTCACCGAGCACGAATTGGTGCCGGAGGAGTGGGGCGGCGACGTCATCTGCGTACCGGTGTCTGCCCGCACGGGTATGAACATCGACAAGCTGTTGGAGACCGTCTTGCTGGTGGCGGAAATGCGCGAGCTGAAAGCCAACCCCGACCGCGCCGCCAAGGGTACGGTCATCGAAGCGCGTCTGGATAAGGGCCGCGGTCCGATCGCGACCATTCTGGTGCAGAACGGTACGCTCCGCAGCGGCGACATCGTGGTTGCCGGTACGGCGGTCGGTCGCGTCCGCGCGATGACCGACGAAAACGGTCGCTCGATGCGCGAAGCCGGTCCGTCCGTGCCGGTTGAGATCATGGGTCTTGCCGAAGTGCCGGCGGCCGGTGATCTGGTCAACGCCGTCACCGACGAGCGTCTGGCGCGCGAACTGGTCGAGCAGCGCAAGCAAGCCGCCAAGGAAGAGGAATTCAACCGCTACAAGAAGGTTACGCTCGACAATCTGTTCGATCAGCTCAAAGAGGGCGAGTTGAAAGACCTCAACATCATCATTAAGGCAGACGTGCAGGGCTCGGTGGAAGCGGTGCGCCAGTCGTTGGAGAAGCTGTCCAACGAGGAAGTGCGCGTCCGTATCATCCACGGTGCCGTCGGCGCGATTAAGGAAAGCGACGTTATGCTCGCCTCGGCGTCCAACGCGATCATTGTCGGCTTTAACGTCCGTCCGGAGCCCATCGCCGCCGACATCGCCGCGCGCGACAAGGTGGATATGCGCACCTACCGCATCATCTACGATTGCATCGAGGAGATCCAGACCGCCATCAAGGGCATCATGGCGCCCAAGACGCGCGAGGTCATCCACGGTACGGCGGAGGTCCGTCAGGTGTACCGCATTACCGGCGTCGGTCAGATCGCGGGTTGCTATATCACCAAGGGCAAGGTCTACCGCAACGATCTCATCCGCATTGTGCGAGACGGCATCATCATTGCCGACGACAAGATGATCTCCCTCAAGCGCTTTAAGGACGACCAAAAGGATGTCGCCGAGGGCTACGAGTGTGGTATCGGTTTGGAGAAATTCACCGATCTGCAAGAGGGCGACGTGCTCGAATCGTATATCATCGAGGAATACCGCGATTAAGCAAACGTGAGTAATTCAAACCTGCCCTAAACGGCATAATTTAGCCGCTTTTCGGCTTGTCGTCGTTTGTAGGCGTTAGCCTTACAAATTCCTCCGCACCAAAAATCACTCAAAATTCTGCTCGTTTAGGGTCGTAGAATTTTAGAGGTTGGGATTTTTGGCTGTGCGAGGCACAAAACGCAGTGAATCCTGACGGATTCACGAGTATTTTAACAAAGCAAAGGCGGAAA
>JAFQJL010000026.1 GCA_017414965.1 Clostridia bacterium
AAAAAAACTGGCAACCGAAAAATATTATATTGTCTATTCAGACAATTCAGAAGAACGCATTGGTGGTACTTGGTGGGGATTAGAAAGATTTCTTAATCCTTTTGCCAAAAAGGCTGAAAAAACAACCATTTACAAATTTAATAAACTAAGTGGCTGTTTTGAGAAAAATAGCGTATAAATAAAGAAAATCCTCGGTTTTCAACCAGTTCTTTTTCGGACACGAATGACAAAATCCCGTTCACGAAAGTGGACGGGATTTTTGTTTATTACCTATTTACTCTTCACTTTTCACTAAATAAAAGTTTTCCAACGGGATTTTCGGAAGTAAAAGGTAAGAGTGAATAGTGAAGAGGTATTGTGTGTTCAATGTTGATATGGTATAATTTAAAATAAAATACTTAAGATTGGAGGGAACAGGACTATGATTATAGAAAATGCGCACCCTACAGGAAATCAATCGCTTATTGTACAGGCTATGGCGTCGATTAGTTTATTAGTTGAACTGTCAAATGCTAATTTCTTGAACAGTGAATATTTTGAAAAAATGCATTTTGATAATGAATCATATAAAGGCATTCTTAAACAAAGTGGAATTGGAAATCCTGCAGTTATGCATTTTGCTTTATACGCATATTTAGTTATACCTAAAGAAATTTTAAAGCGCGAGGGTTTTTATCTTTCTGACGGTCTTTATAAGGGTTTAAATCATTATATAGCTACCATAGCAGAAAAAGAATCATATTCCACATATCCAAAAGAGAATAGTCTTAATACAATTCCGTATTGTGAGCACATTCGAAATGCTATTGCCCATTCGAAAAGTTCTTTTGAAGAAGAGAACGGCGTATCATATGTGAAATTTATTGATGAACGCTATAGAGATAAATGTAGGTGTGAGATCAAGTTGAAAACAATGAATGTAGGGGAGATCATAGCAAGATTAAGTGATATACTAACGGTCTACCTTATTGAAACATTAAAATAATCTTATAAATTAAAAAATCCTCGGTTTTTTACCAGTTCTTTTTCGGACACGAATGACAAAAAAGGGACTTCACGAAAGTGAAGTCCTTTTTCAGTTAAATCCACCCTTGCGGTGTTGGTGGCGGTGTGCTATAATAACCTTAATTTGAAAGGGGCTGTCCGTATGAGCACGACGATTTACTTGATCCGACACGGGGAATCCGAAGCGAACGAACGGGATGTTTTTCTGGGGCATTACGACTTGTCGTTGACTCAAAACGGTCGCAACCAAGCGGCAATGACCGCCGCGTATTTGGCGGAGTATGCGCCCGTTCCCGATGCGATTTACACCAGCGACCTGAAGCGGGCGTATGAAACGGCGCAATACACCGCCGAGCGCCTGCATAAGTCGGTCATAACAGAAAAAGAACTGCGGGAGATCGATGCCGGAGACTGGGATAATCGCTCCTTTGATGATTTGATCAAGCATTTTGCGGAAAGCTACCACACGTGGCTGACCGATATCGGTCACGCTCGATGCGATGGCGGGGAAAGCGTGGAGGAACTGCGGGAACGGGTAGTCTCCTATATCATGCAAATTGCGCAGATCCATGATGGCGGCGTGGTGTTTTTGTTTACGCACGCCACGCCCATCCGTGCGTTTGCCGCGCATTGTCTGAGGAAAACTCGCGAAGAAATGAAAACGGTGCCGTGGGCGACAAACGCTTCGGTAACGAAAGTGATTTTTGAGGCAGCGGAATTTCGGCTGGTCGAATACAGCCGCGACGATTTTATGGGGGACAGCGTTACCAAACTCCCCGAAAACGTGTGAGGTAGGTTGATTGTAGGAATTTATAATTAAAAACGCAAGGAGGATGTTTATTATGATCGATTTTAAAAATGCAAGTTTTTTTAAATTGAAAGCGGTGGATAATTCTACCTATGCGGCGGAGTTGTCCGCTGTGTTTGCTGATGGTGAAACCATTTTGTCCACCTTCCGTGGCGTCCGCGACGGTGTGGTGTTTACCAACAAGCGCATTATTGCCATCAACGTGCAGGGGCTGACCGGCACCAAAAAGGATTTTACCTCTCTACCGTATAGTAGAATTCAGGCGTTTTCGGTGGAGACGGCCGGCGTGTTCGATATGGACAGCGAATTGGATCTGTGGTTCTCCGGTCTTGGTAACGTGCGGTTTGAGTTTATCAAGAACGCCAACGTTTCGGCGATTTGTAAAATGATTTCCGAGCGTGTGCTGTAATGCGGCACCTCAAGGGGGATTTATGAAAACCTATCTGTTTGATTTTGACGGCACGTTGGTGGATTCGATGCCCACCTATGTGGCGGCGCTCCTGCGCGTGCTGGACGAAAACGGCGTGCCGTACGGCGACGATCTGATCAAGATCGTCACACCGCTAGGTCTGGAGGGCGCGGCGGCATATTTCATCGAGCTGGGACTGGATATGCAGAAGGATGAGATCGTCGCGCAGATGAAATCGTATATGTACGAGGAATATCTGCATCGCATTCCGGCGAAGCGCCACGTCGTATCGACGTTGCAGGCGCTGAAAGCGCGCGGCGCGGATTTGAACGTGCTGACCGCCAGTCCGCATTTGACGTTGGATCCCTGCTTGAAGCGGCTGGGGATATACGATCTGTTCAGCCACGTGTGGTCGTGCGAGGATTTTGCCACCACCAAGGCCGATCCGGCCATCTATCGAATGGCGGCGGAGGCAATCGGCGCGCCGGTGGAGGAGATCCTGTTTTTAGACGACAACCTAAACGCCGACCGCACGGCGAAAGCCGCCGGTATGCGCGTGTGCGGCGTGTACGACGATTGCTCGCGCGACTACGTGGAGGATATGAAGCGCGAAGCCGACTACTACATCGACGATTTCGCCCAACTGCTGACATTGTTTGAATAAAAAACGGAGAGTCCTACAGGACTCTCCGTTTTTTATTTGCAGTATACCGTAACGGTGTGTTGGGTGTCGGCAGGGAACAGCGGCAACGTGTCGCCGTCGATCTCCACGCCGTCGCAGACCATCGGATGATCGCCGCGGCGAATGGTGATGCGGTAGGTCGCACCGCGATACCGCCGTGTGACTTGGGTGCCGTCCAACTCCGGCGGGATGCAGGGCGTTAGCCGGAGACCGTCGAAATCCGCGTTGACACCGAGCAGGTATTCGGTGATGCAGCGGTACATCCACCCCGCCGTGCCGGTGATCCACGAGCACGGCGCCCACTTGGGAGCGTGCGGATTTTCCGGCCCGAGATACATATTGGTCATGGCGTACGGCTCGACGCCGCAGTCGATCAGTTCGGGATTGTCCGGTAAAATTTCGCAGACGGTACGGTAGGCGTCCTCGGCGCGACCGAGCGCGCAATCCGCGGCGATCTTAAAGGTGACGCCATGGTTGTATACCGAGCCGTTTTCCACGCATCCCGGCACAAAGTAGGTCGATCGACCGATGTGCGGATCACCCTTGGTGTAGGACGGCGCGCATTGCACGTAGCCGTAGGGGCAATGCAACCGCTTTTCCACCCGATCCATCAACGCGTGTCCGTCCTCGCCGGTGGCGATACCGGCCAACACCGCCCACGTTTGCGGATTCAAGTAGATCTGTCCCTCGGCGTTTTCATCCGAGCCGACCTTCTCGTCCCAGTCGGTGTAGCCGTAGAGATAATGCTCGCCGTCCCAGCCGTAGCGGCGAACGGCGGCGGTGAGCGTTTCGGCTTTTTCTAACCAATCCGCCGCTTCGCTGTCTTGGTGGATATGTTGCAGGATCTTGGCAAACACCTTGAGCGCCTTGACGGTGGCGATGGTCAGCCAAACGCTTTCGCCCTTGCCGTTCATACCGGCGGTGTTGATGGAATCGTTCCAGTCGCCGCCACCCCACAGACACAGTCCGCGCTCGCCGCGTTCGGTGGTGAGGAAATGCATGCCGCGGCGCATATGATCCAGCACTGTGCCGCTTTCGTCCGATTCGAAATACGGGCACGTTTCATAGAGGAAATCCACGTCGCCGGATTCGTTTAAGTAGACCGAAACCGTTTCGGGAATCCACGCAGCACCGTCGCGGTAGGGATGACGGTAAAACGGCTCAAACATACGGATGGGATTGCCGTCGGCGTATTGGTGGGAGAGGCACAGCAGAATTTTTCCTTGGCGGTGGCCGGATCAAACGAGGCAAACGCCGCCACGTCCTGCATCACGTCACGGAATCCCTTGCCATAAACGCGCGCCCACGTCTTTCCGAGATCGATCTGGTTTTTGAGCCAGACGTTGACCATTTCATCCAGATACGCATTGCCGGAGGAGAGGGTAAAGACGCCCTCGTCTGCCTTGGATTTGGCCAGTCGTTCCTCCAAAACGCGCTCAAAGAATCCGTTTTGCAGAAACTTTCGGGCATCGTCGGCGGCCTCGGCGGCGGTGCGCGCCGTGCCGCAAACAACGTACGTTGTCAGCGTCTCGCCGGCCGCCGGAGCCAGTCGCAACTCCATGGCCGCCGACGGCCAGTCGTCGTACGATCCGCCGGCGTTGTCCAATTGATCGGCTTCCACGCCGATCGGTTCGGCGTAGGTGCGGTAGTGACCCTTAAAGGTCGTCTGCGAGGTGGTGTAGGAGTTGACCGGACGGTCGGCACACAGATACACGATCGGATAATCGTGCGGCGGCAGATACGCCGCGTGCTCAAACAACAAACCACCGACGGGATCGCTCCAATCGCATCGGTTATAGGAATAGTGATCGGTGACGTTTTCGGCGAGCATCGCGTGTAGGTACAGCGACAGATCGCGCGGCTGCTCGGTGCGGTTTTCTACGTCAATGCGCCACAGCTCGGCAAAGCCGCTGGTCGGCGCCGTCAGCGTCAGCGTTACGCGCACGCCGAGCTTTTCGCCCACGATGGCCTGTTTGCCGACGCCTACGCGCGTCTCGTACGCATCGTGCGGGGCGGCAAAGAACGGTTTGTTGGCGCAAAAATAAGCGCCGGTCGCGCGATCCTTGACATAGATCAGCCGCGAGCCCTCCGCCGGATCGATGACCATACGGCGCGTGTTGTAGCCTACCTTGGCAAAGCTTTTGCCCTGACCGGTATGGTCGATGCCCATCAGAAACTCCTCGTTCCAGATGTAATTGATCAGCGGACGCCGCGGCGCCATATCGGTGATGACAAACTCACGGGCCGAGCGATCAAAATAACCGTTTTTCATATAACAAACCCCTTTCGGTGGTGTGATATATCTATTATAAAATTTTCAAAAATCAAGTGCAATCGTTTTACAAAACCGCGAAAAAAAGCGTACCAAATTCCAAAAAAAGCAAACCAAAAAGTGGAATCGGAATAAATTTTGCAGGAAATGGGATTTCTCTTGCAAAATGGGCAGTGGATATAGTATAATACTATTATTATGGGTTTTTCTGTGCTGTTGAGGTGATGGGATATGCGTTTGGATAAATATTTAAAGGTTTCGCGGCTGATCAAGCGCCGCACCGTCGCCAACGAGGCGTGCGATGCCGGTCGTGTGATCGTCAACGGCAAAGCGGCGCGCGCGTCGTACGACGTCAAGGTGGGCGACGAGGTGCAGATCCTGCTCGGCAACCGCGAGATTACGGTGGAGATCGTGTCGGTACAGGAAACGGTTGCCAAGGCAGATGCCACGAATTTATACCGCATTAAATAAATCTTCACAGAAACTTCATACCCCGCAAAGGGGTCTGCGCTATAATGACTCTGGAGGGAACGCGGATGTTTGGTTATGTGCGCATTCTAAAAGAGGAACTGACGTTTCGGGAATACGAAGATTACCGCGGCATTTACTGCTCGCTGTGTCGCCGCACCGGCAAACGCTACGGGCACGTGGCGCGGATGCTGCTCAGCTACGATATGACCTTTGTGGCGGCGCTGCGACTGGCGCTCGGCGCCGAGCCGGTGGTGTTTTGCAAGGGGCGTTGCCCGTATAATCCGCTGGCCAAGCGGTCGTGCTGTCGGGATAGCGCGGTGCTGGATACGGTGGCGGATATGTCGCTGCTGCTGTCCTACGGGCAGCTGCAAGATACGGTGGCGGATGCGCGCGGTCCCAAGCGCTGGGGCGCGTGGGTGCTTACCAAGTGGCTGAAACGTGCCAGAGAAAAGGCGGCCGTTCGGCTGCCGGACTTAGCGGCTACCGTGGAAGAATGTCTGGCGGCGCAGGCGGCGTGCGAACAGACGAACGCGTCCACCGATGCGGCCGCGGACGCGACCGCGCGGATGACCGCGGCAATGCTTACGGCGCTCTCGTCGGACGAGCGCGAACAGCGGGTGCTGGATCGGTTGGGCTACTGTCTCGGTCGCTGGATTTATTTGATGGATGCGGCAGACGATCTGGAAAAGGACGCTGCTTCCGGCAATTTCAATCCGTTTTTGACCGGCGAGGAGTCGCCGGACTTCCCTGCCTTGCGGAAGCGGGCGGAGGGATCGCTGTGCGCCTGCTTGAACGAGACGATCAGCGCCTACGATCTGTTGGATATTCGCCGTTTTGACGGCATTCTTCGGAATATTTTGCAAAAGGGATGTGCGGCCAACCAGATGCTGGTGACACATCCGGAAAGAAAGGTTCGTGAAATCAATGAGAGATCCGTATGAGGTATTGGGCGTTTCGCGTTCGGCGACGGACGACGAGATCAAAAACGCATACCGCACGCTGGCGCGGAAATACCATCCGGATAAATACACCGATAACCCGTTGTCCGATCTCGCGCAGGAAAAGATGCAGGAGATCAACGAGGCATACGACGCCATCGTCAAAGAGCGCCGTGGCGGCGCGGGTGGCGGTGCCGGTCAGCAGGGCGGCTATACGGGCTACACCGGTCATGCCGGCTCCGGTCGGTTTGCGGACGTGCGTCGGCTGCTTGCTGCCAATCGTTATATGGATGCGGAAACGCTGTTGGACGGCGTGCCGGCCGCCGGTCGCGATGCGGAGTGGTACTACCTCAAGGGAATGGTGCTGTACCGCAAGGGCTGGCTGGACGATGCGCTGAATCACGTGCAGCGTGCCTGCCAGATGGATCCGTATAACCAGGAATATCGGATGTTTTTGAATCGTATGAACGGCGCGCGCGGCTACGGATCGACCGGCAGCGATAACGGTATGTGCGATTGCTGCTGCAGTCTGCTGGCGGCGGATTGCCTGTGCAGTATGTGCTGTCGGTGAGGTCTGGTATGAAACGGACGGGAAAGATCGCGCTCGGCGGATTGACCGCGGCCTTGGCGGTGGTATGTATGATGCTGACCGCTGTGCCGGCAACGGTGTATGCGCTGCCGGTCGTGGCAGGGGCGTTGCTGCTGCCGCTGACGCTGGAGGCGGGAAAGGGCGCCGGCTGGACCGCGTATGCGGCGGTGTCGCTGCTGGTGTTGCTGTTGACTCCGAGCTGGGAGCCGAAGGTGCTGTTTGTGCTGTTTTTCGGCTATTATCCCATTTTAAAATTGACTTTCGATCGCCTGCATCCGCCGCTTGGCTGGGCGCTGAAATTGGCGGTGTTCAACGTGGCGATGGTGACGGCGTACGTGCTGTTGTTTGCGTTGTTTTCGTTGCCGCCGGATACGTTTTCGTTATTTGGTGTCAATCTGCCGGCGGTGTTTTTGCTGGTGGGGAACGGCGCGATGGTGCTGTACGATATCGCGCTGACGCGCGTGTTGAGCATGTATCGGTTCCGTTGGCATAAGTGGGTTGCCAAGATTTTTCGGTAAGAGGGGGATGGATGTGAAATCCAATCTGTTGATGCGCATTGCGGCGCATCAGTCGAAATTTTCCAAGGGACAACGCGCGATTGCGCATTATTTGGCGGATCATTACGAGGAAGCCGCCTATATGACGGCGTTCCAGCTCGGCGAAACGGTTGGCGTGAGCGAATCGACCGTGGTGCGATTTGCCGCAGAGATTGGATTTGAGGGTTACCCCGAGCTTCAAAAAGCGGTGCGGGAACTGGTGCGCAGTCGGTTGACGACATTAAAGCGTATCGAGCTGACGCGTGCCCGTATGACCGACGACGAGGTGTTTGAAAGCGTGATGCAATCGGACATCAACAACGTGCGCCAGACGTTAGATTCGTTGCCGCGCGAGGTGTTTGACGCGGCGGTCAACGACATTGTCAGCGCGCGCCGCGTGTATGTATTTGGCGCCGGTAGCTGCCGCGCGCTGGCCAATTTCTTAAACTACTATCTCAAGCTGCTGATGTCCAACGTTCACTTGATCTACACCAGCAGTTCGGCGGAAATATTTGAGGAAATGATCGACGTCGACGAGGACGATGTGGTGATCGGCATCAGCTTCCCGCGGTATTCCTCCAAGGCGGTTATGGCGCTGGACTTTGCGCATTCTCGCAACGCCAAGGTGATCGCCATCACCGACAGCCAACTGTCGCCTATCTCGGATTACGCGGATCATTTGTTGCTTGCGCACAGCGATCTGGCGACGGTGGTCGACTCGCTGGTGGCGCCGCTTTCCATTATCAATGCGTTGATCGTGGCGATCTCGCTGAAAAAGCTGGATGAAAAACGCGAAACGCTGGAAACGCTGGAGGATATTTGGACGCGTTACGAGGTGTATCAGGCGTTGCCGGATGTGCCGCACGAGGATGACCATGCGTAAAGTAATCGTAGTAGGCGCCGGCGCCGCCGGTCTGCTTGCCGCGGCAACCGCCGCCAACGGCGGAGCCGAGGTATGCTTGATCGAGCGCAACGCGCGACCGGCCAGAAAAGTGATGATTACCGGCAAAGGGCGGTGTAACATCACCAATAACACCTCCGTGCAGGAGGTCATTGCCAACACCCCGACAAACGGTCGCTTTTTGTACAGCGCGCTGTCGGCGTGGACACCGCAGGATACCATGGCATTGATTGAACAGGCGGGCGTGCCGCTGAAAACCGAGCGCGGCAACCGCGTGTTTCCGGTGTCGGATCAGGCGGTGGACATCGTGGATGCACTGGTGGGCATCGCCCAAAGCGCCGGCGTTCGCTTTCTCTGCGGTCGTGTGACCGCGCTGATAATCGCCGACGGCGTGTGCGCCGGCGTGCGGTTGGAGGATGGCGCAGAATTGCCCGCCGATGCGGTGATCGTCTGCACCGGCGGTAAATCCTATCCCACCACCGGCTCAACCGGTGACGGATACGCGCTGGCGGTCAGCGCCGGACATACGGTTACGCCGCTTCGTCCGTCGTTGGTGGCGTTGGAATCGGACGATCCGCTGTGCGCCGCCGCTATGGGCGTGTCGCTGAAGAATTGCGGTTTGGTGTGCGTGGATAAGGCGACCGGCAAAACGATCGCCAAGGATTTCGGTGAGATGCTGTTTACGCATTTCGGCGTGTCCGGACCGATGGTGCTGTCGGCCAGCGCCCATATGACCGCGATGGCCAAAAATCGATACGAGCTACATATCGATCTGAAACCGGCGCTGACGCCGGAGCAGGTGGATGCCCGTTTGCAACGGGATTTTAAAATCTATGCCAACAGCGATTTAGGCAACGCGTTTCGGCATTTGTTGCCGCAGTCGCTGGTGCGTCCGTTTTTGCGAAAGACCGGTGTGCCGTCGGATACCAAATGTCACACCGTCACGCAGGAGCAACGCAAGCGACTGGGGGCGGCGCTGAAATCGCTGCCGATCAAGGTGGTCGGCTTCCGCCCGATCGAGGAGGCAATCGTCACCTCGGGCGGCGTGGACGTCAAGGAGATCAACGCGCGCACAATGGCATCGAAATTGTGCGAGGGATTGTATTTTGCCGGTGAGGTGCTGGATGTAGACGCTTACACCGGAGGATTTAATTTGCAGATCGCATTTGCCACCGGAGCGGCCGCCGGCCGTGCGGTAGCAGATTGAGGAGGATAACTATGGATAAACAGTTTGTGGCCATTGCCATCGACGGCCCGTCGGGCGCCGGCAAGAGCACCATCGCCAAGCTGTTGGCGAAGGAACTGGCGTTTGTGTACGTGGATACCGGTGCGCTGTATCGCACGGTCGGACTGGCGGCTTTGCGCGCCGGTGTGGATCCCAAGGACGCGCCGGCGGTGGAGGCGTTGTTGCCGACCGTTCAGGTGGAACTGACCTATCAAGACGGCACGCAAAAGGTGCTGTTAAACGGCGAGGACGTGGGGGACCGCATTCGCACGCCGGAGGCGTCGATGGCGGCGTCGGCGGTATCCGCCATTCCGGAGGTGCGTCGGTTTTTGTTCCACGTTCAGCAGGATATGGCGCTGACGCATAACGTCATTATGGATGGTCGCGACATTGGTACAGTGGTGCTGCCGGATGCGCAGATCAAGATCTTCTTGTCTGCCACGGCGGAGGACCGCGCTCAGCGTCGCTATGAGGAACTGTGCCAGAAGGGCATTGCCACTACCTACGACGAGGTGCTGGCGGATATGAAACAACGCGACTATAACGATTCGCACCGCGCCGCCGCGCCGCTTCGACCGGCGGAGGATGCGGTGATGATCGATACCACCGGCAACACGCTGGAGCAATCGGTGGAATTGATGAAAAACTTGGTAAAGGAGCGTCTGAACGGATGCTGCGGAAAATAATAGTGGAAATCGTGCGCGTGATTGCGTGCGTGCTGTTCCCTTACAAATCGCGGGGCAAGGAAAACGTGCCGGCCGAAGGCGGATACGTGCTTTGTTGCAACCACGTATCAATGCTTGATCCGGTGCACTTGATTCTGGGACAAAAGCGTCATATTTATTTTATGGCGAAAAAAGAATTGTTCCCCAATGCATTTGCGCGTTGGTTGTTTTCCACCGTGCTGGGTGCGTTTGCCGTCGATCGCGACGGCAGCGACAAGGACGCGATCGTGCACGCGATCAACTTGGTCAAGAACGGTCATATTATGGGCATTTTTCCGGAAGGAACGCGCTCCAAGGACGGCAAGCTCGGTCGTGTCAAGGCCGGTGCGGCCATGATCGCCGCGCGCACCGGTGCAGAGGTCATTCCGTGCTGTGTGCTGCGCAAGGATATGAAACTGCGCCTGTTTTCCAAAACCACGGTGGTGTACGGGCAGCCGATTCCGCCGTCGGAACTGCATTTAGACGGCGAGCGACCGGATCTGCGGTATGCTTCGCGGATGTTGACTGAGCGCATTTCGGCGCTGATGGAGGAAAATCGATGAGTGTGGATCTGGCTTCAACTGCCGGCTTTTGCTTTGGCGTGAGCAAGGCGGTCAACCGCGTCAACGATTTGTTGGCGGCAGGGGAAAAGGTATGCACGCTCGGACCGATCATCCACAATCCGCAGGTGGTAGACGACTTGGCGGCGCGCGGCGTGCAGATCGTATCGTCGCCGGCCGACGTGCCGGAGGGCGTGCGGATGATCATTCGCTCGCACGGTGTGGGCGAGGACGTGTACGCCGAGGCGGCGGCGCGCGGGGTGCAGGTGGAGGATGCGACCTGCCCGTTTGTGTCCAAAATCCATCGTATCGTCCGCGAACGCTCGGAGGCGGGCGCGACGGTGCTCATCGCCGGCGATGAGCAGCATCCCGAAGTGATCGGCATCCGCGGTCACGTCCACGGCGACAGCTACGTGTTTTCCACACCGGAAGAGCTGATCCAATTGGTAAAAGATCATCCGGAATTGGCAAAAAAGCCGGTTGCGATGGTTTCTCAGACCACTTTCCATATAAAAATTTGGAGAAAATGCGAAGAAATTTCAAAAAAACACTATACAAATCTTGAATTATTTGATACAATATGTAATGCTACTGCAAAACGGCAGGAAGAAGCCGTGGCAATGGCACAGTCCCATCCCTGTATGGTGATTGTCGGAGGACGCCAAAGCTCTAACACCCAAAAATTGCGCAGCATCTGCGAAGCCTGCTGTCCGACTTACTTGGTCGAAACGGCGGCGGAACTGGATCCGTCGTGGTTTGCGGGGGTGACATCGGCGGGCTTGACCGCCGGAGCTTCCACGCCATCCGATATTATAAAGGAGGTACATGTCACAATGTCCGAAATGGTCAACAACGAAGTCCTGGAAACGGAGGTTTCCAAAACGGAGCAGACGGCTCCGGAAAAACCGGTCGAAGAAATGAGCTTTGCGGAGGCGCTTGAAGAGTCCCTCAAAAGCTTAAATACAGATGAAAGAGTCAACGGTATCGTTGTGGGCATCGCTCCCAACGAGGTTCAGGTGGAAGTCATCGGCCGTAAGCAGACCGGTTACATTCCCGCCGACGAACTGAGCGCTGACCCGAATGTCAATCCGGCCGATATCGTCAAGATCGGCGATGAACTGAATCTGCTCATTATGCGCACCAACGATCAGGAAGGCACCATCATGCTTTCCAAGAAGCGTGTGGATGCGATGAAGGGCTGGGACACCATCGTGAAGGCGTCCGAGTCCGGCGAAATTCTGGAAGGTACCGTGGCCGACGTCATCAAGGGCGGCGTGCTGGTGGTTTCCAACGGCGTCCGCGTGTTTGTGCCGGCGTCGCAGGCATCTGTCTACCGTATGGACGATTTGTCCCCGCTGAAGGGCACGAATGTCCGTTTCCGTGTGATCGAGGTCAACACCGCGCGTCGTCGTGCGGTCGGCTCGGTCCGTGCGGTCGCTCGTGAGGAGCGTAAAGAGAAAGAAGAAGCGTTCTGGGCGCAGGCCGAGGTCGGTCAGGTCTACACCGGTGTGGTGAAGTCGATGACCTCCTACGGTGCGTTTGTGGACATCGGCGGCGTGGACGGTATGGTTCACATCTCCGAGCTGTCTTGGAACCGCGTGAAGCATCCGTCGGATGTGCTGACCATCGGCCAGGAAGTCGAGGTCACCGTCAAGGATCTGGATGTCGAGAAGAAAAAGATCTCGCTCACCTATCGCAAGGCGGACGAGAATCCGTGGGAGATCTTCAAGCGCGACTATGCGATCGATCAGACCGTGTCGGTCAAGATCGTCAGCATGACCACCTTCGGTGCGTTCGCGCAGATCATTCCGGGCGTGGATGGTCTGGTGCACATTTCGCAGATCGCCAACCACCGTGTGGAGAAGCCGCAGGATGAGTTGAAGGTCGGCCAGGAAGTTGATGCGAAGATCACCGGCATTGACTACGACAAGAAGCGTATCAGCCTGTCCATCCGTGCGTTGCTGCCGGAGGAAGAGGCCGTTGTCGAGGCACCGGCTGAGGAAGCGGTTGCTGAGGAAGCACCGGCTGAG
Source organism: Clostridia bacterium (assembly GCA_017414965.1). Classification (GTDB taxonomy): domain Bacteria; phylum Bacillota; class Clostridia; order Oscillospirales; family Acutalibacteraceae; genus RGIG426. The sequence goes on from JAFQJL010000026.1 coordinate 13,131, forward strand.
GAAGCTGCTGAGTAAGAATCTAAAAAAGGACGCCAAGAAATTGGCGTCCTTTTTTAAATCTTAACCTGCCGCCTACCTTTCACATACCATAGTAAGTGAAAGGGGCGTGGTCTATGGGGAAGATATGTAAGCGGTGGCTGGTACTGCTGTTGGTGCTGGCGCTACTCGTGACGGTGGCGTCGGAATTGTGGCTGATGCCGATGCTGGACACCTTTGGTGACTACCACGCTCAACGGCTTTACGACGGTACCGTCAGCGGCTACGTGGCGGAGATTATGCAGGAATATGGGCTGTCAGAGGACAATCTCGTGTCCATGCGCACCGACCAATCCGGTGAGATCACCGCCGTCACGCCGAATACGGTGTCGCTCAACCTCATTCAATCGAAGCTCAACGAGAGAATGAGCGCGCAGCTGCGGTCGGTGGAAGGCATCCGCTACGAAGTGCCGTGGGGATCGGTGTTTGGCGGCGTTTGGCTGACCGGACTCGGACCGAAACTCACGTTTCGGCTGACGGCCGACAGTTTGGTGACGGTCGGACTGGAGGACACGGTAACGGCGGTCGGTATCAATCAGACTTGTTATTCGCTGTCGGTGACGGTGGATCAGGACGTGTTGCTGGTGTACGCCGGTCGATGCCGCATGCTCACCATGCATTCCAAAGCGTTGGTGGCGCAAACGGTGTTGGTGGGCGAGATCCCGCAGACGTATGTGGATTATCAGGAAGGAAATTAAGATGAAATATTCGGTGGTATTGTTTGATTTGGACGGCACGCTGCTTGATACGCTGGGCGATCTGACGGCAGCGGTCAATTACGCGATGGCGAGTAAAGGCTTTCCGGCGCGGACGATCGACGAGGTGCGTGCGTTTGTCGGAAACGGCATTGCGAATTTGATCGCGCGGTCGGTACCGACCGGCACCGACGAGCAGACGGTCGCCGCGTGCTTGGCGAATTTTCGCGCGTATTATGCCGAGCATATGGCGGTACATACGGCACCCTACGATGGCATTTTGCCGCTGCTTGATCGCCTGAAGGCAGCCGGTTGTCGCGTGGGTGTGGTGTCCAATAAGGTGGATTTCGCCGTTCGTCAGCTGTGCGAGCAATATTTCGGCGATCGCGTGGATGTCGCAGTCGGCGAGTGCGAAGGGCTTCGCTGCAAACCGGCGCCGGATACGGTGCAAAAAGCGTTGGCGGCGCTCGGCGTGGCCGCCGATAAGGCCGTGTACATCGGCGATTCGGACGTGGATATCCGCACCGCAGAAAACGCCGGTATGCCGTGTATCAGCGTGGATTGGGGTTTCCGTTCGCGAGCGTTTTTGCAAGAAAACGGCGCCCGCGTGATTGTGTCCACCACCGCGGAATTGGAGCAAGAATTGGCATAAAAAGATCCCCTCGGAATGTCCGAGGGGATTTTCTTATACGTAGAACAGCATATCGCTGTAGGTTGGGTACGGCCAGTAGGATTTTGCGGTGAGCGTTTCCAGTTCGTCGGCGGCCGCGCGCAACGCGCGCATCACCGGCACCACGTCGGTGCGGATGAACTTGGATTTCGCTTCGGCGCCGGCTTGGTCGTTGGCCTTTTCCAGCACGACCTTCAATTCGCCGATGCGCGCATACAACTCCGCCGACAGTGCGGACAACCGCCCCACCAGATCGGCTTCAGCGGGACAAAGGGTCTTGTCGATCGCGCGTGCCGCTTGCACCGTTTCAGACAGCGATTTGATGTACGCGGTCACCGCCGGGAAGATCTGCTTCTGCGCCATATCCAGCATGGTGCGCGCTTCGATGATCAGCACCTTGCAGTAGTTTTCCTGCATAATCTCGCAGCGCGAGAACATCTCGGCAGAGGTGAATACCTTGTGCTTGGCAAACAACTCCAGATTCTTCGGATGCGTGAAATACGGCAACGCCTCCGGCGTACTCACCAGATTGAGCAGTCCGCGCTGTTTGGTGGCTTCCGCGATCCACGCATCGTCATAGCCGTTGCCGTTAAAGATGATGCGCTTGTGTAGGTGGAACTCCCGCTTGACCAGATCGTGCAGAGTAGCGTGGAAGTCGGTGGCGGCTTCCAACTCATCCGCAAACTGCATCAGCGCATCCGCCACGCCGGTGTTAAGCATTACGTTCGGCGAGGAAATGGACGCCGCCGAGCCGAGCATACGGAATTCGAATTTGTTACCGGTAAACGCGAGAGGACTGGTGCGGTTGCGGTCGCTGTTATCCTTGGGGAAGCGCGGCAGCACGTGGACGCCGACCTTCATCTGAATGGCTTCCTTGCTCTCGTATTCGGTATCGTTTTCAATGGATTCCAAGATCTCGGTCAGTTCGGTGCCGAGGAAGATGGACACCACCGCCGGCGGCGCTTCGGCCGCACCCAGACGATGATCGTTGCCGGCGCCGGCGACCGAAATGCGCAGCAGATCCTGATGCTCGTCAACCGCTTTGATGACGGCGGTGAGGAACAGCAAGAACTGCGCGTTTTCCATCGGCGAGTTGCCAGGATCGAGCAGATTGACGCCGGTATTGGTCGAAAGCGACCAGTTGTTATGCTTGCCGCTACCGTTGACTCCGGCAAACGGTTTTTCGTGCAACAGACAGGCGAGATCGTGCTTTTCCGCCACCTTTTTCATCAGTTCCATCGTCAGCTGGTTGCCGTCGGTGGCCAGGTTGGTGGTGGTGTACACCGGCGCCATCTCGTGCTGAGCCGGCGCCGCCTCGTTGTGTCGCGTTTTGGCGTAGATGCCGTGCTTCCACAGTTCCTCGTCCAGTTCCTTCATAAACGCGATGACGCGCGGACGAATGCTGCCGAAATAGTGATCGTCCATCTCCTGCCCGCGCGGCGGCTTGGCGCCGAACAGCGTCCGGCCGGTGAGGATGAGATCCTCGCGGCTGTTATACAGCTGCTTGTCGATCAAGAAATACTCTTGCTCGGGACCGACGTTGGTGTGCACAAACCGCGTTTCCTCGTCACCGAACAAGCGGAGTACGCGAAGCGCCTGACGGTTGATAGCTTCCATCGACCGCAGAAGCGGCGTTTTTTGGTCGAGTGCTTCGCCGCCGTAGGAATAGAACACGGTGGGAATGCACAGCGTTTCGTTCTTGATGAAGGCGTACGAGGTCGGGTCCCACGCGGTGTAGCCGCGCGCCTCAAAGGTGGCGCGCAGACCGCCCGACGGGAAGGAGGACGCGTCCGGCTCGCCCTTAACAAGAGCTTTGCCGGAGAACTCCATAATCACCGAATCCGCACCGTCCGGCTCAATGAAGCTGTCGTGCTTTTCGGCGGTGACACCGGTCATCGGCTGGAACCAGTGGGAGTAATGGGTGCACCCGTTTTCAACCGCCCAATCCTTCATCGCACCGGCGATAATATCGGCCAGATCGGGCGCTAATTTCTTGCCGATCTGAATGGTGTTTTTCAGTGCCGAATAGGCATCTTCCGGCAGACGCTCGCGCATAACTTTGTCGTTAAACACCAGACAGCCAAACGTTTCCGGAACGTGGTTTGCGGACATATCAAACACTCCTTTGCAGAGAGGAAAATTCCATTTCCGAAAAATGAAAAAATACAAATTTATTATATAATGAGAAAATCCGTTTGTCAACCAAATTCCAAGCGGTCAAAAAAAGTGTAAAAAAACTGCAATTTTTGCCAAGAAATTGGGCGCGAGCCCTTGCAATTGAGCGGGGTTTTGTGATATACTAAACCAAATAGAGTCTACGGCAAAAAACAGCCTGAGCAAAGACTAAGAAAGGGTAGAAGTAGAATGGAAAACAACGCGTATCTCATTCTGGAAGACGGCACCGTTATGAACGGTAAGCGTTTTGGCGCGGCCGGCGAAGCAATGGGTGAATTGGTGTTTACCACGTCGATGGTTGGTTATATGGAAACCTTGACCGATCCGTCCTATTATGGACAGATCGTTGTGCAGACATTCCCGTCGATCGGTAACTACGGTGTCATGCTGTCCGATATGGAGAGCGAGAAGCCGGCTTTGAATGCGTATATTGTTCGTGAATGGTGTCAGGAACCGTCCAACTTCCGTTGTGAGGGTGTTCTTGACACTTTTTTAAAAGAGAAAGGTGTCATTGGTCTGTACGGGATCGACACGCGTGCGCTGACGCGCCGCCTGCGTGATAACGGCTCAATGAACGCAATGGTCACCGCCGATCCGACCGTGACTGAGGAGCGCTTGGCGGCGTTGCGCACCTATCGCGTGACCGATGCGGTCAAAGCGACTATGCCGGAGGCGCCGGTGCAGATGACGTCGCTGGATGCGAAGAAGCGCGTGGTGATGCTCAATTTCGGCGCGCGCGGCTCGATCATGCGGAATCTGGTCAAGTACGGCTGTGAGGTGATCTCGCTGCCGGCGACCGCCACCGCCGAGGAGGTGCTCGCCTACGAGCCGAACGGCATCCTGCTGTCCGACGGACCGGGTGATCCGGCCGAGAATACCGCCGCGATCGCGGAGATCGTCAAGCTGATGCAGACGGGCTTGCCGATGATGGGCATCGGTCTGGGCCATCAGCTGATGGCACTCGCCAAGGGCGGCAAGACGGCGAAAATGCCGTTTGGTCATCGCGGCGGCAATCAGCCGGTGGTGTTTACCGAAAGCGGACACGTGTATATCACCGAGCAAAACCACGGCTACACGGTGGTGGGCGATAGCTTGCCGGCGGATGCCAAGATCAACTTTGTCAACGCCAACGACGGTACCTGTGAGGGCATCGAATACGAAGGCGGGAAGCAGTTCTCGGTGCAGTTCACGCCGGATGCTTTCGGCGGAAAACTGGACACCAGTTTTGTGTATGAGTGCTTCCTGGCACTGATGTAAGGAGGAATTCAAATGCCACTCAATCCCCATATTCATAAAGTATTGGTCATCGGCTCCGGCCCGATCGTGATCGGTCAGGCGGCGGAGTTCGACTACGCCGGTTCGCAGGCATGCCGCGCTCTCCGTGAGGAGGGCTTGGAGGTCGTGCTGGTCAACTCCAACCCGGCGACCATTATGACCGATAACGCGATGGCGGACAAGATCTATCTGGAACCGCTTAACGAAGAGACGATCAAGCGGATCATTCTCAAGGAAAAGCCGGATAGTCTGCTGTCCACGCTGGGCGGTCAGACCGGTCTGACCTTGTCGATGCAGCTGGCCAAGCAAGGCTTCTTGGCGGAGCATCACGTGCGGCTGCTCGGCGCCGATCCCGAAACCATCGATCGCGCGGAAGATCGCCAGATGTTCAAGGATACGATGTTGTCCATTAATCAGCCGTGTATTCCGTCGGACGTGGTGACCGATATCGATGCGGCTATGAAACTGGCCGACGAGATCGGCTATCCGGTTATCGTCCGTCCGGCGTTTACGCTGGGCGGCTCGGGTGGCGGTATTGCCGAAACGCCGGAAGAGATGCACGAGATCGCGACCAATGGTCTGCGCTTGTCGCCCATCCATCAGATTTTGGTGGAAAAATGCATTTCCGGTTGGAAAGAGATCGAGTTTGAAGTGATGCGCGATTCCAAAGGAAACGTCATCACCATCTGCTCGATGGAAAACTTAGATCCGGTTGGCGTACACACTGGCGACAGCGTGGTCATCGCGCCGGCGGTGACGCTTTCGCCGCAGGAATACCAGATGCTCCGCAAGGCCGCGATGAACATCGTGGAAGCGCTGGAGGTAGAGGGCGGCTGTAACTGTCAGTTTGCGTTGAAGCCGGATAGCTTCGAATACGCGGTTATTGAGGTGAACCCGCGCGTGTCGCGTTCGTCGGCGCTCGCTTCTAAGGCGACCGGTTATCCGATTGCCAAGGTGGCCGCCAAAGTAGCCATCGGCTACACGCTGGACGAGATCCGCAACGCCGTTACCAAAACGACCTACGCCTGCTTCGAGCCGACCATCGACTACGTGGTGGTCAAGATGCCGCGTTTCCCGTTTGATAAATTTGTGTATGCCAAGCGCACGCTCGGCACGCAGATGAAAGCAACCGGCGAAGTGATGGCGATCGGCCAGAGCTTCGAAGAAGCGATTATGAAAGCGGTGCGTGGTGCGGCCATCTCGCACGATACGCTCAACACCGCCACCCTCAAGGAATTGTCGGATGAAGCGATCCACGAGCATCTGTATCAGTGCGACGACGAGCGCCTGTTCTATATCTATGAGGCGTTGGTGCGCGGCATTACTCCCGAGGAGATCAATTCGATCACCAAAATCGATCTGTGGTTCTTAAATAAGCTGCTGAATCTGGTGAAAATGGATCGCCGTCTGGCAGAGGGCAAGCTGGATGACGCGTTGTATCTGGAAGCCAAGCGTATGGGCTATCTGGATAGCGTGATCCGCAAGATGTCCGGCTGCGAGATCGAGCATCCGCGTCATTGCGGCTATAAGATGGTGGATACCTGTGCGGCGGAATTTGCTGCACAGACGCCGTATTTCTATTCCTCCTACGACGAGGAAAACGAAGCGGCGCAGTTTATCGAAAAGAACGGCACCGAAAAACCGACCGTCATCGTGTTCGGCTCCGGTCCGATCCGCATTGGTCAGGGTATTGAGTTTGACTACTCCTCGGTCCATTGCGTGTGGGCACTCCGCGAAGCCGGCTACGAGGTGGTCATCGTCAACAACAACCCCGAGACCGTTTCGACCGACTTTGACACGGCCGACCGCCTGTACTTCGAGCCGTTGACCGACGAAGACGTGATGAATATCATCCACACCGAAAAGCCGTACGGCGTGGTGGTGGCGTTCGGCGGTCAGACGGCGATCAAGCTGACCAAGTGCTTGGATCGCAACGGCGTGCGCATTTTGGGTACACCGGCCGATTCCATCGATGCGGCGGAGGATCGCGAACGCTTCGATGCGATGCTGGAAGATCTGGGCATTGCCCGTGCGGCCGGTTCTACCGTGATGACCACCGAGGAAGCGCTGGAAGCGGCGGAGAGCATCGGTTATCCGGTGATGCTGCGCCCGTCCTACGTGCTGGGTGGTCAGAATATGATCATCGCCTTTAACGAGGCGGACGTTCGCGAATATATGGCGATCATTCTCGCGCAGGAGATTGAAAACCCGATCCTCATCGATAAGTATCTGATGGGTATCGAGCTGGAGATCGATGCGATCTGTGACGGTGAGGAGATCCTCATTCCGGGTATTATGGAGCACGTAGAGCGCACCGGCGTTCACTCGGGCGACTCCATCGCCGTCTATCCGGCGTGGAAGCTGGACGACAATATGGTCGACCGCATTGTCGATTGCTCGCGTCGTTTGGCGGTTTCGCTCAAGACCAAGGGTCTCGTCAATATCCAGTATGCCATCAGCGATAACGAGCTGTACGTGATTGAGGTCAACCCGCGTTCGTCCCGTACAGTGCCGTATATCAGCAAGGTGACCGGCGTGCCGATGGTGGACCTCGCCACCCGCACGATGCTGGGCGAAAAGCTTCGCGATCTGGGCTACGGCACCGGCTTGTATCCGAGTTCGCCGTACGTGGCGGTCAAGGTGCCGGTGTTCTCGTTCGAAAAGCTGACCAACGTCGATACCCATCTCGGACCGGAAATGAAATCCACCGGCGAAGTGCTCGGTTTGGCCGGTACGCTGGATGAGGCGCTGTATAAGGGCCTGATCGCCGCCGGTTATAGCTTGAAAAAAGAGGGCGGCGTGTTCTTCACCGTCCGCGATGTGGATAAGAAGGAAATGGTGGATGTGGCGAAGAAATTCGCCAACCTCGGCTTCACGCTGTACGCCACCGCCGGCACCGCGGATTGTCTGGTCGCCGCCGGTATGCAGGTGGAGATCGTCAAGAAGATCCACGAATCGGATGAAAACCCGATCACGCTGCTGGAAAGCGGCAAGATCGACTATATCATTTCCACCTCGTCTAAGGGTCGTATTCCGACGCAGGCGTCGGTGCAGATTCGCCGCAAAGCGGTGGAGCGAAGCATTCCCTGCCTGACCTCGATCGACACCGCCAACGCGATTGCGGACAGTTTGCACAGCCGCTACAACGTGTGGAATACCGAGCTGGTCGACATCAACGATATGCGCAAGTTCAAGGAAAAGCGCCATTTCGTGAAGATGCACGGTTGCGGCAACGACTATATCTACTTCGATTGCCTGCAAAACCAGATCAACAATCCGGAGGGCTTGAGCCTGTTGTTGTCCGATCGCCGTACCGGCGTCGGCGGCGACGGTTGCATCCTCATCTGCCCGTCCAAGATCGCCGATGCGAAGATGCGCATCTTCAATCTGGACGGCAGCGAAGGCAAAATGTGCGGCAACGGCATTCGTTGCGTGGGCAAATACCTCTACGACTGGGGCATTGTCAAGAAAAAGAATATGACCATTGAAACGCTGTCCGGTGTTCGCCGTCTGATGCTGCATCTGTATGACGGCAAGGCCGAACAGGTAACGGTGGATATGGGCAAAGCGGAGCTTCGTCCGCATATGATTCCGGTGCGGTTGGACGGCGATAAAGCGGTCGGCCGTGTGGTATCGGTGGCCGGCGGCGAGTACGCCATCACCTGCGTGTCGATGGGCAACCCGCATTGCGTGGTGTTCACCGATCGCAGCCCCGACGTGCTGGATCTGGAAAAGATCGGTCCGCGTTTTGAATGCGATCCGTTGTTCCCCGACCGCGTCAACACCGAGTTTGTGCAGGTGGTCGACGAGCACACGCTGAATATGCGCGTGTGGGAGCGCGGCAGCGGTGAAACGTGGGCGTGCGGCACCGGCGCTTGTGCGGCGGCGGTCGCAGCGGTTGAAAACGGCTTCTGTCCGCGTGGCGAGGAGATCACCGTCCGCTTGAAAGGCGGCGCGCTGGTCATCCGCTACGAGCAAAACGGCACGGTCTATATGACCGGCGACGCCAAGGTGGCGTTTGAGGGCGACGTCGTCCTGTAAAAACAAAAAAGAGAGCGATCGCATCGCTCTCTTTTTTACAAAGGAGAAGCAGTATGAGTGTAAAACGCTATCCGTTCGGGAAAATGCCGAACGGTCAGTCGGTAGAACGATACGAGCTGAAAAGCGGTCGCTTGACGGTGTCGGTGCTGACGTATGGCGCCACCGTGCAGTCGATCGTGTTTGACGGTAAGGACGTGGTACTCGGTTACGACGATCTGGAGCATTATCTGACCGGCGGCAGTTACTTTGGTGCCACGGTCGGTCGCGTAGCCAACCGCATTGGCGGCGCGCAGTTTACTGTCAACGGCCGCACCTACGAGGTCGCAAAAAACGACCGTGAGGACAACCACCTGCACGGCGGTGTCCGTGGTTTTGACCGCCATATCTGGACGGCGGAGATCCTCTCGGACGAGGACGGCGTGCGGATGCGCCGTCTGTCGCCGGATGGGGAGGAGGGTTACCCCGGCAACCTGAAGGTCACGGTGACCTTTACGGTTTCGGGTGGTCGCCTACGTATCGCGTACACGGCGGTGAGCGATGCGGATACGCCGTTGAATCTCACCAATCACTCGTATTTTAATTTGGAAGGACACGACGGCTCGGCGATTCTGGATACCACGTTGCAGATCGCGGCCGATGCGATCTTGGTGCCGGATGAGAAGCTGATCCCGACCGGTGAGTTGTTGCCGGTGGAGGGCACGCCGTTTGATCTGCGGGAAGCCAAACGACTGGGCGACGGTATCGGCTCGGCGCATCCGCTGATCGTAGCCGAAAACGGATACGACCACAACTTTGTGCTGGGCACCGAGCGTGAATGGAAATGCGCGGCGGTGGCTACGGCGGCGGAGTCGGGTATTCGGATGGAATGCTGGACCGACCTGCCGGGTGTGCAGCTGTATACCGCCAACGGATTGGACGAAGCGTGCTGCAAGGGCGGCGCGCGGCAGACCCAATACCGCGGCTTCTGCTTGGAAACGCAGTTTTGGCCAGACGCGGTCAATCGGGAGGAGTTCCCCGGCGGCGTACTTCGTGCCGGCGATCTGTTCCGATCCAAAACCGAATATCGCTTTTCGAAAGTATGAGAAACGCCCCTCGATCAACGGTGATCGAGGGGCATTTTTTACGGTTTTACGACCGTTACGGGTACCTCGCGGGCGATGTTTTCCAAGCATACGTAGTGGGCAGTCACGCGGTAGACGCCGTCGACGAGCTTGCCGGAGATGGTTTTATCCTCAATCACGGCTTCTCCCAGCTCCTCTTGTTCCTGCTGAGCGAGTTGTTCGGCGGCCATTTTCTCGGCTTCGGCCGGTTTGTATAACACGGTGATCGGCAACAGCGGCGTGATTTGTCGCCGGCAGATTCCCAGGGGGAGAGGGAGGCCGTCAAGCGTCAGGAAATCACGGTCGACGGTTTGCGTGTATGCCGACGGCAAGGCAACCTGTGCCGACAGCGGAATGGGCAGCGAAAACAATGACAGCGTGGTTTGGGTAAACGGCGCACCGGTCGCCTGCCAATGCTGTTGTTTGAGCGGAACTTCCACCGAAAGCGTGCGCTCGGTCCGCGCGATCACCACACCCTCCGCGCGGCCGAGCAGTGGTCCGGCGGTGGTTTCGGTAGCACCGGACGCCAGCAACGTGCCGGCGGTCACGCCTTCGCCCACCTTGACCAGTCGCGTGCCCTGCCAGATCTCGGTTTGGACGATCAAGCCGTCACGCGTCGCCACCAAATCGGATAGAGTGATATCCTGCGACAACGGGTGATTGGTGTTATCCGCCACCATATCGACGTGCGCGATGCATCCATCCATATTGATGGTCAGCGCAATGACCGAGTTGAGTTGAGAAAGCGCCCGAATGGAGATCTCTTTGGGTTTTAGCGTGTGGATCGGATGCCCGATCGCCACGCCCATATCCGCCACCACCGCCAGTGCGCGTTCGGTTTCGGCTTGTTCCAATCCGCTGGGGACGATCGCCCAGATCCGCGTGCTGAAAAAGAGGAGAAGTGCGATCGCGCCGACCGCGCCGATCACCAAACCGATTCGCTTTCGCAGACGGTACAAGCGAAACGCCATGCCGCGTTTGCGGCGTATGCGCACGCGGGTGCCGGTGCGCCGCGCCGCCGGCCGCACACGCCGGTAATCGACGGCAGACACAATGCCGACTAAGCAATCACCGTGAGGTCGCACGCGTTTTAAGGAGATGTCGGCGGCTTGCAGCTGGTTAAGGAACTCCGATAACAGACCGCCCTCGGCGGTCCATTCTACCGCGGCGCTCATTCGAATTCGACGGCGCACAGCCGCCCCTCCACCGTGGCGCCGTTCGCCGAAAAGGCGGATAGGCGCAGCTCGCGACCGCGAAAGCACAACACGCCGCCGGCTGTTCGCAGGCGAACGACGTCTTCTTCGCAGGTGAGCACCGCGCAACGACCGTCCATCACGGCCATACGGCCGGCATATATCTCCAAGCGCGACTCGCCGGTCAGGCTTCCCTTGGGAAGATCCAACCAATGCTCCAGTTGTTTCTTGACGCGCATCGCCATCACCGATCCTTTCGCAGTAGTATACGCGTCATAACGCCGGAGTATGCCGCATATAGTCCGTATATAAGGCGTAACGGACGAGGGATGGTTGAATATGAATGTAAAGGTTATGCGCTTGACAAAAGTAAAAACGATTTGGTGGACGCTGGTGCTGCTTGGTGCCGGCACCGTTTTGTTGATGTGGCCGGAAGCGGCGGCAACCGGCGCCCGCCGAGGTTTGGGGATTGCCTCACAGGTGCTGATACCGGCGATTTTTCCGTTTTTGGTGCTGGGCAACTGGATGACCGGCTCGGGACTGTGTGACAAACTGGGGGAGATTTTGGGAAAACCGTTACGGTGGGTTGGACTACCGGGTGTGGCGGCATCGGTATGGTTGATCGGATTGGTGGGCGGTTACCCGGCGGGTGCGGCGGCGGTTGGCAAGCTGTGTCAAATGGAAAGGCTAACCCCTTCACAGGCGCGACGTTTGCTTGCCGGTTGCGTCAACGCCGGTCCGGGGTTTTGTGTGGCAACGGTAGGCGTCGGAATGCTGAAATCCGCCAAAATAGGGGGCATATTATGGGCGGCACACGCGGTTGCGTCCACCCTCATTCTGTTGTTTTACCGTCCCAAGGAGACCGAGGCTATGCCGCCGACCGTTTCGCCGCCGCTTCGTCCGTCGGCAGCGATGGTGGAGGCGGTCGGCAGTGCTTCTAAAGCACTGCTTGGCATGACCGGCTTTGTTGCGTTGGCGTGTTTGCTGTTGTCGGTGATGTCGGCAGCCGGCGTGCCGCCCGCTGTTCGCACGTTGGTGGCCTGTGTTACCGAGGTTACCAGCGGTAGTATGGAGGTGTTGTCATCGCCGTTCTTGCTCGGTTGGACGTTGGGGTGGGGCGGCCTATCCGTCCACGGACAGATCGCCACGCTGCTGCCAAGCGGCGTGTTGAGCAAAGGATTTTTCGTCGCCCGTTTTGTCCACGGATATCTCGCCGGTCTGCTGACTTTGTGGTGGATGCCGCCGTCGGCGCTTTCCACCTTTGTGGCGCTGTCCGGTTTGACGGCCGAGCCGTTTGCTTCGGCATCGGCACTGGGTGGCGTGTCGATGTTGGTGTTGTGCGTGACGTGGCTGGTGAGTATGCGGAAAAAGGTTGATTTCTAAAAGATTCTGTGTTATAATGGCAGCAAATGAAAGGAGGGACGGCTTGTGGCAAAGAAATTATATGGCAACAACATTCGAAAAGCTTGCGAGGTCTGCGCGCACGGTCGTCGCTCGGCAGACGGCAGCGTGATGCTGTGTCCCTATAAAGGTGCGGCGCCGCTGTATCATTATTGCCGCCGCTTTATTTACGATCCGCTGAAGCGAATGCCGCTTCGTCGCCCGCCGCAGACGGGACATTCCGCAGAAGAATTTGAGTTATAAAAAGAACCCCGATCCATACGGATCGGGGTTCTTTTTGGTAATCATCGTTTGAGAATGCGTCGCAGAGGGGCGATCAGCAGGTCTTTTTCGTATCGGTTCATAGAGAAGAACCACACCGATACCACGTAGATCAGTACGAAGATCGCACCCCACAGCACCACGTCGAAATAGGAGTTTCGCATCGGCGCCCACACCGCAATGGCAATGGCGGCAAACGTCGGGACGATCATACCGGGGAGCATCGTGCAAATGGATTTCCAGAAACTGCCGATGCCTAGTCCGATGTGCTTGCGGTAGTACCAGTTCATCAGGGGGACGTTGCCAAACAGCGAGGCGATCGCCGTGCCGAGCGCACAGCCGAGACCGGCAAACGATCCGATGAATTCGTTGCCGAAGGTGGCGGTCACATCGTTGGCAAAGCCGGCAAACCAATAGCCGAGCGGAATGCTCAATGCAAGGTTAGCAATGGTCACACCGAGGTAGACCATCGAACGGAACTTGTGCATATTTTTGGCACGCTGAATTTCAATGCCCAGCGTCTGGATTGCTTGAAACACCGTCGGCACAAACAGCATAATGGCGATGTAATACGAGATCGAGTACGCTTCGCTGCCGCCCCAGCAGATCGTAAACGGCAACCCGACGGCGACAAATCCCAACAGAATCATCATCAACAGCAAAAACTGTAAGCGTCCGATGCGGGTAAACAGCGCCGTCAGTTCTTTGTCCGAGCTGCCGGCCGCCACCAATCGATGCACGCGCGGCGTGAGCAGACCGGAGATGGAGTTGGACATATTGAGGTAATACTGGTGAAGCTGCGAGCCGATGGTATACACCGAGATCGCCGTCGATCCCACCTGGAATCCCAGCACGATGCGGTCCATCGACCAGTTGATCTGGTCGACCAGAATGCCGATGAAAATGTAAAACGTATAGCCAAGCATTTCCTTGATCGGTACCGCATCAAACCGCCCGAAGCGGAATTTCATCCCCAACTTCTTGCAGCAGAACAGAATGTTGAGCACGCCCGAAAGCAGCGTGAAGAACAGGGTCATACTGACCATCGTGATCGATCGGAAGCCGGCGAGCAGCAGCGGGATCATCACCAGCGGATTAAACACCGTTTTGCCGATCGCGACGAGTTTTTGGAACAGATATTGCTCGTTGACCATCACGTTGGATTCAAACACGCTGATGGGGAAGGAGACCGCGGCGTTGACCGAGAGAATATACATCAGCGTACGCGCCAGCGAAATTTCCTCCGGCGTGAGTTTGCTGCTGCCGAGCAGCACGTCGATGCCGCCGGCGATGATCGCGCCGAGGATCAGCACCAGCACGCCGAGCGCGGAGTAGATGGTCAAAAACATCCCGTTGAGTCGGGCGATGCCCTCGGCGTCGTCGTTGACGCGATAACGGGAGTAATAGCGCGTGTAGGTGCTGCCGAGACCGAAGCTGAGCAGGTTGAGATACGACACGATCGGCAATACCAGATTGTAAACGCCGAATTCCTGCGATCCCAGCATTTGCAGCATAATGGGGGTGTACACCAGCGAGGCGACGATGCCCATTCCCATCGATACATACGACAGTATCGCGCCGAATTTCAGTTGATTGACCGGTCGTGCCATACGGCGAACACCCCTTTCTTTCCATAATTACCATTATTATATACGATTTCTGCACAATTGTAAAGTCACCTCTAAAATTTCCGCACAGTTTTTGCGTTTGCAGTTTGACATTGGAGGGTGTTTGTGGTATACTACGGTGTAGATAAATTTAGGAGGAATGACCGATGGCGGAAAAAACCTTTTTGATGTATAAAGAAAAACCGTTGGTGCGTCAGGGCAACACGCTGTACTACGGTATGATGAACGAGCCGTTTGTGGTGATGTTGCAGATTCTGTCCACCAAAGAGACGAACGGCGTGACGCTGGCGGATAAGGTGTCGGTGCAGTTGATCTCGACCGACGAAACCATGCGTCCGAAGGATCGCATTGCCAAGCGGAGCGAAAAAAGCAGCCTGTTTGATGCGCTGGATATCGGCGCGATCTGGCTGGAACGCGCGATCCGCGACGCGAATAAGTAAGAAGCATACAAAAAAGCGTCCCACTCATTGAGTGGGACGCTTTTTTTGTTTTTTCAGATTACATCGCCGAAACGATCTCCTTGGTGTCGCGCGCGATCACCAACTCCTCGTCGGTCGGGATGACGAACACACGGATCGCCGAATCCTTGCCGCTGATCTCGATCTCCTGACGGCGAACGTGCGCCGCCTCGTCGTCGATGGTGACACCCAGCCACGCCAGATAATCCAGAATATCCTTGCGCAGACGGTACTGGTTTTCGCCCGAGCCGGCGGTCAACACGATCGCGTCCGCGCCGCCGAGCGCCATCAGATAACCGCCGATGGTCTTGGCGATCTGATACGAACGCACGTCCCACGCCATCTTGGCGCGCTTGTCGCCGGCAACGATCGCCGCGTCGACGTCGCGGTCATCGGACGATTTGCCCGACAGGCTCGCCATACCGGATTTCTTGTTCATGATGTTGTCCATCTCGGCAGGGGAAAGTCCCTCTTTTTCCATCAGGAAGGTGACCGCCGACGGATCCACCGCGCCGCAACGGGTGGACATCATAAAGCCGTCCAGCGGCGTCATACCCATCGAGGTGTCCACGACCTCGCCGTCCTTGATGGCGGCGATGGATGCGCCCGAGCCGATGTGGCAGGTGATAACACGCGTGCCCTTGCCGTCCGGCTTTCCGAGCAGTTCGAAGCAGCGTTTGGAAACAAACCGGTGGGAGGTGCCGTGGAAGCCGTAGCGGCGGATGCCGTATTTCTCGTAATACTCGTACGGCAGACCGTACATATACGCTTTTTCCGGCATGGTCTGGTGGAAGGCGGTGTCAAACACTGCTACCTGCGGAATATCCTTGCCAAACGCGGCGGTGGCCGCCTCAATTCCGCGCAGGCATGCCGGATTGTGGATGGGCGCCAGCGGAATGTACTGCTTCACCTTTTCCACCACCGTGTCGTCGATCAGACAGGAGGCGGTAAAGGACGAGCCGCCCTGCACCACACGGTGACCGATCGCGGTGATCTCCGACAGATCGTCGATGACCTTGCCCGTGCCCTCGGTCAACGCTTTTTTGAGTACTTCAAACGCGACCGTATGATCCGGCATCGGAATATCGGTGTCAAATTGCTGACCGTGCGCCTTGTGTTCCAAGTGACCGCCGTTGCCGATGCGTTCGCAGTTGCCCTTGGCCAACACGACCTCGCCGTCCATATCCATCAACTGATATTTCATCGAGGAACTGCCGGCGTTGATAACCAAAATCTTCATATCGTTTCTCTCCTTGCAATTTGTGTGCAAATATACTATTATTATAATAAGAACAATTCCGGATTGCAAGGGGTGATCGTATGAAAACTGTCGGCATTGCCGCGGAATACAATCCGTTCCATAGCGGTCATGCGCATTTGATCGAGCGCGCGCGTGCGCAAGACGGCGCCAAGGCCAGCCACGTGGTAGCGGTGATGAGTGGTCATTTTGTGCAGCGCGGAGCGCCGGCGGTTCTGCCCAAGGCGGAACGCGTCAAGATGGCGCTGGCCAGTGGTGTGGATCTGGTGATCGAACTGCCGACGCCGTGGGCGCTGTCCTCGGCAGAGGGGTTTGCGCGCGGCTGCGTGTCGTTGCTGGAAGCGCTCGGTTGCGTGGACGTGATGGCATTTGGCAGCGAATGCGGTCAGGTGGACACGCTGCAGCGAGTCGCGCGGCTGATGAACAAGCCGCGGTTTGGGGAATTGCTCCGTTACCGGATGTCCGGCGGCGCGTCCTATCCGGAGGCACAACAAAAAGCGTTGACCGAAATGGCCGGAAGCGGTCTGGCTTCGGTGTTGGAGGATGCCAACAATACGCTGGGGATTGAATACATCCGTGCCATGACGAGCTTGCAGCCGTTTACGGTGATGCGTGCCGGTGCCGGTCACGACGCGGAGGTGCCGCTGGACGGCTTTGCATCCGCGTCGCTTTTGCGGCAGATGATCGGGCAGGGAAGGCTGACCGAAGCGATGCGTTATATGCCGGCGAACGCCCGTCCGATTTTGTCGGATGCCAAAGAAAAGGGCTGGTGTCCGGCGACCGAGTCGACTGCCGAACGTGCGCTGCTTGCGCGGTTGCGGACGCTGTCGCCGGCGGATTTCGGTGAGTTGCCGGCGGTGTCGGAGGGGTTGGAAAACCGCATCGCCGAGGCCGCCAGACAGGCGACTTCGTATGAGGATCTGATCGACCGCATCAAGACCAAGCGGTATCCGCGCACGCGGATCTGCCGCGCGGTATGGTGCGCGTATCTGGGTATCACCGCGGAGGATGCGGCCGGCGTGCCACCGTACGTGCGGGTGCTGGGCGTGACCGAAAAAGGCTTGGAGTTGGTGCGTGCCGCGCGGCGTTCCTGTACGCTGCCGATCATCACGCGCACCGCGCAGGCAGAGCAACTGACCGGCAAAGCGCGTCGTATTTGGGAATTGGAGGCGGCGGCCGCCGATCTGTATGCGCTGGCGCTTCCCACGCCGTTTCCGTGCGGACGGGAGTATACCACCGGCGTCATTAAATATGGTGCCGAGGACATCTGAATAAACGACAAAATGCGGGACACACTATCCTCAGCAAACACCCAAAATTTGCAGAGGAGGAATGAACGATGGCGAATCAGAAGAAGCAGAACAGCAATCAGTCGCGTACGTCCAACGCCGCTAATCAGAACGCGAACAAGAACGCGAATAAGAATGCGAACGAAAACAAGAACGCGACCAACAAGAATGCCCGCAACAGCAAGTAATTCATGAACGAAAAAAAGAGGTGTGGAAAGATTTCCACACCTCTTTTTGCTGTGATTTTAGCCGGCCTTCTCCAGCGAGAGAACCGACAACTTGTCCGCCACCTTGTTGAGTGCCTTGCGGTGCGCGGTGAACACCGACGACGGCTCCCGCCCGACCTGTGAAGCGATGGCGTCCCACGGATCGGCGTACAAATACCGCAGACGAAGCACCCGTCGCTCCAACGAATTGAGCGTTTCGGTCGCATCGATCAGCCGGCGGACGTCAACACGAAGCCTGTCCAGCGCGGAGCGCAGCTTTTGCTGCTCCTGCTTTAACGGAAAGATTTCTTCGGGAACGTCGATATCGGATAACTCCTGCTGCAATTCCTGAAGACGACAACTGAAATTGACACACGGCATCCATTGATCTTTCAGCTGTGTTCCGGCTTCGGTTAACGATTGATAATAGTTTCTTTTCAACGGCCCCACTCCTTTCCGGCAACAGAACAACGACATTCCTCCAAGCACTCTGCACAGACGGTGTCCCCGTCGATGTCGTAGTAGTACTCGTCAAAAATGGGCGAGTCACACCACGCGCAGATGCGGCGCTCCGGTACGATGGCCGCATTGGGGCAGCCGGACGCACAGGGAGTCTGCAAACAGATTTCACACATGCGGCACATCCTCCTTTCCGTGTTCCGAACATATGTTCGGTTTATGCTTGCATTTTACCACGGCTGGAAGGATTTGTCAATGCAAACCTACTGCAACACTGCAAAGGGATACACCTTTACAAATCAAGCAAAAAAAGAAAAACATCCCCGCTTTTCCGCAGAAAAGAGGGGATGTACTCACAATTTCTTGTTTTTTGCGATGGCTTTTTTTTGAAGTTTTTGCTTGGAGCCGTCCTCGTTTAGGATATAGGTGTTATCCAGCTGGGCGCGCAGGTTGGCTTTGTACTCGTCGATATACTCACGCCGGAGCGCCGCTTGCTCCGTCAGCTCGGCTTCGGTCAGTCCCTCTGCCTTTGCCTTGCGCGAAAGTGCGTTAATGCGGTCGATCTTTTGTTGATCCATTCGATTCACCTCGAAAGGAGTATAGCACACTTTTTTGCTTTTGACAAGTCTTTGTATTTGTGTTAAAATAAGGTAACATTTTATTTGAGGAGATTGCATATGGAGAAGTGGGGCATTATCGGAGCTATGGAATCCGAGGTTTTGCAGTTGATCGCGGCGATGACCGACGTCACCACCGCCGATTATGCCGGCAAGACGTATGTCGAGGGCACATTGGGCGTTCGCCGCGTGGTCGTCGTGCAATGCGGCATCGGCAAGGTAGCTGCGGCGATCAGCGCACAGGTGCTCTGCGATCGTTACGGCGTGACGGCGCTGATCAACACCGGCGTGGCCGGTGGTTTGCATCCGGCGCTTGCGGTGGGGGATATCGTGCTCGGCACCACCGCCGTGCAGCACGATTTTGACGTATCGGCGCTCGGATACGTGCGCGGTTATATGTGTACCGGCGGCGACGGGCAAAAGCCCACGCTGTACACGGCGGATGCCGCGCTGGCAGCGCGATTCCGTGCGGCCGCCGCTTCGCATTTGGGCGATCGCAAGGTGATCGAAGGACCGATCGCCACCGGTGATCTGTTTGTGGATTCCAGCGAGGTCAAGCAAGCCCTCATCCGCGATTTCGGTGCCGCAGCGGCCGAAATGGAGGGCGGCGCGATCGCGCAGGTCGCTACCGCCAACGGAGTGCCGTTCCTCATCATTCGGGCGATCTCGGATTTGGCGGAGCATCAGGCGAACGTGTCTTACGAAGCCTTCGAAAAGGAAGCGGCCAATCGCTCGGCCGCCATCCTGCTGGCTATGACCGAATGTTAATGTAACGTAAACCACTAAAAATCACCCCGTCATAAAGGGGGTGATTTTTTTGGCGAAAATATTTTTGTTCGTAAAATTCGAACAAATGTTTGACAAATTGACAAAGTTGTGTTATACTCGTGTTGGAAAGGCTCGAAGAAAGGAGAATGGTTATGGGTAAACCCTTAAACGAAAAGCAGCAAAAGGTGCTGACCTATCTGCAAGATCGCGCGCAGGAGGGCGTGCCGCCGTCGGTGCGCGAGATTTGTCTGGCCACCGGCATCAAGTCCACCTCCACGGTGCATTCGTATCTCCGTTTGTTGGAGGATGAGGGCTACATCAGCCGTGAAAGCGGCTTAAACCGCGCCATTCGTATGCCGGGTGAAAACATCGCGCGCATTCCGTTGCTGGGTAAGGTTACCGCCGGTATGCCGATCTTGGCGGTGCAGGATGTGGAGGATTACGTCCCGTATTCCGGCGGCCGTTTCCCTGCCAGCGAGATGTTTGCGCTCCGCGTCAGCGGTACGTCGATGATCAACGCCGGCATTCTCAATAACGATATCGTCATTGTGCATCGCACGCCGGTGGCGGAAAACGGTGATATCATTGTCGCGCTGGTCGGCGATGAGGCGACGGTCAAACGCGTGTATTGGGAAAACAATCAAGTGCGCTTGCAGCCGGAGAATCCGGAGTTTGCCCCCATCATCGTCAACGAAGTGGTGGTGCTCGGCAAGGTCGTGTCGCTGCTGCGTAGCTTCTAATGCTTATCCTAAAAGCCGATGCGGAAAACGCATCGGCTTTTGTTGACTTTTAAGCGGCGAAATGGTATCATCGAGTTGTCAGAATTTGTATAGTGAGGTGCGTTATGAACAAGATTCGTTGGACGGTGATTGGCGCCGGCGGCATTGCCGACCGTCGCGCCATTCCGGCTTTGTTAGAAGATGACCAAAACGAGATCGTGGCGGTGATGGATCGCGTGGAATCCGAAGCGCAACGCGTGGCCGAAAAATTCGGTGTACCCGCGTATTTTACCGATGCCGAGGAGATGCTGGCCGCCGTGCCGTGCGATGCGGTGTATATCGGCACGCCGGTTGCCTGCCACTACGAGCAGGCGATGACGGCGCTCAAATACGGCGTGCATACCTTCATTGAAAAACCGATCGCCATGACCGAGGCGGAAGGCCGTCGGTTGCTGGAGGCGTTTCAGGCCGCCGGCAAACAGCTGATGATCGGGTATATGATGGGTTATCACAACCTACATAAAAAAGCGCGCGAGCTGGTGCAGACCGGCGGTCTGGGCACGCTGAACTTGGTGCGGATGCAGTTCTCCTGTTGGTATCCGGAGATCGCCGGCGCGTGGCGCCAGAAGAAATCGCTCGGCGGCGGTGGCTGTTTTATGGATCTGGCGGTGCATTGTCTGGATCTGTTTACCACCATCACCGGCGACAGCATTGCGGATTGCTGCAGTTACGTGGCCAACCGTACCTTCTCCTACGAAACCGAGGATAGTGCGATGCTGATGTTCCGTTCCAAACAGGGCGTGCTGGGCACCATCGCGGTCAACTTTAACATTCCGGACGCGTGCGCGGCTTCTAAACTGGAGATTTACGGCACCGACGGCAGCTTGGTTGCCGAGGGAACGATGGGGCAGGAGGAGCGCGGCTCGATGCGATATGTGTACTCGCCGCAGGGTTCCTACGAAGCACAGCAGTCTCGCACGACGGCGGAGCCGCAGGTTTGGCAGGGCGGCGGCGAAAATATCTATTTGAAGCAGTTTAAGGACTTCAATTCTCTGCTGACGGGCGGCCGTCCGAATTATGATAACGTCGAAAAATCGCTGGCGATCCAGGCGATCTGCGATCGGGTGTATCAGAACGTATGAAACACGTAAAACCGCAGTATACCACGGCGTTTCGCTGCATCGCGTCGCGGTGTCGCCATTCCTGCTGTGTCGGTTGGGAGATCGAGGTGGACGCGGCCGCACAGGCGCGGTACGCCGCCGTCGACGGACCGATAAGGGAACGCTTGGCGACGCATATTGTGGACGGTCAGTTTGCGCTGACGCCTGACGAACGCTGCCCGTTTTTGAACGAAAACGGGCTTTGCGATATTATTACCGAGCTGGGCGAGGCGGCACTTTGTCAGATCTGCGCCGACCACCCGCGTTTTCGGCATTTTTACACCGATCGCGTGGAGGAGGGGCTCGGTCTTTGCTGCGAGGAGGCGGCGCGCTTGTTGCTGTCCGATTCAAACGGTATGTCACTTTTGGTCGAGGGGGAGGAGGACGCCACCTCTGCAGAGACGGCGTTTTTTGCGTTTCGGCAATCCTTGGCAGACGACTTGGCTGCCGACGATCGTCCGTTGGATGAGCGACTGGAGGGATGGCTCGATGCAGTGGAAACGCCACTGCCGACAGCCGATTGGTACGCATTTTACAGCGGTTTGGAGCGATTGGATCCGTCATGGGATGCGTATTTGACGGCGCTTTCCGGCGGACTGTCGCCCATCCCTGCCGGTTGGGAAACGGCGTTTGCCAACTTGGCGATTTACTTCTTGTTTCGGCATCTGGCGGATGCGTGGGAGGAGGATCGCTTGGGCGCGGGCGTGGCGTTTGCGGTGCTCAGCACGCGCGTGATCGCCACGATCTTTGCGTCCGGCGAGTTGACCGAAGAACGCTTGACGGATATCGCCCGTGCCTACTCGGCCGAGGTGGAATACTCGGAGGAGAATATCGCGCGGCTTCTGGAAAAATGTGCGACATTTTCCGATTGACAAGCGCCTTTCTTGTGATATAATAATAGCACGGCTCACGCCGTCGATAGGGGGGCGTAAAGGTTTCGACGGGGATTGTGAGTTATGGTAAGCGGGTAGTGGTGTCGACCACTTAAAAACGACAAACTTTTCAAATTAAACGACAACAATAAAGTTGCTCTCGCTGCCTAATTAAAGGCGGCCGTCTCGCCCGATAGTACCGCGGATCGGATCGAGGCGTGTTTGAAGCGGTGAACGTGAACGAAGGCCTGCTGCTGCCTTCGTCATGACTGGGCAGCTACCGTAGCCAGAAGCCTGTCTGTCGGCGTCTGGTGAGGGGAATCCTCATAGACAGCCTGCACCCGGAGAAAGCTGTAACAAGTGGTTTTCGGACGCGAGTTCGACTCTCGCCGCCTCCACCAATACTAATTAAGGTTGATTCAAAACGAATCAACCTTAATTTTTTTGTGCTTTTTCACCTGTTATCAGCAATTTTATTTGTATAAGGCGTTGTAAAAATAGAGCTTTGTACTAAAATTATATCGGGAATATAAGGTTACCGCATTACCGAAAAATGCCTAAAATCGGCATTTTTACCCTCTGCCCGGCAATGAATATTTGCTCCCGTAAACGAACAAATCTGCCGTCAACGAACACTTTTACCGTCAACGAACACCGAAAACATAACATGTTATGAATTTAAAATAATAGCACAAACGAATTCGTTTGTGCTATTATATATTATTGATTATAAACCTAATAACTCCTTTTTCTTTTTTTCAAATTCTTCGGCTGTAATGATACCTTCATCTGCTAATTGCTTATATTTGCGAATTTCATCTGCAGCGGAAATAGGTGCACTATCTACAGCTTTTCTTGTACGAGTTGCCTTTGGCGCGCTATCTTCAGTTTCTTTTTGGCGTTCATATTCTGCGGTAGCTTCAGAAAGCAATGTTACAATAAAGGCAATTTGGTCAGTGTCGTTTGTCATTACAATATGCGTTTTATTACCCGCATATAGCGTGATACCATCCGGGCGCAATTCAATATTTCCTACTTTACCGGCTGGAACCTCAAAACCATAAGTAGGAGTCATCAGAATAAATCTTTGATTTGTGATAACAAATGTGCCACGCTGAGATGTTTCTAACACTTGCTCACGCACAGCGTGTCCAGCAGATCCGCCTGAGCGATATGTAAAGTTCTTCATAAGGCGGAGAGAATATCCTTTGCTTGCGCCAGTATATCCAGTTGTTACAGTTTTAATTTTACCACCACAAGCATTCCCGGCGTAATAGCAATGCTCATCCTTTTTTAATGCTACCGGAGAATTAAGTATAGCAAACGGCTTGGCTCTCTCAAGTGCGTTTATTGAGCCATCACACAAGGCAAAGAATTGTTCACGTGTAAACTTTTTTGCTGACCTATGCGAAAGTCCTCTGTTTTTAAGCCTTTGTACACAGTTAGCGCAAATTTCACCATAGGCGGTGCTCTTTTTTCCACTTTCTTGATGATTTCCGCACACCGGACAAGTATAGCTTTCGGGAACAAATTCTCTATCATCGGAAGGTGGTGTGGTAGATGCACCTGCCGGTGCGCCCGTACCGTTGGCAAACCGATTTGCCTTTGTTTGCCATTCTTCCGCTTTCTTTTGCATATTATCTACGGTTTCCTGTGCCTTATTTATAAAATCAAATAATCCCATTATTCAAAGTCCCCTTACTTCTTGTAAATCGTAGTCTTCACGCCTTTCAAAGACTGCTCAACCTTCTTTACGGAAAGTTTATCTTCAATTATACCTAAGCCGATATGATAGCCTTTGCTTTTGTACCAAAAATTCAAAGTGGCGCTACCAATACGATTATCCTTTAAATATCCAATACTACCAAAACACTCAAATTCCGGCATTGCTTCGTAATGCTCCCGTGTTGTGATATACAATTCAAACGGGTATTTTGATTGTTTTCCGCTTGCTGTCAGCGGCGCATATTCAAAATATGTATACAATTTTTGAGAGAAGTTACTATTGAACACAATCTCAGAGATTGGGATATTTAATGCTTCACGTATCTTTAATTGCTTTCTAATCGAGTTGAGCAGATCATTAACCAATTCAATGCCTTCAAATATACTTGCCTTATCACAATCGGAAACAAGCATTAAATTTCTGCCATTAACCGAATACGTTTGTGTAACAGCAAAACCATTAGGCTTTGCGTTTTGGTCAATAGAAATGGCGTTGCTATCGGCAAATTGTTTTTGCGCCTTCTTTGCACTTGTTGCTTCGGGCGAATGTGCTTCAATTATATCGAAATGGGTAACTATCGCATCTGCGCCTTTTGAAGTTGGTTTGTCATCTGCTAAATAGCCGTTACTAATTAAAAATTGCTTTTCCTTCTCAAACTCTATACCATACTTGTACTCAAAATAAGACGGTACTTTCTTCTGCCCGTTTTTACCAACCCAGTATAGCAAATAAATGTGTCCCGGCAACAATCCATCACTAAAAGGCGTCATCATACTAATAGGGATTATTGACTGCTTCGGGAAGTTTTCGGCCTGTTCAAGCCAATTCGTGTTTCTTTCACGATCCAAAGAAATAAACGGCTTAATAGGATATGAGCTATAGTATTTATTGTAAATTCTACCTCTGTATCTATCACTTGCCGTCAATTTCTGCATATCGTCTATCTGAGCCGGTGTAATAGTTCTCCTATCTATTGTTTGAGTTTCCTGCGGCTGTTTGCTCACAGTAGCACCCAATAAGCTATTCAGTTTATCAAACAAGCCCACAGTATCACTCCTTTTATTTATTTTGCAAAATAGTTATAATTCCAAACATCCATCGTTTCATCGTCAAACGGACCGTACACAACATAATCTATCCTTGCTTCTGTAGCGTTACCGTTTTCATCAACCCAAACCATAACGCCAAAAGAATCGCTCATTTTGGGAATAACACTATCGCCAGAATTTATGAGTTCATAAAATTTAGCGTATCTAGTGTCATTCCCGGTATCGGTTGGTTCTGAAACGGACATTTCCTCCTTGAAATATTGTTGGATTTTTTCTTCAGGGAGATATGTAGCAATAATATCTAATGCATCTTCAAAGGAAACCGCTTCATCAAATCTATAAAAATAAATGTCTACAGCAGAAATATATTCTACTTCATTACCGTTCACTTCATCTTCGCTTGTGCTAATCTTCATAATATGGTCATCGCCATAAACCGAATCAAAATGACCGCCGACAACTACTTTCTTTGCATCAATTTCATTTTCCCATATAGAAGTTGCCGCCTGAACATCATCTAAATACATGGGGTGATTTGCTTTTAGCACTATTTCCTTATCACTACCAAGTTCAACTTGTGATGATGTATCAGTCTTGTCGTTTCCACTTGTGCTTTTATCATCTGTTTGCGGTGTAGGTAAAAGAGAAAAGCACCCCGAAAGAGTTGATATGCAGATTATCAAACATAATAAAACACAAAGTTTTTTCATAGCATTTCCTTCTTTCATTATCTATCTAATAAAAAAGTGCGCAGCCGAAACTGCGCACCGAAAAACGCAGCCCGATCTGTTGCGACACAGTTCACTCCAAACAGGAAATGACATCGAGGCATACATTTTTACCAAAAGTATGCCTGTTCAGAGTAATATTAAACTGTGTCGCAAAAACAGTATACCACAATTAATTATAAAAATAAAGCATTTTACAAATTTTTATGTTATAATAAGTTTGATATAAACGGAGGTCAATGTTTATGAAAAAGAAAAACAAAAATCGCTCTATTGTAAAATGGTGGATGTTCCCTGTATATCTTGTTGTATGCATTATAATTTTTATAGTAATATATTTGGTTTTTAGCGGCGAAAGCATAATTCCCGCTGGTAAAAATCTTTCAAGAAGTGATTGGCTTGCTTTTTTGGGTGCCTACATAACATTTATTGGGACAGCTGCAATAAGTGCCATTGCCGTTTTTCAAACCCATTATTACAATAAAGTAGAAAAAGAACGCAGACAGGAAGAACGTTATGAAAAAATCCAACCTATTTTTAGTGTAAAAATTGTTGACAAGAATTGTTTGCCAGACGGTACAGCGGTAGCGTTCAATTTCAAAAACCCTCCCAAGTACGATAATGTAAAAGTATCGGTTGAAAACGTGAGCGAATATCCCATAGCACACGTAATTGCATTCAATAAATACATTACTCCAATATTAAAAACTGGCGAAATCCTGAGCTTACACTGTGCGTATAGCGATTCGATGGATGCTCAAAAATGGGCAGATAAAATGATAGTATTGCTTGAAAGTGAATTCGAAAGAACTGATGATGGCTATCCAAAATCTTTTTGTATTAATTATGATGATATAGACGGCAACTCTATGTATCAGATTTTTGAGCTCAAAGATTTCGATGGTACGAAATATTATCAAATGACAGAACGCTGCGAAGTTTGATTTCTCCGCACGTGATTCCCCGTTCACAATAATTTATCAATTACCGCGTCTACTTATAATAGGCGCGGTGATTTTGTTTTTCGGGGACTTGACTTTTCGGAAATTTTGAGCATCTTTATTAAACCAAGCCGCAGGGCTAATATTTTGAAAGAGGTGCCTTTATGAAAATTCAAAAGCCATTGCCGGGGATGACCCCCGAGGAAACCGAAAGACAGCTCCACTATATGAACGCTGTCATTATGTTCAAGATGATGCACTCCCGCGGTATCATCAATGAAAAAGAACTGCATTTATGCAAGGAAGAGATGCTGAAAAAGTACAAACCACCCCTTGATCCGTACAAAGATGAGGTATAAAAATGACTCAAAAAGTACGTTTGCACCCCCTTGGGTCAAAAAACAGCTATTTTGCACCCAGCACCCCCGAAAACCAAGCAAAATGCACCCCCTGCCGATTTTTGTATCAAAATTAGGCGGTATCTTCAAAAAAAGAACGAACTTTTGTCTACCAAAAGTTCGTTCTTTTTTTTATCCAAGCCGCAGGCTTGGCATATCATCGCCGCACAAAGTGCGGTGCATATCATCAGCCCCTTTGGGGCTGTATCTCATCACGCACCAGCGTGTATTTTTCCTGCGGCTTGATGAGATGCAACACTGCGTGTTGATGATATACAATTCCTTCGGAATTGATGATATGCACGGCTTCGCCGTGATTTATGTAAGAGTTCAAACTCATAATACTTGACAATTTTCGTTAGAAGTAGTAAACTGATTACATATAGTTTTTGACGAAAAGAGGAGGTCCCGAAATGAAAACGAGTAGATTGCTGATCTTGGTTTTGTGCGTGGCGTTGTTATTGGCGTTTGCGGCGGTCGGCTGCAAGGCAACGGACGACGAAAAGCCCACCAAAACGACCGGCGACGATTTTGAGACGGATCTGATCCCGTGGGAGGACGAGGATGCGGAAAGCACGACCACCACGGCTACCTCTACCGATAAGGACGGCAATGCGTACATCACCACGGTGAAGCCGGACGGCACGCCGGCCACCAGCCGTATTCCGACCACCGATGCCAAGGGTACCACGTACGTGACCTTGACCACCAACGGCGGTCGACCAGTCACGGATGCCGACGGTGAAGTGGTGACCAGCATTATCACGACTACGACGACCACCACGACCGCGGCGGGTGGCACGACTACGACCGGCAGCACGACCTCTGCCAAGGACGACGAGCCGACCACCACGACCGGCAGTACGACAGGCAATACGACCTCTACGACCGGCGGTTCGACCTCCTCTACCGAGGGAGACGGCTCGGATGTCACCACCTCCAAGGATGAGGATACGGACGCCGACGTGACGCTGCCGTTTGTTCCGTTTGATAGATAAAAACGAACCCCATCGGGCCTGTGTCCCGATGGGGATTTTTGTGTGTGAGGGGATGTTATGAATCGCTTGCGGTGTCTGCTGCTGGCCGGTGCGATCCTGCTGGCGACGACGATCGGTGTTGCCGTTTTATACGAGCCGCCGGGGATCGACGATCCGGCGCTGTCGGCGCCGATGCCGTCGCGTCTGAATATCAACACGGCGACGGCGGATCAGCTTTCGCAAATTCCCGGTATCGGTTGGACGCTGGCGGAGCGCATCGTGGAGACGCGCGAACAGACCGGCGAATTTCGGTCGATCGAGGAATTGTTCGGCGTTTCCGGCGTTTCGTGGAAAATGATCGAACGATGGGAGCAATATTTGACGGTTTCGGAGGAAAACTCTTGAATACCGGCAGATTATTTGGTATACTCAATGTGTATAAGTATATAATGTAGGAGTGTGACTTACGTGAATGTAGTTTTATTGGCACATACCCCGATGCCGGAGCGTACGGTGGCTTCGGCTGCCCGTCTGTGTTATTCGCCGTCGTCCATTGAGGATATTCGCGACGGTATGTCGGATGAAAAGGTGGCCTCTTTTGTGGAAATGCTGGCGGAGATCGGTCACGAGAGTCCGATTGAGCACGCGACCTTCACCTTTGGTATCGAGGGCGTTTCGCGCTCGCTGCTGGCGCAGATCACGCGCCACCGCATCGCGTCGTACAGCGTGCAGAGTCAGCGCTACGTTAAGGAAGCGTGCTTCGAGTACGTGACGCCGCCGGAGATCGCGGCGATTCCGGAAGCGGCTGCCGAGTACGTGCAGGCGATGGAGGAGGATCAGCGTCATTACGAGTCGCTGACGGCGCTGCTCTCTGCCAAGCACAAGGCTGCTTTTGAGGCACAGGGCAAGGACGAAAAGACCGCTGCGCGTTTGGCGGAGAAAAAGGCGATCGAGGATGCGCGGTTTGTGTTGCCTAACGCCTGCACCACCAAGATCATGATGACGATGAACGCCCGCAGCTTGTACAATTTCTTCCGTCATCGCTGCTGCAATCGTGCGCAGTGGGAAATTCGCGAACTGGCGGAGAAAATGCTCGCTTGTTGCATGGAAGTGGCGCCGGATCTGTTCCATCGTGCCGGTCCGCCGTGTACCTGTGGCGGCTGCACCGAGGGCAAAATGACCTGCGGTGAGATGGCCGAGGTGCGCGAGAAATACCGTC
Source organism: Clostridia bacterium (assembly GCA_017414965.1). Lineage (GTDB taxonomy): Bacteria > Bacillota > Clostridia > Oscillospirales > Acutalibacteraceae > RGIG426. The sequence continues at coordinate 42,450 of JAFQJL010000026.1, forward strand.
AGATGCGGGAGGCGCGCTGATGGGACGTTTGATCGTATTGGAAGGTCTGGACGGGTGCGGAAAAAGCACCCAGTTGGCGCGACTGGACGCGTATCTGCGCGAAAGCGGTGCGCCTTATCGCCAGATCAGTTTTCCCGACTATGAACAGCCGTCCTCGGCATTGGTGCGCGAGTATCTGGCCGGTCGATACGGCGATAAGCCGGAGGACGTCAACGCGTATGCGGCGTCCTCGTTTTACGCGGTCGACCGCTATGCGAGCTTTAAGCAGTTCTGGGAGGCGGACTACGCCGCGGACGCCTTGATCTTGGCGGCGCGCTACGTCACCTCCAACGGGATTTATCAGATGTGCAAGTTGCCGCAGAGCGAATGGGATGCGTATCTGTCGTGGCTGGAGGACTATGAGTATGATCGTCTGGGACTGCCGCGACCGGACGAGGTGCTGTTTTTGGATATGCCGCTGAAACTTTCCAAGCAGCTGGTAATGTCGCGCTATCAGGGTGACAGCGCCAAAAAGGACGTCCACGAACGCGACGACGCGTTTATGCGGCATTGTCACGAGGCGGCGCGGTATATGGCCGCGCGTCAAAACTGGACGATGGTGCCGTGCAGCGCGGACGGACAAATTCTGCCTATGGATGCCATCACACAGGATTTGTTGCAGCGGGTATCCCGCTGGTTGCCGGAGAACGGCAAGGAGTAAGATATGGTTTACGTGTTGTTAGCAAACGGATTCGAGGAGACCGAGGCGATCGCCCCGATCGATATGCTGCTTCGTGCGGGTGTAGAGGTCGTGACGGTGGGCATTGGTACGCCTATGCCGTGCGGCGCCCACGGCATTGCCGTGCAGGCGGATATCACCGAAGATGCGGTGACGACCGACGGATTGCAGGGCGTGGTCTTGCCGGGTGGTATGCCGGGTACGACCAATCTGGAAGCCTCGGAAACGGTGCAGAAATTGTTGGATTATGCCGCCGAAAATGGGCTGGTGATCGGCGCTATTTGCGCCGCGCCGTCGGTTTTGGGGCATAAGGGATTGCTGGACGGACGCCGGTATACCTGCTATCCCGGTTTTGAGACCGCTGCCGGTGCGTGCGGCGAGCCGGCTGTCCGCGACGGACATATCGTGACCGGCAAAGGCGCCGGCACGGCGCTGGCGTTTGGTGCGAAGCTGATCGAGGCGCTGTGCGGAAGCGAGAAAGCGGCCGCCGTGCAATCGGCGATGCAATGCACCGAGATCGTATGACGGATAAGCAGGAATGGCGCCGCCGCTTCAAAGCGTGGCGCGCGGCGCAGTCGCCGGAGACGCACGCGGCGATATCGGCGGCAATTTGTCGTCGGATCGAGCAACTGGCGGCGTATCGGCAGGCCGAATGGGTGCTGGGATACGCGCCGATGGCCGGTGAGGTGGACGTTCGTCCGCTGCTGGAACGGGCGCTCGCAGAGGGGAAACGCGTGGCGTTGCCGCGGTGTACACCGTCGACGCATACCATGACCTTTGGCGAGATTTTTGCGTGGGATGAGTTGTCTGTCGGTGCCCATCGGATCGCGGAGCCGCCGGCGACCGCACCGACGTGGAACGGCGCGGCGAATACGCTGTGTCTGGTGCCGGCGCTTGCTTTGGATAAAAGCGGGCATCGATTGGGATACGGCGGCGGATATTACGATCGGTTTTTGCCGACGTTTGCCGGTGTGTCGGTGGGGATCTGTCCACAGGAATGTCTGGTGGAGGCGCTGCCGCACGAGCCGACCGATCAACCGGTTTTGACGATAGTAACGGAGGAACAGTGATGACCGATAACGAGAAAGTGGAACGGCTTTTGGAAGAGCTGAAGCTCGAACAGGCCGCAGAGGCGATGAACGAAGCGGAAGCGTCCCAAACGCTTGCCGAAAACCGTAAGGATAAGGTGTCCGGCTTCAAACTCGAAATGGATATTGAGGACGGCTTCGGCGAGGCGACGGAGGAAATGCGCCCGATCGTGTCGGAACCGGAAGAGGAACCGGTTTGCGAGCCGCTTTCGACCGAGGAAAAACCGCAGAAGAAGCGCAAGGTGCGCTCCAAGAAACGCCGTGTCATCACCGCCGTGATTTACACCGTGATGGTGTTGGGGATTGCGTTGTCGCTTGCATGGCTGTGCTTTGTGGCGGCGGTGGACGTGCTGGGTATTTCCGCCAACGACACGCAGGTGGATATCGTGGTGCCGGAGGGCGCTTCCACCCAGCAGATCGCCGAGATTTTGGCGGAAAACGACGTCATCGGACAACCGCTGATCTTCCGCGTGTATTCTCGTCTGACGGGTGCGGACGGCACCTATCAACCGGGCGATTTCACGGTGTCGGCCAACCTTGGCTACGAAGACCTGATTGAGATTTTGCAAACCGAGAAAAAGCGCGAATCGGTCAGCATCACCTTCCCGGAGGGCAGCACGCTGGCGGATATCGCGTCGCTCTTGGAACGCAACGATGTCTGCGAACAAAAAGCGTTTTACGAGGCGCTGGAGCACGGCGATTTTTCCGATTATGCGTTTATCGGTGAGATTCCGGAGACCGAAAACCGTCTGCACAAGATGGAGGGTTATCTGTTTCCGGATACATACGATTTTTACGTGAGATCGGCGGCGACCTCGGCGGTTTATCGGTTTTTGGATAATTTTCAGGCGAAGGTGTGTGACAATACCGCGCTGATGACCGCTATGAAAGCCAAAAAACTGACGTTGGACGAGCTGGTCAATCTGGCGTCTATGATTCAAAAAGAGGACGACAGCAGCAGCGATATCGACAAAGTGTCGCGCGTGTTTTGGAATCGCTTGGAAAGCGACGGATTCCCGAAACTCCAGATGGACAGCACCCAAGATTACGTCAAGAAATACAAGGTGACCGACACGGATGTCGCCAATGCCTACGACACGTACGTGTGCGAGGGATTGCCGGCCGGTCCGATCTGCAACCCCGGCGAAACGGCGTTTTTGGCGGCGGTTAACCCCAGTACCGATTCGGAGGTGGCGGATTGCTATTACTTCGCGTCGGATATCGACACGGGGATTACCTACTATTCGGAAACGCTGGCGGAGCATGAGGCGATCTGCCGCCGCTACGGCATAGGAATGTACGGATGATGAAACGACCTGAAATTTTAGCGCCGGTCGGCGATGCCGAACGGTTGGATGCGGCGCTGTTATACGGTGCGGATGCGGTCTATTTGGCCGGTCAGCAGTTTGGTATGCGGGCGGCGCCCTCCAATTTCACCGAAGAAGAGTTGGCGGCCGCCGTACAAAAGGCGCACGCTGCCGGTGTGCGCGTGCACGTCACGGTCAACGTGCTGCCGCGCGGTCGGGATATGGAGATGCTGCCGTCCTATCTGGCGTATTTGCAGGAGATCGGCGTAGATGCGCTGATCCTGGCGGATCTCGGCGCAATGGCATTGGCGCGGCAGTATGCTCCGAACGTGGAACAGCACGTGTCTACGCAAATGGGTGTGGTCAACTACGAAACCGCCCGCGTACTCTATGAAATGGGCGCCAAACGCGTGGTGCTGGCGCGGGAACTGTCGATGGAAGAAGTGGCGGAGATCTGCGCCAAAGCACCGTCCGGTCTGGAAGTGGAATGCTTTGTACACGGCGCGATGTGTATGGGATTTTCGGGGCGCTGTATGCTCTCGACTTATCTAACCGGTCGCGATTCCAACCACGGCGAATGCGCGCAATCCTGCCGCTGGAAGTACCGCATCATTGAGGAAAAACGCCCCGACGCGATCTACGGTGTGGAGCAGGACGAAACCGGCACCTACTTTTTCAATGCCAAGGATCTGAATATGCTCGATCACGTGGCGGAACTGGCGACTGTCGGCGTGCGCTCGTTTAAGATTGAGGGGCGCGCCAAAGCGCCGTACTACGTGGCGGTCACCACCAATGCGTATCGGCAGGCGGTGGATGGATTTATGGCCTCCGGTTGCGCGCCGGATTACCGACCGGAGCCGTGGCTGTCAGAGGAGCTGTATACCATCAGCCACCGCCCGTACAGCACCGGATTTTATTACGGACACCCCGATCAGCACACCGCTTCCAATTCGTATATCCGCAATTGGCAGGTGGTGGCGATCGTCAAGGGCTACGAAAACGGCGAGCTGTTGCTGGAACAGCGCAACCGTTTTTGCGTGGGGGATACGCTGACGGTACTGCCGCCGTTGGAGAAACCGTACGACATAATGGTCGCTTCTATGACCGACGGCGAGGGAGAATCCATCGATTGTGCGCCGCATCCGCAGATGGCGGTGCGCCTGCCGTTTGATCGAGAACTGCCCATCGGCACGATGTTCCGCCGAAAAGTGTAAATGTAAAACACTTTACAAATAACAACGCTTGCAATTGCAAGCGTTGTTTTCTTTTATCTACCCCCAAAAGCGATAAATAAAGGGGTTTTGCGCGGCAAAAGAAGTAAGATAGCCTAAATTTATTGGAATTTTGATACAAGTAAAGATGTTATACTTTACATTGGTCTGTATAAGTCGCGCCTCTTTTTCCCATACTTTTCTCGAAAGAGGGGGATATTATGGTCAAACGATTGCTGGTTACCGGGTTGGCAATCACTTTTTTGTTGGGGGTTTGCCTGATTCGGGTGTCGTATTTGTCCTCAAATGGCATCGATATGCTGGCGGCATCGGACGATCAATCGACTTTGAAGCTGACGGTGGCACGGACGCGCGGGACGATCTACGATCGGGCGTTGCGGCCGTTGACCAATGCGCAAACCGAGATCCGTGCTGTGATCACGCCGCAAGCGGAGAGTGAAACGCTGCGATCGGCATTGACCGAGGACGTATTTGCCGGTGTGGAGGCGAATGGGCAGGAGGGCACGCCAACGATCGTTCGGCTGCCGCAATGGTTGGCGCCTATCGACGGCGTGGAGCAGTTTGAAGTGCCGTGCCGCTATGCGGAACGGCAATCGGCGGCGCACGTGATCGGCTACACCGATTCCTCCGGCATGGAGGGGGTGACCGGCGTGGAATACGCCTGCAATCGCTTACTGTCAGAAGCCGGCGGCGAACTGGCGGTCCGTTATCACGTCAACGGATTAGGGGAGATTGCCGAGAGCGCGGAGCCGACGGTGCATTCCACCGTCGACGCCGCCAAGGCCGGTGTGGCGCTGACGTTGGATGCCGATCTGCAACGCTTGGCGGAACGGTGTGCCACCATGACGCGCGGGGCGGTGGTGATCACCGATGCGCAGTCGGCAGAGATCTTGGCGCTGGTCAGCCGACCGGATTATCAACCGACGGAGGTAGCGGCGGCGATGACCGCCGCCGATTCGCCGCTTTTAAACCGCGCCATCACCGACTACAACTGCGGCTCGGTTTTTAAGATCGTGACGGTAGCGGCGGCGCTGGAAGCCGGTGTGCCGCTTTCCCGTGCGTACACCTGTACCGGTAAGCTGACGATGGGGGATACCGATTTTCACTGTCATCATCTGCTGGGACACGGGCGCCTGACCATGACGGAGGCGTTTGCGGCCTCCTGCAATCCGTATTTCATCCAGTTGGCACAGGAGATCGGTGCGGCGCGGCTGTACGATATGGCCGCGACGCTCGGATTTGGGCGCGCCATCGATTTGTGTGAGGATTGGCAGACGGCGCGCGCGGTGCTGCCGACTCTTTCGACGCTGTTAAGCTCGCCGGCGGAGCTGGCCAACCTGTCCTTTGGGCAGGGCGGATTGCTGGCAACGCCGGTGCATCTGGCGGCGGTGGTCGGGGCGGTCCTTGCCGACGGCGAGTACGCGTCGCCGACGTTGTTGTCCGGCACGGTGGATGCGACCGGCTCGCTTATCGCACGAGAGCGCGGCGAAACGACGCGCGTGTTTTCTGCCGAAACCGCTGCTGCTTTGCGCGAGATGATGGTCGGCGTGATGACGGAGGGTACCGGTACGGCGGCGCAGCCTCGGTGGTTGGCGGCGGCCGCCAAGACCGGAACTGCCGAGACCGGCTGGTACGAGGACGGAGTCGAGGTCATCCAAAACTGGATGGTGGGGTATTATCCGACCGCGGAGCCGCGCTATGCGGTGACGGTGTTGGTAGAAAACAGCGAAGCGTCCGGCGAGAACGCCGCCTCGGTGTTTAAAGCGTTGTGTGAAGAACTGTATTTTTTTAATCTGGAATCGTAAAAAAACGTCTGCGGAAGCCGTTTCCGCAGACGGTTTTTACGTTCTTGACATTCTAAAAAAGTGTGCTACAATAAGGGCATACTGATAAAAAAAGAGGGGATTCCTTGTGAAATTATCGATGGAACTTGGCGGCCTGTTGACTGCCGGATACGATGAAAAAACCGCCATTTCCATGGTCAAGGAAGCCGGCTTTGATTGCTACGATCATACGCTGTGCCGAATCGATCCGTGGATGGGGGAGGATTACCGTGAGCGCGCGTTGGAGATTCGTCGGTTTGCCGAGGAATTGGGCATTCCGTGTAATCAGGCGCACGCGCCGTTTTACGATCCGGTCAAATTCCCGCAGGAATTTGGGTTTACGGATGCGATGGAGGACTCGGATCCGAAGTACGCCCGACTCATCCGATCCATCGAGGTGGCGTCCATTCTGGGGGCGAAAAACATCGTGGTACATGCGGTGATGTTCGATCGACCGGAGGGCGTGGATTTCCACGAGTACAACCGCCGTTTTTACCGCAGTTTGGTGCCGTATTGCGAGAAATTCGGTATTTGCGTGTCGGTGGAGAATTTGTTTGAGCGCCGCGACGGCGTGGTGTATCCGGTGCTGGCCGATCCGCAGGAATTGCAGGATTTGGTGCGCAGTATCGACTCGCCGTGGATCAACATTTGTGTCGACGTCGGTCACGCCGGCATCACCGGTCTCCATTGTCCGCAGGAGTTTTTGCGCGCAATGGATGGCTCGCTGCTCAAGGCTCTGCACGTACACGATAACGATTGCGACCGCGATTGGCATTTGTTCCCGTATTCCGGTCGGTTTAAGTGGGATGAGATCGCCAAAGCATTGGCGGAGATCGGATATACCGGTGATTTCACTTACGAAACGTTGGGGCAGCTTTTGTCGCTGGACAAGAAAATGTATCCGGCAGGAATGAAATATCTGGAACAGATCGGTCGTTTACTGATCGAAAAGATCGAGGAATATCGGAAATAAAAAAACGCGTTCTCCGCCAAAGCGGAGGACGCGTTTTGGTTTATGCCGTGATTTCGGTGCGGATGTAGGCTTCCACCTCGGTTGGCGGAACGCCCAAGACGGCGGAGAATTCGTCGTTCAAGAGCGTTTCGGCGCGTTTCATAGCGGCATCGTCGGCTACGCGGAGTTTTTTGCCTTCCTGCAAAAGCCGATCGCGCTGTTGGCGAATGCTCAGCACCAATCCCAAAATCTCGTGGTGGTCGCCGCTGTTGATGATGGAGTTAAACAGTTCCTTGCGGGCACGCGGATTTTCTTCTTCTACCGCTTGGCTGGGAACGATGTTTTCGATCAGTTTGAAAATCTCTTCGCGGGTGAGAAGCGGGCGCATCGCGCTTTCCAGCGCCTCGTTGCCGATGGGCACAAATACCGTGGAGGCCGGCGAATGCAACGGTTTCAGGACGTAATACTCCTGCGTTTGACCGCCGAAGCATTTTTGCTCCGTACCGGCGATTTCACAAACGCCGTTTGCTTTGTAGCATATTAACGAGTGAATGGCCCTCATAACCGGTTCCTCCTCATCACCGCACAGAACACTCGACCCCGTTTTGGGCCGATTTTCCATATATATATTTTACCACACGATTTTTGAAAATGTAAGACTTTTTTTCAATTTAGGCGAAAAAAGTTTCCGCTATCGGTGAAAAAGTGATGATTTTGTGAAAAAGGGTTGAGATTACTATAAAATTATGATAAAATTATTTAGTTAAAAATCTTGTAATCGGGTGAAGATCTATGCAACAAACCAGAAACGATATTCGTAACGTCGCCATTGTCGCGCACGTCGATCACGGCAAGACGACCTTGGTCGATCAGTTGCTGCGGCAAAGCGGTATTTTCCGCGCTAACGAGCAGGTGGCCGAGCGCGTGATGGACTCCAACGATCTGGAGCGCGAGCGCGGCATCACCATCCTTTCCAAAAACACCGCCGTGATGTACGGCGACACCAAGATCAATATCGTCGACACCCCCGGTCACGCCGATTTCGGCGGTGAGGTGGAACGGATTATGATGATGGTCGATGGCGTGCTGCTGTTGGTGGATGCGTTTGAGGGCTGTATGCCGCAGACGCGATTTGTGCTCAAAAAGGCACTGGAATCCGGCAAACGACCGGTGGTGGTCATCAATAAGATCGACCGCGACGGCGCTCGTCCGAACGAAGTGATCGACGAACTGTTCGATCTGTTCATTGAGCTGGGCGCTGACGACGACCAGTTGGATTTTCCGGTGGTGTACGCTTCCGGTCGCGACGGCTACGCGTCGTTGGATCCGGACGTCCGCGAGGGAAATATGCAGGCGTTGTTTGAGGCGATCTTGCAATACGTGCCGGCGCCGGAGGGCGATCCGGATGCGCCGCTTCAGGTGCGGTTTTCCAACATTGACTACGACGAATACGTCGGTCGCATCGGCATCGGACGCGTTGAGCGCGGCACCATCCACGCCGCACAGGCGGTGACGCTGTGCCACGCCGACGGCAAGACCAGTCCGGCGCGTATCGGCAAGCTGTATCAGTTCTCCGGCTTGGGACGTGTGGAATGCGATTTTGCTTCGGTGGGCGATCTGGTGTCGGTCAGCGGTTTGACCGATCTTAATATCGGCGAGACCGCCTGCGATCCCGAAGTGGTGGAGGCGTTGCCGTTTGTGGAGATCGACGAGCCGACCATCACGATGACCTTTATGGTTAATACCAGTCCGTTTGCCGGACAGGACGGCAAATACGTCACCTCGCGCAACCTGCGTGACCGCCTGTTCAAAGAGGTGGAGACCAACGTCAGTATGCGTGTGGCGGAAACGGATACTACCGATGCGTTCGAGGTCTCCGGTCGCGGTGAATTGCATTTGTCGATTTTGATCGAAACGATGCGGCGGCAGGGATTTGAGTTCGCGGTTTCCAATCCGCGCGTAATTTTCAAAGAACAAGACGGCGTGTTGATGGAACCGATGGAGCTTCTGATGATTGAGGTGCCGGAGGATTACGTCGGTCCGGTGATGGAGCGTCTGGGTACGCGCAAGGCGGAGATGCTCAATATGGGCAATCGTTCCACCGGTATGACGCACTTGGAATTCCGCATTCCGTCGCGCGGCCTGATGGGATATCGCCAGCAGTTCTTGACCGATACCAACGGCAAGGGCATTATGAACAGCCTGTTTGACGGCTACGAGCCGCACAAGGGAGAGATTCCGCAGCGGCAAAAGGGTTCGCTGATCGCGGATGCGACCGGCGATTCCACCGGCTACGGTCTGTTCAATGCGCAGGATCGCGGCGCGATGTTCATCGGACCGGGCGTGCCGGTGTACGAGGGAATGATCGTGGGCGAAACCCCCAGAAGCGAGGATATCTCGGTCAACATCTGCAAGAAAAAGCACGCGACCAACACCCGTGCCTCCGGCTCGGACGAGGCGCTGCGGTTAGTGCCGCCGGTCAAACTGTCGTTGGAGCAGTCGTTGGAATTCATCAACGACGACGAACTGGTGGAGATCACCCCGAATAACATCCGCTTGCGCAAGCGGATTTTGTCCAAGGAACTGCGCATGAAAGCAGAGTCCCGCAATAAAAAACAAGGTTGAGGAGGAATTTGTATGTCTCATTTACCCACTCATTACAACATGACCATTGCCGGCTTGGAGCGTCAGCTGCCGCTGTGCCCCTTAAACGATAAGGTGAGCATCGGCGCGTTCGTGATCTTCGGTGACGTGGAACTGACGGTGGCATCTGCGACCGAGCTACTCAAAAAAGCGCCGGCGTTTGATGTGATCATCACTGCCGAGGCGAAGGGCATTCCGCTGGCGTACGAAATGGCGCGCCAGAGCGAAAAGCCGTATTTCATTGCGCGCAAATACCCGAAGCTGTATATGAAAGATCTCATCCGTGTGGATGTCAAATCCATCACCACCGATAAGGTGCAGACGCTGTACTTAGACGGTGAGGAGGGCGAGAAAATGCGCGGCAAGCGCGTGCTGGTTATCGACGACGTTATCAGCACCGGCGAGAGTCTGCGTGCGGTGGAGGAATTGGTCAAGACCGCCGGCGGCATTGTGTGCGGTCGCGGCGCCATTTTGGCGGAAGGCGACGCCACCGAGCGCGAGGATATTTTTTACTTAGAACCGCTTCCGCTGTTTTTTGCCGACTAATCGATGAAACGGACATTTGGCGTCATCGGTTGTGCGATGGCGGCCGGTCTGGTGCTCTGCTTGTGTGTGAACATAACCGTTGCGGTCGTGGTGGCGGCACTCTGTGTAGCGGCGGCGATTGTGGCGGCCTGCTTGCCGCGTCGGTGGCGCCGAAGCGGAATGTTGACGGCTTTGCTGTCGGTGGCGTTGGTGATCGGCTTGTTTGCGGCGCGGGAGTGGACCGTGCGTCGGCCGCTGACCGCTTATCACGGCACCGGCGCGGAGGTAACGGCGGTCGTCACCGAGGTGAGACCGGAAACCGCCGTTTCGTCGGCGACGTACACGCTCCGCGTGACCGACGGTGATCTGCCGATCGGCACGAAGCTGCGGTATTGGCAGTCGGACGGATTGCGTATGTGGGAGGTCGGAGACGGCTTGACCGGTCGGCTGTGGCTGACCGACGTTCGCGAACAAAGCGGCAGTGCCGCGGTGGCCAATGCCATGGCGGCGGACGGCGTGTTTTTGTATGCGTGGCCGATCCGATATGGTGGTGTTTCTCCAATCAACGCCGGCGAATTGAATTGGTTTGAGAAAACGGTTTTCACCGTTCGCTCGGCAGCGTTGGATCGCTTGACGGTACTGTCCGGCGACGCGTACGGAGTGACCGCCGGCATTTGTCTGGGCGAGGACAGTACGCTTTCCGATGCGGTGGCGATGTCCTTTCGTCGAAGCGGCGTGTCGCATTTGTTGGTGGTATCCGGTCTGCACGTGTCGTTGGTGGCGATGGGACTGTTCGGCATTCTCCGCCGATGGATGTCGTCGCGAACAGCGGTGCTGATCGTGCTGCCGATTTTGGCGTCGTTTGTTTGTCTGATGGGGCTGACCGCCTCGGTCGTGCGTGCCGGCGTGATGGTGACCATCCTGCTGGCGGGTCATCTGTTTACTCGTCAGGCGGACAGTTTGAATTCTCTGGGATTGGCCTTTGCCGTGTTGGTACTGGTCGATCCGTTTTGCGTATACGATATCGGATTGCAGTTGTCCTTTGGCGCAACGCTTGGCATCGTGCTGTTGTACAAGCCACTTTTTGAGGGATTCTCTCGGTTGCTTCGCATTCGACCGTTCCAAACGGGATGGCGTGCGTTGCCGGAAAAGACGGTATCGGCGCTGGCGGTCACGCTGGCGGCTACCTTGCCGATCCTGCCGCTGACAGCGGTGAGTTTTGGCGAGATCTCGCTGGTTTCGCCGCTTACCAATTTGCTTACGGTGTGGGCGGCGACGTGGAATTTGACAGCCGGTTGGCTGACGATTGCCATAGGACTGATACCGGTGATCGGCGGCGTTTTGGTGGTGCCGATCGCGTGGGTGACACAGCTGTTGGCCGATTACCTGATCGGCGTCACCGATCTGCTCGGCGGTTGGTCGGGCGCGGTGCTTTCGATGCATCCGCCGTATCGGCTGGTATGGTTGTTTGGTAGCCTGGCGCTGTTGGCGCTCGGTTATCGGCTTATGCGCGGTCGCGGACTGCGTGTGGCGGCGGTTGTATCGGCGGTTTGCCTGCTGATTAGCAGTGCGGCGCACACGATGGTTACTTACGATAGGACCACCGTTACGGTAGAAAGTCGCTTTGGCGGCACGGCGGTGCTATTTGAGAAAAACGGCAACGCCGGTTTGGTGTTGGACGGCAACGGACAAGCGTGGAAGATCGCGCGGTATCTGCTGGAGGATGCCGGTCACTTGGATGTGGATTTCTTGTTTGTCGCCGATGGCTGGGATAGTGAGCAGTATCAACATTTCTCGTCGCTCTTTTCGATCCGAACGCTGTGCGGCGTGGGAGTAGACGGGATGCCGTCGCTCGAATCGGGCGAGGAACTGGTCTTTTGGGAGACCGATCGGCTGGCGACGGAGGACGGATTTGTTCGTGTGTCGCTGGCGGAGTCGCAGGTGCTACTTTGTCCGCCGGACGGCGCGGTAAACGATCTGCCGAGTGCGTGGCACGATAACGACGTGGTGATATTCCGTTCACGCGCGCCGGAGGCTGGCGAACGGTTGACGGCGTCGCGGGCAATCTGGTTGTGCAGTTGGCAGGAGCATCTGGCTAACGCCGATACCATTTTGTGGGAGCGTTATCCGGTTGCCGTCCCGCCGGAGGGGACGGCGGTCGCCTTTTGGACCAATGGCGACGGGAATATTCAATAATTACGAAATCAAAAAGGAGGAAAGCGTGTGGCTGCAAAAAAGGCAACGGACGGTCGTGTCGGTGAGGCACGGCTGAAAGAACATTTGAAAAACGAACCGCTTTTCCCTGTGTATTTTTTGTATGGTGAGGAAACGTGGCAGACCAAGCGCTACACCGAGATGTTGGTGCAAAAGGCGCTGGGAGACGACGATATGCGCGAGTTCAACCTCACGCGGATCGACGGCATGACCTGCGAGCCGAACGAGATCATTGGGGCGGCAGAGACCTTGCCGATGATGGCGGAGCGTCGGTGCGTGGTGGTGCGCAACTGGAACGTGGAGAAGGCGTACCGCGATATCAACACGCTAAAGAAGGATTTTCTGCCGTTTTTGGAAAATCCGCCGGAGGAATGCGTGCTGATCTTCCGCATTACCGGCAAGATCGCGGATTTTTTGCCGAAGGACGATCGGTATAACGTCACCTCGCCCAAGTGGACCGCTTTTCGCGAAGCGGTCAGCAAGGTGGGCCTGGCGGTGGAGATCTCGCCGCGCACCGAATCCGAAAATGCGCGCGATCTGTCGCGTTTGGCCAATCGCTACGGCGTGAAAATGGACGTGTCGGTGGCGCGCTTGCTCATTGATCGGGTGGGCAATGATTTGGCGCGGCTGTTCCACGAAACCGAAAAGCTGTGTGCCGCGGCGACCGACGGCGTGGTCACCGAGGAATTGGTGCGGTCGTTGACCGCCGAGAGCATGGAAGCGCGCGTGTACGATCTGTCCAAGGCGATTACGGCCGGTCGCGCCGATCGCGTGTACGCGATCCTACGTGCGCTGGCGTTTCATCGGGAGGAACCGCTTTCGGTGTTGGCGGCGCTGTCGTCGGCGTTTGTGGATTTTTATCGTGTGCGCGTGGCGCTGGACGGCGCGTTGCCGACGGCACCTATCGCTACCGATTTCAAATACGGAAAACGCGCGTTTGCGGTGGACAATGCGGTTGGTACCGTTCGCTCGCTCACGACGGCGGCTCTGCGCCGCTGCTTGGATCGGTTGGCGGAAACCGACGGCGCGCTGAAATCCACTTCCATCGATCCGTGGCAGTTGCTGGAAACGCTGTCGGTGGAATTGATGCGTGAATTGAGAAAGGCGTAACCGATGCTACACATCAACGAGGTGTTGGTGGTGGAGGGGAAGTACGACCGCATCCGGCTGGGGGCGGTGACCGATGCGCTGATCTTTACTACCGACGGATTTCGCATTTTTAAGGATAAACAAAAACTGCAAATGCTGCGCCGTTTGGCGAAAAATCGCGGCATCGTTATTTTGACCGACAGCGACAGCGCCGGTATGGTCATTCGCAATTACCTGATCGGCGCGTTGCCGGACGTTGCGGTGCGGCAGGCGTACATTCCGCCGATCGCCGGCAAGGAAAAACGAAAAGCCGCCCCCTCCAAAGAGGGACTTCTGGGGGTAGAGGGGATGGATACCGCTTCGCTGGAGGCGGCGCTTCAGCGCGCCGGTGTCGGATGCGAGAAAGCGGTGGAGGTGCCGTGGCTGACGCCCACTCGGTTGTACGAAGACGGGTTGTCCGGTCGGACGGACAGCGCGGCTCGCCGCAAGGCGTTGCTGCGGTTGTTGGATCTGCCGGAAACGCTCTCGACCGCGCGCCTGCGCGAGGTGTTGGCGACGCTGACCGAGGAGGAATACGTCGCTTGTCTGAAAGAGGTTTTGGGATGTTGAATGTAACGGTGCTGTGTGTGGGCAAACTAAAAGAAGCCTACTGGCGGGATGCCGCCGCGGAATATACCAAGCGACTGGGTGCCTTTTGCAAGTTTCAGGTGATCGAGTTAGACGAGGAACGGTTGCCGGAAAAACCGTCGGATGGGCAGATCGCTTCGGCGCTCGCCGCCGAGGGCAAGCGTATGGCGGCCAAAATTCCGACCGGTGCGGCGGTGGTGGCGCTGTGTATCGAGGGGAAGCCTTGCTCGTCCGAGCGATTGGCAGAGCAGCTTGAGGAATGGGCGGTCGGCGGCACCAGTCAGGTGGTGTTTTTGATTGGCAGCTCGCACGGACTGGCGCCGGAGATGAAAGCGCGGGCGTCGTGGCGATTGTCTATGTCTCCGATGACCTTTCCGCATCAGCTGGCGCGCGTGATGCTGCTGGAACAGATCTACCGCGCGATGAACATCCGCAGCGGCGGAAAATACCACAAATAAGGCGGGGGGATACCCGTAAAATCCAAAAAAGGTTGCAATTTATCGTATAATTGTTTATAATGGTAAAAAGAGATTGGCAGAAAGTGGGTTTCAGACCCGATTTTTGCCGAAGCTCTCGTGGAAAGGAGCGTTGCTTATGGATGTCCGTTTCCCGATCTTTATCGATTTGACCGATAATAATTGTACCATCATCGGCGGTGGCGAGTACGCGGCCGCGTGTGCCGATATGCTGCTGGGCTTCGGTGCCAAAGTGACGGTCATCAGCCCGGTTATCAACGCGCGATTGGCAGAACTGGAGGAGCAAAAGCGCATTCGGTATATCCCGCGCAAGTTCTTCCGCGGTGATTGCGCCAATGCCTATCTGTGCATTGCGGCAACCGATTCCGAACAGATCAACATTGCGGTGTCGGTGGAATGCAAATCCCGCGGTATTCCGGTGAATGTGAAAGCGCCCTCGGCGTACGGAACCTTCCGGTTGCCGGCGGCGGTGATTTGTGAGGACGTCACGGTAGCGGCGTACAGCGAGGAGATCAATCAACACGCGTTGGAAAATTTACGCGCCAATTTAAAAGAAGAATTACCCAATATGTGGCAAAACGCAAAGGATGCCGCATCCAATTAAAAGAAACTGCGTCGGCAGTTTCTTTTTATGTGTAATTAGGGGGAGATTTTGTGAGTCAGATGCTGGAAAAGCAGCTGGAGTCCATGGTGTTTCGCTTTCGAGTGAAGGGTAAGGTAACCTCGATCACGCCGTTTGGCGGCGGACACATTAACCGTACGTACATTGTTACCGTCACCGAAGATGGCGGCAAGACCGAGCAGAAATATACGCTGCAACAGATCAACACCACTGTATTCCGCGATCCGCACGCGCTGATGGATAACATCCAGCGTGTCACCTCGCACATTCGTCAAAAACTGCGTGCCGAGGGGAAGGATCCCGAGCGCGGTACGCTGCATATGTTGCCGGACAGAACCGGTCAGTATCGCTATATCAAAGACGATTTCGGCAGTTACTGGCGGATGTATCGGTTTATTGACGACAGCTACGCCTACGATACGGTGGAAAATCCGGAGATGTTCCGTAACGCCGCCAAGATGTTCGGCCTATTTCAGGCACAGCTGGCGGATTTTCCGGCGTTTACGCTGAACGAGACCATTCCGCATTTCCACGATACCGGCAGTCGGTATCTGGATTTCGAAAGCGCGGTTGCGCGTGATGCGGCCGGTCGTGCGGCGTCGGTGCAAGAGGAGATTGAGTTTGTGCGCGCTCGCCGCAAGGAGACCTATTGCATTCAAAACCACGTGATCGCCGGAGATATTCCGCTGCGCGTCACCCATAACGATACCAAGCTCAACAACGTGCTGATGGATGCCGACGGCGAGGGCTTGTGCGTGATCGATTTGGATACGGTAATGCCCGGATCGGCCTTATACGATTTCGGCGACAGTATCCGCTACGGCGCGTCTACCGCTGCAGAGGATGAGCCGGATCTTTCCAAGGTCTCGCTGGATCTGACTTTGTTTGAAGCGTTTGCGGACGGCTATCTGGAAACCGCCGGTCAGGCGATGACTGTTCTGGAACGGCAACTGTTGCCGTTCTCTGCCAAGATGATGACGCTGGAATGCGGTATGCGGTTTTTGGCAGACTACTTAAACGGCGATGTGTACTTTAAGATCGAACAGGCGGATCATAACCTGTTGCGTGCCCGCACGCAGTTTAAGCTGGTGCAGGAGGACGAAGATAAGATGGAGGAGATGAACGCCATCGTCGCTCGCCTGTGTGAGAAATATCATCTGGCATATTGATCAAAACATCCGATCTTGCGGGATCGGATGTTTTTGTTTGTCATTTTCCACAGTTTGTGTGAGATTTGGCCGGCAAATCTTGTGCATAGAATTTGCATAAACTTTCAAAAAATCCATTGACTTTTGCGGATTTAATAGTATAATTAAAGAGTATTATTAACAGCGAAAATGTATGAATATACACAAATTGATGTATATTCATACACTGTGAGGGATGCAATATGGTAAACGTATTTATTGACGGCCGGGAGGGGACGACCGGTCTGCGGATATTTGAGCGCTTTTCCAAACGAGAGGATCTGCGCGTGATCGCCTTGCCGGAAGAGCTACGCAAGGATCCGACGGCGCGCAAGGAGGCGATCAACGCCGCGGACGTGGCGTTTTTGTGTCTGCCGGATGCGGCGGCGCGCGAATCGGTCTCGCTGGTGGAAAACGATCGCGTGATCGTGATCGATGCTTCGACCGCCCACCGCACGCTGCCGGATTGGGATTACGGATTTCCGGAGTTGTCGGCGGCTCACCGCGAGGCGCTTTCGAAAAGCAATCGCATTGCGGTGCCGGGTTGTCACGCCGGCGGTTTTGTGTCGCTGGCATATCCGCTGGTAACCGGCGGCTTGCTTTCGCCGGAGGCACCGTTGTCCTGCTTCTCGATCACCGGATACAGCGGCGGCGGCAAGAAAATGATTGCCGAGTACGAAGCGGACGAGCGTCGTGCCGAGATCGATTCGCCGCGGCAGTACGGACTTGGCCAGCAGCACAAGCATCTACCGGAAATGCAGAAGATTCCGGGGCTGGTACGCCCGCCGGTGTTTTGCCCGATCGTATCCGACTACGCCTGCGGTATGGTGGTTTCGCTGCCGTTGCCGGCGGAGCTGTTGACTCGACGAATCGGCGTCGAGGGCGTTCACGAGTTGTTTGCCAAGCATTACGCCGATCAGAAAATGGTAAAAGTCCTGCCGGCGTACACCGATCCGATGCTCGGCTCGAACAACCTGACCGGCTACGATCATATGGAGATTGCCGTGCACGGCAACGACGATCGTATGGTGGTCACCGCCCGGTTTGATAATCTGGGCAAGGGCGCGTCGGGCGCGGCGGTCCAATGTATGAATATTGCGCTGGGGTTGGATGAGACCAC
Organism: Clostridia bacterium; assembly: GCA_017414965.1. Classification (GTDB taxonomy): domain Bacteria; phylum Bacillota; class Clostridia; order Oscillospirales; family Acutalibacteraceae; genus RGIG426. The sequence continues at coordinate 60,073 of JAFQJL010000026.1, forward strand.
CGGCTTGAATGTGGGGGAATAAGCAATGATAAAAACGATTACCGGCGGCGTGTGTGCGCCGATGGGATTTCGGGCGGCCGGCATTCACTGCGGCGTCCGCAAGAATAAGAGCAAACGCGATCTCGCGTTGATCGTGAGCGATACGATGTGCTCGGCGGCGGCCGTTTATACGACCAATCTTGTCAAGGGTGCGCCCATTGCGGTTACCAAGGCGAACATTGCCGACGGTCGCGCACAGGCGGTGATCTGCAACAGCGGCAACGCCAACACCTGCAACGCCGACGGCGTGGAGGTAGCGGAAAAAATGTGCGCGCTGGTGACGGAGAAGACCGGCATTCCGGCGACCGATGTGGTGGTGGCTTCCACCGGCGTGATCGGACAACCGCTGGATATCCGTCCGATCGCCGATGGTATGGATGCGCTGGTGGCGGATCTGTCGACCGACGGCAGCCAACACGCTGCCGAGGCGATTATGACCACCGATGTCGCGATGAAAGAGATCGCGGTGGAGTTTACGGTGGGCGGCAAGACCTGCAAAATGGGCGGCATTGCCAAAGGCTCGGGTATGATCCACCCGAATCTGGCGACCATGCTGGTGTTTATCACCACCGATGCGGCGATCTCGCCGGAGATGTTAAACACGCTTCTCAAAGCCGACGTGCAAGATAGCTTTAATATGGTCAGCATTGACGGCGATACCTCCACCAACGACACGGTGGCGGTGCTCGCCAACGGTATGGCTGGCAACGCTCTCATCACCGAGGACGGCGAGGACTGCCGTGCGTTTGCCGAGGCGCTGGCCGCGGTGACCACTTACCTCTGCCGTTGCATCGCCAAGGACGGCGAAGGCGCGAGCAAATTGCTGGAATGCCGCGTGACCGGTGCTAAGGATAAGGCGGCGGCCAAAGCGACTGCCAAAGCGGTGGTCTGCTCGTCGCTGACCAAGGCGGCGATGTTTGGTGCGGATGCCAACTGGGGCCGTGTGCTGTGCGCGATCGGTTACAGCGGCGCGGACGTGGACGTCAACAAGATCGACTTGAAGTTTGTTTCCTGTAAAGGTGAAGTGCTTGTCTGCAAAGACGGCGCCGGTGTGCCGTTCTCGGAGGAGATCGCCAAAGAGATTCTGCTGGAGGACGAGATCGTGATCGACGTCAGCTTAAACGACGGCACGGAAGCCGCGGCGGCGTTTGGCTGCGATCTGACCTACGATTACGTCAAGATCAACGGCGATTACCGCACCTGATAAATAGGGGGTACATTTATGGAATTCGAAAATGTGCAGATCAATAACGCGCAGCGCGCACGGGTACTGGTGCACGCGTTGCCGTATATTCAGCAATACAACGGCAAGATCATCGTGGTGAAATACGGCGGCAACGCCATGATCAACGAGGATCTGAAAAACGCCGTCATGCGCGACGTGGTGCTGCTGTCGTTGGTAGGTGTCAAGGTCGTGCTGGTTCACGGCGGCGGACCGGAGATTTCCGAGATGCTGACGCGTGTCGGCAAGAAGTCCGAGTTTGTGGACGGGCTTCGTGTGACCGATGCGGAGACCGCGGACATCGTCCAGATGGTGCTGTCCGGTAAGGTCAACAAATCGCTGGTCGGTTTGATTGAGAGCATTGGTGGTAAAGCGGTTGGCCTTTCCGGTGTGGACGGCGGGATGATTCGTGCGCACGCCAAGGATGAGCGCCTCGGCTTCGTCGGTGAGATCGAAGCGGTGGACGCTTCGCCCATCCGCGATATGCTGGAGCATGGCTATATTCCGGTGGTATCCACCGTCGGCTACGATAACGACGGTCACGTCTACAACATCAATGCCGATACGGCGGCGGCCGCGATTGCTGCGGAGCTGAAAGCCGAGAGCATGATCGCCATGACCGATATCAGCGGCTTGATGACCGATAAAGACGACCCGAAGACGCTGATGCCGGTGGTCAGAACCTCCGAAATTCCGGCGTTGATTGAGAAAGGTGTCATCTCCGGTGGTATGCTGCCGAAGGTGCAGTGCTGCGTGGACGCCATCAAAGGCGGCGTGAAAAAGGTGTTTATCATCGACGGTCGTGTGCCGCATGCGATCCTCATTGAAACCCTGACCAGCGAAGGTCTGGGTACTATGGTGGTGTAAGACAATGAACATTTGCGAGATCGACAATTTGTATGTCGAACATACGTATAATCGCTTTCCGCTGACCATCGTGTCCGGCTCCGGCTCGACGGTGACCGACGAAGCCGGTCGGACGTACATCGATTTCGGCTCGGGAATTGCTACCAACAGCTTTGGTGTGGCGGATCCCGTGTGGCAGCAGGCGATCACCGAGCAGATCGGCAAGGTACAGCATACCTCCAATCTGTATTACAGCGAGCCGTGTGCGGTGCTGGCACAAAAGTTGTGTGAACGCACGGGGCTCAAAAAGGTATTTTTCTGCAACTCCGGCGCGGAGGCGAACGAAGGCGCGCTGAAGATCGCGCGGAAATACGCGGCAGATCGCGGCAATACGGCGCCGGTGATCGTCACGCTTAAAAACAGCTTTCACGGTCGGACGATCGCGACGCTGACCGCCACCGGTCAGGATGGCTATCACCAGCATTTCGGACCGTTTCCGGCAGGATTTGTGTATGCCGAGGCAAACAACGTTGCCGATACGTTGGAAAAACTCGCCGGCGAAAACGTCTGCGCCATTCTGATGGAAGCGGTGCAGGGCGAGGGCGGTATCAACGTGTTGGAGGACGATTACGTTAAGGCGGTCGCCGACTACTGTGCGGAAAACGACAAGTTGTTGATGTTTGACGAGGTACAGACCGGCAACGGTCGGTGCGGTACGCTGTATGCGTATATGCATTATGGTGTCAAGCCGGACGTGGTGTCCACCGCCAAGGGGTTGGCGGGTGGTCTGCCGTTTGGTGCGGTGCTGATCGGCGAAAAGGCAGAGGGTGTGTTGGTTGCCGGCACGCACGGCTCTACTTTTGGCGGCAATCCGGTGTGTGCGGCGGCGGCGAACAGCGTCGTCGACCGGCTGACCGAGGAATTGTTTGCGGAGATTCGGGCGAAATACGCGTATTTCTGCGAAACAATGTCCGGTGCTGCCGGCGTGGCGGAGATCACCGGCCGAGGCTTTATGCTCGGCGTTCTGCCGACCGAAAAATCCGCTGCCGACGTGGTACGCGAATGCCGTGAACAGGGACTTTTGGTGTTGACGGCAAAGAATAAAGTACGATTGCTTCCGGCGCTCAACATCGGTTGGGACGAATGGAAGCAAGGTTTGGAAATTCTGAAAGGAGTGTTGGCAAAATGACACAGAAGCATCTTTTGAAACTGGGCGATTGGTCCACGGCAGACATTATGGAGACGCTGGATCTCGCCGACCAACTGAAATACGAGAACAAGCACGGCATTACCCATCATCACCTGAAAGGGCAGACGTTGGGTATGATCTTCCAGAAATCCTCCACGCGTACGCGCGTGTCGTTTGAGACCGGTATGTACCAGCTCGGCGGTCAGGCGCTGTTCCTCAGCAACCGTGATCTGCAGATCGGCCGTGGTGAGCCGGTGCAGGATACCGCGCGTGTGTTGTCGCGGTATTTAGACGGCATTATGATCCGCACCTTCGCACAGCAGGAGGTTGAGGATCTGGCGAAATACGGCTCCATTCCGATCATCAACGGTCTGACCGACTACTGCCATCCCTGTCAGGTGCTGGCGGATCTGCAGACCATCCGCGAGCACAAAGGCGATCTGGCCGGTCGCAAGCTGTGCTTTGTGGGCGACGGCAACAACATGGCCAACTCGCTGATCGTCGGTTGCATCAAGGCCGGCATGAGCGTGTCGGTCGCGTGCCCGAAGGGCTACGAGCCGGACGCCGATATTATGAAATGGGCGGCGGAAACCGGTAAATTCGTATGCACCGAAAACGTGCTGGAAGCGGCGGCGGATGCCGATGCGCTGTACACCGACGTGTGGGCGTCGATGGGACAGGAGCAGGAGGCGCTGGATCGCCAGAAGGTGTTTGCCGGCTACCAAATCAACGCCGACGTGATGAAGGTCGCGGCGGACAAGGCGATGGTCATGCACTGCCTGCCGGCGCATCGCGGTGAGGAGATCACCGCCGATGTGATGGAAGCACACGCAGACGAGATCTTCGACGAAGCGGAAAACCGCCTGCACGCACAAAAAGCCGTGATGGTGCAGTTGATGAAGAAGTAATCACACAATAAAAAGACGCGGCCTCTCCGGTTGGAGAGGCCGCGCCTTTTTATTATTTCAACCCTTGTTTTTTGAGGAATATCCACATAACCAACCGTTGCGGGAGCAGCTTGGCGGCTACGTGCTGGAAGCGGTTGACCGCTCCGTACACCGACATATCCTTGCCGCGTCCGGCATCGCGGATGGCGCGGCGGACCACGTCCTCCGGCTTGTACATCACCTCGTACTTGGTGACGACCGCGTTGCCCGGATGTTCGTGGACGGCATCAAAGAAATTGGTGCCCACCCAATACGGACACATGCAGGTGACGGTGATGCCCTGGCGCTTGACCTCCTTGTTCATCGCGCGGGAGTAACTGCGGACAAACGCTTTGGTGGCGCCGTACAATCCCACGTAGGGAAGCGGCTGAAACGCCGATGCGGAGCCGGTGTTGATCAGTTTGGAGCCGGCTTTCATATAGGGGAGTGCGCGTACCGCCATATTGACCACGCCGCCGGCGTTGGTGGCGATCATCGAGAGAGATTCCTCCGGCGACAGCTCGTCGCAACGGCAGAACTTGCCCCAGCCGGCGTTGTTGGCCATCCACAGAATGGTGGGGGCTTCTGCCTCGACCGTCTCGAAAAATGCCGCCACCTGCGCGTTATCCGATACGTCTACCGAAAAGGTGCGGATCGGTTTTTCGGGATTCTCATCGACAAGCATCGCGAGTTTTTCTTCGTTGCGAGCCAGAGCCCAAATCTCCTCGACCTCCGGTCGTTTGGCCAGTTGGCGGACAAATTCCCGTCCGATACCTGAACTGGCGCCGGTCACCAATGCAATATTAGCCATTTTTCGGTCCTCCGTTTTGTTTGTGATAGCGATCAACCAGCGAGCCGACCGCCTTGACAAGATCAAAGGACGGCTCCAGAAGCGGCTTGAATAGGGTTTTCACCCAGTCCATAGAGAGCAGGAAGGCGATCGCCACGCCGCCGCAGACGTACAGCAACTGCAGCCACCACGCATCCAGTTGTTTGCAGAAGCCGGTGGTGCTGTTGATACACCGCACCGCCACGATAAACAGCGCGTGCAGCACGAAGATGTACATGCTTCGCTGCCCGAGTTTGGTGAAGATGGTCTTGCCGCGCGGACAGAGCGCGTAAAACGCCAAGGCAATCAGCGGCACCGCCAGCAAAAACAGCAGGCGACCGACGACCGCCGGTACGCCGCCGGCCATCACGCCGACGCTCGCGTACGACTGCGATAAGCCGTACATCTTGGGAAAGCCGAGGCACCAATCCTCGTGTGCGACAAAAAAGATAAACAAGGCCCAAATAACAGCGGCGACCGGAATCAATAGGCGCTTGTTGCGTACGGCGGCCATCCAATCCCGCGGCAGCAGATAGCCGATCAGGAAAAAGAGGTAGTAAGAGGCGATCTTGGTCAGGCTGAAAATCTGCACCGGCTTGAAATAGCCGCAAGCCAAACTCAAAGCCAGCGCACCAAGCAAGAACAGGAGGGGATGGCGGCTCGGTTGCAACTTGGCGCTGAGGGGAATATACACGATGATCGCAAACAGATACCACAGCTGGTAAAACGGGATAAAGAACGAAAAATACGACGTGTTAAAGTAAGCGGCATTGGCGGCGGAAAATCCGTTGATCCACACCGCCGTAAAGCAGTAGAGCAGGATCTGCGCCAACACATAGGGCGCCACGTTTTTGTTGACGACGCAGAGGTAATCCCGTTCGTCAACCCGACGCTTGGAGAGGTGGCCGGTCAGGATCATAAACGTCCCCATATGAAACGTGTTGATGAGATCGTACACAAACCGCATCGCCGGATACAGATCGCGGGTCTGCGCCAGCAGATGTCCCACGACCACCGTGATCATCAAAATGCCTTTGATGTTGTCGATCCAGCCGTCGTGGGTCCGTGTTATTGCGGATTCGGACATACGGAGTCCTCCTTATAATCCAACGGGGGCAGCTCCAAGCGGGTGAGCACCTCGTTGATGTGCTTCAGGTGATAGACGTGCAGGCGCAGAAAATACTCCACCACCACGTCTTGCGGATCCTGGTGGGATAACGCGTAGCCGGCGTGCGCCAGCAGCGTGTCCGCTTCGCTGACGTGCAGATGCACGGCAATGGCCAGCAAAACCGCCAATTTGCGCGTCGGTTGGTAGTGCCGGTCGGACAGGACCGCGGCCAGCAACGCGCGGGGGATACCGGCAGCGCGCGCAACCATCACGGGTGTGCGATTATGGCGGCGCATAAAATCCATCAGTTGTCCGGTGAAACTGTGCCGCACGGTCTGACGGGCTTTTTTGCCGAATCCGGAGGATTGCCGCAGGTTGTCCATCCAATTTTGCAGATCCATAAACGGCTTGACCGGCGCTTGCGAGCGCGTGGGATGCGCGAGCTTGAATTGCAGATAGATGCGCGCACCCTCGGTCCACATGGCGATCTGCGATTGCCGCCGCTTGCGCAGAAAACCGATGGGCGTATTCATGGGGCATTCCTCCTTTCATATACATTAATATACATTATACCACGTTTTGTAAAAAAATCAACCAAGAGCAAAGGCCCTTGGTTGATAAAGATTATAGCAAATGGATGCCGCCGTTTTCGCAGGCGAGCCGTTCTTCCTCCGACCACACCGAAGCCTGTACCTCGCCGATGTGGGCTTTGTGCAGGAAAAACATACACATACGCGACTGGCCGATGCCGCCGCCCATGGTGTAGGGGAGCTTGCCTTCCAGCAGGCGTTTTTGGAAATCCAGCTCGCAGCGTTCCTCGACGCCGCGGATTTTGAGCTGTTTCAGCAACGCTTCCTCGTCTACGCGGATGCCCATCGAGGAGAGCTCGAGCGCGATGTCCAGCACCGGATAATACACCATCAGATCGCCGTTTAAGGTCCAATCGTCGTAGTCCGGCGCGCGACCGTCGTGAATGTTGCCGGAGCGCAAGGCGCCGCCGATCTGCATCAGGAAATACGCGCCGTATTCCTTAGCGGCGGCGTACTCACGCTGCTTCGGCGTGAGATCGGGATAGCGATCCTCCAACTCCTGCGCGGTGACGAAGGTGATCTTCTCCGGCAGGAATTTCTCGATAAAATCGTATTCGTCGGCAATGTAGTTCTCGGTATGCTTGAGCGCCGCGTATACGCACTTGACGGTACTTTTGAGCATCTTTTCGGTGCGATCCTCTTTCAAGATGATCTTTTCCCAGTCCCACTGGTCCACGTACACCGAATGAATGTTGTCGGTGTCTTCGTCGCGGCGGATGGCACTCATATCGGTATACAAGCCTTCGCCCGGCTTGAAATCGTACCGCCCCAGAGCGTCGCGCTTCCATTTGGCGAGCGACTGCACCACCTCAAACGTGCCGTCGATGCCCTTGATGTCAAAGGCCACCGGGCGCTCCACGCCGTTTAAAGTGTCGTTTAAGCCGGAATCGCGGTTGACAAACAACGGCGCCGACACACGCGTCAGATTCAACTGAATGGCGAGGTCGCGCTCGAAAAAGTCTTTTACTTTTTTAATGGCGATCTGTGTCTGGCGCACGTCCAGCAGCGATCGGTAGTTTTGAGGGATAAAAAGCATAGGAATTCCTCTTTCCGTAAAAATCTACACCATAGTATACCATAACGTTTTTTTAAAATCAACCCCGAAACCCCTTTACTTTTGCGGAAAAAAAGACTATGATATAAGAAGTTTTCTCAAAAGAAGGAATGCTTGTGAAAGAATGGAAATGCGGTCTGCGCGACGGCGTGCCGATTGCCATTGGGTATTTTGCCGTCAGTTTCGGCTTTGGCGTGGTGACTTTCCAAAACGGAATGCCGCCGTGGCTGGCTGTGCTGATGAGCGTAACCAATCTCACCTCCGCCGGTCAGTTTGCCGGATTGGAGGTCATCGCTTCTGCCACCGGCTTGGCGGTGGCGACGATTTGCGAGATCCTGCTGACGCAGCTGATCATCAATCTGCGGTATGCGCTGATGAGCTTATCGTTGACGCAAAAACTGTCGCCGGACATCAAAGGCTGGCAGCGGTTGGTCGTGGCGTTTGGCAATACGGATGAGATCTTTGCGGTGGCGATGGCGCGCACCAAGGATCTGACCTTTCCGTATATGGTCGGGTTGCAGATCTTACCCATCGTGGGCTGGACCGGCGGCACCGCCGTTGGTGCGCTGGCGTGCGAGTTGTTGCCGGCTTCGTTGCAGGTGGCGCTTGGCGTGGCGCTGTACGGTATGTTCATTGCCGTGGTGGTGCCGGTGGCGCGCCGTTATCGGCCGGTGTTAACGGTGGTGCTGGTGGCGCTTTTGTGTTCGTGCCTTATCAAATACGTGCCGGCGGCGCTTGGATGGCCACCGCTGTCCGGCGGTTTTTCCGTCATCATCAGTACGGTTGTAGCATCGGCGATCGGCGCGGTACTCTTTCCGGTTCAGGAGGAGGGTGACGGCGTATGAGATGGTATGAGTATCTGGTATATATCGCTGCGATGGCGCTGGTGACCTATTTGATCCGCGCGATTCCGCTGACGGTGTTCCGTGGTCGAATCAAGAATCGGTTTATTCGGTCGTTTTTGCAGTTCGTGCCGTATGCTTGCCTGACGGCGATGACCGTGCCGGGCATCTTTTACGGAGCAGATGGGACATTTTCGATCGGCGGTGTGGTCGCTTTGCTGGCGGCGATGGCGTGTTCGTTTATCACCGGCAATCTCACGGTGGTGGCGGCGGTCGCGTGCGTAGCGGTGTTTATTACCAATTTGTTTGTATAAGAAAAATCCCCATCACGTGAAAGCGTAATGTCGTTAGCGAAGTTTTACGCAAACCGAGTGGGATAACAGAAAATACAGCATAGTCGAAATGGCTGTGCTGTATTTTTTATACTTAAAACAACAAATTTCGTAACTTTTCCAAAAATACTTTTAATTTTATCAGTATTGTGTTATACTATATAAGCTACGCAAACTTAATACACGCAGATCAGGTATTTTTCTCTATAGGGATACTATGCCTTTTTTCTGTAATACTATTTTTGAATTTGGCAAAAATGCAAATTCCATTAAGTAGTATTACAGCGAATGCTTGATCTATTTAAGTTTGCGTAGCG
>JAFQJL010000027.1 GCA_017414965.1 Clostridia bacterium
CAATCGGAGCTTGCAGCAGTCCAGCGGCTACCAGATCCAGTACAGCACGTCGAAATCGTTTAAGTCGTACAAAACCAAGACGATCACCAGCTACAAGACCTCGACGACGACGCTGACCGGACTGAAAGCCAAAACAACTTACTACGTCCGCGTCCGCACCTACAAGACGGTCGGCGGCACCAAGATCTATTCCAACTGGTCGAGCTACAAGTACAAAAAGACCAAGTAAGACCGAGTAGGGAATAGGGCAAACAAACAAAACCCCACCGCTTCATCCGAAGCGGTGGGGTTTCTGCTTATTATAAAAAAGGGTTTCGGTGCGTCGGAGACCGCCGCACCCTACGCCAAACACCCACAGGGGACGGCCCACAAGTGCAAACTTTGTGTCGAAACTCATTGTTGACAAAATATATAAAAGGTTTTATAATATATGTAACCGGTTTCATAGAAATCGACGATTTATTTCCGTTAAAAATGGGGTGTATTCAGATGAAAATCAAACGATTGCTCAGTTGGGTCATGGCGGTTGTGCTGTTGATCGGCTTGATGCCGACGGCTGCTTTGAGTGGCGCGGCAGCGAATCCGGCAGTCGTGTTGCGCTTTTTGGTCGCGTCTGACACGCACTTGACCGAAAATGCGAATGATATTCAAGCGCTTCGTTTAAAAGGAATGTTCGAAAGTGCCACTCGCTACGCGCAGACGCAGGATTATACGAACATCGATGCGGCAATTTTGCTGGGCGATATCGTCTGTCTGGGCAATCCGCAGGAGTATGCATCCGTTAAATCGGCGTTGGATTCCGCCGTTCCGGCAGGCACCGACGTGCTGACGCTGATGGGCAACCACGAGTGGTGGCTCTATTCGAACAACGGTCTTACCGAAATGGGCTCCCATTCGTATCTGGAAGGCATTGCCGGTATTGATAGCATAACCGAAAAAGGACTTCGTTGGTCGACCGATATTAACGGTTATCACTTTGTCGGTATCTCGCCGATTTCTTATGAGAATTATTCCGTAGACGACATTGAATGGGCGGGCGGTGAGATCGCCGAGGCTGTGGCTGCGGACAGCACTAAGCCGGTGTTTATGTTCCAGCATCACCCGATCAAAAACACCGTGATGGGAAGTTTTGGGGCATCTGCCGCCGTGGAAAGCGATTTGATGAATGAAATGTACGATTATCGGCAGGTCATTCATTTCTCGGGACACTCTCATATCTCGGTCAACACGCCGACGGCGATCAACCAGACGACCTACACCCAATATACCACCGGTACGATGGCGACGTTGGGTGCCGACGGCAATGCCACCTACAACGGCGTGTTGCCCGGTCGCGATAACGTGGCGCAATACACGATCGTCGAAGTTACGGAGGATCATGGCGTGCGGATGATTCCGTACGATCAATATACGGACAGCCGCTTCGCTTCTCTCAATGGAGACGGCACGGATATCGAATACACTGTCGATGTCAACGATCCCGATAACTGGCTTTACAAGCCCGAGACGCGTGCCGATCGCACCGAAGCGCCTGCCTTTGCGTTCGGTGCGTCCGCGACGGTCAGCGGCGTCACGCACGAGTCGTTTACGATCTCCTTCCCGCAAGCAACGGATAATGATGGTATGTACGGCTACGACATCGTCTGTGACGACGGCAATACGCCGCTGACATACCGTATCTATTCGGAGTGGTACTTCCAACCGATGCCCGCTACGCTCACCTATGAGGTGCGTGAGCTGGCGGCAGAAACTGCCTACACGGTGACCGTGTATCCGCTGGATTTCTTTGGAAACAAGGGCGAGGGTATCACCTGTGCCGTTACCACCGAAACCGCACCGGTGGAGGAAGAGGAGATCGTGTTGGATCCGTCGGCTTACACCACCAATCTGGTGCCGTACGGCAACGCCGAATCCGGCAGCTCGACCAACTGGGGCTTGTTTAAGAATACGACTTTCTCCGCGGAGCAGGTACACGCCGGCAATTACTCGCTGAAGCTTCATAATACCGGCACGCAGGCGCAGGTGCAAGTCAATCTGCGCGGCATCGTACCGAACAACGAATATCGCATTTCATTATGGGTATATACCGATACAGGGGTGACGCAGCCGACCATTCAGCGGTCGTTAATCGCGGCGGTCGAATCGCCGTGGAAAACGCTGGATAGCGTCTATGGTACCGTCACCCGCACCGCCGGTCAATGGACGCAATACACCTACACCTATACTGCGCCGGCCAAAACCAATCTGTTCCAGATCTCTTTCTATACGGCGGATGTCAACACGTATTTCTATTTAGACGATCTGGAGATCTATCGCGTCTGCTCGCATAAGTATACTACGCACACAGAGGCGACCGATGATCAGGTGGAGCTGTGGACCTGTCGCACTTGCGGCAAGGCGTTTACGGACGAGGCTTGCACCGAGGAATACAATCCGTCGGAGCCGCCGGTCGAAGAACCGGACGACAACAGCATTCTGATCGATTTTGACGTCGATACCGATATCGTGGCGGCCGTTGGCTACAACAGCACGGAAGCGCGCACGTATTTGGAGATTCAAACGGCACAGACGTTGCCGGTGATCAATTGGGCGGGATATAGCGGAACGACGACCGTTGCGTTTGACAAAACGTCGGTGACTTGCTGCGCAGCCGGCTTGTCCAATCCCAATCGATTCCAGATCTACACGACGGGGGATACCACGAATTTTGCGACCACGGCGACCGAGATCACCATTCCGGCCGGTACGACCTTTACCAAAAACGATGTGGTCGTGCGTTTCCCGAAGGATTTTACGATCGAGAAAAAGAACGGCGCTTGGGTAAAGAAAAAGGCGGCAGTCGTCCCGACCGACCACGGCGGTGACACGGAACTTCCCGACAACGTATTGAGCGCCGGTGTCTCTAACGGCGATTTCAACAAAACCACCGGCCAGAACTTTAACGGCGATTGCAAGATTGAGAACGGACTGGGTGTTCTGCCGGCCAGTGGCACAGACGATTACATCCAGTTTAACGGCGTGACGGTAACCGCCGGCGTGGAGTATACGCTGGCATTCTACGTGTGGGTTACCGAGGCGAGCGCCGGATTTGAGTTCAACCTGTTTTTCTTCGGCGCCGGCTCGCCGAAAGGGGAGTGGTTGGATTTTGCGCTCGGTTCTGGGTACGTGACCTCCAATTTAAGCGCCGGTATCAACACGACGATGAGTGGTTGGCAGCGCGTAACGGTCACGTGGACCGCACCCGCCTCTGGCGACGCGGTGTTTGGTATGAAAAACTACGGCTCGACCGCCACCGGTATGGTGTATGTCGACGACGTATCGCTGACCTATCCGCAACCGACCGATACCGAAACCACGTTTGAGGCGTACAACGTCACGTTGGCGTCGGATATCCGCATCGGCGTCAAGGTCTCGCCGGCAGACGGCGTGGAGCTTGCCGATTTGACCCTCTACTACACGCTGGATGGCGTTGAGCAGACGGCCACGCTGACGGATGAACTGTTCTACTGCGACGTGGCCGCCAAGGATATGACCTCGACGGTGAGTATGCGGTTGGTCGACAGCCGATCGGAAGAGGAACTGGCGACCGCCTCCACCACGCTGCGCGCGTATGCGGAGGAACTGTTGACCGGAGATTACAGTGCGGCAGTCAAGAATGCTGCCCGTGCGATGTTGTGCTACGGCGCGGCGGCACAGACCTATTTCGACTGCCATACCGATCGTCTGGCGGACGTCGGTTACGCCTACACGCAGACGGAGCTGGATGCCGCCGATCCCGGCGAGGCATCGGGTGTGGATATCAGCGGCGGCACACCGACCGGCTATCTCGGCGCCACGCTGTTGCTGCGGAGCAAGGTGGGCATTCGCCTGTATTTCGAGGAAAACATCGGCGGTGCATTGACTTATAGCGACGCCAACGATCTGTATTACTACGAATTCGCCGAAATCGGCGCGGCCGCGCTGTCGACTGCGCAGAGCGTGACGCTGGACGGCACGACCTACGAAACGAGTGTGTTGTCGCTGGCACACCGCGTGATTGAGAGCGAAGCCTACGATACCGCATTTAAGAATCTGATGAAGACGCTGGTGTTGTACCACGACGCAGCGTTGGCTCTGTAAAAACAACATCCCCTTATCGCGAAAAATCGCGATAAGGGGATGTTTTCATTTCTGTATGGAGAATTTTGCTTCGACAGACAATCACCCTTTCCTGCGTGCCTCGACATTTCTTTTCACGCTTTTGGGGTGATTTTGTCACATTGTCTATTTTTTACGAAAATTTCCTCGTTCGATTTATTCCAATTTTTTCCAATATCCTCTTGCAAATAATTCCAGAATATGGTATTATTCCGTTGTCGACAGGCGATCAAGGTGTCGGAACTGAACAAAGTATGACGATAGACCGGATTGTTGATAGATCAAAAAATAGGGGTAAGGAGAAAATTATGGAGAAAAAATGCAAAGTGCTGTTAGCGGATAACAGCGAAGGGTTTGGCAAACCCTGTGTGCGTGCCATGCGTGCGCGCGGCTTGGATGCGGAATGCACCGAGAAGGACGGTCGGCAGCTATTGGATGTCATTTTAAAAACGCGTCCGGATGTTGTGGTGATGGACATGTTCTTGCCGACAATGGATGCCATCGGCGTGATGAAGAGCGTGAAATCGCACATTATGTCGAGCTTGCCGCGGTTTATTGTCATGTTCGGATTTGACAATCCGGCGCTGGAAAGCGAAGCAATGGCGGCGGGCGCGGATTATTTCTTTCTCAAGCCGTTTGATTTTGGGGAAATGGCGGAGCGAATTCTGACGCTTTACAGCGTTCGCGGAAACGTGTCGGCGGTGCCGGTCAACTCCGGTCGCGTTAGTAGTCTGGAAATGCGTGTGACCGATATTTTGCATCAGGTGGGCGTGCCGGCGCACATCAAGGGCTACCAGTATCTGCGCGACGCCATTTTGATGGCGATCGACGACGAGGATATCATCAACGCCGTCACCAAGCGGTTGTATCCCGACGTCGCGAAAAAGCACAGCACCACCTCGTCGCGCGTGGAGCGCGCCATTCGGCACGCGATCGAGGTCGCGTGGGACAGAGGCGACGTGGAGATCCTCAACTCCTATTTCGGTTATACCATCCATTCAACGCGCGGCAAACCCACCAATTCGGAGTTTATCGCGATGATCGCCGATAAATTCCGCCTGCAACTGAAAGTCGGATAAAAGCAAAGCACCGCCGGTAAATAACCGACGGTGCTTTTTATATGTTACTTATTTAAAAGGATACACGTTCGCGTCGCACAGCGCCTTGATGGCCTTTACGACCGGTTCTTTGTCCTCTTTGTAGGTAACGCCGTACCACTTATCCTCGGTGGTGAGCGCCGCTACGTTTTTCTTACCGGCTTTGATGAGGTCATCCACGAGGAACGGCAGCAGATATTCGCCCTTTTCGCTGTTGATGTTCTCCGCGAGGAACGCCTCGAAGCCTTCCTGCAAATGATCGAAGATGTCCGGCGTAAAGCCCCACATATTCATCGAAACGACCGTATCCAGCGAGAGCTGAACGTCGCCGTTCGGCGTAGCGGAAAGGCCGTCCGGTGCGATCTTGGTGTGCTCGGTGATGGTCTTCAGGAAGCCGTCTTCCACTTGGCATACGCCGCGCGAGACCGTGCCGTTTTCGGTGACGGTGTTGCCCAGACGGTAGCCGACCATACAATAGTTGTTCTCGGGATTGTTCATCAGATAATCGTAGATGCTCTGATAGGCGGAAACGCCGTAATAGTCGTCCGCATTCACCACCACAAACGGCTCGTTGACGACGCCCTTGCAGCAGAGGATCGCGTGACCGGTACCCCACGGCTTTTGACGCGTTTCGGGGCAGGTGTAGCCCTCGGGGAGCATATTGGTTTCCTGGAACACGTATTCCACATCAATACCCTGTTTTTCGATACGGCTGCCGACAATGCTCTTGAAATCCTGCTCGATCTGCTTTTTGATGATAAACACGACCTTGTCAAAACCGGCGCGCTTCGCATCAAACACCGAGAAATCCAACAGCGCCTCACCGCCGGGACCGATCGGCTCGATCTGCTTCAGACCGCCAAAACGGCTGCCCATACCGGCCGCCATAACGACCAACGTTGCTTTACCCATATGAAACATCTCCTACTCTTTAATTTGATAATATCATAGCACAACGCCCACGCGCTGTCTATTCAAAAAAGAACAAATTTATTGCAAAAAAGGAATCCAGGAAAGCGCGTTATCCGGCAACGCCAAGAATGCGAGATAGCTTAAGAGGATCGCCACGGAGCTGATTACCTTCGGCGCCGTTTTTTTGGTTTTCAAAATCACCACCAACGCCAGACTGGACAAAATACCCAACAAGATGAGCAACACATTTTTCGGATCGGCGAAATTGTACACCGATTGCGTGAATGCCATCACGTCCACCAGCGACAAGATGGTGAAGTTAAAGATGTTGCTGCCGACAATGTTGCCTACGGCGATGTCGTAGTTGCGCTTCTTAAACAGCACGGTGGTAGAGGAAAGCTCGGGCAGGGAGGTGGCGACGCCCATAAATAACGCACCGGCAAAGCCTTGGCCGAGATGGAGTTTTTCTGCCACGTGCTCGGTCATATACGACACCACGATGCTGAACGCCACGATGCCGATCGATACGCACACCAAGCGGAAAACAATCTGCTTGACCGAGAGCTTGATATCGTCGGCATCCTCAGAGGTTTCGCTTTCCTCGCCGGCGAGGTATTTGATGCTGAGTCCGTACAAGACCAAAATAACGATAGAAGTCAGGCTGACGTTCCAGTCCGGAATGATGCCCAGCCACGAGAGCGCAACCGTCACGTAGGCGGCGATCACCGTCAGCGTGACAATGAAATGCCCCTTGGCGATATTTGCTTTGGAAAAGGATTTGGCCCACAAAAGAATCAGCGTCGCCAAAGCGGCGATGTTGAACAGGTCGCTGCCCAAAATGTTGCCGAGCGCCAGCTGCGGCTGGTGCTGGAACACGGTGGAGGAGAGACTGGTAAACAGTTCCGGCAGCGAGGTGATCGCAGACAGCATAATGCCGCCGATAAAGGCACCAGAGAGCGTCGTTTTCTTATCCAGCCAATCCACGTAATTCGCGGCTTTGATCGAGAAAAAGGTCATAAAGGCGGCCGCGATCACGTAGACGGTCAACAACCACGGCAGTGAAAGACTTGTCAGAAACTCCATGAAACCCCTCTTTTCTAAACTTATTCCACAACCGACCACGTACCAGTTTGCGGATTAAACAACACGCGCTCGACTTCTTTGCCCTCGACATCCTTGCGGCAGACGTACAAATAGCCTTTGCTGACAAAGAAATTAGATTTCTCATCGATGCGTCCGGTGTGTTCGTCTTCGTTGATCGCGATGCTGGAGTATCCGGAATCAATGAGCATTTGGGAGGCTTCTTTGGTGGTGTAGGCCGGCTTGGTGAGCACGAACAATCCCACCGAAAACGCACAGATGCCGGCCGAAATCAGCGCCAACCATTTAAAAGCCAGCGGTTTTTTGCCGTCCAGCAGCGTCGGGATGTAGATGGTCGCCGTAGCGAGCAGCACCAGCTGGATCAGATCCTCGTAAATGCCAATGTAATCCTTGACATTCCACACGTACAGCACCAGCATTACCGCCAGCGGTAAAACGATCAAACTGGTTTTCATAAACTTATAGGGCATAGGGTCAAACCTCCCAACAAAACATTACCCTATTTATACCATATTATGAAGTAAAAAGCAAGGATTTTGTGCCTATCCCTTGACATTCTTACGAAAACTCGTTATACTATATGTAACCTCAAAGAATAAAGGAGTCGGTTGTTTTCATGGACGGCGACAGTTGTTGCGACGGAAATGAACCTAATTTTATACGGAACGGTACGGGGCATACTCGCGCGAGATAAATTCGCTGTGGGTGTGTCTTTTTGTGTTTAAAAACGAGATTTTAAGGAGTTTATTATGCAAAGTTCAGATGTGATATCCATTGTGATTATGGCGGTGCTTTTGCTGATGTCGGCGTATTTTTCCTCCACCGAAACGGCGTTTTCCTCGCTGAATAAAACACGTATAAAGACGTTGGCAGAAAAGGGCAATCGCCGCGCGGAACTGGTGCTCAAGCTGTCGGATAAATACGACAGTTTGCTTTCCACCATTTTGATCGGCAACAATATCGTCAACATCGGGTTGACCTCGATGTGTACGATTTTGTTTGTACGTTTGCTAAACGGCGATCAGGAGATGGGTGCCACGCTTTCCACGGTCGTGACGACGGTGGTGGTGCTGATCTTTGGTG
Organism: Clostridia bacterium; assembly: GCA_017414965.1. GTDB lineage: Bacteria > Bacillota > Clostridia > Oscillospirales > Acutalibacteraceae > RGIG426. The sequence continues at coordinate 8,331 of JAFQJL010000027.1, forward strand.
AGATCTCGCCCAAAAGCTTGGCAAAGGATCGTCCGGAGGCGTTTGCGATGTTTTCGGCGCCGATCCTGCGGGTGCTGGTGGCGCTGTTGACGCCGATCAACTTCCTGTTTACCCAGTGGAAGAAGCTGCTTTCCAAGCTCACCAAGACCGAGGATGCCCCCAAAATGACGCAGGACGAGCTGCTGATGCTGGTCGACGAGGTCGAGCAGGAGGGAACCATCGACGAAAACGAGAGCACCTTGCTTCGTAACGCCATCGATTTTACCGATCAGGAAGCGGAAGAGATCCTGACTCACCGCACCGATCTGGAAGCGGTGTCGGTCGAGGCAACCAAAGAAGAGATCGCCGCGGTGTTCTCCGAGAGCAAATTCTCGCGGTTGCCGGTTTATGAAGAGAACATCGACAACATTGTCGGTATTTTGCATCAAAAGGATTTTTATACCGCTTCGGGTATCACGGATAAATCCTTGTCCGAGTTGATCACGCCGCCGCTGTTTGTGCCGAAATCCGAGAAGATCAGCGATCTGCTGGGAACGCTGCAGAAGAACAAATCGCACATTGCGGTCATCGTGGACGAATACGGCGGCACGCTGGGTATCGTGACGATGGAGGATATTCTGGAAGAACTGGTGGGCGAGATCTGGGACGAGCACGACAGCGTGGTGGAAAGCTTCAAGCAGATCGACGAAAACACCTATCGCATCGATTGCTCGCTGTCCATTGACGATCTGTGCCAGTTCTACGACATCGCACCCGAAACAGATAGTGTGGTCATCAGTGGCTGGGTGATGGAAATGCTCGGCAAAGTGCCGGAGGTGGGCGACAGCTTCACCTACGGCAAACTGACGGTCACCGTGTACGAGGTGGATAGTCACAGCGCGGCGTGGATCGACGTGGTAATGCAACCGTCCGAAGAGGAGTAAGGGAATGAGCAAGCAACTTACAAATATTATGCAGGAACTTGACTTTCCGGCGGAGGCACAAACCGCGCTCTTGTCTGCGTGGGAACGCTTGACGGCAGACAAGACCGTTGCCGCTCGTCTGGCGGCAATGATCGAGCTGTACGAAACGCAGGAAAGTTGCGATTTATTGGGGATGTTGGACGAGATCAAGGCGATGGGTGCTGCGTGTGGCGTGAGCGCTTATGTAGCACACTTGTTGCTGCTTCTCGCCCTTTGCGACGGTCTGAAAGAGAAATATCGTTCCCGTGGTTTGTCAGAGTCGCTATACGCGGCGACCGTCCGTGACCTGACCAATAAACTCCATGAGTGTTACCTGGTTTATGGGGAGTGGGGCGTTTTTGTAGCCGATTGGATGATCGGGTATTTTGAACTGACACGTTTCACGCTCGGCCGTTTGCAGTTTGAACGGATGCCGGTTGGTGTGGATTGTGTGGTAGACGGCGTTGCCGTTTCGAAAGATATGCTTGCAATCAACGTGCACATTCCGCGCACGGGCGAGCGCCTGGACTACGATGTGGTGCGCGAATGCTATGACCGTGCGGTCGCATTTTTCAAGGATGAACTTTGTAAGCCGATCGTGTTTATGTGCCATAGCTGGCTTTTGTATTCGTGGAATCAAACGGTGTTATCGCCGCAATCAAATCTGGCAAAATTCGCCGCCGATTACACGTTGGTCGAGCAACGGGATTACGACGATTATTCGGAGGTGTGGCGGCTGTTTGATTGCCGCTTCACCGGCGACTTGGAGGCGCTGCCGGCGGACACTTCGTTCCGTCGGGCTTACATCGAGCGGATGCGATCCGGCGGTAAGACGGGCGACGCCAAAGGCGTGTTTATTTATCGCAAATAAAAAATCACGGTCGTTTAAGCGACCGTGATTTTTTTGTTGTTGTATTTGTTGATCAGAGCGCGGATGCCGTAGTAGGCGCAGTAGACGATAAAGCAAGAGCCAAATACGCAAAACACCACCATAAACGGCATGATTTCATCCGAAAGGAACGGGAAAATGCTTTTTTGAATAAAGAACCAGTTTTGCTCGCCGTCGTACACGGTGTTGCCAAATGCCGCCCACACCAAAATGATGAGAATGGCAATCAGTTCTTTCCAGATGTTTTTAAAGTTCAGCGTCACGCTGCCAAATGCCAGATTCAAAAATCCCCACGTATAGAGGAAGGCGTGGTACATAAAGGTCTGGAAAATGACGTACGAAAACGGCGGCTGTCCGCCGAGGGCGGTGCCGGGATAGCACATGCACATCACCGACGAGGTGATCGACAGCGTCACGATCACCGATTTGATGGGCGCAAACTTGGCGTTAAACTGAGCAAAGGGGACCATCGCTGCCATAATGGTGCAGATGTTAAAGGGGAGTTTGTAAACGCTGATCCCGCTGTAACTGTCGGAAAGCGGCATGATGAAAAAGTCCGCCACATACAGCCCAATCGTCAAGTACGCAAAGAGCCGGATTGCCCGTTGCTTCGCTTGTTCGGAACGATTTTTGAGCGCCAGTGCCAGCGCCGTCGAGCCGCCAAAGGTAATAAATAAGTACAGAAAATGCCAGACATCAAATAATCCAATTTGCAGATCGGAGTTGTTTTGGCTGAACAGCCAGTGAACGAAATCCTTCATATACGCCTCCTAAAATCGACAAAATCTACCCCTGCGTATTATAACATAACCGGGAAACGAGTTTCAACATTGTATCAAAATTGTCATCTTTACATTTTTGGAAATTGTTTTATATTTTCTGGGAAATTGGGTTGACAAACCAACCGAAATCCGCTATAATTGCAAGTGCGTCTGACGCAACAAACCAATACGGAAGCGTATCGAAGTGGTCATAACGGGCCTGACTCGAAATCAGGTAGCCTTCACGGGCTCGTGGGTTCGAATCCCACCGCTTCCGCCAACGAAAAACCGTCGACGGTGTGTCGGCGGTTTTTCTCTTACTTTGGAAAGGGAAGTGGATAGGATGAAACCGGAAAAAGGTCGTCCGGCCGATATGACCGGTCGTTTGGATAAGGAAAAACGAGTGTACGATCTGCTGGATTCGCTCGGCGTCAATTACTGGCGTGTCGATCACGAGCCGGCAATGAGTATGGAGGTCTGCCGCGCCATCGATACGGCGTTGGAAGCGGTGATCTGCAAAAACCTGTTCCTCTGCAACCGGCAGGAGACGGATTTTTATCTGCTGATGATGCCGGGCGATAAGCCGTTTAAGACCAAGGACCTGTCTGCGCAGATCGGATCGTCGCGCTTGTCCTTTGCTTCGCCGGCGTATATGGAGAAGTTTTTGGACGTCACGCCCGGCTCTGCCAGCGTGATGGGACTGATGAACGATACCGAGCATCGCGTCCGCCTGCTCATCGACGAGGACGTGCTGGGGCATACCTGCGTGGGTTGCCATCCGTGTATCAACACCTCCAGCATCCGCATTCCCACCGAGGAAATGCTCCAGAAGGTCATTCCGGCGCTGGCGCATCCGCCACAGATCGTCAAACTACCGCGTTACGAATAACAAAAAGCGTGTCACTGATTCGGTGACACGCTTTTTTGTTATAACAGATACAATACCGACAGCCAAATGACCGCCGCCAAGCCGAGTACCGCGAACACCCACATCGCCAACAATCGGAAGTTGGCGGCGCGTCCGTTTTTGACGGTCGGCAGCAGACGCTCTTTCCAAGAGCGTTTTTTGATCGGTGCAGAGGGCGGAAGAGAGGTCTCCTCCTCCGGTGGTAAGATCGGCGTACCGCCGGCCATGACAGTCGGCCACGCCTCCAGATAACGCCGCGCCAGATCCAGTGCCTGTAACACCGCCAAACGGCGGACTTTATCGCGGCCGAGAGCCGCGCCGTCCACGCGGATGCTCTTGCCCCAGACGCGTTTTTCGTCCGCCATCGCCACAAAGACCGTGCCCGCCGGATGTCCTTCGCTGGCGGAAGGACCGGCAGCGCCGGTGATGCCAATGCCGAGCGTCGCGTGACCGACGCGACGAACACCGGCAGCCATTTCCGCCGCAGTTTGCGGCGCAATGGTGCCGTATTGGTAGATCGTGTCGGCGGAAACGCCGATCAGCTCGTGCTTGATAGCGGCCGAGTAGGCGGCTACGCCGCACTCGAATACCGCCGACGCACCGGGGACGGTGGTCAGCAGTTCTGACAGCATGCCGCCGGTGCAGGACTCGGCCGTCGCCAGTGTGAAGCCGCGCGCGGTCAGCAGCTGTACCACGCGGCTTTGCAGATCGGGAATATCGACGCCGTAAACGTACACGTTTAGCGATTCGCGAAGTTTGCAGATGGAATCGGTGGCTTGCTCCTCGGTTTCGGTCGTCAGCACAAGCTGCCATTCGCCATCCCGATCAATCACGTCAACGGGGATATCCAGGGCATCCAATCGGCTCCGGAGTTCCGACTCCGACAATCCGTAGACGCCGATGGTATGAGAGATCATACGACCACTCCTTTTACGGATGAATCATCACGCGGCGAACGCCGGCAACCGCCTCGTCAACCAACGCGTCGATGTCCAGCGCCGCTTCGGCCTGCTCGATCATCTCGCGCTTGGGGTGGGTGCGCGGATGCTTGGGCGTAAACACTGTACAGCAGTCCTCGTAGGGCTGGATCGAAATATCAAAGGTATCGATTTTGCGGGAGATCCGCACGATTTCTTCCTTGTCCATACCGATCAACGGACGGAAGATCGGCATCTCGCAAACCGCTTCGGTGCAGGCCATAGCGGTCATCGTTTGGCTGGCGACCTGCCCGACGCTTTCGCCGGTGATCAGCGCTTCGCAGCGGTGGATATGCGCCAACTTTTCCGAAATGCGCATCATAAACCGCCGCATAATGAGGGTGAACAGATCCTCCGGACACTTGGCGCCGATCTCCTCCTGAATGTGCGTAAACGGCACAATAAACAGCGGCATCCGACCGGCGTACTGTGCGACCTGTCCCAGCAGAGAAAGCACCTTTTTCTCCGCGCGTTCGCTGGTGTACGGCGGCGAGGCGAAGTGAATGCCGGTCAACTCAATGCCGCGCTTGGCCATCATCCATGCCGCGACCGGCGAATCGATGCCGCCGGAAATCAGGATCGCCGCGCGACCGCCGGTGCCAACCGGCATACCGCCGGCACCGGGAGACTGCGGCGCGTGAATGTACGCACCGAAATCGCGGATCTCGATCATGACGGTGAATTCGGGGTTGTGCACGTCGACCGACAAATGCGGGAATTTCTCCAGCAGATACTCGCCGGTTTTGGCGCAGATCTCCGGTGACTGATAGGGGAACGCCTTGTCGGCGCGCTTGGCTTCGACCTTAAAGGTGGTCACGGATTCCAAAGCATCGCGCAGATAATCGGCGGTGTTTTCCAAAATCGTAGGCAGATCCTTCTCGCACAGCCGCGCGCGCGTAAACGCCGCTAAGCCAAACACCTTCGATACTCGCTCGCAGGCGAGATCCCAGTCGATGTCTTCCGACCGCGGCTGGATGAAGATGGTGGATTGCGCCCGACGGATATCGAATTCGCCGACGCGGCGCAGGGCGTTTCCTAAGTTTTTAACAAGTGCCACTTCAAAGGTGGAACGGTTGAGGCCTTTCATAGCCAACTCACCGTTTTTGATAAGCATAACTTCTTGCATAGTTGTTCCTCGGTATTAGTTTGATGGTGTAGCGTTCGACGCATCGGTCTGCGTAGACGTACCGCTGTCGGTAGTCTTGGCTGTGGTCGTCGTGGTTGTGGTACTGGTTTTTTTATTGCTCGACGCACCGGTTTTCTTGGTCGTTGTGGGGGTGCTTGTCGACGTCGTTGTTTTCTTGGTTGTCGTCTTTTTGGTTGTTGTTGCTTTAGTGGTGCCGGCGGTGGTGGTACTGCCGGTCGTCGTGGTCGACGAGCTGCCCGCCGTCGTGCTTTCGGTACCGCTGCCGGAAGCGGTGGTCGTCGTAGTGGTTGTGGTCGTAGTGGCGGTGGTCGAAGCCGTTGTGATATCGTAATACGACGGCAGCGGCAGATCCTCCGCTTCGTACCACGCGATCGGCTGCAACGGATCGGGGTTTTTGACAATATGGGCGGTGACGATGTTGCGGCTCTCGCCGGTGCGGATCTTGCGTGCCACCACCACGGTGCGACCGTCGGACAGATGCGTCTGACTGGTGTTGCTGCAGGTGGAAAGTACCAGCAGCTCGTCTTGCGGTCGAACGTCGACGTCGGGGTAGTCGTACCACGAGCGATCGCGCACCTGCTGAACGTACGCCATAAACTCCTCATCCGAGGTAAAAGCGGTCTGCATATAGTTGAAATCCGGCCGTTGGTTGTCCCAGATAAACACGGAGAACACCTTATACGAAGCGTCCTCATACAGCGTGTTCAAGTTGATAACCGGCGCCGAGCGCGCCATCCCGACGTTAAACAGCAACTTGTTTAGAGAAGCAAACATCTGGCCGCTGAGCATATTGTGACCATAGATCACGCTTACGCGATTTTGCGCATCCGGTGAGGAAAAATCGTTGGTGTAATCGAAAAACAGCGTGCCGTTTTTGTTTTTGTTTCCAAAGAAATCCAGATCCAGATACTTGTCGTTATCCTCCGCTTGCACGACCGGATAATCGATGCCGTACCAATCCTGACTGGTCGAGGGGAACGAGAGCCAGCCGCGGACGTCGGCATTTTCGTAATACAACGCCTTAAACGCCGGATTCATATCGGCGGGGTAATTCTCGAATTCCTCCACCTCGGGCGCAAATTCGATCGGATCGTACATATCCGACACCTGTGCATTGACCGATTCGTTGCCAAGCGGTACGATCCACAACTCGCCGATGAGATACACGAGTGACGCAACGGCGGTCAGCGCCGCAAGAATGGCGACGATCTTTCGTGTGATAACGTCGCCTCTATCTCCGCTGACGGGAATAAAAATCGCGATCAGCCGCGAAAGGAAGGTGTTTTTTGAAGCGAGAGCATCCTCGGGGATGTCATCCTCTACGATAAATCCGGAGTCCGAGGGCTCTGCGATCTCCTCTTCCGGCGCATCTTCTAACACGAATAACGTGTAATTTTCCGATGGTTCGGGCGTGTTTTTACCGAATAACCCAGCCATTTAGAGAGCCCTCCTTTTTGTTAGCGTTTGAATGGCGTCTGCCAATGCATCGGCCAGCTTGTCCACGTCATCGGTGGTGTTGTCCTTGCCGAAACTGACCCGTAGCGCCGAATCGATCTCCTCGGCCGGCAGTCCCATAGCGGTCAACACCGGACTGAGATGCCCTTTGGAACAGGCGGAGCCGCCCGACAGATAGATCTCGCGCTCCGCCAGAAAATGAATGAGCGTTTCGCTGCGCAAACCCATTACAGAGAAATTGACGATGTACGGCACGCCGTCTTCCGGCAGATGCCAGCGAATTTCCGAGCGACCGTTTAAGCGTTCCAGCAGATGCTGACGAAGCGCCGAGTAGTGCGCGGCGCTTTCGGCCGTTGTCGGCAGGGCGGCGAGCGCCGCGCCGAACGCTGCAATACCGGCGGTGTTTTCGGTGCCGGAACGAAGCGATTTCTCCTGACCGCCGCCCAGAGCCGACGGGGGAGTCAGGCGGACACCTTTTCGGCAGTACAACGCGCCGACGCCTTTCGGTGCGTACAATTTGTGTCCGCTGACTGTCAGCAGATCGGCATCCAGTTTTTTAACGTTGACAGGAATTTTCCCGACCGCTTGTACGGCGTCGATATGTAAGGCGGCCAACGGCGCGATCTTACGGATTTTGGCGGCTACGCGATCCATTGGGAACACGGCACCGGTTTCGTTGTTGACCAGCATCACACTGACTAGCACGGTGTCCGCACGGCAAGCGGACAACACGTCTGCCGGCAGAATGCGCCCGTCCGCCTGCGGCAGAACGCGCGTCACCTCGAAGCCCTGTTGTTCCAGACGCTCGATCGGCGCGGATACGGACGCGTGCTCAATGGCGGATACGACGATATGCCGGCCGCGACGCTGACGGGCGATTGCTGCGCCCAGTATAGCGAGGTTGTTGGCCTCGGTGCCGCCGGAGGTGAAGGTGATCTCCGCCGGTGTGCAACCGATCGTATCCGCTAAACGCGCGCGCGTGTCGGCAAGCGACTCCTCGGCGCGAATGCCGAGGGTGTGGAGGGAAGAGGGGTTGCCGAAATTTTCGGTCATCATTTGAAGCGCCGCTTCGGCCGCCTGCGGACAGACGGGCGTGGTGGCGCTGTTATCCAAATAAACCATACTTCTCCTCCTTTATACCATATTTATTTCATTATACACGAATTCTTTTAGCCGCGCAACCGAAATTTGATATTTTCTGTCGCTCAAAAAGAAAAACATCCGGAAAGTGATTCTTTCCGGATGTTGTCGTTTGATAGAGAATTATACAACGCCTTGTGCGAGCATAGCGTCTGCGACTTTTTCGAATGCTGCCAAGTTGGCGCCGGCGACCAAGTCGCCTTCCATTCCGTATTTCTTAGCCGCTTCGTAGGAGCTGCGGAAGATGTTGGACATAATCTGTTGCAACTTAGCATCGACTTCTTCTTCGGTCCAGTTGTAGCGCATGGAGTTCTGGCTCATTTCCAAGCCGGAAACCGCCACACCGCCGGCGTTGACTGCCTTAGAGGGGGCAAGCGTCACGCCGTTTTCGCGCATATACGCCGCCGCATCAAACGTGGTGGGCATATTCGCGACCTCAACGCAGTATTTCACGCCGTTGGCGACGATGTTTTTGGCGTCGTCCAAGTTGATCTCGTTCTGAATGGCACACGGCATCACCACGTCCACCTTGACTTCCCACGGACGCTTGCCGGCGAAGAACGGGACGCCGAACTTGTCGGCATAATCTTGCACCTTGTCGTGACCGGAGGCGCGCATTTCCAGCATAAAATCAATCTTTTCGGGGGTGTTGATGCCGTCCTCGTCGTAGACGTAGCCGTCCGGACCGGAGATGGTGACGACCTTGCCGCCCATTTCGGTGATCTTCTTGACCGTACCCCACGCAACGTTTCCAAAGCCGGAGACCGCAAAGGTCTTGCCGGTGATATCGTCGCCCAAGGATTTGAGCATCTCAACCGTGTAATAGACCGCACCGAAGCCAGTGGCTTCCGGACGGATCAGCGAACCGCCAAAGGAGAGGCCTTTGCCGGTCAACACTCCGGTGAACTCGTTGCGCAGGCGTTTGTATTGTCCGTACAGATAACCGACTTCACGAGCGCCGACACCGATATCGCCCGCCGGTACGTCCGTGTTTGCACCGATGTGCTTGGAAAGCTCGGTCATAAAGCTCTGGCAGAAACGCATAACCTCGTCGTCCGACTTGCCGCGCGGATCGAAATCGGAGCCGCCTTTGCCTCCGCCCATCGGCAGGGTGGTCAAGCTGTTTTTGAAGGTCTGCTCAAAGCCCAGAAACTTCATCGTGTCGAGCTTCACAGAGGGGTGGAAACGTAAGCCGCCCTTGTACGGACCGATCGCGCTGTTAAACTGCACGCGATAACCGGTGTTGACCTGAACCTGACCGTTATCGTCTACCCACGGAACGCGGAAAATGATCTGACGCTCCGGCTCGACCAAACGCTCCAACAGAGCTTTGCGGCGATACAGCGTTTCGTTGGCGGCAATGGCCGGCTCCAGACTCTCCAGAACCTCGGTGACCGCCTGCACAAACTCCGGCTGATCGGCGTGTCGGCTCTTGACGAGCTCCAATACTTCCTGACAATAGGACATGCGAAAATCTCTCCTTAGATCAGTTGAAAAACAAACTGAGAAAATTGACGCGGTTTAGCGCCGCTGGTTTCAATTATAGACCCCAAAAACGAAAAAATCAAGCATTTCTGGCAAAAAAATGAAATTTTTATTGAAAAAAATTGCAAAACCGAAACTTTTAGTCCGTCTGCTTGCATATTTGGACGGAGTAAGGTATAATAGGATAAAAGTTGAAGACGATATATCCATAGTATATGCCAATATCGTCAAAACGTTCAATCGAGAGGAAAAGAAAATGGCAGAAAACTTGATTGAGATTGCGCAAGAGGAACGGCGTGAACGCGCCATTTTGGTGGCGGTCGATACCGGTGAGCACGACGTGGAGATCTCGCTGGCAGAACTGCGCGAGTTGGCAAAGACCGCCGGTGCGGATACAGTCGGCGAGATCGTGCAGAAGCGCGAGTCGCCGGATAAGGCGACCTATATCGGTACCGGTCGCGCCGAGGAACTGCGCGAGCTTTGTGTGAATTTAGAAGCGGACGTGGTGATCGCCGATGACGAGGTCACCGCCACCCAGCAACGCAATTTGTCCGATCTGATCGAGTGTGATGTGGTTGACCGCACCGCACTGATTTTGGATATTTTTGCCCAGCGAGCGCGATCGGCCGAGGGTCGATTGCAGGTAGAACTGGCGCAGTTGCAGTATCGTCTGCCGCGATTGACCGGTCAAGGTCTGGCGCTGTCACGACTCGGCGGCGGAATCGGTACGCGCGGACCCGGTGAAACCAAGCTGGAATCCGATCGTCGACACATTCGTCGGCGAATGGCGGCAATCCGCGAGGATCTGGCGGAGGTGGAGGCGCATCGCGTCGGTTTACGGGAACGACGCCGAAAGGTCGGCACGCAGACGGTGGCGATCGTCGGCTATACCAACGCCGGAAAATCCACCTTGCTCAATACGCTGACCGGCGCCGGTGTGCTGGCGGAGGATAAGCTGTTTGCTACGCTGGATCCGGTGTCGCGCGTGCTTAAGTTGCCGGACGGTCGTTCGGTGTTGTTTATTGATACGGTCGGATTTGTCCGACGGTTGCCTCACCAGTTGGTCAAAGCGTTCCATTCCACGCTGGAGGAGGCGATTTTCGCCGATGCGATCCTCAATATTTGCGATGCGTCCAGTCCGGAAGCGCACGAGCATCTGGCAGTCACGCACCAACTGTTAGAGGAACTGGGATGCACCAAACCGATCGTGGAAGTGCTCAACAAATGCGATGTGGCGGAGGAACTGCCGCTGGGCGTTTCTCAGCATTCGGTGTGTATCAGCGCCAAGACCGGCGAGGGAATCGATAAATTGTTGGAAGCGGTGGTGTCGGTGTTGCCGAAGGATCGCCGACAGGTGACGCTGCTGCTGCCGTTTTCCGCCGGTGCGATCGCCGAGCGCTGTCGCCGTGAGGGCGCCGTGGAGCACGAGGAATACGTGCCGGAGGGACTCTCCATGACCGTCACGCTCGGTCAACCGCTTCTGGACGCGGTAAAAGAATATATAGTGGAATAAGAAAAAGCGCCTGCATCACTGCGGGCGCTTTTTTTACTCTTTCACATAGGCAAAGCAAATGCCGTTTTCCACACGGTCGACCACCGCGGTGACAAACGTACCGGCCGGATGCAGTCCGGCAACGTGTACGGGGGTGTAATTGGCGGTGTAGCCGTCGGTTGTGCCGTCGGGGCACGGGGTTTCGCACAGCACCTCGAGCTCGCGCCCGACGTAATCTTTGAAAAACGTCTCGGCGAGTTGCTCTCCCGCTGCGATCATCCGGCGACTGCGCTCCGCTTTTTGCTGACGCGTCACCTGATGCGGTGCCACCGCCGCCGGTGTGCCGGGACGTTTGGAGTAGGGGAAGACGTGAATTTTCGTAAAGCCGATTTCCTTTACAAAGGAGATGGACTGCTCAAACTCCTCGTCTGCCTCACCGGGAAATCCCACCATCACGTCGCTGGTCAGCGCGCAATCTGCAAAGGCGGCTTTCAGTTGATGGCAGATATCGCGGTACATCGCGGTGTCGTATCGCCGTCCCATCCGCTTGAGTGTCGCGTCGCATCCGCTTTGCAGGGAGAGGTGAAATTGCGGGCAGAGCTTCGGCTGCGCCGCCAGTCGCGCGATCACCGACGGTGTCATATCCTCCGGCTCCAGCGAGCCGAGTCGTACACGGCGTAAGCCTTCGACCGCACAAACAGATTCCACCGCATCGGCCAGCGTTAAGCCGATATCGCGGCCGTAGGCGGTCAAATTGATACCGACCAGCACCAACTCGGTATACCCCGAGGCGGCCAGCTCCGCCGCTTCGCGCGCGACAGCCGCCAGCGGCTTGGAACGCACGCGGCCTCGCGCGTAGGGGATGATGCAGTAGGTGCAAAATTGATTGCATCCATCTTCGATTTTGAGGTACGCACGCGTGCGCCCTTCGAATTTACGAATGGACAGCGCCTCGCAATCGGGGGTATGTTTTGGGATTTCGACAATACGCTCGCCGGTTTGCATATGGCGCTGCAACAAGGCGACCAGATCGCTTCGTTTGGCGTTGCCGGTGACAACGTCGGCGTCTGACAAGGCGTCTGCCTTGTCAGGATACGCCTGCGGCATACAGCCGGTCAGCACCAAAATCGCCTCGGGATTTTGTCGCCGACAGCGGCGCAGAAACTGCCGCAGTTTGCGATCGCTTTCACCGGTGACCGAACACGAGTTGATAACCAACACGTTTCTGCCGATATCCGGCAGATCGGCGTTGTATTCTGCGGTTTGGTAACCGGCTTGTTCCAACAACGAAGCCATCGCGCGGCTTTCGTATTGGTTAACCTTGCAGCCAAGGGTATAAAAATAAGCCTTCATAAACCCTCCGTCAACGGCGGTTGAGCAATGCGTAGAATGCGCGGTGGGTTTCGTACAGATCCAGTTTGCTGATCACCTCAAACGGAGCGTGCATCGACAGCACCGGCACACCGAGATCCACCGTATCCACGTCCAGATTAGCGATATACTTGGCAACCGTGCCGCCGCCACCGGCGTCGACGGCGCCCAACTCGCCGATCTGCCAGATCACGTCGCCGGCATCCATAATGCGGCGGAACGTGCCCATCACCTCGGCGGAGGCGTCGCTGCTGCCGCTTTTGCCACCGGAGCCGGTGTACTTGGTCAGCACCACGCCGCGATTGATATACGAGCTGTTCTGCTCGTTAAACGACGAAGCGTACAGCGGGTCGTAAGCGGAGTTGACGTCTGCCGACAGACACAGCGAATGGGACAACACGTGGCGACCGCGCGTACCTTGCAGCTCGGCCAGATCCTCAATAAAAGTGGGGAAGAACGCGCCCTGCGTGCCGGTCGTGCCGACCGAGCCGATCTCCTCCTTGTCACACAGCAGCGTGACGGCGGTATACGCCGGTTTCTCCAGCGCAAACAGCGCGGTCAGCGCCGGATAGGCGCAGACGCGGTCGTCGTGGCCATAGCCGCCGATCAAGCTGCGGTCAAAGCCGATATCCCGCGCAAAACCCGCCGGCACCGCTTCCAGCTCGGCCGACAGAAAATCGGCTTCGGTAATGCCGTAGCGCTGGTTGAGAATGTGCATAATGTTGAGTTTAATGGCATCGCTTTCCTTGCTGTGATCAAACGGACGCGAGCCGATGAGAATATCCAGATTTTCGCCGGTCACCACCGTGGCGGCCGGTTTTTGCATTTGCTCACGCGAGAGATGGATGAGCAGGTCGGTCACCACAAATACCGGATCGTCCTCGCGGTCGCCGATGGCGATCTCGACGGTACGGCCGTCTTTCAGCGATACCACGCCGTACAGCGCAAGCGGTACGGTAGCGTAGAGGTACTTCTTGATGCCGCCGTAGTAGTGCGTGTCAAAATACGCCAGACCGGATTTCTCATACAACGGATTGGGCTTGAGATCCAGACGCGGCGAATCCACATGCGCGGCCGCCACCGATACGCCGTCGGCGATCGGCTTCTCGCCGATGACTGCCAGGATCACCGCTTTGTCGCGGTTGTTGAGGTAGATCTTGTCGCCGCAGGTGAGAGGCTTGGTGCGATCAAACGGCACAAACCCCTCGGCTTCGGCCAAGCGGATGGCTTCCTTGACCGCCAAGCGTTCGGTTTTGGCGGTATTTAAAAACGCCTTGTAGCTTTCCGCATAGGCATCCGCCTCGGCGATCTGCGCATCCGAGCGTTCGATCGCGGCGTTTTTCTGCGTAAACAGCAGGCTTTCTTTCAGTTCTTTTAACGTATCGCTCATGGTACGAATCTCCTTTATAGCCAGTCGTAAAGTTCTTGATAGACGGTCAGCGCGTGATTGACCTTTTTGACGTATTGTGCGGTCTCCGAAAACGGAATGGTGTGCAGCGTCTTGCCATCGGCAGAGTAGCGGTCGTCCGCCAACCACTCGGCTACGTGGCCGAAACCGGCGTTGTAGGCGGCGAGTGCGGTATCCGTCTCCGGATAGGATTCCAACAACAGCGCCAACACATACGTTCCCACACGAATGTTTGTGTGCGGATCAAACAGATTCTCGGTTTGCAGTGATTTTAACTCCGGAGAGCGGTATTGCGCCCATTTTAATGTGATCGGCGTCACCTGCATCAGCCCGTGCGCATCCGCGCCGGAGAGGGCTTCCGGCTTAAATCGACTTTCGGTCCGGATGATTGCCAATACCAGCGCCGGATCCAATTCGTTTTTCTCGGCTTCGGCTACAACGGTATCCCAGTATTTGACCGGATACACCGCCTGAAAATACGCGCGAAGCGCCGGTCGTGCGCCCAATACAACAGCGAGTAGCAACAGCGGCAGCACGATCAAGGCGATCCAGCCTTTTTTTGTTGCCTTTATAAACACGTCAGCCACTCCTTTGCTGTTTCTTGGAGGGCATCGGGTGTGCCGTTGTTTTCCCACACGACGTCTGCGCGTTCGCGATAGAATTCGTCGGTCGGTTGTGCGCCGATGCGGAGGAGGGCGGCGGTGGCGTCTATGCCGTCACGCGCCATAATGCGTTGTAAACGGATGTCTTTGTCCGCCAACACCGCCACTACGACGTCGCAAAGCGCGTCTTGACCGGCTTCGTATAACTGCGGACTGTCAAAGACGACCACTTTACAGCCGGCGGCGAACAGCGCGTCGGCTTGTTCTTTCATCATTCGACAGATCGCCGGATGAGTAATGGCATTTAAAGCCTGTGTTTTCGCGGGATCGGCAAACGCGATTGCCGCTAATGCCGCGCGATTTAAGGTGCCGTCTGAATGAAGAATGGCATCCGTAAAGGTTTCGACCAGTACAGAAAGACACGGATGATCGGGCGCTACAACAGCGCGTGCGCACTCGTCGGCGCTGATAATTTCAGCACCGCACGCGCGCCACGCGTCTGCCACGACGCTTTTGCCGCAGCCGGTAGGGCCGGTCAGCCCGATCAACGTGTGTTTAGTCAAGTGTAATCACCTCAAAAGCGGCCGCGCGGAGCAAGCGGTTGTACACCGCAAGCCCCAGTCCGTCGGCACGCGGACAGGATGTGTAGAGAACGGTTGCGCCCCGTTCATCGGCTTGACGTAGCGCCTCGAATACGGCGTGCGCCTGTGCGGCTTCGTCCGCACGAGCGCCGTAGGTGATGTGTGGCACTGCAAGCCCGTCGGTTTCGCCGTCAAACGCCAGCGCCCATACGCCGTCGGTGGCGTGAGCGTTGATGTAATCGACAATGCGTTTGGGGGTACCGTTTAGCAAAATCACCTTGGCGGTGGGGGCGTAATGCTTGTATTTCATACCGGGGGAAGCGGCGGTTTCGTTGCTGCCGAGCGGCTGAATGACCGCTTGGTTGATACGGCATTCGCCGCAAACAGCGGCGATCTGCTCCGCGGTCACCGCGCCGGGACGCAGAATCTGCGGCACGTCGCCAACCAGCGTAACGACGGTGGATTCCACGCCGACCTCGCAATCGCCACCGTCGACAATGGCCGGAATACGCCCGTCCATATCCGCGGCGGTACGCGCGGCGTTGGTGGGGCTGGGACTGCCGGAAAGGTTAGCCGACGGGGCGGCGAGCGCTCGTCCGCTTTGGCGGATAAGCGCCTGTGCAACCGGATGTGCCGGCCAACGAACGGCAAGCGTATCCAATCCGCCGCTGACCGAAGCGGGGATTGCTTCGCTCCGCTTAAAGATCATGGTCAGCGGTCCCGGCCAGTAGGCATCGGCGAGCGCCTTGGCGCACGGCGGCACCTCGGCGACCAGCGGTAATAACTGCTCCCACGACGCCACGTGGACGATGAGAGGGTTGTCCTGCGGTCGACCTTTGGCGGCAAATATTTTGGCAACCGCCTGTTCGTTTTGTGCGTCCGCGGCCAGACCGTACACGGTCTCGGTCGGGATCGCCACCGGCTCGCCGTCCGCCAATAATCGGGCGGCAACCGCCAGATCGGCAGGGGAGTCGGTCAAGTGTAATGTGTTCATTTTGTTTATCCTTTAAACTCGTTGGTCTTGTCGGCGGTGAGCAGGGCATCCACAAACGGATCCAAACCACCGTTTAGCACCGCCGGCAACTGATACAGCGTCAAGCCGATGCGATGATCGGTCACGCGTCCCTGCGGAAAATTGTAGGTGCGGATACGCTCGCTGCGGTCGCCGCTGCCAACCTGCGCCGAGCGATCGGCGGCAATGGCGTCCGCTTGGGCGGCCTGTTGGCGCTCCAACAGACGCGAGCGAAGCACGCGCATCGCCTTGTCCTTGTTCTTGTGCTGACTGCGCTCGTCCTGACATTCCACCACCGTGCCGGTCGGCAGGTGGGTGATGCGGATGGCAGACTCGGTCTTGTTGATATGCTGACCGCCGGCGCCGCTGGAACGATAGGTATCGATCTTTAAGTCCTCCGACCGAATCTCCACTTCCACGTCGTCGGCTTCGGTCAGGATCGCTACCGTCGCTGCCGAGGTGTGAATGCGACCGCCGGACTCGGTCTCCGGCACGCGCTGGACGCGGTGGACGCCGCTTTCGAAGCGAAAACGCGACCACGCGCCGTCGCCGTTTACCATAAAACTGATCTCCTTGAATCCGCCGAGCTCGGTCTCGTTGGTAAACAGCGGCTCGATCGTAAAGCCTTTGCTTTCGGCGTACATGGCGTACATACGATAGAGATCGGCAGCAAACAGCGCCGATTCCTCGCCGCCGGTACCTGCACGGATCTCGACGATCACGCCGCGCTCATCGCGCGGATCGCGTGGCTTAGTCAGCTCCGTCAGCCGCGCCTTGGCGTCGGTTAGCAGCGCTTCCGCTTCAGCGGATTCCTGCTGTGCCAGCGCGCGCATATCCGCGTCGTCCAGCAATTCCTTGGCTTGCCGTAGGCGTTCGTCGGCGGTGCGAATATCGCGAAGCGCCGCCACGATCGGCTCTAACCGCTTGCTTTCTTTTGTTAATTTGAGGGTGCGTTCCGGATCGGCTAATACCGCCGGCTCGCACAACAGCGCCACGACTTCCTCGTACCGCTTTTCCAATCCGGCCCAATTGTCGGTCATACGTTTTCTCCGGTTCTCACGATTTTTTTGATGTTGCGCTCGGTTTTCAGCCGCGGCACCATAATCTCATGTCCGCAACCGCGGCAACGCATACGGAAATCCATGCCGATGCGCAAAACGTCCCATTCGCTGCTGCCGCAGGGATGGGCCTTTTTCATATGCAAAATGTCTCCGACCTGAATGTCCAATGCGCTCACCTCGCTGCTTATAATTCATATAATTATATCATTATTCAAAATCCCTTGTCAATACAAAAGGCGAGTATCGACACGATACCCGCCTTTTCCGCTTTATCCGAACAAGCCGACGATCCACACCACCGCTTGGCTGCCGACCGACATAATAATGCCGGCGAGCAACACGCCCAGCATAACCGCCCACGATGCATGCTTGAATTTCATATTCAAGATACTCGCCGCCAGCGTGCCGGTCCACGCGCCGGTGCCGGGGAGGGGAATGCCCACAAAGAGCAGCAAACCCATAAACAAACCGGCAGAGCCGTTCTTTTGCAACTTCAAGCCGGCTTTCGCACCCTTTTCCAAGATCCAGGTAAACGGTTTGCCGATGATCTTTTTATCGGCGCCCCACACCAAGACTTTGCGCGCAAACAAGAAGATAAACGGCACCGGCAGCATATTACCGAGCACCGCCACCGGATAGTAGATCAAGGGATTGAGTCCCATAGCCGCCGCCGCCGGAATGGCACCGCGAAGCTCGACGATCGGCACCATCGAAATGATAAAAATCCAGATATATTCACCAAGCGTTTCCCAAAACATAGGCCAACCTCCTATACAGACGTTATCATTTTACCGCAAACTTTGCCTAAATGCAAGTATTATCCGAAATTGCTTGACTTTTTAAGGGAAATATCTTAAACTGTCATAAGAAAAGTGAGGGATTATTATGGGAATTTATGAAGAACTTCAAGCGCGCGGTTTGATCGCGCAGGTTACCGACGAGGCGGAGATCCGTGAGATGGTCAACGCCGGTAAAGCGGTGTTTTATATCGGTTTCGATCCGACGGCGGATAGCCTGCACGTCGGTCACTTTATGGCGCTTTGCCTGATGAAGCGTCTGCAGATGGCGGGCAACCGTCCGGTCGTGCTGATCGGCGGCGGCACCGCGATGGTCGGCGACCCGTCCGGTCGTACGGATATGCGCCAGATGATGACCAAGGAGACCATCGCGCACAACGTCGAGTGCTTCAAAAAGCAGATGAGCCGGTTTATCGATTTCGGCGAGGGCAAGGCGATCGTGGTCAACAACGCCGATTGGTTGCTGGATCTCAACTACGTGGAACTGCTGCGTGAAGTCGGTGCTTGCTTCTCGGTCAACAATATGCTTCGCGCGGAGTGCTACAAGCAGCGTATGGAGCACGGCTTGTCGTTCCTTGAGTTCAATTATATGATTATGCAGAGCTACGACTTTTATCACCTGTATCAGACCTACGGCTGCAACATGCAGTTTGGCGGTGACGATCAGTGGTCGAATATGCTCGGCGGTACGGAACTGATCCGCCGCAAGCTCGGCAAGGACGCGTACGCCATGACCATCACCTTGCTTTTGAACTCTGAGGGCAAGAAAATGGGCAAGACGCAGTCGGGGGCGGTGTGGCTGGATCCGAACAAGACCTCGCCGTTTGATTTTTACCAGTATTGGCGCAACGTCGCAGACGCGGACGTGCTTAAATGTATCCGTATGCTGACCTTCTTGCCGCTTGAGCAGATTGATGCGATGGACAAGTGGGAAGGCCAAGAGCTCAACAAGGCGAAGGAAATCCTCGCGTACGAGCTGACCAAGCTTGTGCACGGCGAGGAAGAGGCCGAAAAAGCGCAGTCGGCGGCAAGAGCGTTGTTTGTTTCCGGCGGTGACACCGAGCATATGCCGACCGTCGCGCTGTCTGCCGAAGCAATGACCGAAGACGGTGTCGGCGCCATTGATCTGTTGCTGGCGACCGGTCTGGTTGCGTCCCGCGGCGAGGCGCGCCGCGTGATCGAGCAGGGCGGCTTGACTGTCGATGACGAGCGCGTCGGCGATTGGCGTGCCGTGATCGCTAAATCGGCGTTTGACAAGGGCTACGTGGTGGTCCGCAAGGGCAAAAAATCCTTCTGTAAAGTGACGCTTTAAAAAATATTTTAAAAAAAATGAAAATTCCTCTTTTCTTTCGCGCTGTAATGTGTTAAAATGTTACCGTACCGTGTGAAAGAACGGAGGAATTTTTTATGCCTGAAAAGATCAATAAGGTGAAAAACGAACAGACCGAGGCGCTGATGAAAGCGATCTTGAAGCTGGAAACGGTGGATGAGTGCTACGATTTCTTTAAGGATCTGTGCACGTTCCAGGAACTGCGCGAGATGGCGCAGCGTTTCCGCGTGGCGACGATGCTGTACCAGGATAACGCCTACGAGGCGATCGTCAAGGCGACCGGTGCGTCCACGGCGACCATCAGCCGCGTCAAGCGCTCGATTGTGGACGGCAACGACGGCTATGCGCTGGTGTTTTCTCGTCTGAAAGAGGACGAAGAGTGAGCGGTTATCGGGCGCTGGGCGGTTATTACGATCGCCTGATGGGCACGGACGTGGATTACGCGGCACGCGCCGCGTATTTGCTGTCGCTGTTTGCGCGGTTCGGCTCGCGGCCGACCACGCTGCTGGATCTGGCGTGCGGATCGGGAAAGCTGACGCGTGAACTGGCGCTGCTCGGGCTGGATATGACCGGCACCGATGCGTCGCCGGATATGCTGATGCAAGCGCGCGAAGCGGTTGCCGGTTTGACGCCGGAGGTTTTGCTGTTGCAGCAGGATATGCGCGCGCTGGATCTCAACGATACGGTTGACGGTGCGGTGTGTACACAGGATAGCCTCAATCATCTGTGCAAGACGGCGGATATAGCGGCGGTTTTAGCGCGTCTGCGCCTGTTTGTTTCGCCGCAGGGGTTGTTTATCTTTGACGTGAACACACCCTACAAGCACCGCTATTTGCTGGGAAATAACGATTTCGTTCTGGAAGAGGACGGCTTGTTGTGCCTGTGGCGCAATCGGTTGGAGGAACGTACCTGCACCGTGCGGATGGACTTGGATTTTCTGGAAGAACAGCCGGACGGTCGTTACGAACGCGTAAGCGACACGGTGGTGGAGCGCGCGTATTCGCTCACAACATGGAAGAAATTGCTGGCAGATGCCGGTTTTGAGTTGCTGTCGGTGTTTGCCGATGGTACGACCGACACACCGGCGGCGGATAGCGATCGCTGGGTGTTGGTGGCGCGTAACACACGCGCTGCCGAGGAATACTATGATAAGGTGAATGAGAATGAGTAAGGTTTTACGTTGTCTGGCGGGCGATGCCGCTGTAATGGCCATGGTGATGGATTCGACCGATCTGGTGCGCGAAGGCGCGCGTATCCATCAGACGACGCCGACGATGTCGGCGGCGCTCGGCCGTGCGCTGACGGCGGTTTCGATGATGGGCATTATGCTGAAAAACACCGAGGATTCGGTTACACTTAAATTGGCGGGCAACGGTCCTGCCGGCACGGTCATCACTGTGGCGGACGGCCGCGGTCACGCCCGTGGTTGCGTGGGCAATCCGACGGTTGATCTGCCTCTCAACCCCAACGGACATCTGGACGTCGGTGGTGCGATCGGCAACGATGGCATGCTTTACGTGTTCCGCGATACCGGCGCGCGGGAGCCGTACATCGGCTGTACGCCGCTGGTTTCGGGCGAAGTGGCGGAGGATCTGACCTCCTACTACGCGCACAGTGAGCAGCTGCCGACGGTGTGTGCCCTTGGTGTGCTGATTGATCGCGATCGAACGGTGAAGGTTGCCGGCGGTCTGCTGTTGCAGCTGTTGCCGTTCTGTCCGGAATCGGTGATTGAGCAGGTGGAAAAGAATATCGCGGCCATGCCGTCTGTCACCGAGATGATGACCAGCGGAATGGACGTACACGCGATGGCGGATACGCTGCTCGATGGTCTGGGCTATGAGATTGTGGACGAATACGAGCCGACCTACCGCTGTACCTGTTCTCGTGAAAAGGTGGAGGGGGCGTTTTCGGCCATTCCGTCGGATCAGCTGATGACCTTGCCGGACGAAAACGGGAAGACGACGGTCAACTGTAATTTCTGCGATAAGGAATACACGTTTACCGAGGCAGATATTCGTCGGATATTGGCAGAGAGATTGGGCGAAAAGTAATTGGAAAAAAGTTTTTAAAAATTTGGAAAATTCCTCTTGACTTTTTCGGGGAAGTATAGTAATATAGACAACGTTGCAGCGAGCAACAAGGACGGGAGCATAGCTCAGCTGGTTAGAGCACCTGCCTTACAAGCAGGGGGTCACAGGTTCGAGTCCTGTTGCTCCCACCAACCCTATGGCCCGGTAGTTCAGTTGGTTAGAACGCTAGCCTGTCACGCTAGAGGTCGACGGTTCGAGCCCGTTCCGGGTCGCCATATATTTGCCTCTGTAGCTCAGTTGGTAGAGCAGGGGACTGAAAATCCCCGTGTAATTGGTTCGTTTCCGATCGGAGGCAACAATCGGATGCGATCGCATCCGATATCTGCGGCTTTAGCTCATCTGGTAGAGCGCCACCTTGCCAAGGTGGAGGTAGCGAGTTCGAGCCTCGTAAGCCGCTCCACAAACACAAAAGGCGTTGGAAACGACGCCTTTTGTTATCCGGTGGCATAGCCAAGTG
>JAFQJL010000028.1 GCA_017414965.1 Clostridia bacterium
CGCTTCGCGCTCTTCCACGGTATCGGCGCAGATCATCTCGCGGAACGCCGCGATACGATCGGCTTCGAAGAACATGTGCTCGGTACGGCACAGGCCGATGCCTGAGGCACCCAGCTCACGCGCCTTCTTCGCATCCGCCGGCGTATCGGCGTTGGTGCGAACCTTCAGCGTGCGGACCTCATCCGCCCACTCCATGATGCGGCCGAACTCGCCCGCGATCTCGGCGTCAACCGTCGGGATGATGCCGTCGTAGATGTTACCGGTGGAGCCGTCGATGGAGATGTAGTCGCCCTCCACGAAAGTCTTGCCGGCCAACTCAAACTTCTTATTCTCTTCGTCCATCTTGATGTCGCCGCAACCGGACACGCAGCAGGTACCCATACCGCGCGCCACAACCGCCGCGTGGGAGGTCATACCGCCACGGACGGTGAGGATGCCCTGCGAAGCCTTCATACCGGTGATATCCTCCGGCGAGGTCTCCAGACGGACCAGCACGACCTTCTCGCCGCGCGCATCCCACGCCACAGCGTCGTCAGCCGTAAACACGATCTTACCGCAAGCAGCACCCGGCGAAGCGCCCAAGCCCTTGCCCATCGGGGTAGCGGCCTTCAGAGCCTTCGTGTCAAACTGCGGGTGGAGCAGAGTATCGAGGTTACGCGGATCGATCATCGCGACCGCTTCCTTCTTGGAGATCATGCCCTCGTCGACCAGATCGCACGCGATCTTCAGCGCCGCCTTCGCGGTACGCTTGCCGTTACGGGTCTGCAGCATGTACAGCTTCTGATCCTCAATGGTGAACTCCATATCCTGCATATCGCGATAGTGATTCTCGAGCGTGTTGCAGATGCCCACAAACTGCTCGTACACCGCCGGCATAACCTCCGCCAGCTGCGCGATCGGGGACGGGGTGCGGACGCCGGCCACGACGTCTTCGCCCTGCGCGTTCATCAGGAACTCGCCCATCAGCTTCTTCTCACCGGTAGCCGGATCGCGGGTAAACGCCACGCCGGTGCCGGAGGTGTCGCCCATGTTACCGAACGCCATCATCTGCACGTTAACGGCGGTACCCCACGAATACGGGATATCGTTGTCGCGGCGGTAAACGTTCGCACGCGGGTTATCCCACGAACGGAACACCGCTTCGACAGCGCCCATCAACTGCTCCTTCGGATCGGTCGGGAAATCCTTGCCGATCTTGGCCTTGTACTCTTCCTTGAACTGGCCGGCCAGAACCGCGAGATCCTCGGCAGTCAGATCGACGTCCTGCGTGACGCCCTTTTCTTCCTTCATCTTGTCAATGAGCTCTTCGAAATACTTCTTGCCCACTTCCATAACAACGTCGGAATACATCTGGATGAAACGGCGATAGCAGTCCCACGCCCAACGCGGGTTGCCGGACTTGCGCGCCATGGTATCCACCACGTCCTCGTTCAAGCCGAGGTTCAAGATGGTATCCATCATACCCGGCATGGAAGCACGGGCGCCCGAACGGACCGACACCAGCAACGGATTTTCCTTATCACCGAACTTCTTGCCGGTGATGGCTTCCATCTTCACGATGTACTCCATGATCTGGGCACGGATCTCGTCGTTGATCTGGCGACCATCCTCATAATACTGGGTGCAGGCTTCGGTGGAAATGGTGAAGCCCTGCGGCACCGGCAGACCCAGGCTGGTCATTTCCGCCAGGTTCGCGCCCTTACCGCCCAGCAGCTCACGCATTTTCGCATTGCCTTCGCTAAACAGATAGACATACTTGTGACTCATTTTTATACCTCCATAATTTGAGATGTTCCTTACAGTAGCAAAATGCCGCCCGCCAGTCACCAGGGCGCACATTCAACCAAGGCTCTGTAAAGCCATCCACTATTATAACAGATAAGTTTTTATTTTTCTATACCTTTTTGAAAAAAAGAAAAAATATTTGCACTTCTGTGACTCCGCATAGATTTTGACGGCGAAATTCGTCGTTGTTCGGTTGTTTTTGCTATGGTTTGGGTGTAAATTGGACTTGCGGGGGCGGTTTTGATTTGGTATAATGAGGAAAATGGGCTCTGTATGTGCCAAGTTTAAGGACGTGATGAGATGTTCTTTCGCAAAAAATCCGGTCCGGTGGATTTTCTGGCGGTCGGGCTGGGCAATCCCGGCAAGGAATACGCCAACACCCGCCACAACGCCGGTCAGATCGCCGTATCGGCGCTCGCCGCGGACGCCGGCGTGCAGCTGACGCGCGCCAAATTCAAATCCCTCACCGCCGAAGCAACCTTCGACGGTGTTCGCGTGTTGCTCATGCTGCCGCAGACCTATATGAATCTGTCCGGACAGGCGGTGGCGGAAGCCGCTAAGTTCTACAAGATCCCGCCGGAGCGCGTGCTGGTGTTTTCGGACGACGTGGCGCTGGACGTGGGCAAGGTCCGCGTGCGTCGCAAAGGCAGCGACGGCGGTCAGAAAGGGCTTCGCAACATCACCGAGCAACTCGGCACCACCGAGTTTCCGCGTATCCGACTGGGCGTGGGCGCCAAGCCGCATCCCGAAATGGAAATGGCCGATTGGGTGCTTTCACGTTTCCACTCGGACGAGCGCAAATCGATCGATGAGGCGGCAGCCAACGCCGTCGCCGCCGCCAAGCTGGTGTTTGCCGGCGATATCGACGGCGCCATGAACCGATATTCTCGCTGAAAGGCGAAGGAGCGTATATGTCTGTTTTTTCGAAAGGGATCGGGCGGTCACCAGCCGTCGCATCCCTCCTGCGCGCGGTGTCTACCGGCCAACTACCGGCCGACGTGGTGGGCGTCGCGCTCATTCATAAGGTGCTGCTGACGCACACCATTGCCGAGGAAACCGGCCGTCGGGCGATTCTGTTTACCGCCGACGAGCCCGAAGCGGCGCGGTGTGCGGCGGATTTGCGCGCCCTTGGCACCAACGCGTGGCTGTTTCCGACCAAAGATCTCGCGCTGCGGGCGATGGAATCTGCCTCGCGCGAATTTGAACAACAGCGGCTGGGTGTACTCGGCCGCATGATGCAGGGAGATTGGCAGGTCGTCGTCGCGCCGATCGAAGCCGCCCTGCAATACACGCTGTCGCCGGAAGCGCTGGCGGCCGCCACCATCACGCTGGTGGCGGGGGAGGATCTGCCGGTGGCGGATCTGCCGGCGGCTCTGCTCGCGGCCGGCTACGAACGCTGTGAGCAAATCGAAGGCGCCGGTCAGTTTACCGTGCGCGGCGGCATCATCGACGTGTATCCGGCGGCGTGCCCCGATCCCATTCGCTTGGAGCTGTGGGGCGATACGGTGGATTCGCTGGCGGCGTTTGATCTCATGTCCCAGCGCCGTACCGAGTCGCTTGACCGCGTGTGCATTCCGCCGGCAACCGAGCTGCTCATTCCCGATCCGTCGGCGACTATGGAGGCGCTGGACGCTTACGCCGAAACGCTCACCGGCAAAGCGGCGGCCGGAAAGGTCTGCTTGCAGACCGCCGCCGATCAGTTGGCAGCCGGTCTGCGTCCGACGTCGCCCGAGCGATTCCGCGAGGTGCTGGACGGCGGACACACCACGTTGCTCGATTACGCCGGCGACGCCCTCTGGTTGCTCGCCGAGCCGGCTCGCTTGCACGAGCAAGCAGTCGCCGCCGAACAGCTTTTGGGCACCGAAATCGAAGGCTTATTGGACGAGCATTTGCTGTGCAAAGGGTTGACCTCGTTCCGTATGAATTGGGGGCAGTTTATCGGAAATGCTGCCCAAAAAGAGACCGTGCTACTCGACGCGTTTTCGCGCACGGCATCGGAGATTCCGCTGCGCACGCTGGTATCGGTCACCGCGCAACAATTGCCGTCGTGGAGCGGAAAATTCGACGTATTGACCGAGGAACTTCGCGACGCGGCGGTGGCGCATTACACCTGCGCGGTGTTGGGCGGCGCCGACGAAGGAAGCGTGCGCGCGCTGACCGAGGATCTGCAAAAAGCGGGGTTTCCGGCGCAATTTGAGCCGGTCAATCTGCCGGATCGGGGGCAGGTTTTGGTTTCGCGCGGCGGGCTTTCTGCCGGTGCGGCGTTCCCCGATGCCGGCTTTGTGATCTACACCCGCGGACAAGCGGTCGCGCGGCGCAAACCGCGGCTGCAAAAGGTGTCCAAAGGCGCCGAGATCCGCAGTGTTTCGGAGCTGAAAATCGGCGATCACGTCGTCCACGCTGCCCACGGCATCGGCCGTTACAACGGCATTGTGCAGTTGACGGTGCAGGGCGTGGTGAAGGACTACCTCAAGCTTACCTACGACAAGGGCGACGTGCTGTACGTGCCGGTCACCCAGTTGGATTTGGTTTCCAAATACATCGGCGCCGGCGAGGGCGATCGCGTCAAGCTGCACAAGTTGGGCGGTCAGGAGTGGAAAAACACCAAGCGCCGCGTGCGGTCGTCGGTCAAGGACATCGCCAAGGAGCTCATTGCGCTGTACGCCAATCGAATGGCGGCGCCCGGCCACGCGTTTCCGCCGGACGACGAGCTGCAAAGCGATTTCGAACGGCGGTTTGAGTACGCCGAAACAGACGACCAGCTCCGCTGTGTCGCGGAGATCAAGCGGGATATGGAGCGTCCGGTGCCGATGGATCGTCTGCTGTGCGGCGACGTCGGCTTCGGCAAGACCGAGGTGGCGCTCCGCGCCGCGTTCAAGTGCGTGGCGGACGGCAAGCAATGCGTCATTCTGGTGCCGACCACCATTTTGGCGCTGCAGCATTACAACACCATGACCACGCGATTTGAACAATTCCCCGTCACCGTCGAGATGATCTCGCGGTTCCGTACCCCCAAACAGCAAGCGGATATTCTGGCGCGTACCGCCGCCGGCAAGGTGGACATTCTGGTGGGCACCCACCGGTTGCTGTCGCAGGATATTCGATTTAAAGACATTGGCTTGTTCATCGTGGACGAGGAGCAACGCTTCGGCGTGTCGCAAAAAGAGCGCATCAAGGAACTCACCCCGAACGTCGACGTGCTGACGCTGTCGGCAACCCCCATTCCGCGCACGCTGAATATGGCGATGAGCGGCATTCGGGATATGTCGGTCATTGAGGAAGCGCCGCAGGATCGGCATCCGGTGCAGACGTACGTGCTGGAACACGACAACGCGGTGCTGGAGGAGGCGCTTCGGCGGGAATTCCGCCGCGGCGGACAGGCCTACTATCTGCACAACCGCACCGATAACATCGAAGCGGTGGCGGCCGCGTGGCAGATTCGTCTGCCGGAGGCGCGCATTGCGGTGGCGCACGGCAAAATGACCGAGGCGCAGATCTCGGATGTGTGGCGGCGGGTGCTCGAGCAGGAGATCGATCTGCTCATCTGCACCACCATCATCGAAACCGGTATCGACGTCCCCAACGTCAACACCCTGATTATTGAGGACGCCGATCACTACGGACTGTCCCAGCTGCACCAGCTTCGCGGACGCGTCGGACGTTCGGCGCGGCGCGCGTATGCGTACCTCACGTTCCGTCGCGGCAAGGTGGTCAGCGAGATCGCGCAAAAGCGGTTGGAAGCGATGCACGAATTCACCGAATTCGGCGCCGGTTTCCGCATCGCGATGCGGGATATGGAGATCCGCGGCGCCGGCAATCTGCTGGGCGCCCAACAGCACGGACATATGGAAGCGGTCGGCTACGACCTCTACCTGCGGCTGTTGTCCGACGCGGTCGCAATGCAAAAAGGTGAGCGACCGGAATCGGAGGAGGACGTGGATTGTCTGATCGATCTGCCGGTGTCGGCGCACATTCCGGAGGATTATATCCCCTCTACCGCCAACCGATTGGAGATCTACCATCGCATTGCGGATATCCGCAACGAAGAGGAGTCGCTGGACGTGTTTGACGAGCTGGTCGACCGCTTCGGCGAACCGCCGGTGGCGGTGCAAAACCTCGTGGACATCGCGTTGCTGCGGCATATGGCCGCCGATCGCGGCATTTACGAAATCAAGCAAAACGAGCGCACCCTGCTGCTGATGCAGAAAAAGCTGGATCTGGAAATGGGGGCGGCGCTCAACAAGGCGTTGCACGGACGGGTGATGATCTCCGCCGGCAATCGCCCGTATTTCGCCATCAAGCTGCAAGCGGGCGAGCACGCGCTCGACGCGCTGCGTGAGGCGCTGGTCGCCGCCGAGCAAGCGGGCGACCGGAAAGGATCGGACGTATGAAACCGTTGATTTTGGCTTCGCAGTCGCCACGGCGACGCGAGATCTGCACACAGCTCGGCATTCCGTTTACGGTGTGTCCGGCCACCGAGGAAGCGCCGTTTGATCCGACGCTGCCGCCCGCCGAGGCGGTGCTGGCGATCGCACGGTCCAAAGCCGAGGCGGTCGCCGCCGCACACGCGGGCGAAACGGTACTGGGCTCGGACACGGTGGTGGCGGTAGACGGCGATATTCTCGGCAAGCCGCAAGACGAGGCGGATGCCGCCGCCATGCTTCGCCGCTTATCCGGCCGCACGCATCAGGTGTTGACCGGCGTGTGGGTGGTAAACGAGGACGGCGTCGGCGACGGATTTACCGACGTGGCGGCGGTCACGTTTGCGCCGATGAGCGACGCGGATATCGCCGAGTACATCGCCACAAAAGAGCCGATGGATAAAGCCGGCGCGTACGGCGTGCAGGGAATCGGCGCTCGGTATATCGCCGGCATTGAGGGGGATTTTTACACCGTTATGGGACTTCCGGCGGCCACGTGGCGCTTTTTGCGCGACCGATTTGGAAAAAATTTATAAGATTTCTGAAATTCCTCTTGTGTAATCGCGCGCGAGCGTATATAATATAATGTGCATCAATTTGCAAAACTTTTCCTCACAGAAAGGATGTTTCTATACTATGGGATTCTTTGATATGTTCAACAAGGATATCGGTATCGACCTCGGCACCGCCAACACGCTGGTGTTTTTGCACGGCAAGGGCATCGTGATGCGTGAGCCGTCGGTGGTGGCAGTGGACGTCAAGCGCTCGGTCGTGCTGGCCGTCGGCTCGGAAGCCAAGGAAATGATCGGCCGTACCCCCGGCTCGATCTCGGCGGTCCGTCCGTTGAAGGACGGCGTCATCGCCGATTTTGAGGTCACCGCCGAAATGCTCCGCTACTTCATCCGCAGCTCCACCCGCACCTCGTTTTTGCGGAGTGCGCGTCTGGTCATCTGCATTCCGTCCGGCGTCACCGAAGTGGAGCGCCGCGCGGTAGAGGATGCGGCCACCAGCGCCGGCATCCGTCGCGGCAACGTCAAGCTCATCGAGGAACCGATGGCGGCGGCGCTCGGCGCCGGTCTGAAGGTGGACGAGGCCTCCGGTGTGATGGTCGTCGATATCGGCGGCGGCACCTCGGAAGTGGCGGTCATCTCGCTGGGCGACATCGTGGCGGCCTGCTCGGTCCGCACCGCCGGCGACGACTTTGACGAGTCCATCATCTCGTATATCAAAAAGAAATTTAACCTGCTCATCGGTGAGCGTACCGCCGAGGAGATCAAGATCAACATCGGCTCGGCGTTCCCGTACGAGGGCGAAAGCTCGATGGAGATCAAGGGTCGCAACCTGTTAGACGGTCTGCCCAAGAACGTGACCATTACCTCCGAGGAAGTGCGCGAGGCGCTGACCGATTCGGTTTCCACCATTGTCGACGCTATCCGTTCGACGTTGGAGACCACGCCGCCGGAGTTGGCGGCCGACATCATCACCAACGGCATTACCTTGACCGGTGGCGGCGCGTTGCTCCGCGGCTTGGACGAGTTGATTCACCGCGAAACCGGTATGCCGGTGCATATCGCGGAAAATCCGCTTGACTGCGTGGTAAACGGTACCGGCAAATGTCTGGAAACCGGTATCACCTCCAACTTCCGTACCAATCGATAAGCAAAAAGCAGACCGTTCGAACGCGGTCTGCTTTTGCCAATTTTGACGGACAACGTCCGTTTGACTGACGAAAGGGGGCAGTGCCCTGTGAAAACGTTTTTTAAGAGCATCGGCTTTAAGGTTTTGTGCGGCATTGTCGCCTTCCTGCTCGGACTGATGATCTATGCCGGTGCATCCGGCGGACTGGCGTCCTTACCGGCCGCCGTATCCGGCGCGCTGCTTACGCCGCTTCAAACGGCGTTTACCGCCGTCGGCGATTGGGTCAGCGGTCTGTTCACCTTCGGCAACGCCGAATTGGAGGCGGAGATCGAGGCGCTCAACAAAGAGGTCGCCGCCCTGCGCGAGCAGCAGGTGGAGTTGGACGAGCTTCGCCGCAAAAACGAGTTGTATGCGCAATTTCTGGAGCTGAAAGAACAGCACCCCGAATATCAATTTGTGGACGCATCGGTCATTGCCTCCGATCCGTCCGATCCGTATAACAACTTCACCATCGGGCGCGGCTCGGTGTCCGGCGTCAAGCCCGGCAACACCGTCATCACGCCGTTGGGACTCGCCGGTGTGGTCACCGAGGTTGGCCCCAACTACGCCAAGGTACGCAGTCTGCTCGATCCCGATCTGCAGGTCAGCGCCTACGACAGCCGCACGCGCGAGGACGGTCTGCTGACCGGCAACGTGGAACTGGCACTGGACGGCAAGCTCAAGCTTTCGCATATGGATCGCCACATCACCGCCTCGGCAGGCGACATCGTCGTCACCTACGGCGGCAGCTATCCCGAGGGACTGATGATCGGCACCATTACCGATATCGGCTCGGAAAGCGACGGTCTCTCCAAGTACGCCGTCATCAAACCGTTTGTGGACGTCGGCACCGTTTCGGAGGTCTTTGTGATCGTCAATTATGAGGATCCGACCGCCGGCGCGAAAAAGTAAGGGGGAGTTTTTGGTGAAACATTCCTCCTTGGAAAACGGGCGCCGCGCACTCGACTGGGTGCAGACGCGGTATCTGGCATGGACCGCGTGGGGGCTGCTCATCGCGCTGTTTGCGTTGTTGCAGGGTATGCCGCACGCGTTTGAGATCGCCGGCGCGCGACCGTTGTTTTTGGTGCCGCTGGTGGTGGGGATCGCGCTGTTCAACGGTCCGATCGGCGGGGCGGCCGCCGGATTGGCCGCCGGACTCCTGTGGGATCTGTACGCCACCCACATCTACGGCTTTAACGGTCTGCTGCTGATGATCATCGGCTGTGTTGCCGGCTTGCTCATTTGGCTGCTTATCCGCAACAACTGGCTGACCGGCTCGTTGCTCGCAGCCGCCGCCGTGTTTACGCAGGTGCTGCTGGAATGGCTGTTTTGCGTGGCTTTTGCCGGCGCGGACGGCGCGTGGCGGATCCTGTGGTCCTGCATGCTCCCCAACGCGCTGTACACCGCGCTGCTCTCGCCGCTGTTTTACTGGCTGACCAAGGCGGTTATGCGGTTTCTGCGGCAGCGCTTCTGATTGCACGAATTTTCACGAAAGGAGTGGCCGACCGTGGACAGATCCTTTGGCGGACAACCGTCGCATCCCAACCGTCGCACGGCGGCCATTGCGATTTTTATGGCGTGCGTGCTGTTTTTGTACGCCATCCGGTTGTTTCAAATTCAGGTAACCGACGCCGAAACCTATCTGGCGCAGGGCGGCAGCTCGGCCAGCATTCAGCTGCCCATCGAGCCCACCCGCGGCGAGATTCTGGATCGGCATATGAACGAGTTGGTGGTCAACACCACCACCTACACCATTCTGTTTGACAAGATCTACTGGCCCTCCGGCGACAGCGAGGAGGCTCGCGCGCGGCAAAACGCCGCGATCCTGCGGCTGACCAACCTGTTGACCGAACAACAGGAGAGTTGGAACGATCCGCTTCCGATAACCAAAACCTCCCCCTATTCTTTCGAAAAGGATCGCGAGGAGGATGTGGCGGCGCTCAAGGAGTCGTTGCGATTGGCGCAGTACGCCACCGCCGACAATTGTATGGCGGCAATGGTGAAGCGATACTATTTACAACAATATACCCCCGAGCAACAGCGGACGCTGGCTGGCGTGCAGATGGGAATGGAGCAGGCGACCTTTACCTCCTCCTCGCCGTACGAGTTTTCCTCGTCGGTTTCCAAGCAGACGTCGTATGCGGTCGGCGAGGCTTCCTCGGCGCTTCCCGGCGTCAACGTCACGCTGACGCCCACACGCTCGTACGTCAACGGCGACCTCGCCTCGCATCTGCTGGGCACGGTCGGTCTGCTGTCGGCAGAGGAGTACGAAGCCCACAAGGACGAGGGATATTCCTACAACGACGTGATCGGCAAGTTCGGCGTGGAGCAGCTGATGGAATCCGCACTCCGCGGACAAGAGGGCCTGCGCACGGTATACAAGGACGCCGACGGCGGCGTGACCAGTGAGGAGATCACGGTGGAGCCTACACCCGGCTCGACGGTGGTGCTGACGCTCGACCGATCGCTGCAGCAGGTGGCGCAAAAGACCATGGCCGCCAAGATCGCCGAGTTCCGCGCGCAACCCAAGGGCGCGACCGGTCAGGATATCAGCAGTTTAAGCGCGGTGTTGTTGGACGTCAAGACCGGCGGTTCGCTGGTCTGCGCCAGCTGGCCCAGCTATGAGCTGGCGACCTATTACGAGGATTACAGCAAAAACCAGAGTCACCCCGACAATCCGCTGTTTAACCGTGCGTTGCAGGGCGCTTTTGCTCCCGGCTCGACCTTTAAGGTGTCGGTGGCGCTGGCGGCGCTGACCGAGCTGACGCTGACGCCCAATCAGCGCATTTATTGCGGTGGCGCGTTCACCTATTACAGCGACAGCGGACTCACCATTCGATGTATGGGGCACCACGGCAGTATCACCGTGCCGACCGCCCTTTCCAAATCCTGCAACACCTTTTTCTGTGAGGTCGGTCGTCTGACCGGCATCACCAAAATGAACCAATACGCGCGCACGCTCGGCTTGGGCGTCAAGACCGGCTTTGAACTGGACGAGACCTCCGGCACACTCGCCGGTCCCGAGGCGCGCGAGACGATGGGCGGCATCTGGTATCCGGCGGACACCTCGCAGGCGGCGCTGGGGCAATCGGACAATATGTTTTCACCGATGCAGCTGGCGGCTTACGCGATGACCATCGCCAACCGCGGCACGCGGTACAACACCCATCTGGTGCGCGCCACCATGGGCTACGACGGTACGGTCACCGAGACCAAGCCGACGGTCGCCGCGCAGTTGGACAACGTTCCCGATACGGTGTGGGATACCATCCACGAGGGTATGGTCGGCACCATTGAAAACGGCACGGCGGCGCGGTTTTTCCCCGGTATTGATTACACGGCCGCCGCCAAGACCGGCACGGCACAGACCGGCACCACCAGCTCCGATCACGGCGTGTTTATCGGCTATGCGCCGGCAGACAAGCCGGAGGGGGCCATTGCGGTGGTGGCAGAAAACGGCGGTTCGGCCGCCGCCTGTACCACGGCGCGCGCCATTCTGGACGCGTATTTCGATCAGAAAGAGATTGACGCCGACGCGATCAACCCCGGTGCGCTGGTGGGATAAAATTTTGTCGAAATATTTACAATCTTTTTATTTTATGCTATGATTAATTGGATATGGCAAGGAGGGGAAACAAATGGGTACGATCACCGTGGTGACGTCCGGCAAGGGCGGCGCCGGAAAATCCACCGTATCGGCCGGTCTCGGCTGTGCGTTGGCGGATATGGGTCACAAGGTCCTGCTGGTAGACGGCGATGCCGGTCTGCGCAGTCTGGATCTGATGCTCGGCGTTTCCTCGGCCGCCGTTTACGATATGGCGGACGTGTTTGAGGGCCGCTGTGAGCCGGTGCGCGCGATCTATCCGTCGCCCATTTGCCGCGACGTGTCGGTCATTTCCGCGCCGGTGCATCTGGATCAGCTCTGCTCGCCGGACGATATGCGCCGGCTGTGCTTGGGGTTTGCTCAGCACTTTGACGACGTCATTATCGATTGCCCCGCCGGCATCGGCGCCGGTTTTGAATCGGCGACCGCCGCCGCCGAGCGCGCGATCGTGGTTTCCACGCCCGATCTGGTGTGCGCACGCGACGCCAACATCGTCTCCGATCTGCTGGAGGCGAAGGATATCCCGGCGCGACTGGTCATCAATCGCCTGCGTCCGCGGCCCATCCGCAAAGGCAAAACACCGGACATCGACGCGCTGATCGATATGGCCGGCATCCAGCTCATCGGCGTGTTGCCGGAGGACGAGCTGGTGGCAACCGCCAACGCCAACGGCAATCCGTTGCCGCTGGAATGCGCGGCGCGCGAAGCGTTTGCCAACATCGCACATCGTATGCAGGGCGAAAACGTCCCGCTGATGAATTTGACCAAGTAATCTCTATACAGTTGAAAGGAGCTGTTGTTTTATGAATATCGCCTTGATCGCACACGACACCAAAAAAGAGTTGATGGTGCAGTTTTGTATTGCCTACTGCGGCATTCTCAGCCACCACAATCTTTGTGCGACCGCCACGACCGGTAAGCTGATCGCGGATGCGACCGGCCTAAATATCACGCGCTATATGAGTGGCAGACAGGGCGGCGGACAGCAGATCTCCGCGCGCATTTCGTGCGACGAGATCGACCTTCTTCTGTTTTTCCGCGACCCGCTGTCGCCCAAGGCCGGCGAGCCCAACGATCAGGATATGCTGCGCATGTGCGATATGCGGCAGATTCCGGTCGCGACCAACATCGCCACCGCCGAAGTGCTGATTCACGGTCTGGAGCGCGGCGATCTTGACTGGCGCAACTTGATCAATCCCACCCGTTAAAGAGAGGTTTTTCCGTATGGATCTTATCACCAAAGCCCCGCGCGGCACGCAGGATATGCTACCCGAAGTGGCGCACAAATGGCAACACATTGAACAGACCGCACTGGCGATCGCCGCCGATTTCGGTTATCGCGAGATGCGCACGCCGGTATTTGAGCATACCGAGCTGTTCCATCGCAGCGTGGGCGAGACCACCGACGTGGTGCAAAAGGAGATGTACACCTTCACCGATCGCGGCGACCGTTCGGTCACGCTGCGTCCCGAAGGAACTGCCGGTGCGGCGCGCGCCGTGCTGGAAAGCGGTCTGTACGCCGGCACGTTGCCGGT
This sequence comes from Clostridia bacterium, assembly GCA_017414965.1. Classification (GTDB taxonomy): domain Bacteria; phylum Bacillota; class Clostridia; order Oscillospirales; family Acutalibacteraceae; genus RGIG426. The sequence goes on from JAFQJL010000028.1 coordinate 13,023, forward strand.
CAAGGTGTCGTACGTCACCTCCTGCTATCGTTACGAAAAACCGCAGGCCGGTCGTCTGCGCGAGTTCCACCAATTCGGCGTGGAGTGCTTCGGTGCTGCGGCGCCGACGGCGGACGCCGAGGCGATCTCGCTGGCGCACACGCTGCTTGCGCAGCTGGGCGTGACCGGCGTGACCTTATATATCAACTCCATCGGATGCCCGACCTGCCGTGCCAAATATCACGAGGCGCTCAAAGCGTATTTCACCGATCGGCAGGACGAGCTGTGCGGCACCTGCCGCGATCGTCTGGAGCGCAACCCGATGCGCATCCTCGATTGCAAGAGCCCGATCTGTCACGAGATCGGTGCGGCGGCACCGGTTATTCTGGATTTCCTTTGCGACGAATGCGCCGAGCACTTTGAAGCGGTCAAGGCGTGCCTGAACGCCGCCGATATTCCGTTTGAGGTGGATCCGCATATCGTGCGTGGCTTGGATTACTACACCCGTACGGTGTTTGAGTTTGTGTCTGACGCGCTCGGCGCGCAAGCCGTCGTTTGCGGCGGCGGCCGTTACGACGGTCTGATCGAGGAATTGGGCGGTCCGCATCTGCCGTCGCTCGGCTTCGCGATGGGACTGGAGCGTCTGCTGATGATCATGGACGCCAAAGGCTGCTCGTTCCCGGCGCCGCCGGCGTGCGAGTTGTACCTCGCGCCGATGGGCGCGGCAGCGGCTCGCGAGTGCTTTGCAATCGCCGCCAAGCTCCGCGCAGGCGGTGTGGCGGTGCAGACCGACGTGGTCGGTCGCGGGCTGAAGGCACAGATGAAATACGCCGACAAGATCGGCGCGAAGCAGGTCATCGTGGTCGGCGACAACGAGCTGGAAACCAAACAGGCCAAGCTCAAGGATATGGACGCCGGCACCGAGACCGATATCGCCTTGGACGACAGCATGTACACCACGCTGTACCAACGCTCGCTCGACCGGCAACTCGGTGCGATGAGTGATTTGTTCCGTTCGGTGGCAGAATAAGATCAAGAAGGCCTATACAAAGGAGATTTCTATATGGCGGAAACAATAAAAGGACTTACCCGCAGCGACTACTGCGGCAATCTGCGCGAAAGCGATATCGGCCGCGAGGTCACGCTGTTTGGCTGGTGCCAGCGTCAGCGCGATCTGGGAGCGCTGATCTTTATCGATCTGCGCGACCGCACCGGCATTATGCAGCTCGCGTTTGACGACGCGACCGACCGCGCGGTGTTTGACAAAGCCTTCGGCGTGCGCAGCGAATTTGTGTTGGCGGCGCGCGGCGTGGTGCGCGAGCGCTCCTCCAAAAACCCCGATATCCCCACCGGTAACATCGAGGTGGCGGTGGAGGAGCTCCGTATTCTCAACAAGGCGGAAACGCCGCCGTTCGCCATTGAGGCGGACAGCAAGGCGTCGGAGCTGTTGCGGTTGCAGTACCGCTATCTCGACCTGCGCCGTCCGGATCTGCAGCAGAATTTGATCTTCCGCCATCGCGTGGCCAAGATCGCCCGCGATTTCTTTGACGAAAACGGCTTTATCGAGATCGAGACGCCGATCCTCATCAAATCCACGCCGGAGGGCGCGCGCGATTTCCTCGTGCCGTCCCGTGTGCGACAGGGCAGTTTCTATGCGTTGCCGCAGTCGCCGCAGATCTATAAGCAGCTGTGCATGGTCGCCGGCTTCGACCGCTACGTGCAGTTGGCTCGTTGCTTCCGCGACGAAGATCAGCGCGCGTCGCGTCAGCCGGAATTTACGCAGATCGACCTCGAGATGTCGTTTGTGGACGTGGAGGACGTGCTGGACGTGGGCGAACGCTTTATGGCGCGCATTTTCTCCGAGGCGCTCGGCCGCGAGGTCAAGCTGCCGTTGCCGCGTCTGACCTACAACGAAGCGATGCGCCGTTACGGCTCGGATAAGCCGGACACCCGCTTTGGTATGGAGCTCATCGACCTGACCGACGAAGTCCGCGGCTGCGGCTTCGGCGTGTTCGCCTCGGCGGTGGATGCCGGCGGCGCGGTGGGTTGCATCACCGCGAAAAACGCGTACGACAAGCTCACCCGCAAGGAGATCGACAAGCTCACCGAAATGGTGCGCGGCATCGGCGCCAAGGGCTTGGCTTGGGCGCGTCTGACGCCGGACGGGCTGACCTCGTCGTTTGCGAAGTTCCTCTCGGAAGAGGAGATGGCGGCGCTGATGGCCAAGGCCGGCGCGGAAACCGGCGACGTGGTGCTTATCATCGCCGATTCCATCAAGAAACACGTGCTGTCGGTGCTGGGTGCGCTGCGTCTGGCGGTCGCCGATAAGATCGGTCTGCCGCGCGAGGGCTACAACCTCCTGTGGATCACCGAGTTCCCGTTCTTTGAGTGGAACGAGGAGACGGAAAACTGGGATGCGATGCACCATCCGTTTACCTCGCCGCTGGACGAGAGCATTCCGTATCTGGAAAGCGCGCCGGAAAAGGTGTACGCCAAGTGCTACGATCTGGTGCTCAACGGCGAGGAGCTGTGCTCCGGCTCTATTCGTATTACCGATCCGGAGCTGCAAAAGCAGATGTTCCGTTCGCTCGGTCTGTCGGACGAGGAAGCGCACGAGAAGTTTGGCTTCCTGACCGACGCGTTCCGTTACGGCGCGCCGCCGCACGGCGGTATGGGCATCGGTCTCGACCGTTTGGTGATGCAGCTTCTGCAGGTGGGCTCGCTCCGCGACGTCATCGCATTCCCGAAGGTGCAGAATATGTCCGAGCCGATGACCGAGTGTCCGGCTCCTGTGGACGTGCAGCAGCTTGACGATCTGGGCATTGCCGTCAAAGAATAACGTTTTAGCGGGGAGAGGTGCGCTCTCCCCGCTTTTTATTGGAGGAATCCTATGAACACCAACACCGCTGCCAAATGGCAGTTGATCGGCTCGATGCTGATTTTCAGCACCATTGGCTTGTTTTCTCGCTGGATCCCGTTGCCCACCGGCGTGGTGGCGATGCTGCGAGGCGCGATCGGCGCGCTGTTTTTGCTGCTTACGGTTTTTCTGCAACGCAAAAAACCCGATCTGGCTGCCATTCGTCGCCGTTGGCCACTGCTACTGGCTTCCGGCGCCGCCATCGGCTTCAACTGGATCTTGCTGTTTGAGTCCTACCGTCACACGACCATCGCGACCGCGACGCTCTGCTACTATTGCGCGCCCATTTTTGTGGTGCTGGCCTCGCCGTTGATCGTGCGGGAAAAACTCACGCTGCGCCGCCTTCTGTGCGTGGGGGTGGCGTTGATCGGTATGCTCGGCGTGTCCGGTGTGCTGGATAACGGCGTGCCCTCGGCCGACGAGCTGGCGGGCATTCTGTTTGGTCTGGGCGCGGCGCTGTTGTACGCCACCGTCATGCTTCTCAACAAGTACATCACCGGCTTAACCGCCGAGGACAAAACCATCTCCCAATTAGGCACCGCCGCCGTGGTGCTGTTGCCATACTGTTTGCTGACCGGCTCGTTCTCCGCGTGGCCGCCGCTGTCGTTGTCGGCGGTGCTGGCACTGCTTACCATGGGCATCCTGCACACCGGCGTCGCCTATCGCTTGTATTTCGGCGGCATGACCGGACAAAAGGCGCAGACCATCGCGATCTTCAGTTATATCGATCCGGCGGTGGCGATTCTTCTGTCCGCGCTGGTGCTGAGTGAGCCGATGACGCCGTTTGCGGCGGTCGGCGCGGTGCTGATCTTGGCGGCAGCGCTCATCAGCGAATTGCCGGAAAAATCCAAAACATAACCCCTTATTTTACAAAACGGAGTTGGTTTGTTTAATTTTTGGGTGAGATTTTCAACATTTTCAACGAAACTTTCAACACAAGCCGTACATTCGCCTTGAAATATTCCAGATTGTATTATTTTCTTGGATTTAGGGGTAGATTTTGGTTTTGCTTCCGCTTTTTGATATTGTCGGATTGCTTTTGAACGTATACGCAAAAAGCAGCCGAGAGGACACACGTCCTCTCGGCTGCTTTTTGTTGTTTGAAATTAGTTTTTCAGGCTCTGCATCGGCGCCGGAATGCGTCCGCCGCGCCCGATAAATCGCGCCGGTGAAGCCGGGTTGACCGCCATTACCGGGCCTTCGCCCAGCAGGCCACCGAACGACAGCGTATCGCCCACCGTCTTGCCGATCGCCGGAATGACGCGCACCGCCGTGGTCTTGGAGTTGACCATACCAATAGCCGCTTCGTCTGCGATGATCGCCGCGATCACCTCCGGCGTGGTGTCGCCGGGGATGTTGATCATATCCAGACCAACCGAGCAAACAGCGGTCATGGCTTCCAGCTTCTCCAACCGTAGCGCACCGCTGGTCGCCGCGGCGATCATACCGGCATCCTCGGTCACCGGAATAAAGGCGCCCGACAGACCGCCCACGTGGGAGGAGGCCATCACGCCGCCTTTTTTCACCGCATCGTTGAGCAACGCCAGCGCCGCCGTGGTACCGTAGCCGCCACAACTTTCCAGACCGATCTCCTCCAGAATGTGCGCGACCGAGTCGCCCACCGCCGGCGTGGGAGCCAGCGACAGATCCACGATGCCAAACGGCACGCCCAGTCGTTTGGAGGCTTCGGTGGCCACCAACTGTCCCATACGGGTGATCTTGAACGCGGTTTTCTTGATGATATCCGCCACCGCGGTCAGATCGCAGTCGCCCGCCTTGGCAAGCGCCGCGCGCACCACACCGGGGCCGGATACGCCGACGTTGATCTCCACATCCGGCTCGCCGGGACCGTGGAACGCACCCGCCATAAACGGATTGTCCTCCGGCGCGTTACAGAACACCACCAGCTTGGCCGCGCCGATGCACTGCCGATCCGCCGTCAATTCCGCCGTTTGCTTGACGATGCGGCCCATCATCGCGACCGCGTCCATATTCAGACCCGCTTTGGTAGAGCCGATGTTGACCGACGAGCAGATGTGCTCGGTCTCTGCCAGCGCCTGCGGGATGGATTCCATCAGCTCCCGATCGCCCGGACCAAAGCCCTTTTGCACCAATGCCGAGTAGCCGCCCAAAAAATTGACGCCGCACGCGGCCGCCGCGCGCTCCAGTGCGTAGGCGAGCTTGATCGCATCCTTGTTGTCGCACGCCGCCAGCACCATCGCCGCCGGCGTCACCGAAATGCGCTTGTTGATGATCGGAATACCGAACTCGCGCTCAATGTCCTCGCCGGTCTTGACCAGATGCTCCGCGTGGCGCGTGATCTTATCGTACACGCGCGTGCACATTGTATCCAGATCGCTGTGCGCGCAATCGAGCAACGAGATGCCCATCGTGATGGTGCGAACATCCAGATGCTCGTCTTGAATCATATGAATGGTTTCTAAAATATCGTGTGCGTTTAGCATAGTGCCTCTCCCTTAAATGGTGTGCATCGCGTTGAAGATCTCTTCGTTCATCGCCTGCACCGACAAATTCATTTTCTTGCCGAGACCGGCCATCTCCTCCGCAAACTCCGCAAACGGAATGTCGCAGGCGGTGACGTCTACCATCATCATCATGACAAACATATCCTGCAAAACCGACTGCGTCACCTCCAGCACGTTGACCTTGTGCTCCGCACAAGCCGTGGCGATGTTGGCCAGAATGCCGACGGTATCGTGTCCGATTACCGTAATCACTGCACGTTTCATAGTATTGCCTCCCTTTTTGTGTTCCATCCCATTTTAGCACCTTTTTCCCGTATATGCAAAGGGTTTTAACACATTATTTTGTATATTTCCTGCCGTATATTCCAATTTGTATATTTTAATGGATGTTTTTCGCAGTCTGGGGGGTTGGCAGAAACTCGGCGTGGTGTTATAATTATAAGGAATATAACCAAAAGGGAGGGCAAAACGGATGCTCGCTTTTGATTTTCATATGCACACCGGCGCGTCGCCGGACAGCCGTACCTCGCCGGAGGAGTTGGCAAACGCGGCGCTGGCGGCGGGACTGACGCACATCGCCATCACCGATCACTACGAGGCGCCGCCGGCGGACCCGAATCTGTTTCCGGATAAAAATCCACGATGGCTGGCGGCCGCCGCCGACCGCTATCGCGAGGTGGAGGCGAACTCGCAGAAAAACATTGCCGCCGTGCAGGCGCTGACCGCCGGCAAGCTGTCGGTCGCCATGGGCATGGAGCTGGGCAATCCCTTGGAGGATCTGCCGCGCACCGAGGAGTTGATCGCAGCACACGATTTTGATTTCCTGCTGGCCAGCCAGCACACCAATCCCGGCGGACCGGATTTTTATTTTCTGCAACGGTTTCCGGAGCTGGATCTGATGGCGGAGATGGACATCTACTTCGGCGAGCTGCTGAAAATCGTGGAGTGGGGAAATTTCTCCTCGCTTGCGCATTTGACCTATCCGTTCCGCTATTTTCCGGCGGACAAGCGACCAACCGATACGCGCCGCTGGGACGAGATCATCAACCGCATCTTTCGTCTGCTGGCGGAAAAGGGCTTGGCGCTGGAGATCAACACCTCCGGTCTGCGCAAGGAGATCGGCGAGGTTTCGCCGGCGCTGCCGCTGATTCGGCGGTTTCGCGAGCTGGGCGGCGAGCTGATCACCGTCGGCTCGGACGCACACACGCCCGCCGACGTCGGCGCGGGCATCGCCACCGCCGTGGAGCTGGCCGAGGCGGCCGGTTTCCGCTACATCACGCGCTACGAAAAACGCAAACCCATCCCTGAAAAGATAAAATAGGGGGTAGTTTTATGAAAATCATCGAACTGTTAAATAGCGGCAAAGTGACCGTGTCGTGCGAGTTGTTTCCGCCGAAAACCGGCGAACAACTGGAGAACGCCAAGGAGATCGTGCGGCAGACCGCCGCTCTGTCGCCGGCGTTTATCAGCGTCACCTGCGGCGCCGGCGGTACCAATGCCGGTCTGACCGTTGAGCTGGCAGATATCGCGCAAAACGAGTGCGGCGTACCGGCGTTGGTGCATTCCACCTGCGTGACCGCCTCCGCCGACGATATCGCGCATCGCTTGTCGCTGATGAAGCAACACAACCTGCAAAACGTGCTGGCGCTGCGCGGCGACATTCCAGAGGGCGTGACGCTGTCGCCGGACTTCGTCCACGCCAGCGATCTGACCGCCGAGATTCTAAAACACGGCGATTTTTGCGTGGGCGGCGCTTGCTACCCCGACAAACACCCCGAATCCGTGTCGGTTGCGGCGGACATTGAGGGACTCAAGCGCAAGCTGGAGGCCGGCTGCCAATTCCTCACCACCCAGATGTTTTTCGACAATCAGGTGTTGTACCGCTTTTTGCTGGAGCTGCTGCGCGCCGGCTTGGACGTGCCGGTGTGCGCCGGCATTATGCCGGTGACCAACGCGCGCCAGATCGTGCGGAGCTGTGCGCTTTCGGGCACGTTGTTGCCGCCGCGCTTTAAGGCGATCGTCGACCGATTCGGCGACAATCCCGCCGCCATGCGTCAGGCGGGTATTGCCTACGCCACCGACCAGATCATCGATCTGATCGCCAACGGCGTCACCCACATTCACCTGTACACCATGAACCGACCGGAGATCGCCGGCGAGATCCTGCGCAATCTGTCGGACATCGTAAATGTATAATTCTGTAGTAAATATACGATTTGTATACCTATTATCCCCATTAAGGAGGGATTTTTGTGGACTTGCGAGCCATTCTCGGAAAAGAGCGTCTGTTTTTTGACGGCGCGATGGGCACCCAACTGCAAGAGCGCGGCTTGATCGCGGGCGAGCTGCCGGAGTCGTGGAACCTCACGCATCCGGCGGAGGTGCAGGCGGTGCACGAGGCCTACCTGCGCGCCGGTTGTCGGCTGATGAAGGCCAACACGTTCGGCGCCAACGCCCCCAAACTCGCCGAAGCCGGACTCTCGGTGCGCGAGGTGATCCAAGCGGCACTGGCCAACGCGCACGCCGCCAAGCAGGCGGTCGGCGCGGCGGACGCATTTGTCGGCTTGGACATCGGTCCGTGCGGACGGTTGCTGGCGCCGTTTGGCGATCTGCCATTTGAGGATGCCGTTTCGTTGTTTGCGGAGATGGTGGAGGCGGGCAAGGACGTCGCCGATTACATTCTCATCGAAACGATGAGCGATCTGTACGAAACCAAGGCGGCGGTGTTGGCGGCCAAGGAGCACGCCGATCTGCCGATCATCGTGACACTGACCTTTGATCAAAGCGGCAAGCTGCTGACCGGCGCCGACGTGGCAACGGCGGCACTGGCACTGCAGGATCTGGGCATCGACGCGCTTGGCTTCAACTGCGGACTGGGACCGCAGCAGATGCTGGCGATGTTGCCGACGCTGCATGCGGTGTGTGCGCTGCCGATCGCGGTATCGCCGAACGCCGGTCTGCCACAGATGATCGGCGGCAAGACCGTCTATAACGTCGGTCCGGCGGAATTTGCCGCCGACGCTGTCGCGCTCGCCGAGGGCGGCGCCGCCATTCTGGGCGGTTGCTGCGGCTCGACGCCGGCGCATCTGGCGGCGGTGGTCGCCGCGTGCCGCGAAATCCCCGTAAAACGAATTTCCCAAAATATACCCACCGCCGTCACCTCCTACAACCGCGCGGCGATTTTCGGGCGGCGACCGTTGCTGATCGGCGAGCGCCTCAACCCCACCGGCAAAAAGCGGTTGAAAGAGGCGCTTCGCGCCGGTGAAACCTCGTATATTCTCGGCATGGGCGTGGAGCAAGACGAGCTGGGCGCGGATATTTTGGACGTTAACGTCGGTCTGCCGGAGTTGGACGAGCCGTCGGTAATGACCGCGGTGGTCACCGCCTTGCAGGCGGTCACCGGTTGTCCGTTGCAGATCGACACCACCGATCCGGCGGCGATGGAGCAGGCGCTTCGCCAATACAACGGCAAGCCGATGCTCAACTCCGTCAACGGCAAAGCCGAGGTGCTGGAGACCGTTCTGCCGATCGCCAAAAAATACGGCGCGGTGGTGGTGGGTCTGACCTTGGACGAGGACGGCATCCCCGACACGACCGCCGGTCGCGTGGCGATCGCCGAGCGCATTGCCGCCGCGTGCGACCGGTACGGCATTCCGCGCCGCAATCTGGTGATCGATCCGCTGTGTATGACCGTTTCGACCGGCACCGAAAACGCCAACATCACGCTTGGCGCAGTGGACGCCGTCCGTCATCAACTGGGGCTTCACACCATTTTAGGCGTATCCAACGTATCGTTTGGTCTGCCGCTTCGCGAGGAGATCAACGCATCTTTCTTTACGCAGGCGATGCGGATGGGCTTGTCGGCCGGCATTATCAATCCGCTGTCGGTCAAGCTGATGGACGCATACGCGACCTATCTGGCGCTCGCCGGTCTGGACGAAAACTGCGCCGACTATATCGCGCGGATGGCGGATCGCGACGCCGCGCCGTCTACGGTAGCAGTTTCTCCGAAGCGCGAGCCGCTGTTTGACGCAATCGTCAAAGGTTTGGCGGAGGACGCGTACGCGCACGCCAAAGCGGCGCTTCTTTCCACGCCGCCACTGGAACTGATCAACACACTGCTCATTCCGGCGCTGGACGAGGTGGGCAAGGGGTTTGAGTCCGGACGGATGTTTTTGCCACAACTGCTCACCAGCGCCAACGCGGCGCAACAAGCGTTTGCCGCCGTGCGCGAAAAGCTACAAGCCGAGGGCGGCACGCAGCAGACCAAAGCCACGCTGGTGGTGGCGACGGTGCAGGGGGATATCCACGATATCGGCAAGAATATCGTTAAAGTCCTGCTGGAGAACTACGGCTATCGCGTGATCGATCTCGGACGAGACGTGTCGCCCGAAACCGTGGTGGAGGCGGTGCTGAAAAACGAGGTGTCGCTGGTGCTGTTATCGGCGCTGATGACCACCACCGTACCGGCGATGGCGGAGACCATCCGCCAGCTTCGGCAGGCGGCGCCCGCGTGTCGCGTAGCGGTCGGCGGTGCGGTGCTGACGCAGGAGTACGCCGATCAGATTGGCGCCGATGCCTACGCGTCGGACGCGCTCGGCGCGGTACGATACGCCGACAGCCTTTTTGGATAAACAAAGCGGGGTAGGTTTTGGAAAACCTACCCCGCTTTACTATTTGTATTATTGAGTTTGGATTATACAGATTTTGGCTGCTTTTTACGCAGATAGCGGGCGGTCAGCAGGCAAATCGCCGCCAAAACGGCGCCGATGCCGATCACCACAAGCATCCGCGTCCACGGCAGGATCACCGCCGTCAGCGCAAACGCCGCAGGATTAAAGTCGGCGGCCGACAGCACCAACATCAGTGCGATTACAACCTCGACCAGCGCATAGACCACCGTGCCGACGACCGACAAACGTCCGAGCGCCGTCAACACAGTCGCCGGCACCGAGGCCGCCGTCTGTTCGCGGACGGCGCGTCCAAGCTCGGCCTTGCGGAAATCGAGTTGCTTGCCGATCCACCAGCCGGCCGCCGCCGTCACGATGGTTTCGGGGAGCATATACGAAAGGTTATAGAGCAGGGAGAAGGATACCGCCGCGCCGTCGGTGAGGAACGGCGTGCTCGCCCACACGGTACAGCCCGAGATCACGTGGCAGAGGTAACGGAGCGCGCAAGCGGTCGCCGCGCCGAGCGCGAGACCGAGCGCCGGATCTTTGACCTTGCGGAACGCGCCGCCGAGGGCGGTGCCGAGAAACGCGAGCAGGTAATCGAACAGTAAAATGCAGACAAACGCCGCAAAGCCGGGCACGTAGCCAAAGTTTTCGGCGCCGAGCAAGGCTTGGAGCAATCCGTAAACAGCGGCGGTCAGCAGACCCCAGCGGGTGCCGTGGCGGTAAGCGATCAGCACGATCGGCAGCATAGACGCGAGCGTGATACTGCCGCCGTAGGGGAGATCGAACAGCTTAAACACGCTGAGCACGGTAGCCAGCGCCAGCATCAGACCGGTCTCGCAAAGGCGGACGACCGGTCGAACGATCGGTTTGGATGAGCTTGACATTGTTTTTTCCTCTTTTCATCAAAATTTGACGATAAACAAAAATCCTCCGGTCTGATTAACCGGAGGGAGAAAAACAATGCAGGGCTTGTGCACCAACCCCGACATCTGTAAAACATCCCTCCGCCGGCATTATCCGGATCAGGTTTAGGGTTAAGGTCAAACCTCTCTCAGCCGATGCGTGATCAGCACCCCTTGTTTATCTGTCGAGCACAGTATACACCCGCCGCCGCGGTTTGTCAAGCATTTCCAAAAAAACAAAGGAGAGAGCGCGGCTCTCTCCTTTTATACCTTTATTTACCGAGCATACGGTGGACGACCGGCCACACCTCGTCCGCCATAAAGCGATGCCCCAGCGGATGACGAATGTAAACACTGCGATCCTCGACGCCGTTGTCCTCGTACGCGCGGTGACCGGCGGTAAACACCGCGTCCGAGCCGGCGATGTAGAAGCCGTGATCCAGCTCGCCGCAGACCTGCACGAAGAATTTCGGGCACGCCATGGCCATCAGATCGTTCATCTCGAAGTAATTGGCCACGCGCGGCACGTAGTTGCAGCTGCAATGACGGCGCGCCGCAATGGATTCGGTAAACGCGCACATAGCACCCGAGGAAACCACCAATTTCAGACGATCCTCCAGCGCCGCCGTGTACGCCGTGGCGGTGCCACCGCCGGAATGTCCCATACAGCAGATGGTGCCGGCGTCCACGCGATCGGCAAACGAGGTTTGCAGCACGTCGATCAGGCGGCTGACGTCCCACACGCGCTCGCCGATGAGGGTGCGTCCCACCAACAACGCGGTCATCGCGGTTTCGTAGCAACCGAGCTTCTCAATATCCGTCTCGCCGCGGCTGCGCATTTCCATCGCGACCGCCGCAAAGCCCTCTTTTACCGCACGGATGCAGAAATCACCGTCGCCTGTCATGGCGTGGTTGGCCTGAAGTCTTTCGACGTCCTCTTCGTTGTACGGACGACCGAGCGACAGGTGCATGCCGCTGGTATGACCTTGCAGGCAGATCATCACCGGCGGATTCTCCACGCCGTCCGGCAGCAAGAGGTGGCACGGCGTGCGGAAGCCCTGCTCGCTCTGGAAGGAAAAGCGGATCTCGGTGGCGCCTTCGATGTGGCGCTCAAATTCGATCTCTACCTCCGGTGCGACCAGCTGGAATTGATCCATGCCGAGCAGCTCCGACAGCTTGGCGCGCGCCTCTTTTCGCCAGCCGATAAAATCCCTGCCGCGATACGAAAGGGACGGCTTAGTCTGGCGCGCGACGCGTTTGATGTGCTCATAAGATGAACTCATTGAAACACCCTTCTTTCGGTTTTTTTAGATTATACTGCCGACAATTGGAAAAGTCAATAACAAAAAAGAAAAACCCTCGCTTCCGCGAGGGTTTTTGGCGCGCTGGAAGGGATTCGAACCCCTGACCTTTTGATTCGTAGTCAAACACTCTATCCGGCTGAGCTACCAGCGCGTGTCCTTTTCAAGACTAACTTATTATAACACGAATTTATCGAATGTCAACCCCTCAAAAGCAAAAATTTGAAATTTTTGCAGACACAGCGCGCCGAGAGGGCTTTGGTGCAACGGAATCGGTCCGTGCGGTTTTGCCATTCCGCCGGATCGCGGTGCGTCGAAGCTGTCGCACCCTACGTCATTGGTTGATTTTATAGGGGACGGCGCTTGCGACGCACCGTGGAAACACAAGTCACGGCAGCGCCACAAACACAGGGGTAGGTTTTGGTCTTTTGTTGTGTTATACATATCGTATTATATGATGTTAATTATACCTAAACCGCGTCCTTTTGTGCTATTTTTGCGATTTTTCTTGCAACTATTTCCATTTTGTGCGATAATGACTATGTATGGGCACCGATGGGTGCCGCTTGTTGTTATTCCGTTTGAGGAGGAACCTATGCATCAGTTAAACATCGTGTTGGTGGAGCCGGAAATCGCCGGTAACACCGGCAACATCAGCCGCACCTGCGCCGCGACCGGCGCGCGACTGCACCTAATCAAGCCGCTGGGGTTTGAGTTGTCAGACAAACACTTAAAGCGTGCCGGCTTGGATTACTGGCATCTGCTGGATATCACGGTCTATGAGAATCTGGACGAGTTTTACGCCAAGAACAGCGGACCGTACTATTATTTTACTACCAAGGCGGCGCACGTGTACACCGAGCCGACGTATCCCGAAACCGCCTATTTGGTGTTCGGTCGGGAGACCAAAGGCTTGCCGGAGTCGCTCATCACCCAAAACCTCGATACCGCGGTGCGGTTGCCGATGTTGGATGACGATGCCGCCCGTTCGCTCAACCTATCCAACGCCGTGGCGGTCGCCGCGTACGAAGTTCTGCGTCAGTGGGATTTCCCGTCGCTACGTCTCGGCGGCAAATTTAAGTGAGGTGTATGCTTATGTCGGATCTGATCTTTTCGGAAGAAACGCGAAAATTTCTCTCGCTGCTGGCGAAGGATTATCCCTCGGTGACGGCTGCGACCGGCCGCATTGTGAATTTGCAAGCGTTGCTGAAGCTGCCCAAGGGAACGGAGCATTTTATGAGCGACCTGCACGGCGAATCGGAGGCGTTTGTCCACATCCTCAACAGCTCGTCCGGCGTTATCCGCGAAAAAGCGGACGCGATCTTAGGTCCGCGCGTGCCGGAGGAGGAGCGCGCGGAGTTTGCCACGATGGTGTACTATCCCGAGCAGAAGCTGCCTCTTCTCAAGGCCAAACAACGCGATCTCGGCACGTGGTATCGGCTGACGCTGATGCGGTTGATCGATCTGTGTCGGTTGGTTTCGTCCAAACATACGCGCGCGTACGTGCGCGCGGCGCTGCCGGCCAATACCGCTTACATCATCGACGAGTTGCTGCACGCGCATTTTGAGGACCACGACAAAAATCTGTACTACGGCCAGATCATCGACAGCATTTTGGATGGCGGCGCCGCGGATGCGTACATCGTAAGCCTTTGCCAAGTCATTAAGCGGCTGGCGGTTTCGCGCCTGCATATCGTGGGCGATCTGTTTGATCGCGGTCCGCGTCCGGACGTGATTCTGGACGAATTGATGGCGCGCACAGCCGTGGATATTCAATGGGGCAACCACGACGTCGTGTGGCTGGGTGCCGCCGCCGGCAGTCCGGTTTGCGTGGCGACGGTGCTGCGCAACAGCCTATCCTACAACAACTACGAGATGCTGGAGGAGGGGTACGGCATCAACCTGCGCCGCTTGGCGCTGTTTGCCGACGCCACCTATGCCGACTCGGATTTGACGCTGTTTATGCCCAAGCAAAACCGGCCGGATGAGCTGTACAGCGAATCCCACCAGCTTCGCACCGCGCGAATGACCAAGGCGATCACGGTGGTGATGATGAAGCTGGAAGCGGCGGTCATTGCACGGCATCCGGAATACGAAATGGTCAATCGGGCGCTGCTAAACCACATCAACTTCGAGCGTCGCACCGTCACCATCGACGGCGCGGAGTATCCGCTGTCGACCGCCGATCTGCCGACGGTGGATCCGCGCGATCCGGCGCATCTCACCGACGACGAGTATTACCTCATCAGCACGCTGACCTCCTCGTTTATGCACAGCGAGAAACTGCAGCGCCACGCGCAATATCTGCTGAGTAAAGGCAGCCTGTACCACATCGCCAACGGCAACCTGTTGTACCACGGATGCATTCCGATGGACGACGAGGGGAGGTTTGCCACCGTTTCCGCCACCGGCGAGCCGCTTTCCGGTCAGCCGTTGATGGACGCCTGCGACCGCTTGGCGCGCCGCGGCTATTTTGCACCGGAGGGAAGTACCGAGCGCGAAAGCGGACGCGATTTTCTGTGGTATTTGTGGTGCGGTCCGCAATCGCCGCTGTTTGGGCGCGCGCGGATGACCACCTTTGAACGCTTGTTTGTGGCGGATGCCGCCACCCACGCGGAGCCTAAAAACCCGTACTACCGCATTTACAGCCACGAAGCGGTCGCCAAACGCATTTTGACCGAGTTCGGTCTGGATCCGGACACCGGACACATCATCAACGGTCACGTGCCGGTCAAAGCGACCGAGGGAGAGGATCCGATCAAGGCAAACGGTCGTTTGATCGTGATCGACGGCGGATTTTGTCGTGCTTACCAGCGCACCACCGGCATCGCCGGCTACACGCTGGTGTTTAACAGCCGCAAACTTTCTCTTCGCATTCACGACAGTTTTGAATCGGCGGAGCGCGCGGTGCACACCAACACCGACATTGCCTCCCGCGCGACCGACGTGGAGATTATGCCGCACCGTCTGCTCATCGAAGACACCGACGAGGGCGCGCAATACCGCAAGCAGATTGCCGATCTGAAGCAGCTGGTGTTGGCGTATCAAAAAGGTTTACTCAAAGAGCACGCGTAAAGTTTCACGTGAAACAAAAACCGCAGACCTGCGAAAACAGGTCTGCGGTTTTTTAATTGGTGTTTACAGGTCGATGCGGCCGTACAGCTTCACGTCGCTGTTCTCCACCGAGGAGAAGGTCTTTTCCGGCGGCGTCACACCGTCGGCATCCGGCAACGGATTCTGGCGGCTGACAAACGCGCGCACCTCGCGCGGTTTGACCGGAATGACGTACGGATCCACGCGCTTCTCGCGCTTGGGCGCGTTGCCGTTGTTGCCGCCGCCGTTTCCACGGCCGCGACGGTTGCGGCGATTGCCGCCCTGCGGAGCGTCTTTCATCGGGTTGTCGTCCGACGGTCCGATGATCACGTGGCGGTTCGGCTCCTTGCCGACACTCCACGAGGTCGCGCCTTCCACTTTTTGCACGGCGGTGTGCACGATGCGGCGCTCGTACGGATTCATCGCTTCGAGCGAGGTCTTGCGACCGGTTTTGGCAGCGCGCGTCGCGTGACGCGTGGCCATACCGGACAGCGATTCCTCGCGGCGCTCACGGTAGTTGCCGATGTCGATGGTCACGCGGCAGTAGCCCTCGTGACCGCGGTTGGCCACCAGACTGGTCAGGTGCTGCAACGCATCCAGCGTATCGCCACGGCGACCGATAACAAAGCCGAGGCGCTCGCCGTCCAGTCGCAGAATTACGCCGGTTTCGGTGGTCTCCACCTCAATCTCGGCATCCTGCGCGCCCATACCACCCAGCACACCGGCGAGGTAGTCCTTCGCGCGGGCGGCGGCATCGGAGAAATCGGCCGGATTGGCGGGTTTCTCCGCTTTCTTTTCGGATTTCTTGGCTTTCTTCGGTTTCTTTTCGTCCGCCGTCTCGATCCACGCTTTCACGATCGCCGGCTGGCCGCCGAACAGTCCCAGTACTTTTTTCTGGGCTTCCTGCACGATTTCGGATTTCAGGGCGGAAACCTCCACACCCAGTTCGGTTGCGGCCGCCGCCAACGCTTCTTCGACGGTTGCCGCTTCTTTGATGATCTCTTTTCTCATCGTTTTCTTCCTTTCTATCTCTCCGTCGGTCGCGGAAGTGGCGTCAGTTCCGACGGGTAGTGTCTTATTCTTCCTCGGCAGTCGGCTCGGCCGTTTCTGCTTCAGGGAGAGCTTCCGGCTTCTTATCCGCCGGCTTTTTCTTTTTGTACGGCGCTTTCTTGGCCGCTTCCTCGGCCGCCTGACGCTCGCGCGCCTCTGCCATACGCTGTTTCTTTTCCGCCAGCTTGCGCGCACGGCGCTCGTCGTACTCACGTTGGGCGTCGGCACGAGCCTTGGCCGGATCGTAGATCTTGTTGAGCACCACCGTCTGCACCAGCGCGATCAGGTTGGAGAAGATCCAGTAGATACCCACCGCACCCGGTACGATAAAGGTAATATACAGAGAGAACAGCGGCATGGTAAACATCATGCCATTGGAACAGCCCTGCGTCTTCTTAAGGGCGGGGTCATCGGTCTGCGGTTGGCCTTTTTTGGCAAAGCGCATCGACAGCAAAGACGAGCCGAGCGCCGACAGACCGGACAGCAACGCCACCAGCCACAACCAGTTGGGCACAAAACCCTGCCACGGCTGATCCAGCAACGAAACACCGAACAACTGAAGCTGATCGTGAATGTTTTCCATGCTATTCCACGCGGCGTCTGCTTTGGCATTATCGCCCTTATAGTGCTTATCCAGCGCTTTCTGGATGCGGGCCTCGTTGTTGCCCTTATCCATCACGCTGAGCAGGCGCATTTCGCGGTAGTAGGAATTGGTAGAGCCGTCCTGCTCGCTAATGTACCACGACAACTCCTCTTCCGGAATGACCGCGCCGTCGCTGTTGGTATTCTGCTTCTTTTCTTTGTCGGTTTTATAGGTGACCGTCTCGATCGCCACCGTGATGGCGCCCTCGTCCACCTGCGTGAGATACTGCAGCGGCTGGTAGATGTCCGCCAACACGCCCATCAGCACCACCATCGACAACAGCATTGGCAGGCAACCACCGGTCATGCTGACGCCTTCTTTTTCGTACAGCTCCTGCTGTTTCTGCTGCAGTTTCTGCGGATCGCGGGCGTATTTTTTCTGCAAACGCTCAATGCGCGGCGCCAGACGAGCGCGGTCCATCGAGCTCTTCTGGTTCTTCAGCGAGAACGGGAAGGTCAGCA
The DNA here is from genome assembly GCA_017414965.1 of Clostridia bacterium. GTDB lineage: Bacteria > Bacillota > Clostridia > Oscillospirales > Acutalibacteraceae > RGIG426. The sequence continues at coordinate 30,531 of JAFQJL010000028.1, forward strand.
GACGCGTGACCAGCGTAAACCACAAAATGGTCAGCAGGTAGTTGTTAAAACCGATCGTGCTGTTAATAAAACGCAGGAGGTATCCGAATACCCACGCAATCGGTTGAAAGATTTCCATCATATTCATAGCTTATGTCTCCTTATTTCCGGTAAGAAATTCGTTTGTGCGGCTTCGGGAACTTCTCCGGCACCGGATCGTAGCCGTGTCCGCCCCACGGATTGCATCGTGCGATCCGTTTGATCGTCAGCCAACCACCGCGCACCGCGCCAAACCGCGAAATCGCCTCCAGTCCGTAGGACGAACAGGTGGGGGAGTAGCGGCAGCAGGGATTTTTGCGAAAAATCCCGAAGATCCGCTGATACGCGCGGATCAAAAACAACAACACGTGCTTCATACCGACTCCTTGATCACGCCAAGCTCTCGCAAGGCGGTGTCCACCACCGGCACCAGCTGTGTGCTGGTGGCATAAACGGTGCGCGTGCGTGCGACAAACACCAGATCCCATCCGTCCGGCACAGCGGGCTTAACCGCGTCAAACGCGGCGCGGATGATCCGGCGGCAACGGCTGCGGTTGACGGCACTCCCCAGTTTTTTGCCGGTGGTAATGCCGGTTCGGAGCACGCCGAGCCGATTTTTGCGCGCGTACACGATGAGCAGCGGATCCACCACCGATTTCCCGTGGTAGTACAGCGTTTTGAATTCCTTATTCAGTTTGAGAGTAATTCCCTTACTCATCACGGCACTCCTGTTCTACAAAAAAAGCCACCAAAACGGTGGCCTTTTTCATTAGTAGCTCAGTTTTTTGCGGCCTTTGGCGCGACGACGGGCAAGGACCTTACGGCCGTTCTTGGTCGCCATTCTCTTCATAAAACCGTGTTCCTTTTGCGCGTGGCGCTTTTTGGGCTGGAAAGTACGCAGCATTTCTCTTCTCTCCTTTTCGTTTTCTCGTTTCCCGCGAGGCGGAAAGTCGATTGGTATTTTTGCGGGAAAACCCGTCTTTTCTTCGTTATACCGAAAATTGTTTTCACAAAACAGTCCGGCAATGATGTATTATAACTCATTCAGACGGCGCTTGTCAACAAAAATTTTTTATTTTTCCTTATTTAATAAAAATATAGTCCAAAAAAATCGTCGGTTTCTCTTGCAATAGGAACGTTCCTGTGTTATAATTCTAATATATATGTATTTATATATTATATATATTTAATTAAAGCAGAGTTTTAAGTATTATGATAGTGGTGTTGCAGTAGGTTTCCACTTACTTTGCATCAACTTCGTATGCACTTTGCAGTTCCCGTTTCTGTTATGATGATTTTACTATAACAGAAACGGAGGTCTTTTGATGAACCCAACCCTACAAATTTTTCATAACGAGGAAGAGCGTATGAGAAACATTCAAGAAGCCTGGGAGGCTATTTTGCAGATCCTGAAAAGCGACCCGACGGTCAGTCCCGCCGCCTACGATCTCTGGATCAAGGAAATCCAGCCGATCGCCATTGAGGGCGAGGCGCTGGTGTTGTCGGTACCGTCGGTTTTTCAGCGCGACATTATCGAGCAGCAGTTCGCCGGTCCGCAGGTATCGGCGGTGCAGGCGGCGATCGGTATTCCGCTGAAATTACTCATTCGCGCGGAGGACGAGGAAGCCGCGCGCGAGGAAGAGGATAAGCAGGACAAGCAGCTCCGCCGCGATCTGACAACGTATTACAAGATGATCAATCCGTTTTACACGTTTAAAACGTTCGTTGTCGGACCGACCAACGATTTTGCTTATCTGGCGGCGCAGTCGGTGGCGGACAAGCCGGCCAACGCCTACAACCCGCTGTTTATCTGGGGTGGCTCCGGATTGGGTAAAACCCACCTGCTGCACGCGATCTGCAACGAGATCCACCAGAATAACCCCAAATCGAAGATCCTTTACACCACCTGCGAATCGTTTACCAACGATTTTCTGGCGGCGCTGCACGATATGACCTTGCCGGATTTCCGCCAGAAATATCGCGACGTGGATATTTTGTTGATCGACGATATTCAATTTTTGGCCAACAAGGTGCAGACGCAGGAGGAATTCTTCAACACGTTTGAAGCCATTAAGTTGGCGGGCGGTCAAGTGGTTCTCACCTCCGACCGTCGCCCCAACGAGATTGCCACGCTGACCGACCGTTTGATGAGCCGATTTGAAGCGGGTATGCTCGCCGATATTCAGCCGCCGCCCATTGAAACGCGTATTTTGATCGTGCAGTCGAAGGCGGCGCAGCTCAATTTCCACATTGACAAAAACGTTTGCGATTATATCGCGCGCGAGTTGAAGACCAACGTCCGTCAGATTGAGGGTGTTATTAATAAGCTCCACGCGGAATATCGCTTAAACGGCAGCGTGCCGACCGAACGCTCGGCGGAGCTGGCGATCAGCAATGTCCGCAACGACAATCAGCCGGTGGAAGTGACGGTCGACCGCATCATTGCGGAGGTTGCACGGACGATGAACGTTCAGCCGGAGGATATTCGTAATAAGGGCGGTAACTCGCAGATCAGTAAGGCGCGTAAAGTATCGGCTTACATCATCCGTGAAATCACGCGAATGAAAACCAAAGAGATCGGTAACGAATTCGGCGGTTTGGATCATTCCACCATTTCGTATGCCACCACCAGCGTGGAAAACAAAATGAAGAGCGATACCGCTTTTAAAGCGATGGTAGAGGATATTCTGAACAACCTCAAAACCGATCGTTGAAAAATTGGTGAATGGGCGGTTGAACGCGTTTAAATTTAAAGCGGGTTTCCACCGAATTTTCCACCTGGTTTAAACAACGTTCAACCGGAAAAATCGATAGGAAAAATTTCCACGCGTTAAACATTTTGTCCACCAACCGATGTGAAAAATTTTGTTTAACTTTTCCGCGCGGTTAACGGCTTTTTCCTATCTTTCAACCAATTCACCGCCTATATGATGAAGACTCTTTTAAGCAGTTAGTTTTTATAACCTAAGAATTTTGATTATCAACCACAAAAGGAGAGAATGTTGAAATGAAAATCCTGTGTGACAAGCAAACGTTGCTCACCGCGGTTACCAACGTCAGCCGCGCCGTGTCCGGTAATAAATCGATTTTACCGGCATTGGAAGGTATTTTGATGCGCGTCAACCGTTCCTCGCTGTTTTTGGCCGGCTATAACAGCGAAATGGCCATTACCACCACCATCGAAGTGGGTGTGACCGAGCCGGGAGAAATTGTGCTTCCCTCCAAGCTGTTTACGGATATCGTTCGTAAGCTGCCGGGAGATGAGGTGGAATTGTCGGTGGACGACCGTTTGGCGGTCAATATTAAGAGTGGCTGCTCGAATTTCAACATTATGGGCATCTCCTCGTCGGAGTATCCGGATATCCCGACGGTGAACGACGGTGTGGGTGTGATGCTGCCGCAGGATACGCTGCACAGTATGATCCGTCAAACAATTTTTGCGGTTTCCTCCAACGATGAGCGTCCGGTTCACAAGGGCGTGTTGTTTGATATGGAGGATGGCACTCTGCGTTTGGTGGCGGTGGACGGTTCGCGTCTGGCGCTCCGTTCGGAGAACATTCAAAATACCGATCGGATGCAGTTTGTGGTACCGGGTCGTACGCTGCAGGAAGTGATGCGGTTGCTGTCGCCGGAGGATGCGTCGATGGTGTCGCTGGCGGTGGGTCGTCGCCATGTTATTATGGAAATCAACGGGTATGCGGTGGTTTCCAAGTTGTTGGAGGGCGAATTCTTGCCGTATCAGAAGGCTATTCCGAAAACCGTTCGTATCAACGTCAGCACCAACACGCGCGAATTCATCGACGCGGTAGATCGTGCGTCGCTGATTATTAACGATCGTATGAAATCCCCGATCATTACCAAGCTGGAGCAGAACACCGTAACGGTGAAATGTACCACACCGATGGGCAACGCTTCGGATGTGATTTTGGCGAGTGTGCTAGGCTTGACCGAAGAAGAAGGATTGGAGATGGGCTTTAATAGCCAATATCTGCTCGATGCGCTGAAAAATACCGAGTGTGACGAGATCAAAATGGAAATTAACGACGCCCTGTCGCCGCTGAAAATCGTGCCGGCGGAAGGTGAGTCGTTCCTGTTCCTCGTGATGCCGGTGCGTATGAAACGGTAATAATATGAGAGAAGTAGAAATAACGACCGAATACATTCGGTTGGATGAAGCACTGAAAAAAGCCAACGCGGTAATGAGTGGCGGCGAAGCCAAAATGCAGGTACAAGCCGGTATGTGGAAGGTAAACGGCGAGATTTGCACCATGCGCGGAAAAAAACTCCGCGACGGCGATACTTTTGAGCCGTTTACCGGCGGCGTGGTTTGGAAAGTGAAAAACGTATGACCGTAAAGGAATGCAAATTTCTGGATTTTCGCAATATGTCCTTTGTGGAATGGCAGCCGGGGGATGGCGTGAACGTCATCTGCGGGCAGAACGCACAAGGGAAAACCAATTTACTGGAAGGTCTGTGGTTGTTTACCGGCGGTAAGAGTTTTCGCGGCTCCAAGGATGCGGAGTTGGTGAAAATAGGTAGTCCGCGGGCGCGGCTTCAATGTACGTTTGAGGCGGACGGCCGTGAACAGACAGCGGATATTCAGATTGAAAAACGGCGAAAGATCACGTTAAACGGCGTGGCGCTGTCTTCTCCCACCAAAATGACCGGTTTATTCGGGGCGGTGGTGTTTTCGCCGGATCATCTGATGATGATCAAGGGAAGTCCCGACGGACGCCGTCGGTTTTTGGATGCGGCGTTGTGTCAGGTAAAACCCGGGTATATCAAAACATACAGCGAATATATGCACATCGTTCAACAACGAAACGCCTTATTAAAGGATTGGTTTCGGTTTGGTGATGACACCATCCTCGAAGCGTGGAACAAGCGAATGAGCGCGGCCGCGGCGGAGATGGTGGTTGCCAGACGCGATTACGTGGCACGACTTCGCGCGTATGCAACGGAATTTTACGCCGGACTTTCCTCTCACAAGGAAAAATTCGAGATAGACTACGAGCCGGAAAAAGGCTACGAGTCATTATCCAAAGACGAAATCGCGGCGTATTGGGAAGAAACCATCGCCGCTGCCAGACAAGCGGACGTCGGCGCGGGATTTTCCACCGTCGGTCCGCACCGAGAGGATTTGTCGGTATCGGTAGCGGAGTTGTCCGCGCGGGCGTTTGGCTCGCAAGGACAGCAACGCAGCGCGGTGCTTGCCTTAAAAATGGCAGAAGCGGCGGTGCTGGGGGAAATCACCGGCGAGCGACCGGCTATTCTGCTCGACGACGTGATGAGCGAGCTGGATGTGGATCGGCAAAATTATTTAATGAATCACTTGGCCGGCTGGCAGGTGTTTATTACCGCTTGCGATCCGTCGGCGCTCGGGCGACTGAGCAAAGGTCGCGTATTCCGTATGGAAAGCGGAAATTTAAGCGAAACGTAACGCGCGTTTCACGTGAAACAAAGGGGGCGGCGGGATGTATCTCCACTTGGGACAAAATACCGTGGTGCAGGATTACGAGATCATCGGCATTTTTGATATGGATAATACCACCGTCTCCCGCCACACGCGTAAATTTTTAAATCGAATTGAAAAGGAAGGGGAGGTCGTGATGGTTTCCGACGACGTTCCCAAATCCTTTGTGTTTTGTCAGACCGCCGGTCGACCGGAAACGGTGTATTTGGCACAGCTGATGCCGGCGACGCTGCACAAACGATTGGAAGTTAAGTAATTTAAGAGCATTTTAAGACTCATAAGGAGGACACTCACATGAGCATCGAAGAAGAAAAGTTGGTACCTGACGCGGTAGAAGAAGCGTACGACGACAGTCAAATTCAGGTTCTGGAAGGACTGGAAGCGGTTCGCAAGCGTCCGGGTATGTATATCGGCTCGACCGGTCCGCGCGGTCTGCACCATCTGGTGTATGAGATTGTGGACAACTCGGTTGACGAGGCGCTGGCAGGCTTCTGCAATCACATCGAGGTGGAAATTCTCCCCGGTGACGTGATCGGCGTGCGCGATAACGGCCGCGGCATTCCGGTTGGTATGAACGAGAAGATGGGCATGGCTACCGTTACGGTCGTGCTGACTGTTCTGCACGCCGGCGGTAAATTCGGCGGCGGCGGATACAAGGTCGCCGGCGGTCTGCACGGCGTGGGCTCATCGGTGGTTAACGCGCTCTCCGAGTGGTTGGAGGTGCAGGTATCGCGCGACGGCGAGATCCACCAACAGCGGTTCGAGCTGGGTAAGGCGGTCACCGACTTAACGGTTGTGGGCAAGACCGAGGAGACCGGAACGTACGTAAAATTCAAGCCGGACCCCTCGATTTTCACCGATACCACCGAGTTCGACTACGAAACGCTCGAAAAGCGTATGCGTGAGCAGGCGTTTTTGAACGCTGGTCTGAAGATCACGCTGAGCGATCTGCGCGACGAGGAGAATCCGCGCACCGAAGTGTTCTGCTATGAGGGCGGCATCTCGGAATTTGTTACCTATATGAACAACGTGCGCGGATATTCGCCGCTGCACGAGGACGTCATCCACATTTCGCTGGCCAGCGGCAACTCCATTGCGGAGATCGCGCTGCAGTATAACGACAGCTATGCCGATAACATTCTGTCGTTTGCCAACAATATGTTGACGGTGGACGGCGGTACGCACGAGCAGGCGTTTAAAAACGGCTTGCAGCGTGTGCTCAACTCCTATGCGCGCAAATTCGGCTTGCTCAAGGAAAACGACAACAACCTCACGGGCGAGGACGTGCGCGAAGGTCTGGCGGCGGTCGTCAGCGTGAAGCTGGAGGACGCACAGTTTGAGAGTCAGACCAAGGCAAAACTCGGTAACACCGCGATCGGTACGCTGGTGACCAAGCTCTTAAACGAAAAACTCACGCCGTATCTGGAAGAACATCCGGCGGTTGCCAAGGCGATCTTGGATAAGGCGATCGGCGCAGCCACCGCGCGCGAAGCGGCACAGAAAGCCCGCGAGCGCGAGCGTAAAAAAGTTGGTTTGCTCAACACCCGTATGCCCGAAAAGCTTTCGGATTGCATTTTGAAGGATCCGGAGCGCACCGAACTGTACATCGTCGAGGGCGATTCCGCCGGCGGCTCGGCCATTCAAGGCCGCGATTCCAACTTCCAGGCGATCTTGTCGCTGTGGGGCAAGATGCTCAACGTGGAAAAATCCCGCGCGGACAAGGTGTACAACAACGATAAGTTAAATCCCGTCATTGTGGCGCTCGGCTGCGGTATCGGCGAGGATTTCGATCTCTCCAAGCTCCGCTACGGCAAAGTCATTATTATGGCGGATGCTGACGTGGACGGCGCGCACATTTCCACCCTGCTGATGACCTTCTTCTTCCGCTATATGAAACCGCTGATCGAGGAGGGGCATCTCTACATCGCGCAACCGCCGCTGTTTAAGGTGTCCAAGGGCGGCAAAAACGTCCGCTACGCGTACTCGGACGAGGAACGCGACCAGCACGTCGCCGAATTAGGCGGTAGCGCGGACGTGCAGCGCTATAAAGGTCTTGGTGAAATGGATCCTGAACAGTTGTGGGAGACCACCATGGATCCGGGCGTGCGTTCGATGATCAAGGTGACCGTCGAGGATGTGCAGGCCGCCGACGAAGCGATCGCCATTCTGATGGGCGACAAGGTCGAGCCGCGCCGTCTGTTCATTGAACAGAACGCGAAATACGCCACCAATCTGGATTTCTAAGAGGATACAGACGATGCTTTCGGAGTTTCATTCGTTCGAAGCCGATTGTACGGCGCCGGACGGCGGCAAATGTCGCTGGCATACGCGCTATGCGTTGGAGGAATCCGAGATTCGTCGGGCGCTGACGGTGTCGGAGCGTCGCCGGACCGGTCCGGTGCGCACCGCCGTTGAATGCGCGATCGGCGTGGTCGTGGGCGCGGTGTGTCTGGTCAATTACTTCACCGACGTGGCGCGACCGACCTCCACGCTGGTAATCGGTGTGCTCTGCTTGATTTTGGCGGCTGCAGCGGTGCTTTACAGCCCGCTTTCGGTGCGGCGTATCGCCAAAAACGAGGCCAAACAGCAGAAAAAGATCAATCTGTGGATCGCGGAAAGCGGTCTTGGCTTCGGCAAAAAGCTCGAACACTACCACGAGGCCGCCTACGAGGATGTCGCTGCGTGGCAACAGGACGATCTGCTGGTGCTGTTTCCGGCAAAAAATAACTTGATCGCGGTGCCTAAAGCCGCGGTTGACGAGGATTGCTGGGCGTTCTTATGCGAAAAACTGACGCCCCGAACCTTGCGCTGACAGGAGAAAACCATGAATACACAACAAGACCAGCCGTTGCTGGTGTTGGCCGGCGTGCCGATGTCGCAGGCGGAGTACAACGCCGCGCAGAAAAACGTCCGGCGGGTCAGCCGGTTGTTTCGGTTTGCTTGGCCGGTCACCACGGCGTTTCTGGCGCTGATGGCGTTGGCTGTCGCGGCGGAAACCGCCGGCGAAGCGCGGATGCTGACCGTTGTCGGATGGCTGCTGTTTGCGGCTGTGCTGACCGTGATCACCGCTGTGACTAAGAAAAAACGCGAAAACGAGGCGCTGTCGAATATGTACGGCGTCTATCGGCGGATGCGCGGCGACACACCCGATCAGGTGCGGTTTTACCGCGACCATCTGGAAACGGTGTCCGACCGTCGCCGTCTGGCGATTCCCTACTCCGAGATTCAGGAGTTTTGGGAGGATGCGGAGAAATTTGTGCTGTACGCCGATCAAGTGTTGGTCGTGTTACCGGCGCGGACGCTGACGCCGGCGCAGGCGCAGACTATCTATAATACGTTGGCGATGGGGTTGCCGGCGGGGCGTATGTCCTGCAAGGAGCGCCTTCGTCCGATGTTGATCGAGCCGTTGCCGGTGCCGGATTTTCCGGCGCGACCGGTGGTGCCGCCCAAGGCGCTCCACGAGCCGCCGTCGCGCTTGACTGAGCATCAGTTACGTGGCTCTATGGAAGTCCAGCTGGCTGTCTACCGACCGATGCTGGTGGTGACCGTCGGACTGTTGACCGGACTGCTTCTGGATCCGATCGGCGCGCTGCCGTTTGCGGACGGTCTGTGTGTCGTGGCGTGGATGCTGCTTTCTCAACTGGTGCTGACGCTGTTTGCTAAGGCGCTTGCCAAATCGTCGCCGCCCACCCTGCTGGGTTTGTCCCCGCAAGCCGACGGCGTGACCGTCTACATCCGCGGCGGCGAGATGTTCGTGCCGCGCGAACTGCTGTCTGTGCGCGAATCCCGCGAAGGTCTGCTGGTGCAGACGCCGCTGGGTCCGATCTGCCTGCGGTACGCGTCTTTGCCCGATCCGGAGGCGGTAAAACGCTATTTCGGACTATGATTTCGTATAACCAAACCATAAATATACACTTTGTATTAACCAAAAAGTAACCCCAACTTATTATTCCCCAACCACAAGGAGGGCCCGTTATGGATGAGATTTTGAACAACAACGCGGTACCGGCAGAGGAGCCGGTGGTCGCGCTGGGGGAAAAGGTGATTGACGCCGATCTTGAAAAGGAGATGAAACGCCGGTTCTTGGAGTATTCCGTATCGGTGTTGGTGGCGCGCGCCCTGCCGGACGTGCGCGACGGTCTCAAGCCGGTGCACCGCCGCATTCTGTACACAATGCACGAAAACAACCTCACGCCGGAAAAGGCGTACCGCAAGTGCGCGGACACGGTTGGTACGGTGCTGGGTCGTTACCATCCGCACGGCGACGCGTCGGTTTACGACGCGATGGTGCGTATGGCACAGGATTTCTCGCTGCGCTATCCGTTGATCGACGGTCACGGCAACTTCGGTTCCATTGACGGACATCCGGCGGCCGCCTATCGTTACACCGAGTCGCGCATGAACAAGATGTCTCTGGATATGCTGGTGGACATCGACAAGAACACGGTGGATTTCGCGCCCAACTACGACGATCGTCTGAAAGAGCCGGTGGTGTTGCCGTCGCGCTTCCCGAACCTGCTGGTAAACGGCTCGTCCGGTATTGCGGTCGGTATGGCGACCAACATCCCGCCGCACAATCTGTGCGAGGTGGTTGACGCGATCTGCCTGCTCATCGACAATCCCGAGGCGGATCTGCCGGAGCTGATGGAGCACATCAAGGGTCCGGATTTCCCCACCGGCGGCGTGATTATGGGGCGCGCCGGCATCCGCGCGGCGTACGCGACCGGTCGCGGTCGCATCACCGTCCGCGCACGGACCGAGATTACCGAGGAATCCAACGGGCATTTCCGCATTACCGTAACCGAGATTCCGTATATGGTGCGCAAGCTGGATCTGGTCAAGAACATCTGCGAGCTGGCAGACGAGAAGAAGATCGAAGGCATCAAGGATGTGGTGGACTACTCCAACCGCAACGGTATGCGCATTGTGATCGATCTGAAAAAGGACGCCAATCCGCAGATCGTGCTGAATCACCTGTTCCGCTACACGCAGATGCAGACCACCTTCGGTGCGATTATGCTGTCGCTGGTCAACGGCGAGCCGAAGATCCTCACCCTCAAGCAGATGCTGGAGGAATATATTAAGTATCAGGTGGAGGTTATCACCCGCCGCACCCAATTTGATCTGAAAAAGGCGCAGGAAAAGGCGCACATCTGGGAAGCGCTCAAGGTGGCGGTGGACTTCATCGACGAGGTCATCAACATCATCCGCAGCGCCAAGGATCAGCCGAGCGCCAAGATCGCGCTGGGCGAACGCTTCGGCTTTGACGACGTGCAGGCGGATGCGATCGTGAAAATGCGCCTCGGTCAGCTGTCCGGTCTGGGACGGCAGGAGATCGAGGACGAGCTAAACGCGCTCCACGCGAAGATCGCGGAGTTCGAGGCGTTGCTCGCCGACGAAAAGAAGATTCAGGGCGTCGTCAAGGACGAATGCCTGCGTATGCGCGACAAATACGGCGACGAGCGCCGTACCGATATCTCCATCATCTCGGGTGAGATGGACATCGAGGATCTCATTCCGGTGGAGGAGAGCGTGCTGACTATGACGCGTCTCGGTTACATCAAGCGTATGGCGGCGGATGTGTATAAGGCACAGCATCGCGGCGGTCGCGGCATCACCGGTATGACCACGCGCGACGAGGACGTCACCGAAACGCTGTTTGCCTGCTCGTCGCACGATATGGTGCTGTTCTTTACCACCAGCGGTCGCGTGTATCGACTCAAAGGCTACGAGGTGCCGGAGGGCAGCCGTACCGCCAAGGGGATGAACATCGTCAACCTCCTGCCGCTGGAGCAGGGCGAAAAGGTTACGGCGATGATTCCGGCCAACGAATTCTTGGATGATCAGTACCTGACGCTGCTCACGCGCCGCGGTATCATCAAGCGCACGCGCCTGAGCGCGTACAGCAACGCGCGCAAGAGTGGTCTGATCGCCATCGATCTCGACGAGGGCGACAGCTTGGTCGGCGTGGCGGTTACCGATGGTTATCAGGAGATGCTGGTCGCCACCAAAAAGGGTATGGCGATCCGCTTCAGCGAAGCCAACGCCCGCGTCATCGGTCGTACGGCTCGCGGCGTGAAGGCGCTGAATCTCCGTCCGGAGGACGAGGTTATCAGTCTGGTGGTGCTGGAGCCGGGCAAGAAGCTGCTCACCGTCACCGAAACTGGCTATGGCCGCTTGTCCGAGTACGACAATTATCGCTTGCAGTCGCGTGGCGGTAAGGGTCTCACTAACTACCACGTCGAGAAATTTGGCGACGTGGCGGCGGTTACGGCGATCGATCCGGATGCGGAGGACATTATGCTCATCTCCACCGACGGCATCGTGATCCGTATGCACGCGTCGGACATCCGCTTGTGCAACCGTCCGTCCAAGGGCGTGCGCGTGATGCGGCTCGGCGAGGACGTGCGCATTGTATCGCTGATTAATACCTCGCGCGACGACGAGGAGGAGACCGCCAAGCCGGAGGACACCGGCGATGCGGACGAAGGCGCCGAAGAGGTCGAGGCGACCGACGCCGAGACCACCGAGGAAGTCACCGAGGAATAATCGCACAAACCCACAAAATCCAAAGCACCCCCACAGACGAATGTCTGTGGGGGTGCTTTTTGTAGCACGCCGTCCCCTACGGAGTTGTCGGCAGCGCTTTGCAGGTATCACACGCACTATTTTGTGAAAATACAAATCGTATAATAGCATTTATATTATACAAAAAATCCCTCTCGATTTCATTCAAGAGGGATACGGATTGTATAAACAATATTAAATTATACAAAAAGTTTCTTATCGGCGCCGGTTTTGCGGAGGGTGGCGAACAGCAACAATCCGCCAATCGTGGCGGCCAATAATTCGCCAAGACCAACCCACAAGGCGTTTGCGCCGTAGAGGGGAAGGGTAAAGGCTGTGCCGGCGAAAAACATCGCCAACTCAAAGCCGACGATCGCCGCGTTAAACACCACCGGCATCAACGCCGACAAGATCGGCAATCCAAACCACCGCACCTCGCGCAAGCGTCGCGTGCATACCGCCGCGAGCAAGGTGGCGGCGGTACCAAACAGCAGATCCCACGCGCCGGTTAAACCAAAACATACCCCCAATGCGTTGGCGAGCAGACACCCGACGGCGAGTCCCGGCACGGCGGCGGCGGAAAACACCGGCAGGATGGTCAGCACCTCCGCCAGCCGGAGCTGGATCATGCCGTAGGATGCCACGGGGATGCACAGCGTCAGCGCCGCGTACACGGCGGCAATGAGCCCGGCCTGCGTCAACCGACGCAGGCTTTCGGTTGAAGTTTTCAAGAAAATCACGCTCCATAGTTTTATTTTAGGTCAGGATGGTTTCGAACTGACCGGTTACCCAAAATTCCGCGTTACCGCGCGGCGCGGGTGCGACGCCAGTAGGTGCCCATCGAAAATCCTTTTTCGTTGGTGGCATCCTCGCCCAGAAACGCCGGCGGAACAAAGGCTTCCGAGGCCTCTACCGAGTCAAACTCCACCTCGGCGTAGTAAAATTCCGTGGGTTGTCCGGCGTCCACGCGGCTGCATTCCAGCAGATGCCCGTCCGGCAACCGATAAACGCGCAGCTCCTTGTGGATGGGCGGCGCTTCCAGCAGATCGCACAGCTCGTCATACTGCTGACGCGACAGCGGCATCTCGGTTTCGCGGCGCATCAGGCGACCTTTTCCTTTGAAGCAGAGCCAATAGCACTCCTCGTTTTCGCCTTTTGAGGCACGGATGCGCACGGTCGGCGCGGTGCAGAGGTACGCTTGCTCCATCATCACGTGCGCCACCAACGGCCAGCCCTCGCGGTCGTCCGGAAAGCGGTTGATATGATATTTTCGCTCGATCTCCCAGTGCGGTGTTGCTTCTGACATGGTATCACCTCTGTTCCTTATTGTAAACAACAAACCTTTTGCTGTCAAGCCTTGAAAATCGCGGTTGACGGTGGTATACTAATAGGGAAATCAATTGGAAAAGAGGAATGGAAATGTCTGAATGTACGCACGATTGCAGCAATTGTTCGGAAAACTGCGGCGAACGCCGCGATCCGAAGGATTTTTTGGAAAAACCGCACGAGGGCACGTCGGTCCATAAGGTGATCGGTGTGGTCAGCGGCAAGGGCGGCGTCGGCAAATCGATGGTCACCTCTATGCTGGCGGTGCTCGCCAGCCGCGCCGGTTATCGCGCGGCGGTGCTGGATGCGGATATCACCGGTCCGTCCATCCCGAAAGTGTTCGGTCTGCACGATCGAGCAATGGGCACCGAGGACGGCATTTTGCCGGTGGTCACGCCGTCCGGCGTGAAGGTGATGTCCCTCAACCTGCTGGTGGAAAACGAGACCGATCCGGTTGTGTGGCGCGGTCCGGTCATCGCCGGCGCGGTCAAGCAGTTCTGGACGGACGTGCTGTGGGGTGAGGTTGACTATATGTTTGTGGATATGCCGCCCGGCACCGGCGACGTGCCGCTGACGGTGTTCCAGTCGCTGCCGCTGGACGGCATCGTGATCGTCACCTCGCCGCAGGAGCTGGTGTCGATGATCGTGGAAAAAGCGGTCAACATGGCTAATATGATGAACATTCCGGTGCTTGGCATCGTGGAGAATATGGCGTATTTCGAGTGTCCGGATTGTGGCAAACGCCACCACATCTTTGGCGAGAGTCACGTGGAGGGAATCGCCGCGCAGTACGGGATTCCGCACATAGCGCAGATGCCGATCGACTCTCAGCTGGCGGCGCTGGCCGACAGCGGCGAGATCGAAAACGTCTATGGCGAGTGGCTGGACGATTTTGCCGAGAAAATTCGCGGATAAATATAAAAAAGGCTTGCGCTTTATGTGTTGTACTCTGAAGGACAGTAAAAAAAGATGCACGAAATTTTCGTGCATCTTTTAATTTTGTCTTATACCGTAGCAAGCAGGGAAAATGCATATCACATTTTCCACTTGTTAGGAGAACCGAAAACCCTTTTCTAAACAAATATCATCTATTCGGTAAATTATAGTTTACCCAACTTCCAAACCGATAATAGCACGATACAGCATTACAAGTCCTGTGCTTAGTAACGTACCGCCAACAATATCCGTGAACCAATGTACGCCGGAAAACAGTCTGCCAATTACCATAAAGGTAATAAATGTTATGATTGAAACAGCAACGATATTACGGAGCGCTTTGCTCTTTATGCGACTACCCAACTGCATTATAGCCGTCGGCATAACGCACATTACCAGCATTGTTGTTGAAGATGGGTAAGATGCTTCTAAATATCCGTTTATCAGTACCGGTCTGTAGTTGATTGCCACGCTCTCAAAAAACAAATAGGCGGCAATCGTGACTATATAAAACCCGCCCAAAATAAGAACGTTGTGATCCACCTTGCGTATGCTTTTCCGCTTGATCCACTGCACCAGTCCCAGTATGCCAAATCCTATACATACAAAGATCGGCACAAGTCCGAGCCAATCCGTTATATTATATAAGCTGAAATGCACACCTGTCAAAGTGTGGACAAAACCATTGATGCCGGCAAATCCTACAGATGAACCTTGTGGGCCAATCGCACGCACATCCACAAAGCAAATTGCCACCGTCCACAGTACAAACGCTGTAAGCAAACACATTGAAGCAATAAAGCTTTTTCTAATTCTTTTCATTTTCTCTACCATCCTTTTGGTTTGTATTTTGGCTTTCGCCTGAATACAAGTTTAGGGAAAAGCAATGAAGAATGAAAGAATTTAGCCGTCACATCGATGATACGCTTCGTATCATTACCGTTTTATCAGCATTAAAGCCTTGATAATCAAAAATGCAAATATAAATACCGCTGCATAGGGTTGCTGACTTGCAATAAAAAGGCATACTCCAACGGCGCTTAATGTCAGCGACAAAATACTTTTGCTCTGAGTCCAAAGTCTTTGACGACAGTTTTGCAGGGCAAGGGTTATAATGCCCAACACTATCATAATACCTACAAAAGCAATGTACGCAGTTTTTAAGTACGGCTGAACTTCACTCAAAGCAAGGAGCGATACCTCTCTGATAACGCCATCCGCTTTTTGACCGAAGAAAGGTAAAAATAGTAACAATGCCATACCGCAGTCAAGCAGACCAAAAACCAAGTCTCGAATCGTTCTTTCTTTTTCTTTGTGGTCTTTTTCTGCAATGGCAAGAATCTCTTCACCGGACAACAGTTCATCCAAGGAAACAGAGAATAACTTTGATATTGCCTTCAAAGACTCTATATTCGGGAATCCACGACCTGACTCCCACTTTGAAATAGCAGTGCGGGATACATACATCAATTCTGCCAATTCCACTTGTGTAAGACCTTTTTGCTTTCGGAGTTCCTGTAATTTTTCATTAAATTCCATAATAGCACTCTCTTATAAATTCTTATTTATCGGTTAGTTGTATTATAGCATAACTTGACCAACAAATAAAGAGAATATGAAAAAACACCCACAGTTTTACAAACTACGGGTGTTTTCGTATCTAGTTATACTGTCCTTAAAAGTACGCCTCATAAGACAAGGTCTTTTTAAAAATTACATATCGTATGAGCTTTTTTGAAGGGTAAGCTCTAATGCTGCTTCGCCAAGATACTCTTTTATATCCATATTAAGATATTTGCAAAGGTCAACCATTTCTGCAACGGTGCCTATATTTACATCAATACCGTTTTCCATTCTGTCTTTATAAGCGAAAACTTCTTTTTCACCGTGGGTGTAGATACGCTGCTGACCTTCTGCTTTGGGTGCTTCACGAAGCTCAGCTAAGAAGGTTGAAAGGTGGTCACGAATAGCATCTGCATCGCCGAAAACAGCAGGGTCGATTGCAATAAAGCCATGGCAGGTACCACCCTTGCCGCCGATGTGTGTATGGTTTGAAGTAAGACCCATTGATAAAATAGAACAGAAAATTTCGCAAAGCATACCGTAACCATAACCCTTATGGCTACCGCTTTGTTCGGTTTCGCCGCCAAGTGGCATTATGCCGCCGCCTGCCTTAGCAACAATGTTTTTAAGTACAACTGAAGCATCGGTACTGCTTTTGCCTTCGGCATCAAGCGCCCACATATCAGGGAGCGGTTTATCTAGTTTGTTGTATATTTCAAGTTTACCGCGTGTTACAACGGTGGTAGAAGCATCGAAGAAGAAGTCATAAGGCTTAGCAGGCATTGCAATAGCTATTGGGTTACTACCAAGCATAGCTTTTTTAGCAAAGGTAGGCACCATAATCGCTTCGGAATTGGTCATAGACATACCAATAAGACCTTCGTTACAAGCCATTTTTGCATAGTAGCCTGCAATTCCGTAATGGTTAGAATTTCTTACCGAAACTATTGCCATACCGGTTTTTTTAGCCTTTTCTATAGCCATACTCATAGCCTTGTGACCGAGTAACTGACCCATACCGTCATTACCTTCAATAACGGCAGATACAGGTGTTTCAAAAACCACTTCGGGTTTAGCATCTACTTTGATAAGACCCTTTTCAATACCCTTGTGGTAGCGTACCAATCTTTGCATACCGTGTGATTCAATACCATATAGGTCGCTTGTGAGTAACACGTCAACAATAATATCACATTCTTCTTTATTAAAGCCAAATTTCAAGAATGCATCTGTACAGAATTTTTTTAAATCTTCATAAGAATAATTAATGCTGTTTTTCATAAAATTTACCATCCTTTTTTTAAGGTGATTTTATTATACTATATAATTTTCGCTCTTTCAATCAAAATGCGCTATGTAATTTTCTTATCGTGGCGTAGTATACCAACGAAAATAGAAATTAAGGTGAGCGTTTCGCATATAATGGCACCCCACGAGCCTGCCGCGATATTATAAATTAACCACGCGGGCGAGCTTACCATACCTAAGCGGCGAACATCTGCAGCATTTTTAAGCCGGTAACCGATGTTTAGAGCGGTCATACCAATAACAGGTAGTAGCTCGATTATAAGGTTAAATAAAGTAACTTCTTTGCCAAATAGGGTGAAATTAAGTATATATACTGCGATATATAGCGAAACAAAAACAATAAACCAAGGTAAACGGTCAGTCTTTAGTTTTTCTTTAAAAATGAAAACAAAAGCACGAATAGCACCTAAAATATTAAGCAAACCGCCAACGGTAGCGCCTAGCATTAAAAAATTTATTGCAAATAGCGAAGCACCAAATAACTGCATTGTAATTACTGCTTTTTGGCTTTTACCTTGGTAGGAAAGTATGTTAAAAAGCATAGCCACAATGCCAATGCATTGAGCGATAATTTCTATAGCTTCCATAGTATTAATCCTTTTGATATATATTTACATTAATCCCATAAACCAAATAACACAAAGGGCAGTTAAGGTTACCAAGGTGTCTATTGTTATTCCGTAAAACATTGGTTTAAGGCCTGCTTTTTTAAAGTCGGAAAGACTTGTGCCTAAGCCTATGGCTGCAAGGGCGGTAACCATTAAAAATTTGCTGGCACCTTTCATAACACCCGATATGGTAGTGGGAATAAAACCAACACTATTAAGAACTGCTAATAGCAGAAAACCACCAATAAACCAAGGAATAATTTTTACAATATTGACCTTTTGACCATTGTTTGCAGCTTTTAATTCCTTTTGCTTTAAGCGTGCGCCTATATATGCAAAAACCAATACAGTTGGAATAATTGCAATAGTACGGGTAAGCTTTACCATTGTTGCAAAATCACCTGCGATTTCAGAAAAAGCATAGCCCGATGCAACAACGCTTGCGGTATCGTTAACCGATGTTCCTGCCCATATACCGTAGGCAATATCAGTCATACCAAGAGCCTTACCCATAAGTGGATAAAGCGCTACCATTACCATATCAAAAAGGAAGGTAGAGGACATCGCAAAGGCAATATCCTTATCTTCGGCATCAATAGCAGGGGCAATAGCCGCTATTGCAGAGCCGCCACAGATACCTGTTCCTGCAGAAATAAGGTTGCTAAGCTTCCAGTTAAGAACAAAAAGCTTACGGACAAAGTAACCACCACCAAAGCACATTGCAAAGGTGAAAATCATTACAAAGAAGGTCATCTTACCAACCGACATAATTGTTTTTATTGAAAGCGAAGCGCCTAAAAGTATAATCGCAACCTTTAGTATTCTTTTTGATGTAAATTTAAGCGCAGGCTTTATCCAATCGGGATGAAAAAAGGTGTTGATAATCGTACCCAAAAACAAGGCAATTATTGAAGCACCCAATAGTCCGCCTGGGATTAACTCTTCTAAAAATACCGATAAAGCCGCTACCGCAAAGCATATAGCAATGCCTAGTATAAATAGTCCGTTCTTTTTTGCTTTTGCTCCCATAAAATATTCCCCTTTTATATTAAATTTTGGAAGAAATAACTTTTATAGCCGTTATTACTTAAATAAGAGAACGCGCTGGCTATTTTTTCTTCAAAATCGGGCTGATAGGATTTATAATCCTTATAAAAATATTGTTCGTGTATCATTACCCAAATGTGCTCTCTATACGATAAATTTGAAAGTTGACTTTGTATACTTTCTTTAGAAAAAATGTTCATAACAATATCTATAGGAGCAAAGGCAATACCATTTTCATTTACTGTATTTCCGTTTCTTATTTGTGTAGCGGTAGGCTCTTTTATACCGTAAGAACTTCTTGGCTCGCTTTCAGTACCGAATAGACCTAATAAGCCTTTTACATTATTGTCTTTAAGCGCTTTAAGTCCTTCTTCCGTGGTACGACAAAAATGAATGGTTGTAGTTTCGGCTAATGCCTTTTTTGAAGCGAAACGAATAATCTGTTCCTGCACGGTTTTGCAGTGCTCGTATACTTCATTGTAGCCCGAAAATTCATAAGGTCTTAGGTTTTCGTATTCCGAGTGAAAAGAAAGCTTTAACCAATCGCTGTTTTCTTCCCATTCAGAGTAGTAGCTGTCACTCATTAAAGAAAGGTCAAAACCGCTTGTACAATAAAACATATTTAATTGTACTTTTAAACCATATTTTTCGTGCAAACGCTTGTACATAGCAAGATACGGATGTTCGAAAATACTTTTATAACGGTTTTCTGTTATTTCTTTTAAAAAGCGAATGTTATCATCAACTGTAAAACAAAAGGTTTTCATTTATTTTCCGCCTTTATAGTGGTTTTATTGCCAATTAATTATATCACCCTGCTTATTGAAAAGCAAGTATAAGCGCGATTTTGCCTAAAATCAAAACCCCGTACTTTTGTACGGGGTTAAAAAATTATTTAGTCGGCAAATGGGATTTGGTCGGTTTCATCTTTTTGCAAAATTTTATTTAAAACCCAAGTGTTTTCTTTTCTTGTAAATTGCCAATATTCCACAAAGGATGAAGGGGCGGTACTGCCGTTTGTTTTTAATTGAGTTTCGGTATTGATGGTGTAATCAACCATTTTGCCCTTTATGTAAAACCAAATATAGTCGCGCGAATTATCGGCATCATCGTGCACGGCTACAGGGAGTGCTTCCAACAACTGTATATTTTCCAAAATGTTTTTTTCGTTCCTGTAAGCCATCCAGTTTAATTTTGTTTGAAAATTATCATACAATTCGTCCGACATATATTGTGCCGCAGGTGCCATATCTAAATTTGCCCAAGCGTTTTGAATAGTAATAAAGCTTTTTTCTACTATAGCGCTAATATTTTTATATTTCCAAGCGTGGTCGCTTTTTTGTATTTGTTTCATAAGTTTTTTGGCTTTTCTTGAACGCTTAGTAAGTTTGAAATAAAAGATAATTGATGAAGAAAAGAACACAAACGGCAACAAAATAAATTCAAGAATAGATTCAAAAAGTGTTGGTGGGCGTTCGGTGCCTGAGTAGTGGTGAGTGCCGCCGCTACTACCACCGCCGCCACCGCTTCCTCCACCTCCACCGCCGCCACCACCGGCGCGCAAAGTGGTTATAGAAAGGGGATGGGAAGTATCTAAATTTTCAGCATAGGCAGTAATACCAAGGCTTAAAACAAGTATCAAAATAATAATAACTAATGATATTATTTTTTTAATCATAAATTCACCGCTTTGAATTTTTAGTCTTTTTCAATCTTAAATCCGATTTTGCAATTTTTACGGTAGTATTCATAATCGTATTCACTGATTTCACGCAATACACGGCAAGGATTTCCAACTGCTACCACACCCGACGGAATATCCTTAGTGACAACACTACCTGCACCTATTACAGAATCATCACCAATAGTAACACCGGGTAAAATAACCGCGCCTGCACCAATCCATACCCTGTTGCCAATATGAACGGGAAGATTATATTGGTAAACCCTTTCGCGAAGATCGGGGCAGATGGGATGCGTTCCGGTTGCAATAGTAACATTGGGCGCAATCATTACGCTGTCGCCAATATAAATATCTGCATCATCCACAACAGTTAGATTAAAGTTAGAATAAAAGTTTTTACCAACATGCATATTACAACCCCAATTTGCGTGGAATGGGGGCTCAATATAGCAATTTTCACCTACTTCTGCAAAAACCTTACGGATAATTTCTTCGCGGTATTCGGTTTCGCTTGGGCGAGAAAGGTTAAAATCATGAAGCAGCTCTTTACATTCGTACAATTTTTTATTAAGCTCTTCGGGAATTGCTTCAAGCGAGCAATCATAAAGCTCGCCGTTTTTCATTTTTTCCAGTAAATTCATTATAATTTACACCTAATTTCTATGTGAAAGTAAAATTTTATTCAAAAAGGGTACATTTATCACATACTTGCCAAACATCATTTTCCTTGTGGCATATAACTTCAAAAGATTGAAAATTCACAACAAAACCAATCTTAACGGTTTGAGTAACAGAATTGCTGTTTTCTGATGTATATGTACTTGAAGAATATTTATTGAAACGAATTTTTGATTCATCGGTATTTAATTCTTTAAAAGCTTGGCTTTTAACTAAATAACTATATGCGACTTTATATTCTTCAGTATCTTTTTGAGTGTTCAAAACAGTCTGAATTAGTCCTGAAAAGATAGCCAAAACTACAATAATTATTGCTATTACTAATACTACTTTTGTAACTTTTTTCTGTTTTGGAGTAGGGGCGCTATCTTGTATTTTATTAGTATAGGAATCTAATCCTTGTTTGGATGTTACCAATGTACCGGCAACACGGTCACCTATTGTTTCGCTTGTTGCAAGTAATATTATACCGTCAACTAAGTATATGCATAAAAATATATTTCGCAAAAAACATTGTTTTTTACTTGCTTGAGTTAAAGAATTTTTATCGTAAACATATAAAGCTAAAATTCGTTTACCTAAGCTGCGACCTTTAAAGATAACATCCCGTGCTATAAAGGCGCCCAAAGCAAAAATTATAGTTAAAAACAAAATAATAGTAATTAAAGCTTCGCTTTGTAAAAATGTGCTTAGGAACGTGAATATAAATATTGGCGGAAGAATTGATATGTAAAAATCTATTATAAAAGCAATTAATCTTCTAAGTTTAACATTCATACAAAACACCCCTTTAGTCTAATTATAGCATAAAGATGTTGCTTAAACAAGATGTATTGATATTTCGGTGTTGCAGAATATTTTAAGGCGGCTCAATGTTCACGACGCAAACGCTTTATTTCACCAAAACGAAAAACCAACCCGTTCGGGTTGGTTTCGTTTTGGCTGTCACGAATCATTATGATGCCAAATTGTTTTTTATATTCCGATAAACTATATAATTTACTCGTAGTTTTTATCTTGCTTAAAAATCACAAAAAGTGAACTGACAAAGCAATACTGAGCGTAAAATACATACTATCTAGGTTATGTTTTATCGTAGTGAGCTATGATTTCATTTGTCCTTACTAAATCGGGTTCAAATTTGTTGCAAGGTTTTTCATCAGCGGCGACGGTATAACCTGTTTTAGAACACTTAAATTTAGTTTTATACAAATATGTATATCCGTCTCCTAATTCGCAAAATTTGCAAGAACCACATAATCCATAATAACTTTTACTCATATTAATCCCCCATATTTCTTTTAATTTCCTTTAAGTAAATTTCTCTTTTATTGCCTTTTAGAGCATCGCTACATTTGAATGCGTGATAATATGTCATTGAAGAACCATCATTTAATGGGATTTGGTTGATAAAGCTGTCTATGTCGAACATACATCTTAATTTTGCAATGTTTTCATCAAACAAATTCAAACAGATTCTATTTTTGACTTCTTCCGAATCCAAAAAATCGCGCAGTATTGATATGCCATCTATATGTTCTAAAAAGACCTTTAAGTAAATTTCATCAGAACTTTTGGTGTCAGCCATATCTTCGCGATTTAACATAATTAACGTAAATCCATCACACTTTTTTGCACAGATTTTAAAAAGTGAAATCAACTTCAAATCCATATTTAACGTATCTTTAAATGCCGTAGAATTTATTACTTTATTGTTATTGTTTTTTTCAGATATAGCTAAACTTACGAATAACAGAATCACCAGTGGAAGAATGGCTAAAAGCCATGGATTAGTACAAATCAAAAAGATAATAAATAGAGCAACAATTACATATACCGCTTCCAAAAAAACACCTCCATAAATAGTATGTTATAAATTATAACATATATCTATAACATTTGTCAAGGCATAATATTGGTGAGGTGATTTATATGAAAGAAAAACTAATCATAAACAAAAAGGCCTTAAAAGGAGAAGACGGATATAAAACCTTTTCTATTAGAATCAAGGATCAAACGGTTGCTGATCTTGATAAATTGGCGGAAGAAACAAATCGTTCAAGAAATGAACTCATCAATATATTGCTTGATTATGCAATAGAAAATAGCGAAGTGAAATAAATAAAGCACCTGAAACCAAGTATGGAATCAGGTGCTAATTTTATTGTTTTTAAATTATATTTTCCTTTTTAAGTTTTGACCTATATGTTCTAACTGCTACATATTTTAGTGATACTCTGTATTAATCTATTATTTCGTAATCAAAGGGACGATTACCGCCAGCCCAATATTGTTTGTTTTCTTCTAAAAGCTCAATCATTGTCGCAATATCAGGATTTAGTTCCTCGGAAACTTGGTTGCTGCCTTTTATAGTAACAATATCAACGTCACAATCCACATTGATACAATCCCAAAAGGCATCCCAATTTTCTCCGTAATAATCAGGAAAATCCAACGCTTCTTTGATGCGTTGGTGTAATTCGCCTAAGTATTTGCATCCTGTTAAATCCAATATTGCTGTTTTTTTACTCATTTTTCAAAACTCCTTTCTTATACAATTTCATAAAAGGTTTCGTAATGATCAAAGGTAACAAAAATCAAACCGTCATTTGACCATAAAATGCGCTGGCTGTTTCGCTTACCTTGGGTATAGTTAATATCCGCTTCATACCAAATACGATTAGGACTGTCAGGTAAATGATTATTTTTATTTTTGTAGTCTTTGTGTAGCATTTTACCTATAACAAAGTTTGAAGGTTTATTCCCTCTTTCCCAACCTAATTCTTTTAATTCGTTTTCACTGATATAATAATTCGGCAAACGATTAGTATATTTTAAATGCCAATCAGCGCCATTGGTTTTGGCTGTTGTCGCAGTACCTGCTTTTATTGTTTGCAAGGGTATTATACTACATCTGCAGTTTGGGTGCAATGGCGGTTTTTTATTTATTTTTTCTGCCACTAACCAAATTTTGCCATGATTATCTCTACAAGGTTTACAAGTTTTTATATCAAGTATTGCTTTCCAAAATTTATAATTTTTGCTTTCAGCAAATTCAGGATTCCAACCAGTGCCGTTTTTTGCCTGCAAAATCATTTGTTCAAGCATATCCATTATTTCACATCCTTTCGGTAAGTATTATAACGGATAACCAAACCGACATTCACCGACATCTTTTTGAAATGGTATAATTATCTAAAAAGGAGTTGATTATAGCAAAAACTGTAGATTAAATCAATTATTCATTAGCGAAAGCGTCTTCATATCCGAAGGCTGCTTCATGTTCCCGTAAGGGAACGCTTCATTCCACCAAACAAAAAAGACTTGCCGTAGCAAGTCTCTTTTTGGAAAGGTAGTACAAATTAGATGCCTTTTGAGTTTTAATATTATGGATTTGAACCACTACATATTTTTGATTTCTTCTTTTGACATCTCAACATATCTTTTATCTATAAACATTGTTTCGGTTGTATCTTGCATTTTCAATAAAAACTCTGTTGTATCAACATCACACTGCAAATATTCATTTTCTCCATATTCATTTCTTGCAATGCAAATGAACTCACCATTATTCCAATCGATTTCAAAATGTGTAACAATTTTAGTGCCGTCCGTTACATCAAAA